>JASJMB010000042.1:0-85786 GCA_037620085.1 Acidimicrobiales bacterium | reverse complement strand
AACGCAAGCGTGACACCGGCCCCCATCGTCTAGCGGCCTAGGACACCACCCTCTCAAGGTGGACGCACGGGTTCAAATCCCGTTGGGGGTGCCACACGCTCATCAAAGGCTTCAAAGGCGCCAACTGGCCAGTTACCCCATGGGCTTTCGGCAGTTCCAACAAGTCCCTCGTCATAGACCAGCCCGCAGGTGGACCGACCCAAGGGGTTCAGGACATCTCCCTTGGGACCTGCTCATAGCCGATTCCATCCCGTCAGAATGGGGATAAGGCCGGTACTGGTCAAGACATCCCTGAGGCCCTCAACGCCTACTAACCACTCGCCCAGTCGGTTCCAATCTTCTTCGGTTGGGGGTCCATTTGGCGCCGGTCGACCCGGGCAATTGAGGCTTACCGAATTGCCACGCAATTCTGCGCTTTGCTCCACATGCCGCATGTCAGTGAAACTTGCCATCTGGGAAAGTGGGCCTGCGTCAGAATCAGGCCGATCCCTTCTAGTATCGGGAGATGAAAAAAACATCGTCTCAAATGTGGAAGTCCCTCGCGGTTGCGTCATTCGTCGTTCTCGGAATTGTCGGGGCAGGTTGTTCCAGCGATACCTCCTCGCCGACTCCCCCCTCAACGTCAACAGCTGTCTCTCAAATCACCACGGATAGGCCAGAGGTCTCAACCGTGCTTGATAAGCAGACAACGACCGTCCTCGGTCAAGTTTTTCAGTACTCCCTCGGGTCACCGGCCCAGGTGTCATCGATCGTTCTCACCTTTGCCCCGGGCGCATCAACCGGTCTGCATATGCATGAAGCGCCTGTCTACGTCTACGTGATGGAAGGGACTATCACTGTCCTCTACGACGGAGGGATCGAAAAGACCTATCCCGAAGGTTCGGCCATGCTCGAAGGAAATAACTCCGCCCACAACGGTGAGAATCGGACGGACAAAATCGTGAAATTGCTCGTGGTCTACATGGGCGCCGAGGGCGTGTCTAACTCCGTGTGGATGTAGGCGTATCGGTGCAAAGGTGAGCCGATGTAGCGATGTGTAGTCCCAGAGGATTACGTCCTCCCCTTGGTTCACTCTCCCTTGGGACCTGTTCATGGCCATCTCCATCCCGTCAGAATCGGGATTAGACCGGTGCTGGTCAAGGTTTCTCTCAGCACCTCAACTCCGCATAGCCATGTTGCGATGCGGTTCCAATCTTCTTGCGTTGGGGGTGCCACGCAGGACTGCTCGGCTAGCTATAGCCGCCAGACAAATCCACGATGAGTTGTGTCGCGTTTTGCGCACGCAGACAGATCTTCCCGGCGTCTGGTCCAGATGTTCCGACCGGCACGACAACATGTGCGGCTTTGGTTTGACCAGTCACAAGATTCAGCACCGAGGTTTCCGAGCCAGGATCCGGCGGAGCTGAGCACGGAAATACCGAAACCCACCCGGGGTTTCGAGCATCAGTGGCGGTGACGTTGACTTCAACGGCGGTTGAACCCACCGCTGCTTTTTCTGCACCCGTCACCTGCACGGGGACCGTCTGGCCAGCGCTGACCAACCCGATGGACGAACGCGAGTCAAACACTCGGGTTGGTGTCGAAATATTGAGTCGTTGTCCCGAGGGCCCGACATAACCAAAAACATCGACGATGACGTTTGTGCCAAGCAGCGAATAAATGCAGATCGAACCGCCCGGAGAAAGCGGGATAATGGCGCCGTTGCCTGACGGCAGCTTCGACTGATAATTCACATTCGACACGGCTGGCCGAGTACCTCCGCACTGCCATGCCGTGAGATATCCAGAGCCACTGGCGCCATCAGCACTGAGGCTTATGAGCACAGCTGTTGCCCCAGATGGAACTCCAGCCGAGCCAACTATCGCAACAGGCACGTGGCTATCGGCAGAAACCGCCGTCGATTGCCTCGTGTCGAGAACTCGAGTCGGGGTTACCGGAGTTATTGCGGAGGAAACCGAAGAGTCATACAGGCCTTGAAGGTCCACGATGAGGTGAGTTGAAGATTGAGAATAGAAACACACTTTGCGACTTGCATTCAGCCGGACCGTGACAAGGTTTGTCGAAGCCGCACCGGGTACATAGTTGAGTGTTGATGTCGTTGGCGGATCACCGCATGCGTACACAGCAAGGTAACCAGTATTCGTGGCTCCATCGACCGTGACGTTCATCGTGACCGACGTTGTGGTCGCTGTCGTTCGTTCCGACAAGCCGAGCACAAAGACTTCACCCGGCTCGAGTATTCGCGTTGAAGTTGTACCGAGTGCCGAACGAGTATCGAGAACACGCGTCGGCCCAACCGGGACGTAACCGCTTGCCGCGGCTACTCCGGTTGCTCCCGGTTCGTTCGAAAATGCGAGGCCCCCGGGAGTTTCATAGACGCGATCCACTACAAGTCTTCGTTGATTTCCTGGGTAACTGGGGTCAAGACCTTCTTCCCAATAATGATTGGCAACGTAAAGAACATTGCCGGCGCCGCGAAAGACAGATGAACCGCCAATTCCCGTCTTCCCTTGACGCCGAGACATCACCTGACCAGAGCCAACGCGAGAGCAAATTGGCGTCCAGCTGAACTGCAGCGGACCGCACTTGGCCATACCCACCGAATAGCCGTTGGAATTCCACAAACCACCGGAGTAAAACAACGTTGGAACGCCATCGGAGGTTCGCGCCATCGATGGATTCTCGGCAACACCGTTTTCCCACGCTGCTCCCGCGTCCATGAGATACACAGGAGCGCTGCCGGCCGCCCAATCCACCGACTGCGCACCCGTGAGTGAAATTTCTCGCATCCAAAGCGAGGACCAGTACTTGCCCGCTTCACCCTGGTCCTGCCACATCAACCAGGTCTTACCCGTTGCCGTATCGGTGAAGACGTCCGGGTCGATTGCTCCAAGTGGCGTCGCCGGGCAGAAGAATTGTTTCGGCGAGGAATAGGGACCATCAGGGGTCTGACTCGTTGCGAAATCAATGCAATGCCTGCCAGCAGCATTCACACGTAATGCATAGAACATGACCCACGCGCTGACTCCAGACCCTGACAACTTCGCAACCGTCGGCGCCCACAGCTCGTCAGGAAACCTCGGATCTCCAGAGGTCCATGTGCTTCCGGCGGGCGATGGGTCGGGCAGCGCGTCATGGAACTGTCCGTTGAGATTTGCGATTGCATGATTTGTGCGAGCTGTCCACGTCACGAGATCGGTCGACGACATCACCGGCACATAGACGCCACCGGTAGTTGTCGAAAACGCGTAGTACTTCTGTGTCGCCTCGTCCCAGACCACATCGGGATCGGGGAAGTTCTGGGTGTACACCTGTCCCGGCGCGAAATACGCAGCTCCAACAAACGATGGGCGGAACTGCTGTCCATCGGCGACAGCCCCCACTGAAGACTCTCCGACAGCGACAACTGCCAAGATGACCACAAGCGCGGCGACGAATGATTTGCGTGTCTTCATAAAAGGTAACCGCTGGGCAGGCTGGGATCGTTACAAAATGGCGGAGTCGAAAAATTCGGTCTCTCAAACGGTAGCGGGCGCCTTCCCGAAACAGCCATCGGACTCCAAAAACCGGATTCTCTAACCCATCAACCACCACTTGGAAGCGAAAGGTGGCGCAATGACCTCCCTCTATTAGGGTTTCGCCACCGAAGGCACGTCTTCTGACTGTCTCAGCACCGATCAAGGGGATCCGTATGACACTTGAGGGAATCGACCTCCTCGACCTCGACCGCTTCCAGCGACTCGAGCACTACCAAATGTTCGACCGCCTGCGCGCCGAAGATCCGGTCAGTTGGCACGAGTACCCAGGCGCCCAAGGGTTCTGGAACGTCGTGAAGCACAAGGATCTTCTGACGGTGAATCGTGACACCGCTTTATTTTCCTCCGAGGCCGGTGGCATCTCCATCCTGACCCCGGATGAGCTCGCTGGTGGCGCCGGCGGCAACGACCCGCGCGGACTCATGATGCTCTACATGGATCCCCCGAAGCACACCCGGTATCGCTTGCTGGTCAACAAGGGATTCACACCACGAATGATCGGAATGCTTGAGAAGTATCTCCAGCACCGCGCCATCCTTATCGTTGACAACATCATCGAACGCGGTTCGTGTGACTTTGTTGTTGATCTGGCATCGGAACTCCCCCTCCAGGCCATCGCCGAAATCATGGGTGTCCCGCAGGAAGACCGCATGATGCTGTTCGACTGGTCGAACCGCATGATCGGCCTCGACGATCCCGAGTACGCCAACGAGGACAATGCTTCGGCCATGGTCGAGCTCTACTCCTATGTCAACCAACTCGGTAAGGAGCGAGCAAACGACCCTCGTGAAGACATCATCACGAAGTTGATCAATTCCGAGATCGAGGGCGACAAGATGAGCGAACTCGAGTTCGACATGTTCATGGTGCTGCTGACCGTCGCCGGCAACGAGACCACTCGAAACACCACATCGTGGGGCATGTGGGCTCTCATGCAGAACCCAGATCAATACGCTGCGCTCACTGGCGACATCGACGGAAAGATCGATCAAGCGATCGAGGAAGTCCTTCGCTGGGCAACGCCGGTGTACCACTTCCGCCGCACCGCCTTGGACGACACAATCATTGGTGACAAGGAAATCAAAAAGGGCGACAAGGTCGTCATGTGGCATATCAGTGCCGATCGTGACGAAGAGGTCTTCGATGATCCCTATCAGTTCAACATCGAGCGTTTCCCGAACGAGCACATCGCGTTCGGTGGCGGTGGCCAGCATTTCTGCCTCGGCGCCAATCTCGCCCGCATGGAACTCAAACTGATCTTCCGCGAGATCATGGAGCGAATTCCCGACATGCGCCTTGCTGGTGATGTCGAGATCCTGCGCTCAAACTTCATCGGTGGCGTCAAGCACATGCCGGTCACCTACAGCGCTGGTGCTCGTCGCAACCCCGCACCGTTCGTAACTGCGTAAGCACTGTCACTTCGATAGTTACAAAAAGAAGCCGTCGACCTGAATTGGTCGGCGGCTTCTTCGCGTCAGAGGAATCTCTCGTGGAGAGGAGAAGTCTCAATCGACTCAATCTACGGCTTGATACTCCGCAAACATTGCGACTTCTTGTTCTTTTTTCGGGTAGGCGAACCACACCAACGCCATCCCGAGCGCCATGGCGAACGTCCCAGCAGCAAACGCCCAGTGTTGGCCATCAAGGAATGAATCTCGGGCTGCGTTCGTTATCTGCGATGCATATTGCGGATAGGCCGATGCGACGTTTTCTGCACTCGAGAATGACCGAGTCAGCTGACCCACAACTTGGTCAGAGATAGTCGCCGTCTGAGGCGTGGACTCAATCTGCGAATCGAAAGACTTCACATAACCGGCTGTCAATAGTGCACCGAAAATCGATTGCATGATCGCTCCACCAAGATCACGCTGTAGATCCGCCGTTGCCGAAGCCATGCCGGCTTTTCGCACCGGCACCGCACTTGTAAGCGCACGCGAGGCCGGGGTTCCGGCCAATGCGACGCCCGCTCCCAGGAACACATAGCCCAAGCTGACCATGGCAAACGATGAACGTTCGTTCCAAAGAAACAGCATGACGCCGAATCCCAACATGCAAGCGACGTAACCAAGCATCAGCGTTACGCGTGACCCATATTTTTCGATGAGATTTGCTGAATGCGGCGCCAACAGCACCATCACAAAGGCTGCCGGCAACACGCTCAATCCCGCGGTCCATGTCGAATACCCAAGGACATTCTGCAGATATTGCTGCCCAACAAACATGGCCCCCATAAGAGAACCAAAGACCAAAATTCCCGCAATTGCTGCGACCCAAAATGGCCTACGACTCGCATACTGCAAGTCGTAGAGCGGCACTTCCACCCGTCGCTGACGAAGAACGAAAGCGCCGACCGCCGCTGCGCCGACGATGGCGAAGATCAGAGCCTGCGTCATCATCTCTGGTTCCGGCGCAAAGCTTATTGCCAGCACCACAGCACCCACCATGACAACGGAAAGAATGCCACCGAGGTTGTCTACCGGTTCGGTCGACTCATGGACATGTGATGGAACAAATCTCCACGCGCCGAGAAAGGCAACTGCAGCCAGAGGAAGTGTGATGAGAAAGACCGAGCCCCACCAAAAATACATAAGCACCGCGCCTGCAGTCAACGGACCAAGTGCGGCCATCGCACCGCCAAGTGCCGACCAAAGTGCAATCGCTTTCGTTCGAGCCGGACCACTCCACAATGCTGCAATCAGTGACAACGTCGTGGGGAATGCCATGCCCGCGGCAAGACCGCCCAAGATCCGGGCACAAATCAGAACCTCGAGGCTTGGTGCCCACGCGGCCAAGATCGATGCGGGAACGGCGAGCCCGGTGCCAACAAGCAGCATCATCTTGCGACCATGACGATCGCCCACGGCTCCGAGCCAGAGGACCGAGGCCGCAAGCCCGAGTGAGTAGGCAACTGCCACCAGATTGAGGCCAGTTTGCGAGGCATCGAAGTGGCGTCCGATATCTGGCAGGGCAACATTTGCCACAGAGAGGTTCAGGTTCGCAACGGTCGCCACCAGGATCAGCGAGCCAAGTACGAGCCCTGCGCGAGCGGGATGATTCGTGGCGGATACGTCGGTCATAGGGCATTTTGGTCCAGAATCACCGATCCTCGGCGCCAAGATCGCGAGGTTCAAGAACATTGACATAGTCCACTACCTGCCGTACGGTCGCACGCGTGCCCACCCCGCCATCTGTCGCTGACGCTGAACGATCACTGGAACGACTCTTTCGGCTCACCGTGAACCGAGCCGTGCACCATCGCCAGACTGCAACCATCGGCGTTGACGTCACTCGCGCCGGGTACGCGATCCTGCGCTCTCTTGCCGATTCAGGTGAGATGCCAATGGGACAGCTCGCCCGTCGTTGCTCAATGGACCCCGCTGCTGCGAACCGACAGGTTCGCGTTCTTGAAGACGCCGAACTCGTTGAACGCGTTACTGACCCAGACGATGCTCGTCTCGCCGTCGCTCGGCTGACTGCCAAAGGACGTCGCGCCCACGACCGCATCGTTGGCCTGCGTGTCGAACAGATGACTGACGTACTCGGCGATTGGTCTCAGCAGGACTGCACCGCACTTGTGCGACTCGTTGACCAACTGGTCGCCGATCTTCGATCAACACCAATACGAACCGACACACTCACCGCCAAGGAGCAACCATGAGCCGTATCAACAGCGAACGCCGCATCGATTACGCCGGATCAGTACACGATGAACGGGAGATCGAAGCCGTTGTCGAAGTTCTTCGCGGTGGGCCGACGTCCATGCGTATCGGAAAGAACGTCAAAGCCATGGAACGTCGTATTGCCGACCTCTTTGAAAAGAAGCGCGGCGTCATGTGCAACTCCGGAAGTTCTGCGTTGTACCTCGCTTACGAAGCCATCGACCTTCAACCTGGAGATGAAATCGTCACGAGTGCGGTGACCTTCTCCACCGACGTGGCGCCAGTCGTGCGCAAAGGCGCGGTTCCCGTCTTCGTCGATGTCACACCAGACACGTTCCAGATCGACGTGAATCGGATTGCCGAGATGATTACGCCCAAGACGCGGGCAATCATGGCGCCGAACCTGATTGGCAACTGCCCCGATTGGGATGTAATCCGCGGAATCGCCGACGAGCACAACCTGCTCGTTATCGAAGACTCATGTGATGCACTTGGACAAACATTGCGAGGAACTCCAACCGGCACTCGTGCCGATATTTCGCTCACCAGTTTCGCCCTCTCTCACATCATCACTGCCGCGGGAACCGGCGGCATGGTGTGTTTCGACAATGACGAACTCGCTGACCGCGCATTGTTGTTCCGTCGTTGGGGTCGTCGCTCTGAACTTCAACTTTTTGGCTCACTAAAGGGTAAAGAAAACCGCTTCTTTAGCGCCCTCGACGACGGGCTCGAATACGACAACATTTTCATCTTCGATGAAAATGGTTGGAACTTTGAACCTTCAGAACTCTCGGCCGCATTTGGACTTGTTCAGCTGGACAAGTTGGACGAAAACCTTGCCCGTCGCCAACGCAGTTTTGCGATCACGAGTTCTCATCTTGCCAAGTACCCCCACCTTTTCATCCTTCCTCAACTGACCGACGGCATCGAAACGGGATGGCATATGTTCCCGTTCATTATTCATCCCGATTCAGGCATCCGCCGCGCCGATCTTCAGCAGTGGATGGAATCCCACGGGGTCGACACCCGAATGGTGTGGACGGGGAACATCACTCGCCAACCAATGCTTCGCGGTCAGGAGTTCCGCGTTCCTTCCGATGGCCTTCCCAATGCCGACCGCGTCATGGAATGGGGTCTCATCGTTCCCAACAATCATTCACTCTCTGACGACGACTGCAATTACATCGGCGAATGCATCGACGGATTCGTTGCAGAAAAGGGTTTGTGATGGCCGGTCGCTTCGAAGGCCGCCGTGTCGTGGTCACTGGTTCAAGCAGAGGTATTGGCGCAGCAATTGCTGAGCGAATGGCCGCAGAAGGCGCAAATATTGTGCTCACTGCACGCACGCTTGACCAGCACGACACCCTCGAGGGAAGCCTCAACGCCACCCGCGACCGGCTTGCCCGTTATGGCACGACCGTGGCCATTGTGGTGGCCGATCTCACTGACCCTATTGATCGACTTCGAGTCATCCCCGAAGCAACGGAAGCGCTTGGAGGTCACATCGAAATCCTCGTGAACAATGCGGCGGCTTCGATCCAGGCACCTCTCACGGGATTCTCAGTGAAGCGCCGCAACATCATGTTTGAAGTCAATGTGAACGCTCCAACCGATCTCGCTCTTGCCGTTGCACCGGCAATGGTGGAAGCCGGCGAAGGTTGGATCGTGAATTTGTCGAGCGGCAGTGCCAAGTTCTGGGGCGGACCTTCGGACCCGATCGAACCAAGCTCGCCCAACATCTCTGCCTATGGAGCATCAAAAGCTGCGCTGAACCGAATCAGCAACGGTCTCGCAATGGAGCTCTACGGAACCGGTGTGCGCGTCAACACGGTCGAACCTCGCGCCGCGGTGCTCTCTGAGGGCGCCGCCGCCATTGTGGGTGATCGTTTGCGTCCCGATCAGATCGAATCGATGGAAGCCATGGTCGAAGGAACACTCGTACTTTGCGATTGCCCACCCGATATCACTGGCCGTGTCACCGTCAGCCTCGACAACATCGAAGAATTTGGCCTCGAGGTACGAAACCTCGATGGCAGTTCTCGCCCTTAGCGAACGACAGACTCGCCAAAAAACCCCGATCAGCAGGGTCATGAAGCGCTATAGGAATAACCGCGGGACCAAGTAGTAGCGTTTGAGTTTTCCGAAGGGGGAACATCATGTTCGATCTCAAGATCACCAATGGCACAATCGTCGACGGCACCGGAGCCGACCGTTTCGTGGGCGATATCGCCATCACTAACGGTGTCATCGTGGCAGTGCAGCGCGGAGGAGGACTCCAAGGCGATGCAGCCGAAGTTATCGATGCCACCGGCATGATCGTGGCTCCCGGCTTCGTCGATATTCATACCCATTACGACGGTCAGGTCACATGGGACGGACTCCTTGAGCCTTCGAGCCAACACGGCGTCACCACCATCGTGAGTGGCAACTGCGGTGTCGGCTTTGCTCCGGTTCGTCCTGGTTATGAAGACGCTCTCATTGAACTTATGGAAGGCGTCGAGGACATTCCTGGCACTGCCCTCACCGAAGGTATGACTTGGGGTTGGGAATCGTTCCCCGGTTATCTCGACAAACTCGAAGAACTTGATCTCGCCGTCGACTTCGGTGTGCAGATCGCCCATAGTGCGGTTCGCACCTACGTCATGGGTGAGCGCGGCGCACGAAACGAGGCAGCCTCGTCCGAGGACATCGACCTCATGGGTAAGTACGTTACCGAAGCTGTCGAAGCCGGTGCTCTCGGCTTCTCCACATCACGCACACTCGGCCATCGCGCCATGAATGGCGAACCAGTTCCCGGCACCTTTGCTGCCGAAGACGAACTTTTTGGCCTTGGTCGTGCAATGGCACGCGGCGGCGCTTCAGTGTTTGAACTCGCGCCTATGGGTGCAGCCGGTGAAGACATCATTGCGCCGAAAACTGAAGTCGAGTGGATGAAGCGTCTCGCCGCTGACATCGATTGCCCAGTTTCCTTCGCACTCATTCAGGTAGATGCCGCTCCTGATCTGTGGCGCGAAATCATGGCCGAGTCGCTTGCTGCTCACGACGCCGGCGCCCCGATCTACCCGCAGGTCGCGGCACGCCCATTCGGCATGCTGCTCGGCTTCCCCGGACACCATGCCTTCTCAAAGCGTCCGACCTATGTCGAACTACGCGCCAAGTTGTCTCACGAGGAACTCGCCGCTGAACTTCTGAAGCCTGCAGTCAAGGCCAAGATCCTTTCTGAAACCGACCTTCCTTCCGACCCCAATGTTTTGTTCGACGGGATGAACTCCCTCGCACAGGGAATGGTCGATCGCACGTACTCGCTTGGCTCTCCAGTTGATTACGAGCCAACCCCCGACAAAACCATTGCGGCGATCGCAAAGGTACAAGGACGCGATCCGCTCGAGGTGTTGTACGACACCTACAGCGAACACAACGCTGGGGCAATGTCGATGGTGCCGTTCTTCAACTATTCAGAGGGCAATCAAGACGCCGTGCGCGAAATGCTGCTCCACCCCGCTGGTGTTGCTGGCCTTTCTGATGGTGGCGCTCACTGCGCAATGATTTGTGACGCGTCCTACCCCACTTACCTCCTTTCCTTCTGGGCAAAGGAAGGCGCACGCACCCGGGGACCAGGCCTTCCACTTGAGTACGTGGTCAAGAAGCAGTCGCTCGATACCGCAACCCTCTATGGCCTCAACGATCGCGGTGTGATCGCCGAAGGCAAGAAGGGCGACATCAATATCATCGACATGAACCGCATCGAGGTTGGTCGGCCACACATGGCCTATGACCTTCCCGCCGGCGGAAAGCGGTTGCTCCAAGGAGCAACCGGTTATGTCAACACCATCGTGAGTGGTGTCGTCACCCGCCGCAATGGCGTCGACACTGGTGCACGACCCGGACGCCTCGTCCGCGGTCAGCGATAACTCACAGCGCTTACTAACAGTTCTAAAGCCAACCACACCCTTCACGGAGAAACACATGTCTTCATCAATCGCAGGTCGTACCGCAATCGTCACCGGCGGCGGCACTGGTATCGGTGCAGCGTGCGCAACACGTCTCGCTGAAGATGGAACGAACGTCACGATTTGTGGTCGCACCGAAAGCAAACTCACTGAGGTTGTCGATCGCATCAAGGCCAGCGGGGCCTCTGGCCAGATCCGTCATCAGGTCACCGATGTCACAGTTGAAACCGATGTTGCCGCACTTGTTGCGGGCCACGTTGATGCATTCGGGCGTCTCGATGGGTTTATCGCCAACGCCGGCGGTGGCGGCGGAATGGGTCCATACCACTTGCTCGACACCGAAGAATTCATTCGCGTACTTCACCTCAACGTTCTCGGAACAATGTTGTCAGTGAAGCATTCGGTTCCCCACCTTGTCGCCGCTGGCGGAGGTTCATTCGTGGGCATGTCATCACTTGCAGGGCACAAGACACACGTCATGTTCGGTGCCTATTGCGTCGCTAAAGCGGGCATCGAAGAAATGATGAAGAACGCGGCCGATGAATTTGGTGAAGTGAAGGTTCGCTTCAACGCAATTCGTCCTGGTTTCATCTCCACCGAAATCATGGAAGGCATTCCGCGCGAATCGGCCGTCTACGACTCCTACATCGTCAACACGCCTCTGGGCGACGTCGGCGAACCCGAAGACGTTGCCAACCTCGCTCGTTTCCTTCTCAGCGATGAATCTCGCTGGATCACCGGCACCGCAATCAACTGTGATGGCGGACACCACTTGCGCCGTGGGCCCGACTTCCGCTCATTCATTGAACCCGCCATCGGTCACGACGCACTCGTTGCCAAAAAGCCCGTCGGCGCCTGAGCCCCGAGTTGAAACTCGGTCTCTACTTCGACCTGCGCAACCCTGAACCTTGGGAGCGCCCTTGGCCCGAGGTGTACGGACGTGCACTTGATCTTGTTGTCGAGGCCGAACGGCTCGGCGCAGCATCAGTGTGGTTCTCTGAACACCACCTCTTCGCCGACGGCTATCTGCCCCAGCCCCTGACATTTGCTGCAGCTGCTGCCGCGAGAACATCGCGTGTCCGAATCGGAACGGCCGTTCTCTTAGCCGCTCTGCGGCCGGCGGCTCTTGTCGCCGAAGAGGTCGCAGTCATCGATCAGTTATCTGGCGGTCGACTCGAACTCGGAATCGGAGCTGGTTACAGCTCTCCGGAGTTCGAGCTCTACAACACAGACATCACAAAGCGCTACGGACTCACCGACGCCGCGGTCGCCGAGATTCGCCACCTTCTCGACAACGGCATCGTCACTCCCCCAGCGGCGCAGAATCCGTTCCCAATCTGGCTTGGCTACCAGGGACCCCAGGGCGCCAAGCGCGCTGGTCGGCTCGGTGTAGGCCTCTTGAGTCTCGATCGAGCATTGCTTGAGCCCTACCGCGAAGGTCTCGTTGAAGGCGGTCACGATCCTTCGGTTGCTCGCACCGGCGGAATGCTCGACATCATCGTCGCCGACGACCCGGAAACAGCGTTCGAACGCATCCTTCCCCACTACGCACACCAATTGAACTCCTACCGTGCCGCCGCCGCTGCAGGGTCGGGGCACGATGCCCCACGCGAAATCACCATCGACAAATTGCGCGGTGGTGCGGCAAAGACCGGCCAGATTCCTGGGCTTCGAGTGCTCACTCCCACCGATGCCGTGGCGGCCATACATGAAGCGACCGATGGTTCACCGGTGGAACACGTCTACCTGTGGGCCAGCGTTGCCGGCATGCCCGACGAACTCGTCGAACGACACGTAGAACTCACGTGTACGCAGGTTGCCCCCAACCTCTAATTCGCAACGAGCGGATCAATCGGTCTCAGGCAATGGCGGCAAGAGACCAAGGTTGCGAGCGATTGCTTGAGCCTCGTGATAACTGCCGTTCTTTTCTGTTGCCGCACCAGTAGTGGCTAACCAAACAATCGCCTCACCAACGATTGACGGCTCAACACCTCGCGCAGCAATCTCGCCGAGTTCGGTGACCATCTTCGTGCGTTCGGTCGCAACGAATCCTGGATCAACGGTGAACGCAACAATTCCTTGATCGCCATATTCAAAGGCCAAACGATCTGCAGCCCGATGAAAGCCCGCCTTCGATGCGCAGTAGGCCAATTGCGGACCGCCCTGGCCGATTGGGAACTTCAACTTCCACTTTCCCGAACCGGAACCAATGTTGATCACGGTTCCGCCGCCTCGCGAGATCATGTGCGCAACCTGCGGCTGCAGCAATAACAGTTGTGCGGTGAGGTCACCCCACATCTGATTGATGAGATCTTCTGGGTCGGTATCGAGGAAATACTTGGGCCCGCCGCCACTCACAAAGATCGCGTTGTTCACAACTACATCAAGATGTCCAAGCCCAGAAATTGCCGATTCAACTGCAGGCACGAGGGCGTCGCGATCCAGAAGATCAAGCGGAATCTGCACCGCACGTTGTCCGAGCGCTTCGATCTCAGCTGCGGTCGAGGCCAAACTTCCCGGCAGTATCTTCCCGTCATCAGTGACAGCGGTCGGATCGCCATCGACAACTGTTCGGGCCGTAATCGCCACATCGAAACCTGCCTGTGCCAGCGCAATCGCAGTAGCTCGACCAATGCCTCTGCTGGCACCGGTAACAAGTGCAGTTCGAATTTCAGCATTCACAATGGAATAGTCCAGAGGGATTGGCCCCGCGCTTCGCGAAACAAGCGGCGAGCGTCGGAAAACGAATGGTTGTCGTGATCTTCGCCCCAAGTGGTGATGCCATCGAATGACCAACGGGTCAGACAATTGATGGTGTACAGATTCGGATTAATCAGGAAACCAAGAGAGTTTGTCGTTTCGCCACGAGCATTGAACGATCGACCGAGTTCATCGACGCCATCGAGTTCCACGACAAGCGGGAAACCTTCACGATCGCGTTCGATCACTCGGCGTTCGCCACTTTTCAACTTCGCCCACTCGCCATCGACCATGTACGAACCGTGGATCGCAATGGCTCCGGTGCCGAAATCCATGGTGATCGCATGAAATGCGTGCGTGTCAGAAGCGGTGGCATAGCTGTAACCGCCTCGCATCGTCGCTCCCCCATGGATGCCCTGGCCGAACTGCGGACGCGGCCCCCAAGAACGATCGCGAAACCCGTAGGCGTCAACCGCAATCGTTTCACCGTGCAAAACAATCGTGCCCTGGTAACGGCATGGTTGGTCGACATGCGATTCACCCAGCATGTTGGGGGCAACGATGCCAGTGACCGTGAGGTCGACATGAATCTCATCGCCACCATCGGGATCGTCGTAGCGAACGCGCCACTTCTTCTGCGGCTCGAGGCATTCGTAACGAATGCTATTGGCGAGCGTGAGATCGGTCAGTTTCTGATCCCCTAACGGGAGGTGCCAGAACTGCTTGGCGTACACACAGGTTTCTGGTCGCTCGTTACGTCCATCCCAAAAGAACGCGCCGCCCGCAGCCACGCCCTGATTTGTCTTGAAATACGGGTAGAGCTGGCCCGACAAATTGCGTTCGGGAACAGCAAACGTGAACCAACAAGTTTCAGTCCACTCCGGATCGTCAGTTGTGGGCGTATGAAATTCGTCTTCGGGATGCATGGCGATCAACTAAACGCCAGACCCGTAACCATGGCCGAGCTCAGACCACTATCGACGTGGAGATTCTCACCGTTAATGAACGCAGCGGCGTCGCTGCCCATGAAGGCAAGCGAAGGAGCAATGTCGGTGGCGACGGCCATCCGGCCATTTCCCTGAACGCCGACAGCCCAATCAATCGCGTCTTGGCCCATTGACACTTTGAAATCTGCCATCAGCGGCGTATCAACCGGAGCCGGACAGATGCTGTTGATGCGAATGCCATTTCGAATTGCCGAATACGAACGACGCATTGTGTAAACCTGCATGCACATCTTTGAGAAGGCATACACATCGTTGACAACCTCAGGGTGCGCCTCGCACCAATCAAGAAACGCGTCCCAGTCGGCGATTTCGAGAAGCTCGGTGATTTCAGCAACCTGCGCAGGCCAACCGTTTCCTGCCATTGAAGCGGTGTACACAATTGTTCCGCCCTTAGTGATTCGATCAATGAGTCCGTCGGTGAGCCGACGCGACGCCGCGACGTTGACTGCCATGCAGGTGCGAACTCCAGCATTGGCGGCGACGCCTGCATTCGAGAACAGCACATCGATTGGTCCTTCAATCTGCGCGATTGCAGCATCGACCGAAGCGGGGTCAGCGAGATTGACTTCGATGAATGTGTCGCATCGGCCGGTTGGGGCCTTGATGTCGAGAATGGTGAGGTGTTCGACACCGAGTTCACCCAGCAGTTCAGCGAGTGCGGCACCAATACCAGTAGCGCCTCCCGTGAGAACGACGCGCTTGCCGGAATAACTAAACAGATTTGTCATGGAACCAATCCCCCAAGATCAAGGGCCGCCACCCGGCAGCCGGTGCAGCGAACCTACGAGTGGACCGGAAAAGTGTCAACATCACCCCATGCAGATCCGCCGACTCACCCCTGCGCTTGGTGCCGAAATCACCGGCCTCGATCTCACCTCCGATTTCGACGATGAAACCCTCGACGCGGTGCACTCGGCTTTGGTCGAGAACCAAGTCTTGGTGATCCACGCCCCCAACCTCGCTCCCGAACAGCACGTGGCGCTTGGGCGCCGGATCGGTGAGATCGAAATCCATGCGTTCTTCCCCAACCTTGGACCTGGGCTCGAACACGTCAGCGTCCTCGATTCTGACGAGGGAAACACCGCGTCAATGTGGCATACCGACGAAACGTTCCTTCCTCATCCGCCGATGGGAACGCTTACCCACGCAAAAACACTTCCCGAAGTTGGCGGCGACACGATGTTTGCATCGACATCTGCGGCTTACAACGCTCTCTCGCCGAACATGAAGCTGTACCTCGACGGCCTCACCGCTATTCACGACCTCAGCCGCACCACCGAGCTTCGCTATCGCTTTGGCAATGCCACACCAGAGCACTACGCCGCAGCAATTGTCCAAGATCGCCGCACCGCCCACCCCGTCGTTCGTGTCCATCCCGAAACCGGTGCCAAGAGTTTGTTCGTCAACCCGACCTATACCCGTCACATTGTTGGTCTCCCGCCCGATGAAAGCGACGCAGTCCTCGCGTTCCTCTTCCAGCATTCGGTCAAGGAACACTTCACCTATCGCCATCACTGGCGAGAGGGCGATCTGCTGATGTGGGACAACCGCTCAACGATGCATCGAGTGCTCAACGATTTCCCCGGCCGTCGCCTTATGTACAGGGTGTCAGTGGTCGGGACTGCCGAGCACTAACGGCGCGTCACCCGGCATTTCAAGCGGCTAGTTTCAGTCCCACTAGGGGGCGTTGCACCCGTGTTCGAAAGCGAAGGAAAACATGGCATACCCACTCGACCCAGGCGGCCTCCACGACTACCCGATGAAGGTCGGATCCATGTTGCTCACGATGGTTGACCCCAACTCCGGTTTCGAATCTGCATACAACCGCTGGTACGAGCGAGATCACTTTTACGCAGGCTGCATGGTGGCCCCGCATCAGATGTCAGGTTCACGCTGGGTTGCCACGCGAAGCCTTAAAGATCTTCGCTGGCCCGAAGGTGACACCGCCGTCGCCAACCCCACTGATTCAGGTTCGTATGTGGCGATCTACTGGATCGAAGGCGGACACCACGATGACTGGAACAACTGGAGCACCGAGCGCGTTACGTGGCTCTACACCAACAACCGCGGATTCCCCGAGCGCAAGCACACCCACACAAACCTGTTCGACTTCATTGGTTCAGCAAATCGCGACGCCGATGGCGTTCCGGTTGATGTCGCTCTTGACAGCGCGTACGACGGCATATTCACGGTGTTCTTCGACGCACGCGACGGCCATACAGCCAAGAGCGTTCACGCCGATATTGAGAAGGCCGGTATCTACGCCGATCTCATGAATGATTCCGACATTGAGTTGGTGTCTTCGTGGCAGCCAGTGGCAACGCCAGCCGCTGATCAGCCCATGGATCTCGGCACACCGGCCGGGGGTACCGAGCGGCTCGTTCAGGTCATCTTCGTTCGCGGCGATGTCACCAAAGCCACGAAACGCATGAAGTCCTACACCGAGGCCGTCGAAGCCGCTGGCCTCGCCGATATCCATTTGGTCGCACCGTTCTTCCGCACTGTGGTTGGCACCGATACCTACGCCAACGAACTGTGGTGAGTCGCGGAACTCATCGAGTGACCATCCGTCGCTCAAGTCTGCCGATTCACATCGCATGAACTCCGAACAGGTAGCTAAGGCTGTTCCCACCGCTGCATTGAGCACGTGGATATCGGCCAACGTCTCGGGAGCGCAGGGTCCGGTCACGGTTTCGCATCTGTCGGGCGGTTCTTCAAACCTCACGTTCCGAGTGCAAGATGACGCCAACGATTGGGTACTGCGACGCCCACCCGTTGGCGCGTTTCTCGCGACAGCAAACGACATGGGACGCGAATATCGGGTGCAAACCGGTTTACGCGACACCGATGTCCCTGTGCCGAAGACCGTTGCGATGTGCGAAGACGAATCGGTGGTCGGAGTTCCGTTCTATTTGATGGACTTCGTTGACGGCATTGTCTATTCCGATACTGAACAAGTTGCCCATCTCGATAACGCTCAAGCACTTGAAGCGAGCGATCAACTCATTGATGTTCTTGCGCGGCTTCACGCTGTTGATTTCGAAGCAGTAGGCCTCGGACAACTTGGCAAACCTGCAGGATTTCTTGAGCGACAGGTCAACCGCTGGTGCACACAGTGGGAGAAATCAAAACAACGGGAATTGCCCGACATTGATGAGGTCGCAAAGCGACTCAAACGTTCGATCCCTGCTCATACCGAAGCGTCGATCGTTCACGGTGACTATTCGTTCAACAACACAATGTGGAGTCGTACCGACCCGACCCAAATGGTCGCTGTCCTCGATTGGGAAATGTCGACGCTCGGTGACCCGCTCACCGATCTCGGCATGGTCAGCGTCTATTGGGGCGATGCCGGTGAAATTATGTGGCGTAGCCGCTCTCCACAGCCCCACCGCCTGAATCCTGGTTTCCCCACCGGAGATCATCTGCTGGCCCGCTACGAGGCTTCCAGCGGTCGCTCAATCAGCGATATCGATGTCTACCGAGTGCTGGCGGTCTTCAAGCTCTCCATCATCACCGAGGGCGCACTGGCCCGCATCAAGACAACCCGTCCTGACGAGGACACCACAAGCACCGAGAACACCATTGCCGAACTGGCCGCACTTGCTCTGACTCTGGCCAGTAACTCTTCGGTTGCCACACTCCAAGGCCTCTAGAGCTCAATCTCAGAGAATTGGCGACACTTCGGTGAACTCCACTTGGAGTTCACGTTTGGCAATGCGCCATCCCTCGGTCGTACGAATGAACTCATCGAGATAACGAATGTTCATGATGTAGTTCTCGCGGGCCTCGGGAGCACCGCCTTCTACGGATCGAATGTGACTGGCTCGGCAATAACTTTCGCCAGTGGCAACATCGCCTTCGATTTCGACGTAATGGTTGCTCACCGCGTGGAGCGTCACGTCATAACGCGACAAACCCTTGATCGCCTCAGCAATCTCCTTCCGACCAATCCGTTGGCGCACTGGTTCAGGATTCCCGCGCTCAAAAATACGCAATACGCCATCGGGAGCAAACAAGCCTGCGAGTGATTCGTTGTCGACGCGGTCGGCAAAGAGCGCGTAATCATCCACAATCTTGCGGATCTCGTATCGATCGGCGCGTTCCTGTTCGTTCATTGCGGTGCCTGGAACGTCCAACCGGGAAGCAACCCGAGGTCGGAACAAAGTTTCGGCGCAAAGATCCACTTGCCGAGGAACTTGTCGGCGGTGGGATCGCTCGCCAGCCACGCCACAACTTTGCCCGTGGCTTCAGCCGGTTCGCTGCCATAGCCAGTGCTGTATTCGTCGTCGGGCTTGGCTGCTTTACGAGCTTCGGTGACCACGTTGCCGGGGTCAACATTGAACGCTTTGATTCCCTGCGATCGATATTCAGCGTTCACGCCACCAGCTACGCGGCCAAACGCAGCCTTCGACGCTGAATAAAGAATGCCCCAGCCACCTTCTCCCGGAGGACCAGCCGGATCAAGGCGAGCAGAACCCGAAACCATGTCGATGATGGTGCCGCCGCCTGCAGCGATCATGTGCGGGATCACTTGTTGAATGAGCAGGATCTGATTCATGAAGTTTCCGGCGAGAAGATTGGTCATCGAATCGATAGTGAGATCGGTGATGCGATCGAGCGTGCCAACGCCGCGGAAGATCGCGTTGTTAAACAGCACGTCGATGCGACCCCATTCAGCCATGACAGTGGCGGGCAGAGCGGTAACCGACGCGACATCGATGAGATCCATAGGAACGATGAGGGCTCGCTGACCGCGCTCTTCAATTTCCTCCGCAGTGCGCTCAAGACTTCCCGGCACGGCAAGCGTTGTTTCTTCACGAACCGAGTTCGGTTCGGCCACGCCCTCGCCCTCGCGCACCGTGCGCGCGCTTACGACAACGTCGAAACCAGCTTCGGCGAGCGCCAGCGCTCCGGCCCGACCGATCCCGCGGCTTGCCCCCGTGACAATGGCGACTGGCGAACTACCCATGACCGACTCCCCCGTTCATCCCCGTATGGGACTCCTGAACCTACCCGACAGGAGTTGTTGGTCGTTTCCCGCGCTTTTTCGGTGAACGAACAAGAAGCGGATCCGCCAATGAAAGCACCTTGCCCCCGATCGTGAGCGAACGGCCTGCCAAACCGGGGTGCTCCATATCGACCAGATTCGCCATGATGTCGAGCACGAGTTTCATGGTGAACTTGGTCGACAACGCAATGCCGAGAAGGAACTGCAGAAGTTTGGGGCGGCCGATGAGCCACGCGAAGCGACGGGCGGTGGCAAAGAACGGGTCGTATTCCTTGCGCATGATTGCTTGATAGGAGGCCCACGCAGTTCCTGGTTCGGCGAGGAAACATTCCGCAATATGACGGCCCGATTCGAGCGCGTAGTCGATGCCTTCCCCGTTAAAGGGGTTCACAAGGCCGGCAGCATCGCCAACAACAACCCAACCGGGACCGCCGCGGTGCTCAACATGCATTGGAAGCCGCCACGCCTTTGGACGAGCGATGAACTCGCCAAGACCCCACGAGTCGCGCACTTGAGCGGTGTACGCATCGAGCATGGTGTTGAGATTGAGATCAGAAAAGTTCTTCATCGTCGATAACGCGCCGACACCGATATTGACGATTCCATTACCGGCAGGGAACACCCATCCGTAGCCAGGAACGATCGAGCCGTCGGGGCCCTTGACGGTGAGACACGCTTCCATGTGGCGATCATCAGAACGGGTCGAGGAGATATAGCCACGGATAGCAAGACCGAATGGTGACGACGTAACACGTGCGGCTCCGACGGCGCGCGCTGCCGGGGAACCAGCACCAGAAGCAATCACAGTCAGGTGAGCGCGCACCTTTTCACCATGGCAAATGACGCCCAACACGCGACCGTCTTCGATCCAGAGTTCGGCTGGCGAGTTCTCGCGAAAGTCCGCACCCGAATCAATTGCTGCTTGCATCACCATTGCGTCGAACTCGGCGCGCGGAGCGACTGCGCCAACCGGAGGAAACGCTCCGTCGGGCCACAACACTTCGCGAACTTTGCTGCCCGCTTGCACTCGTAGCCCATCGATGCGATGGAACCGATCGAGATCAAGGCCCAGACGGCGGCATTCGATCACCGCTCGCGGGGTCAGACCATCGCCGCAGGATTTCTCGCGACCCTGCATTGCCTTTTCAAAGAGAACGACTGACGCGCCGCCACGAGCTGCCCATGCCGCGGCAGACGAGCCTGCGGGACCGGCGCCGATCACGACGATGTCGACCTGTTCCATGGCTCAATTGTCTCGCGTCAACGCAGCCCGGACCCCATCGGGTCAAGACTCTTCGATGCCAAGTAGCGGCACAGACGGTGGCACGACCTTCGCCGCCAGCACGGGGATCACATCGTTGACGTCGGTAATGCGCAGAATGATGTTGCGATGCTGGGGCCGAATGAATCCGGCGTCGCCAGCGCGGTCGAGGAACCCGAGCAGGGGCTCCCAGAATCCGTCGATATCAAGCACACCAACGGGCTTGGCATGAATACCCAACTGTGCCCATGTGGTGATCTCCGCCAGTTCCTCGAGGGTTCCGAGTCCACCAGGCAGGGCAACGAAGGCGTCGGCCTCGGCGGCCATCAATGCCTTGCGTTCATGCATCGAACCAACCTCGACGAGTTCGGTCAGACCGGGATGGCCAATTTCGGTGGTGAACAGTCCTTTCGGGATGACACCGAATGCCTCTCCCCCGTTGGCCAATACAGAATCGGCGACGGTACCCATGAGACCGATCGACCCTCCTCCGTAAACCAGGCGCACACCAGCCTCAGCCATGAGCCGACCCAGTTCCGCTGCCGTCGCCTCGTGACGGGGATCAGCCCCCGATTTCGACCCGCAGTAGACACAAAGAGAACCAAGAGTTGTCACACACCTAGCCTACGGGCGAGAAGGCACGCGAAACGGGCGCCGACCTTGTCGACGCCCGATCTTCAAAGCTCGGGGGGGAGGACTCGAACCCCCAACAAATGGACCAGAACCACTCGTGTTACCAATTACACCACCCCCGAAGGGCGAGTGAACGTTACCGGCTGGAACGGGGGTGGCACCAAACCACGCCCGGCACCCGAGTCGGAGTCAGTACCACGCAGCCAAACGGCGGTAATTGATGATGCGCCCAATAGCGACTGCGCCTGTCTCACGCGCATAGTCGCTGAGCGTTGATTGCCCCTTGGTCGGAGAGACATGCGCAGCAAGCCCAACTTCATCGGCAATATCCGTAGCCCGAAATGAGTGGTACGGATCGGTCACGATCGCAACGTCAAGGGGTAATCCGGCTTGGCGCATGATGAACGCCGTTGAAGAGAGTTCCTCGTAGCTATCGGTTCCGTCGACTTCAATCTTGATCGCCCCTTCGGGAATGCCCTTCGACCGCAAGTATTCGAAACTGACGAGCCCTTGTGTGACCTTGTCGCCCACTTGCTTTCCGCCGGCGACAATCACCACAGGGGCGACACCTTGTTGGTAGAGCTCGGCGGCATGGTCGAGCCGACCTTTCAACACCGGCGATGGCGAACCGTTCCACTGCGCTGCTCCCATAACAACGATCGCCGACGCGGGCGATGAGTCGTTCTGTCTCGCCGCCCACCACACCTGTGCAAACGTGATTCCGATATAGAGAACCAAGACTGTGAGCAGTCCGAGAGCGATACGTATCACCCAACGCAGTCCAAAGAACATGTCAGCCCTGCAAAAGAACCTTCGCTGATGTGAGACGGCGAAGCGTTTCGTCCCGACCCAGAACTTCAAGCGATTCAAAAAGCGGTGGCCCAATACTGCGTCCAGTCACCGAAACTCGCACAGGGGCCTGCACCTTGCCCTTTGAAATTTCGTGCTTTTCGGCATACGAAAACAGGGCCGCTTCAAGTGACGCTGCGGTCCAGTCACAATCGGCGAATTGGGCCGTGGCATGTTCAAGCACAGCCGCCGCCAGATCGGCGCCTTTGACCATCACCTTTTGCCAAGAGTCTTCGTCGATTACGGGGTCGGGAGTGAAAATGAAATCGACATAACCGGGCACTTCTGAAAGCAATTTCACGCGTTCTTGTACGAGGGGAGCAAGAACTTCGAAGGTTGAGATATCGAATCGATCCGCTTCCCAAGGAGTGTCTTCGTACAACCATCGAGTTGAGCGACTGACGAATTGCGGGACCGACAGATTGCGAATGTATTCGCCATTGAAGTGCTGCAATTTCTTGACATCAAAAAATGCGCCGGAATTATTCACATCTGTAATACGGAATAAATTGACGATTTCGGCGAGTGGCCGAATCTCGATGTCATCAGGTGGACCCCATCCCAGGGTGGCGAGGTAATTCACCATCGCCTCAGACAAATAGCCGCGATCGATGTAATCGCCGACAGAAACATCGTCGCGTCGCTTCGAAAGCTTCTGACGTTTTTCATTCACGATGAGCGGAAGGTGGGCGAAAATCAATTCGCCAGGCGTCGAAAGCGCTTGGCGAAGAAGAAGAACCTTCGGCGTGACGTTGATGAGGTCTTCGCCGCGGATGACATGAGTAATCCCTTGATCGGCATCGTCGACTGCGTTTGCGAGGTGGAACATTGGCGTTCCGTTGGAACGAAGAATCACAAAATCTTCAAGGACGGCATTTTCGAAACTGACCGTGCCGCGAATGAGATCGTCGAAGGAAGTAACGCCTTCGTCGGGAACCCGAAATCGAACGACGTGACCTTCGCCTGGGCCCAATCCCCGCTCGCGACAAAATCCGTCGTAGCCGGGAGTGCCGCCACGAGCTTCCGCTCGGGCTTTGACCTCATCGGAGGAACACGAACACCAGTAGGCCGTGCCATTGCCAAGAAGCGTCTCGACCGCAGCGAGGTGCATGGCCCCACGCTCGGACTGATGCACGGGCGTGCCATCCCAGTCGAGGCCCAACCATTCGAGAGATCGGAAAATGACGTCAATGAGTTCTGGCCTCGAGCGTTCAGCGTCGGTGTCTTCGATGCGAAGCACAAACTCGCCACCTTGCTGTCGCGCGAACAGCCAGTTGAAAAGGGCGGTCCTGGCCCCACCGATATGGAGATAGCCCGTGGGCGAGGGAGCAAAGCGGACTCGGGCAACTGGGGTGTTCACAGGGTCGATGGTACCGTCAGGCCTGCATTCCCTCGTTCGATCAACTGATTTGGGCGATCTGAGCCAATCGGGCTCAGCAATTGAACCTCCCCGTGGAGCACCCATGAACTCCCCTCGCCGTTTACGACACTTTCGCCCAATCGCTGCTGCCGCGATTTCGCTTGCCCTCGTTTTGGGTGCGGCCGCATGCTCAGATGGCAAGAAAGCGTCGTCAGACGCCTCCACCGAGGAATCAACAAGTTCGACCGCTCTTGCGCCGTATCAGACCACGTACGCAACCGCCAAAGGCTCGAAGCTCGCGGTGTACAGCGAACTTCCCAAGAGTGTCGTAACAACACCGCCCTCAAGCACTTCAAGCACCTCGAGCACGGTTGCCTCAAAGGTTGCCGCTATCCCCCGCACCGGGCTTAATTCGGCCGGTGTCAAGAAAACCGCTGACGGTTACGAGTTCACAAACCCCACCTATTACAAGAATCCACTTGTCGTCGAAGTGCTCGAGAACCAAGGCGACTGGATGAAGGTGTTGATCACCGCTCGTCCGAATCACACCACCGGATGGATCAAAGCCAACGATGTCACCATCGCAGCCACCGACTTTCACATGGAACTTGATCTTTCGACCTTCCATTTAAAGGTCTTCCAAGGAGCAGTGGTCTTCGCTGAAACCGACGTCGTCATCGGCAAAGACTCGACGCCAACCCCCCTTGGGCGATTCTTCGTTACTGAGAAGATCAAAAATCCATCGGATACCGGCATCTACGGTGCATGGATCCTTCCCATCAACGGATACAGCGAAGTGCTCGATACGTTTGACAACGGCCTTCCCCAGATCGCGTTCCACGGGACCAACCAGCCCGAACTGGTTCGTACCAAGTCGTCCAACGGTTGTGTGCGCATTCCCAACGATGTGGTGGTCAAGATCGCCGGCGCGATACCTGCCGGAACCCCAATCGACATCTTCGCGACCACTCCCGCCTCGTGGTCAAGCACCACCACCGCAACCGCAAAACCCTAAACCGCTTCACGAGTTCAGTTCCATGCCGATTCGCTCTCGGTGTGAAGCGGCCCTCAGGCGTGGTTGTCGTGCGACTGACCCGCCAATGCAGCGTTGGCCATCGCAAGGATGCGCGAAGGTTCATTGCGCACAAGAGTTGTGACCGATGCTGGGTCAAGCCGGAGAACTTCTTCGGGAACAGCATCGACGATGGCGCGTCGCTCCATGTAGTGGTGACTGTGAGCAACAGCGGCGAATACCTTTGAACGAAGAGCGACAAGTTCCATAGGTGCTTCCGACAAATAGCCCCACAATGTGAGCGCAACCGTGATGTCGTGAATAGATGGCGCTCGGCCGAACAACGCTGACCGACGCATCGCGATCGCAACGGTGCCCGAAAGCGCATCGGCTTCGGATTCGCCCGATGTAAGCACGAGACGGCCACGGACCTGTCGGGCGAGACGGATTGCAAAACCTTGGTCGGGCCCTGGATCTCCTAAACGCGGCCCAAGAGGCTGACGGCCCAGAATTTCTGCCGGCCGATCGGCCATCCACGACTCGGGACGCCACGGAGGCGACTGGTACACCCGGGCGGGATCATCGACGGGAACGGGGACGTAATCAGGGGCAGCCATTGAGAGTGAATCTACCCGGCAAGATCGTCAGCGTGGACCAAACCAAACTGAATGGAGTCCATGAGCGCCTGCCACGAGGCCTCAATCACATTGCTATCGACTCCCACGGTCGTCCAAACGCGGTCGCCATTGGTGGAATCGATCAGCACGCGCACCACCGCCCCGGTCGCAGCGCCGCCATCGACGACACGAACCTTGAAATCGGTCAGGTGAATCCGTTCAAGTGCAGGGAATCTTCCGTTAAGCGCTCGACGAACCGCAGCATCGAGTGCATTGACGGGACCATTTCCCTCGCCATCGGCAGTCACTTGATTGCCATCGATCCGAAGTTTGACTGTTGCCTCGGTCGTTACTTCGAGGGAACCGCCAGTTGTGGCCGCACCTTCGCGATGTGAACTCGAAACTCGATATTCCTCAACCTCGAAGAATTCTTGCTCCCAACCAGTAGCTCGGCGCATCCGAAGTTCAAGCGACGCGTCGGCTGATTCGAACAACCAGCCTTCCGACTCGAGTTGCTTCAGTTCGTCGGACAATTTGGCGACCGATGGATCGTCGAGTTCGACTCCAAATTCATCGGCCTTCATGGCCATACCCGCACGCCCGCCGAGGTCTGACACGAGCACGCGCGTGTGGTTTCCCACGATTGCCGGATCGATGTGTTCGTAGGTTGCGCTACCAGCGCGACCAAGCGCAGAAGTGTGCAAGCCGCCCTTATGCGCAAATGCGGACGCACCCACGTATGGGTCAGAAGGATGCGGAGGGAGGTTGACGAGTTCCGCAACACGGTGACTCACAACCGTGAGTCGATCGAGGTGACCCTCAGGGAGAGTCGCCACTCCGAGTTTGAGCGTGAGATCGGGAATGACGGTCATAAGGTTTGCATTGCCCGTGCGCTCGCCATAGCCGTTGATGGTGCCCTGAACCTGCGTTGCACCCCCGACAACTGCCGCCACCGAGTTTGCAACAGCGCAGCCAGAATCGTTCTGAGTGTGAATGCCCACGCCCGTTACGCCGCCAACAAAAGAAACGACCTCGGCGGTGACTCGCTGCACCTCATGTGGAAGTGACCCGCCATTGGTATCGCACAACACCACACAATCGGCGCCGTTCACCATGGCTGCTTCGAGAACTCGAAGTGCGAATTCGGGATTGGCTTTGTAACCATCGAAGAAATGTTCAGCATCGAAAAAGACGCGCAATCCTTCGTCCTTCAAGAAAGCGACTGATTCGGCCACCATCGCTATACCTTCATCGAGCGTCGTCCGCAGGGCCTCGGTGACATGGAAATCCCAGCTCTTGCCCACGATGCATACCGTCGAGGTTCCGGCTCCGACGAGTGCCGCCAAGGTTGGATCGACATCGACTTTGCCGGCCGGCCTGCGTGTCGAACCGAACGCTACGAGTTCGGCATTTGTGAGTTTGAGTTCAAGCGGGGCGCGCTTAAAGAACTCCTCGTCTTTTGGATTGGCCTGGGGGTAGCCCCCTTCGATCCAATGCACACCAAGCCAGTCGAGTTGCTCGGCAACACGAAGCTTGTCTTCAACTGTGAGTGAGATGCCTTCGAACTGAGCGCCATCGCGCAAGGTCGTGTCGAAAATTTCGACCGCGGATGGAAGCGATGACAGTTCAGCTTTGGCATCGTTGTTAGTGGACATACTCCAACCAGTCCTCGTAACGGGGAACCTGACCGCGCACAACGCGTCCATACTCGGCAGCGATGACAGATGTCATCGGCCCGGGGCATGGGATATCGCGATTGTCGACTGAATTCACAGCCGAAACCTCAGCAGCGGTTCCGCACAGAAAGATTTCCTCGGCGACATAAAGGTCCGAGCGCGTCAGGTAATCGACGCGGAACTCATAACCGAGATCTCGACCGATCACCATGACACTGTCTTGTGTAATGCCTTCGAGCGCGCCAGCGGCGATTGGTGGCGTCACGAAAACGCCGTCGCGAGCAACAAAGATATTTTCGCCGGTGCATTCGCTGACGAAACCTTGAGGGTTGAGCATGATTGCTTCGTCGTATCCACCACGGAGAGCTTCGACCTTGGCCAGGGAGGAGTTCACGTAGTTGCCGGTGGTTTTCGAAGCCGGTGGCATGGTGTTGTGGTCATGGCGGGTCCAGGACGAAATCTTTGTGCTGATCCCCTTCGTGAGCGCATCTTCACCGAGGTAGGCGCCCCATGGCCAGCAAGCAATCGAGACATCGACCGAGCACGGAAGCGTGTTCAGTCCCATTTCGCCGTAGCCGTAATAGGCAATCGGACGGATGTAGGCGGAAGGAAGTCCCGATGCTTTGACGACGTCCTTCGTGGCCTGGACTAACTCATCGACGCCATAGGGCATGTCCATACCGAGGATCTTCGCCGAGTTATGCAAGCGCTCGATGTGCTCGGTAAGTCGGAACACCGCAGGACCCTTTGGGGTTTCATACGCGCGGATTCCTTCAAAGACACCCATTCCGTAATGAAGGGTATGGGTAAGGACGTGGATCTTCGCGTCGTCCCAGTCGACGAGCGTTCCGTTCATCCAGATCTTGTTGGTAGGAGTAATTGGCATTGCTTTGCCTCTCAGAGACGAGCGACGACAATGTCGCCGATTTCGGTAGTTGACCCGGTGAGGGTGGCGTTGTCGGAACACGCGTTGCGGATTGCCGTTGCTGCCGCTTCTTCACCAAGGAATTCCAGCATCATCGCCGCTGAGAGAATCGCAGCAACGGGATTGGCTTTATTTTGACCAGCGATATCTGGAGCTGAACCATGGACTGGTTCAAACATCGAGGGGCTCGTTCGATCGGGGTTGAGATTTCCCGACGAGGCGAACCCGATTCCACCGGAGACTGCTCCGCCGAGATCGGTGAGGATGTCGCCGAACAAGTTGTCTGTCACGATGACGTCGTAACGCTGCGGGTTTTCAACGAAGTAGATGCAAGCAGCATCGACATGGTTGTAGGCCGTCGAAACATCGGGGAATTCCGCGGCAACCTCATTAAAGGTGCGCTCCCAGAGATCTCCAGCAAAGGTCAGAACGTTGGTCTTATGTACGAGAGTGAGGTGCTTGCGATCGCGGCTGCGTGCGAGTTCGAAGGCATAGCGAACACAACGTTCAACGCCGTGCCGGGTATTCACTGAACCCTGCGTCGCAACTTCGAATGGCGTGTTCTTGCGAAGGAAGCCACCTTCGCCTGCGTAGGTGCCTTCAGTGTTTTCACGGATCACGATGAAATCATGTGAGCCATCGGGCGCGATGAACGGACGCTGATTGACATAGAGGTCAAGATCAAACCTCATTTTGAGAAGAAGGCCGCGCTCAATGACGCCTGGCGGAACATCAGGCGTTCCGACTGCACCGAGCAACAGAGCGTCGAGTCCACGCCATTCTTCAACCGTTGCATCGTCAAGAACGACGCCGTCGCGCAGGTAGCGAGCACCACCAAGGTCGTAGTCAACACAGTCGAGCTCGACACCCGCAGCACGAATGACCTTGAGGGCAACGGGGATGACCTCGTGCCCGATCCCGTCTCCGGGGATAACTCCGATTCTGTGACTCACGATGACTCCGATTGGTTGCTGTACTGAAGAGTGCAATGCCTTGAAAGGGACAGGCTCTGTGCGGGAACGAGAAAGCCGCCCACCGGGGTGGACGGCCGAGGGCGCACACCGAACTCGGTGTGCGCTAGCGAATGATCACGATGGAGCGCGAACGGCGTGGGCTCGGTGTGGACATGGCTCAACACTCTAGTCCGACCCCCTCCCGTCGCCCTAGGCGAGTTCCACGAAGGGCCGGTACGCTGGCGACATGGCTGTCGTACACCGATTCACCCAACAGACCCACGACCGGTTAAGCGCTGAACACGAGCAGCACACGACCCACGGTCGAGTCGATATTGCCCGCAAAATTCAGACTGCCCGTGAAATGGGCGATCTCTCTGAGAACGGCGACTACCACGCCGCGAGAGAGGAACAGGGCAAGATGGAAGCCCGAATCCGCCAACTCGAGGCACTCCTCCTCGACGCCGAAATCGTCGAAGCCGCCGATGGATCCGCCGTGGTCTCAGGCGTGATCGTCGGCATCCGCTACGAAGGTGACGACGAGGTTGAGCGCCTTCTGGTCGGCTCCGTCGAAGAACGCGCGGAACTTGAAGTCCTCACCCCAGGCTCACCTTTGGGTCAGGCCCTCATGGGAAACAAGGTGGGCGACGTCGTCGACTTTGAAGCCCCCGGTGGCGTCCTCAAGGTTGAGATCGTCAGCATCGAAGCCTGACGAGAATCAAATATGTCGCCCTCGCTCCCAGGTTCCGCGCCGTTTCTGACGCCAGGCCTGCCTGACGGTCGTGCACTCGAGCTTCCGGGTCGAGGAACAACATGGATACGCGAGGCCCCCGGGCCACAGGGTGCTCCAACGCTTCTCCTTCTTCACGGCTGGACAGCGAACTCGGCCCTCAACTGGTTCGCTGCGTATGAAGGTCTTCAGCGCGAGTTCAATGTTGTCGCTCTCGACCATCGCGGTCACGGCCGCGGCATTCGTAGTCGCCGTCGCTTTCGACTCGAAGACTGCGCCGATGATGCTGCTGCACTTCTCGAATCGCTAAACATTGAACGTGCAATTGCGGTTGGCTATTCAATGGGAGGTCCAGTTGCTCAGTTGTTGTGGCGTCGACACCCCAAGATGGTCGAAGGTCTCGTACTGTGCGCCACAGCAGCGCGGTTCAGCGAACGACGCAATGGACGCGCTCTTAACGGAGTTGTGTCTGGCCTGTCGTTCGCTACCCGACTTGCACCTCCAGCAGTCAACCGACGTGTCTCGGAACGCGTGCTGGTCTCCAAATACGACACGACACCTCTAGGTAACTGGGCCCGCCAGCAAGCGCGTCTTAATGATCTGCGGACCATGCTCGAATCAGGACACGAAGTCGCTTCGTACGATGCAACCGACTGGATCAGTTCGATCAACGTCCCTACCGCTGTCGTTCTCACCACCCGCGATGAAACGGTCTCGCCGCATCGGCAACGACAACTTGCGGACACGATCTCCAACGCGACCGTTTTCGAAGTCAACGGTCGCCATGACATCTGCGCAACGCGACCTGAACGATTCGCCGACGTCCTCATGGTTGCGTGCCAAGACGTTGCATCACGAGTCCAATCAATCGGGCCGTCCACTCCCTAATTGCTGGTGAACACCGTTCATCAGAAAAGCGAGAGCACACTCCTTCGATCTACGAAGAAAAGGTCACGCGTCGATCAAGGACGACTTCAAGTAATCCTTTGCGATCCTCAGCAGTTTGAATCTCGAGATCAACATCAACCTCATCAAGATGCTTCACAAGGATCGAAACTGGCTCTTCGCCATTTCCTAGAGAAACCGCAATTCGTTCCACTCGCCCCTTGTGCGAACGGTCAAGAGCAATGCCCACGCGGAGGACGCCGGCGAGAATCCGAACTCGGTCTTGGTCCTCCAAACGCAAGCGCGCAAACTCCGAGTGCTTCGCCTTTGGGGCGCTCTTTCGGTGATAACGGGCGATCTGGGCGATCAATTCGATCTCGTGGTCGGTGAACCCGGCCAAACAATCGGAATGACGAATCACGTAATAGCTGTGCTTGTGATGCTCGGAGTGCGAGATAGAGAGACCCACGTTGGCAAGTAGGGCACCTGCCTCGAGCAATTCCCGCGAATCGTCTCCGAGGCCATGCAGCGATGCTGTTGCATCGAAGAGGTCAAGGGCGAAGCCAGCCGCACGAATCGAATGGACAATATCGTCATCCATGGATTCGGCGAGGTGCAGAACGCTCCGGCGACGCAAATCCCGAAGATGATGCAACGTGGCGCCTCGGCGCCTCGACAGCGCGTCGAGAAGCACGCCTTCCCGGAGCGCGTTACCCGAGATGATGATCTCATCGATCCCGAGTTCCTCCACCGCCTGCTCGAGGATGATCGCTCCCGCCAAGATGATGTCCGCCCTACTGGGGTCCATTCCGGCAAGCGCATTGCGCTCCTCGACAGAAGTCGCAGCAATAAGAGCTCGCACGGCGGCCTTGATCTCGTCGCGGCTCATCGTGAAGTTATTAAATGTTCGAGGAACAGCGTGACCTCGCTGAGCATTCACGAGCGACGCAACTGTTTCCGCTGTTCCCGATGATGCAATGGCAACCCCAAAACCGAAGCGCTCGACTTCGCGCACCATCGGCGAAAGCAGCGAACGGACATGACGGCGGCAAGATTCCACTGCACCGGGATGAAGTCGTTCTCCGCGGAAGAACCGGCGCGTCAACCGAATTGCGCCAAGTTTCAAACTTCCGGCAACAAGAGTCTCTCCCTGCTCACCTACAAGGATCTCGGTACTGCCGCCACCAAAATCAATCACTACAAGACGGTGGTCGTACACCGGCACCGCTTGCAGAACTCCAATGTGGATGAGCCGCGCCTCTTCCACGCCAGCAATGACGTCGACAACAACCCCTGCTTCATTGAGCGATCGTTCGATGAAAACGGCAGCATTCTCAGCTTCCCGAACCGCGCTCGTCGCTACGGCCACGACATCGGCGTCGTGAATGGCAGCGATCTTGACCAGACGTCGAAGCGCTGAGACACCGCGCTCTATTGCGTCCTCAGAAAGTTCCTTCATGTCACCTGAGCTCGAGCCCAGGCGAACCATTTCTTTCTCTCGAGCGATCACTTCGAAGGCAGGACCGATGAACTCGCCCGCGACAGAAACCTCGCCCACTCGTGCGACGACCATGTGGAACGAGTTGGTACCGATATCGATGGCTGCGAGTGGCCTTTCGGTCACGAGTCGGCGCCCCGCAAACCAGCTTCTGATTCGATCTCTCTTGCTGCATGAACCACAAAGGAACCGTACCGCTTACCTGGCTGTCGAGAAGTTCTCTCAATCGGCCCCGACACACTCACCGCAGCGACCACTCGGCCTGATGCATCTCGAACTGGAGCGGAAACAGACGCCACGCCGGCCTCGCGCTCGCCCACGCTCTCGATCCACCCGCCCGCCGTTTGATCTGCGCTCGTCAAGACACGAGCCGCTGATCCTGCCGAAAGTGGAAGTCGGGCACCAAGAGGCACGATCGTGCGCAATCCATGCAGCGACTGCAGAGCAGCGATACATACCCGATCCTCGCCGTCGCGAACGAACAACTGCACGCTTTCAGCAGTTTCATCTCGCAGAATCGCAAGGGCAGATGCCGCCGCAGTCGCGAGGGGCCATGCGTCAGCCGCCGCCTGCCCCAGAGAAAGCAAACGGGTCCCGAGCATGAATCGACCATCGGCGTCGCGCCGAACAAGACCATGGCGTTCAAGCGCCGTCGCAAGACGATGAGCGGTGGCCCGAGGCAGTCCCGTCACCACAACGAGTTCCGACAGCGACAACGAACGGAGTTCGAGGGCGTCGAGAACATCAACCGCCTTGTCTAGAACACCCACACCACCTATAGTGTTTCCCACGGAGCAAGATTAGCGTCCCATTATGTGAGACGCAAACGGCGCCGTCCGGAACTCACGTCATCGTCAGTCCCGGCCAACCTCCCGAACAGGAGCAGAACATGGCCCCGAGAACCCTGTCGCAAAAACTTTGGGACGATCACGTCGTACATCGCTCCGATGGCGAGCCCGACGTGCTCTACATCGACCTTCACCTCGTGCACGAAGTGACCTCACCGCAAGCGTTTGATGGTTTGCGCATCCACGACCGGACGGTTCGGCGACCTGAACTCACCGTCGCCACCGAGGACCACAACGTCCCCACTTCCGACATCGACAAACCCATCGCCGATCCGATCTCGCGCAAGCAGGTCGACGTGTTGCGGGCCAACACTGCCGAGTTCGGCATTGTCGAACACGCCATGGGTACTCCCGGTCAAGGCATCGTGCATGTGATCGGACCGGAACAAGGTCTGACCATGCCCGGCATGACCATCGTGTGCGGCGACAGCCACACCGCCACGCACGGCGCGTTCGGCGCTCTGGCCTTCGGCATTGGCACAAGCGAAGTTGAACATGTCATGGCTACCCAGACGCTCCCCCAGCATCCGGCTTCAACCATGGCAGTGAACGTAAACGGCGCACTTCCCGACGGCGTTACCGCCAAGGACCTCGTACTCGCCATCATCGGCCGCATCGGTACAGGCGGCGGCATCGGTTCCGTCATCGAATACCGCGGCGAAGCAATCCGCTCGTTGTCGATGGAAGGCCGTATGACGGTCTGCAACATGTCGATCGAAGCAGGCGCAAAGGCCGGCCTCATCGCCCCAGACGAAATCACCTTCGACTACCTCAAAGGTCGCAAGTACGCCCCGACTGGTGCCGATTGGGACGCTGCAGTTGCATATTGGCGCACACTCCCCACCGATGACGGTGCAGTGTTCGACAAAGTCGTCGACATCGACGCCACGAAACTTCGTCCCTTCGTTTCATGGGGAACCAATCCTGGTCAGGTCATCGAGCTCGATAGCAATGTGCCCGATCCGGCGTCGTTCGCCGATTCCGGAGAACGCGATGCTGCATCTCGTGCCCTTGAGTACATGGGACTCACCGCTGGCATGCCGATCAAAGACATTCCCGTGCAGACCGTGTTCATCGGTTCGTGCACCAACAGTCGCATCGAGGATCTTCGTGCGGCAGCGGCGGTTGCCGAAGGTCGTCAGGTTGCGGCCGGTGTGCGCGCCATGGTCGTTCCGGGTTCGTTCATGGTGAAGGGTCAAGCTGAAGCCGAGGGCCTCGACAAGATTTTCACCGCTGCCGGATTCGATTGGCGTGAACCGGGTTGTTCCATGTGTCTCGCGATGAACCCCGACAAGTTGGCACCGGGTGAGCGTTCGGCATCAACCTCGAATCGCAACTTTGAAGGACGACAGGGCAAGGGTGGTCGTACTCATCTCGTCTCCCCCGCTGTCGCTGCTGCAACTGCAATTGCCGGAACCTTTGCCGATCCTCGCGATCTGGCCTGAGAGAACTGAGCACACCATGGAACCAGTTATCACCATCACCGGAACCGCACTTCCGCTCGACCGTTCCGACGTCGATACCGATCAGATCATCCCCAGCGATTGGCTCAAGCGGGTTGAGCGCACCGGCTTTGGCCAGGGACTCTTCTCAGAGTGGCGTGAAGATCCCGAGTTCGTCATGAACCTTCCGCAGTTCGGCGAGGCAAACATTCTTGTCGCCGGCGCCAACTTCGGTGTGGGTTCATCTCGCGAGCATGCAGTCTGGTCGATCATGGATTACGGCTTCAAGGCTGTCATCGCTCCCCGCTTCGGCGACATCTTCCGTAACAACTCAGCAAAGAACGGTCTGGTGCCCGTTGTGCTTCCCGCCGACGTGAGCGAGCGCATCCTGCGTGCCGTTGAAGCCGACCCGACCGTTGAGATCACCATCGACATCGCCACCAAGCGCGTTGTCGTTGCTTCGCTCGACATCGACCTGGAGTTTCCGCTCGATAATTCGACCCAGGAACGATTCCTCAATGGTCTCGACGACATCGCCATCACACTTCAGCACGTCGATGCCATCGCAGCCTTTGAAGCCACTCGCCCGGCGTGGATGCCGGCAACGAATCGATGAACTAACTGAGCGAGCCCGGTCGCGAAACTGCGGTCGGGTCTTCGCCAGTGTCCCGGACCCGCACGATGCGGTTCAGTGCATTGAGTAGTGCTCGGGCTGAAGCTTCGACCACATCGGTGGACAGGCCACGACCTGGCATCGAAACACCATCGACCTCGAAGCGCAGGGCAACGTCGGCCAATGCATCGACACCGCCGGTTACTGAGGTGACGGCGTAGTCGGTGAGGGTGCCGGCAATGCCAGTCGCTTTGTGGATCGCGGCACACGCAGCATCGACCATGCCCGAACCTTCAGCGGTCGCTTCGATCTTGGTGCCGTCGTGATCGAGCACGATCGTTGCTGTCGGTGTCGAACTCGAACCACCGTGGCTATCGAGCGAGATGAGTGAGAAGGCGTAGCGAACGGTGTCGCCTGTTTCCTCGGCGACCAATGCTTCGAGGTCGGCATCGCTCAGTTCGACCTTACGGTCGGCCAATTCCTTGAAGCGGGTGAACACCTGGTTCAGCGCATCGCCGTGCAGGTCGTAACCCATCTTCTTCAGTGTGTCGGCGAACGCGTGACGGCCTGAGTGCTTGCCCAGAACGATCTTCGATTCGCCCTGACCAACGGCGGCTGGGTCCATGATCTCGTACGTGGTGCGCTCGTTCAGAACGCCGTGCTGATGAATGCCGGATTCGTGCGCAAACGCATTACGACCAACGACAGCCTTGTTGTACTGCACCGGGTAACCGGTCAGGCGGCTGACCAGCCGCGACGTGCGAGCCAACTCCTCTGACTTGATGCCGGTGTCAATGCCGCCGAAGTAATCGGAACGAGTGCGCAGCGCCATCACAATCTCTTCGAGCGCTGCATTACCAGCACGCTCGCCCAAACCATTCACTGCGCATTCAACCTGACGAGCGCCTAACTGCACTGCCGCCAACGAATTGGCAACGGCCATGCCCAGATCGTTATGGCAATGAGTGGAGATGACGTAGTCACCCTTGACGAAGTTGCGGACGTTGGCCAAACGCTCGGCGTATTCCTGCGGAACTGCGAAGCCCACAGTGTCGGGAATGTTCAACGTGGTCGCGCCGTTGTCGACAGCAATTTGCAGAACCTCGCACATGAAGTCGAAATCGGAACGTGAGGCATCTTCCGGGGAAAATTCGACATCCTCGGTGTAGGAACGAGCGCGCGCAACGCCGGATGCAGCCTCGGCCTTCACCTGATCAGGCGTCATGCGCAGTTTGTGCTTCATATGAGTTTCGCTTGTGGCAATGAAGACGTGAATACGAGGGTGCTCCGCCGATTCGATTGCTTCCCAGCACCGATCGACGTCACCAAGCGCGGTGCGAGACAAACCGCAAATCACTGGGCCACGCACAGACTTGGCGATGGCCTGTACAGATTCGAAATCGCCTTGGCTGGCGATCGGGAAACCGGCCTCGATGACATCGACACCGAGACGAGCGAGCTGCTCCGCGATCTCAACCTTCTCGCCCTGATCAAGCGAGATTCCTGGCGACTGTTCGCCGTCACGAAGGGTCGTGTCGAAAATGATGACCCTGTCAGTTGCTGCGGTGGTATCGGTGGTGCTCATAACGGTGCCTTTCGGGGCATGTGGTGTAGTTCAGGGAACAAACGGAAACTGGCCGGAGAACGAAAAAACCTCCCGGCCCGAGGGCGCAGGAGGTTGGCAGGCGCCATATGTGGCACCCGCCTAACGAAGTAGAAGCTCCAAAGCAATAGAACGCATACCGAGAGTCTGCCGGGTTCCTATGGCGAAAGCAACCATGGGACATTCCCCCCGCTACCCCAAAGGGGGCGCGGGCCTCAGATGGCGTCGACGGAAACGACGCCATCAATGGCACGAAGGCGCTCGCATACCTCGGCCGGCACCGCACCGGTGATGGACAGCACCATCATCGCCGAGGCGCCATTGGGGGCCTGGCCCACGTCCATATCGGCAATGTTGAGGCCAGCTTCGCCAACGATGGTGCCGACGAGACCGATCATTCCGGGGCGGTCATCGTTACGAACAACGAGCATGTGATTGGCCGGCGGAACATCAACGCGGTGATCGTCCACCATCACAAGGCGAGCTTCGCCATCGAGACCCATGAGGGTGCCGGCCAGTGAATGAGCGCCACCACGAATGGTGATGAGGTTCACGAAGTTATGCGCCGTGGTCGTTGTGGTTTCGGTAACGGTGATGCCGCGCTCTTCGGCCATCTTCGGCGCGTTCACATATGACACCGGATCATCGCTAATCCGGCCAAAGAAACCCTTGAGCAACGACAACGTCAGGATGCGGGTGTCGTAGCCACCGATTTCGCCTTCATAGGAAATCTCGAGCGACTCAACACCAGTGGCGAGTCCGCCGAAGGTTGCACCGAGTCGTTCAGCAAGTGAGAGGAACGGACGAACGGTTTCGCTGGCTTCAGATGCATTCACATTCACCGCAAACGGAACGAATTCACCGGCAAGCGCGAGCCCAACCATTTCGGCGATGGTGTCGCCGGCTTTGTCCTGGGCTTCGTGAGTGCTAGCACCGAGATGCGGGGTGACAACGACCTCGGGAAGTTCGAACAACGGAGATTCGGTGGTGGGTTCTTTCTCGAACACGTCGATGGCCGCACCACCAACATGACCAGAACGAATCGCGTCAGCCAGATCGCTTTCAACGATGATGCCGCCACGAGCGACATTCACGATGCGAATGCCCTTCTTGGCTTTGGCTAAACGCTCGGAGTTGATGAGGCCAACGGTTTCGGGCGTCTTGGCCACATGCAGCGTGACGAAATCAGAGACAGCGAGCAACGTGTCGAGATCGACAATGTCGATGTTCATCTTGCGCGCCATCTCGGGAGACACGAAGGGGTCGTAAGCGACGATCTTCATGCCGAAGGCCATCGCCCGCTGGGCGACGAGTTTGCCGATACGACCGAGTCCGACAACACCAAGTGTCTTGTCGGAAAGTTCAATGCCGGTCCAGCGACTGCGTTCCCAGCGGCCAGCAACAAGCGCTGCATGAGCCTGAGGAACATTTCGAGCCATCGACAACAACAGCGCCATGGTGTGTTCGGCAGCGGACAGAATGTTGGACTGAGGCGCGTTCACAACCATGACACCGCGTTCGGTGGCGGCCGCAGTGTCGACATTGTCGAGACCGATACCAGCACGACCAACCACGATCAGGTCGGTTCCAGCAGCCAGAACCTCGGCGGTGACATCAGTGGCGGAACGAATGATGAGCGCGTGGGCTCCCTTGATGGCCTCGACGAGTTGCTCGGGGCTCAGGCCCTCCTGCACATCGACGGTGTGGCCAGCAGCGCGAAGGCGGTCGAGGCCGCCGTCAGCGATGGTTTCAGTTACAAGGATCCGTGCCATATGTCCATCCTTACGGGCGCAACGGCGAGTCGCCAACCCGGTTGCGGGGGAAGTCAGAGATGAGCGATGTCGATGGGTTTCACATCGTCAGCAAGATCGAAGCCAAGCACCTTGCTGTAGAAATACGCCTCGGCTTCGAGGGCTCGTTTGATCGTGGCGGCCTGACGGAAACCGTGCTGTTCGCCTTCGAATTCGAGATAGGCCCACGGCACACCGTTGGCATCGAGCGCTTCAACAATCATCTGCGATTGGTTCGGCGGAACGATCTCGTCTTCGAGTCCCTGCAGAACGATCAGCGGACATTCGAGATCTTCAACATGGTGGATCGGTGAACGCTCGGCGTAGATATCACTACGAGCGGGCCATGGTCCGACGAGTGAGTCGAGATAGCGGGCTTCGAACTTGTGCGTATCACGGGCCAAGGCTTCGAGATCGGCCACGCCGTAGAGACTGCAGCCAGCAGCGAAAACGTCGCGGAACGTAAGTGCGCTCAACGTGGTGAAACCGCCAGCACTTCCACCGCGAATAATGAGTCGATCACGATCAGCGTCACCGCGATCGATGAGAAGGCGCGTTGCGGCGATGGAATCGTCGACATCAACAATCCCCCACTCGCCAATAAGACGTCGACGATAGGAACGGCCGTAGCCAGTCGAGCCGCCGTAGTTGACATCGACAACACCGAAGCCGCGTGACGTCCAGAACTGCACACCAAGGTTCAGTTGCGGACGAGCAGCCGACGTGGGCCCACCGTGACTCAGCACAATGAGCGGCGCTCGCTCGTCGTCGGGCGCTGTGAAGTCTGGGTTTGTTGGTGGGTAGTAGAGGCCATGAGCGAACCGATCACCAGATGTTGCGAACGTGATCGATTCAGGCGTCGAGAACCACTCGGCGCCGATGCCCAAGTCGCGTGAGGGCCGCAACGGTGCCGAAAGAACGGTCGTCGAACCATCGATATCGGGCTTCGATGGAATATCGAGTACGGCGACGACGGCTTCGGAGGTCGGCGACGCTCCAATAACGACAGCCCCGTAACCAAATGCTCGCACCGATGAAAGAGCAGTGAACGGCGACTCAAGCGGAACCATCGCTCCACCGCCGGCGGGAATGACACCTAAATGATCGATGCCTAACTTGAAGAAGGCGGCAAGAATCCGCCCATCGGCAAGGACTGCGTAGCGCGAATTATCAAACACCCAATGCGGCACACCGATTTCCGCATCGACTGGCGCAATCGGCGTTGCCTCAGCGGCAACACCATTGGCGACAAGTTCATGAACCGCGTTAGCCGAGACTCGGTAGAGGTTCCACCAATCGGTGCGGTCAGAAATAAAAAGCAACGAACCATCGGGCGCCCACTCGGGCTGCGTAATGGATTCATCGCGGCCACCGGCAACAACACGAGTGTCGCCAACAACGATCTGTCCATCGTCCGACTGATCGTCGTACATCGAGGCGACGCAAAGTTCGGTGCCATCCCACGGCATATCGGGGTGATTCCAACGGAACCACGTGAGCACGTTGCCGGAAGGATTGACTCGGGGCGCAGCAACAAAGTCCGAACCGGAAACAAGCACGACTGGTTCAGAGAGTTCACTGTGGGGATGGACGCGCACCGCAACGATTTCGTTGACTGGTTCGGCGTCAGCGCTCGCATGGCGCTCGCGTACGCACACCACCCAACGTCCATCGGCCGTGAATCGGCCATCGGCATAACGGTCGCCGTGACGTTCGCCGGGTTCAGGAGTAAGTGCTGTTGGCATGGAGGTTCCCGCTGCCAATCGATACAAACGTTGGTCGGCCCAGTTCACAAACACAACGTCGGAACCATGCAACCACCATGCCCCGCCGCCGTATTCGTGCACTCGAGTACGCGCACCGAACCCCTCGGGCAAGACATCAACGGCTCCGCCACCGGGATGATGGCGAACCAACTGCACCCGTCCACCCTCTTCGGGTCGAGCTTCGCTCCACCAGACATCGTTGCCGCCGACGAAGACCTCGCCGATAGAGACGGATTTGGAAACGATGAGATCAGCGGTGATCGGCGAGGACCACGAACCGAACGGCGCAGTTGTCATCAGTTGATCAGCCGCTCTTTACGACAAGTTCCGCGATGCGGCCGATGCCTTCGACTATGTCGGCATCACTGACAGCAAAGGAAATACGTACATACCCCGGTGCATCAAATGCTTCACCGGGAACAAGCGCAACCTTGGCTTGGTCGAGAATGACCTCGCACAGTTCCGAGGTTGTCGTGGGCGTTACGCCGCCGAAGTTGCGACCGAACAAACCTTCCATCGACGGGAACGCATAGAACGCACCTTGGGGAACCATGCAGGTGACCCCGGGAATGTCATTGAGTAGCCCATGGATGAGAATCGCACGACGAGCAAATGCTTCGCGCATTTCTTCGACGCATTCGAGACCGCCTCCGAGTGCAGCGATAGCGGCACGCTGCGAAACGTTGGCGACGTTCGACGTGGAATGCGACTGAAGGTTTGTGGCGGCTTTGATGAGATCGGCAGGACCGATCATCCAGCCGACGCGCCAACCGGTCATGGCGTAGGTCTTGGCAACGCCGTTGATAATCACGCAGGTATCGGCAAGACCGGGAACCTCAGCGAGGATCGACGTGAACACGTTGTCGTCGAAGGTGAGGTGTTCGTAAATCTCATCGGTGATGACCCAAATGCCGTGCTTGAGGGCCCACTCGCCGAGGGCACGAACTTCCTCGGGCGGGTACACCGCACCAGTTGGGTTCGAAGGCGAAACGAACACGAGTGCTTTGGTCTTGTCGGTGCGAGCCGCTTCAAGTTGTTCAACGGTGACGCGGAAACCTGATTCAACATCGGTGGGAAGTACAACAGAAACGCCACCGGCCAACGCGATGGGCTCGGGGTAGGTGGTCCAGTACGGCGCCGGAAGCAGAACTTCATCGCCAGGATTCAAGAGTGCTTCGAAGGTGTTGTAGACCGCGTGCTTTCCGCCGTTGGTGACGAGCACCTGACTGGGCGAGACCACAACCTCGGAATCACGAAGCGTCTTGGCCGCAATCGCTTCCTTCAACTCCGGTAGACCAGCAGCAGGGGTGTAGCGATGGTTCTTGACGTCGCGAGCAGCTCCAACGGCCGCCTCGACCACATGGGCCGGTGTCGGGAAGTCAGGCTCACCTGCACCGAACCCGATGACGGGCTCGCCGGCGGCCTTCAGCGCTTTGGCCCGGGCATCGACCGCAAGGGTCGCAGATTCGGTGATGGCGGAGACACGGCGAGAGAGGCGCTCTGGGGCCATTGGGGAAGTCCTTGGATCGACTGAAGTGGGCGCCCGCACGCTACCGGTTCAGCGACCCTCCCCCGCATCGAATTCGGTGTGACTCACGACGTAACGCAACCACCGGCCCGAGATGCGACGATGGAGTGGTGAGCGCATCCCCCATGACCATCCCCACCGATCTCCTTCCCGCCGACGGCCGCTTTGGCTGCGGCCCCTCGAAGGTCCGCCCCGAGGCCGTTGCAGCACTGGCTGAGGCCGGTCGCGACTACCTCGGCACCAGCCACCGACAGGACACCGTGAAGTACATGGTGAGCCGCCTGCGCAACGGCCTGGCCGAGATGTTCGCCCTTCCCGATGGTTACGAGATCATGCTCGGCAACGGTGGCTCCACCGTGTTCTGGGACATCGCCACGTTTGGTCTGATCGATCGCCGCAGCCAGCATCTCAACTTTGGTGAGTTCTCCTCGAAGTTTGGACAAGCCGCAGCTGCAGCGCCGTTCCTCGACGATCCCGTCATCATCAAGAGTGAAGTCGGCACGCATCCGCAGCCGATCGTCGACGACGCAATCGACACCTACGCGTTTACGCATAACGAAACCTCAACGGGTGTTTCGATGCCGCTTGTTCGCCCTGCTGGCTCCGAAGGCAAAGCAATCGTGCTCGTCGATGCAACGTCTGCTGCTGGTGGTCTTCGCTTCGATGCATCACAAACCGATGTCTATTACTTCGCACCGCAGAAGTGTCTCGCCTCCGATGGTGGCCTCTGGCTCGCAGCCGTCTCCCCTGCAGCCGTTGAGCGCATCGAACGCATCGGCGCATCGGGCCGCTGGATTCCCGAATCGCTAAGCCTCACCACTGCGCTCGAGAACTCACGCAAAGACCAGACCTACAACACGCCCGCTCTCGCCACGGTGTTCCTCGCCGTACAGCAGGTCGAATGGGTAAACGACAACGGTGGCTTGCACTTTGCTGCATCACGATGCGACCGCTCTGCCGAGATCATGTACTCATGGGCCGAATCATCCTCGTATGCCTCGCCGTTCGTCACCAATCCCGACGAACGCAGCCACGTTGTTGCCACCATTGACTTCGACGATTCGGTTTCGGCCGACGAGGTCAACAAGGTGCTCCGCGCAAATGGCATTGTCGATACCGACAGCTACCGCAAACTTGGTCGCAATCAGATCCGCGTGGCGATGTTCCCGGCCATCGATCCCGAAGACGTCGAAGCACTTACCAAGTGCGTCGATTACGTGGTCGAGAACCTCTAACAATTCGCTCGGCTACGGCCGAGGTTTGCGATTCCAATCGAGCGAACCGCCCGGCGCGAGTTCCTCGGGCACCGACTTCCCAAGCGTGTGCGCTTGCCATGTGACTTCGTCGTTCATCGAAAGCGGGAAGACAACTTCTTCGAGCGACATCAGGTCTTCGACTTGCGCTGCCCAAGATTCGGGAGCCTGATCATTGACCATTACGCCGTGGTTCTCGGCCAACGCAACCCGCGCCGCTCGGCCACCGCCCACGGAAAACGATTCGCCCGATACCAGGCAAGATCGATGGCACAGCCACACCACAAAAGAAGCAACATCTTCTGGCGGATAGTGATCGGCAAAGAGCGACGCCATGGGGCCCGGAGGCAACGAACGAGTCAGGCGGGTGTAGGCCGACGGCATGATGTTGTTGGCCAAAATGCCATGTCGACGACCTGCAGCGGCAACAGAGCGAGTGAAGCCATACATCGATGATTTCGTCGCTGAATAGGGAATCGTGGTCGATGCACCAAACATCGCCGGCGAACCAGTCATCACGATTCGACCACCACCCCGTTCGATCAGGTGAGGCCATGCAGCACCGGTAGCGGCGATCGAGGTTTGCAAGGTTGCATCGATTGTTTCGTGCCACTCGTCTGCCGAGTTCGGACCAATGGGCGAGCCAGCGCCAATACCCGCGTTATTGATCACGATGTCAATGCCACCGAATGCATCGAGAGCAGTCTGGATGATGGCGCCACCTTCGGAAATCGCATTGTGATTATCGGCGACCGCTTCGATTCCCTTGGCATGAAGCTCATCCACCACCGATTGAGCGACGGGAATATTCTCGCCATGCGGGCGCCCAACATCGTTCACGACAATGCGGCAGCCCCTCTCGCCGAGCATGTGCGCGTACGCACGCCCTAACCCACCACCAGCGCCGGTGATGACGGCAACCTCACCGCTGAAGACAATGTCCTCAGCCACGAGCCATTCCGCCTGCGACGACAATGTCGTCGCCCGTGACGAACGAGGACAGATCGCTGGCCAGATACATCACCGGGCCGATGATCTCGGCTGTTTCGGCCACACGCTTCAACGAAGTCGCGGAAGCAGCGCGGTCGTAAAACCCAGGCGCCATACGCTCAGCGCCATCAGTCAGTTCGCTCTTCACTGGACCAGGACAAATCGTATTCACGCGAATATTCCATGGTGCGAGTTCTTTCGACAGGGTGCGTCCCAAATTTATGAGACCCGCTTTCGACGCACCGTAAGCACCAACGCCCGGGCCACCGCTGTACGCGCCAACCGTCGCAATATTCACAATCGAACCGCCACCGGCATCACGCATGTGCGGAGCAACGCATGTCGCCATACGCAATGGCCCCTCGAGGTTTACGGCAAACACCTTGCGCCACAGATCGATATTGGTGTCGATCAACGAATCGCTCGTGGGATTGATGCCGGCGTTATTCACAAGAACATCGATGCGACCAAATCGTTCCATGACCTTGTCGACAAAAACTGGGATCGAATCCCACTCACCGACATGACATGCCAATGGAAATACTTCGGCACCAGTGCGTTCGGTTAGTTCTGCCGCGACCTGATCACAAAGGTCTTGCTTGCGGCTACTCACCACGACCTTTGCGCCAGCATCAGCAAAACCGTCGACCATCGCCCGGCCCAGTCCTTTGGTCGAACCGGTGACAATGACGACCTTGCCGCTGAAATCAAATGTTGCTTGCATAACTCCCCCTTGTTTCCCCCGAACGTAGCCGTTCAGAAACGCGAGGAGGCCCGGTCAGCGACCGGGCCTCCTCAAACAAATTAAGACAGCCAAACACTCACTTCGCAGCAGCGAAGCCCTTGTCGAGGTCGGCGATAATGTCATCGATTGACTCAAGGCCAACCGAAAGACGCACGAGACCCGGCTGCACACCAGCGGTGATCTGCTCGGCTTCGGTGAGCTGTGAATGCGTCGTGGTTGCCGGCTGGATGGCAAGGCTGCGCACGTCACCGATGTTGGCAACGTGACTGTGCAGTTCAAGCGCCTCGACAAACTTCTGTCCGGCTTCCTTGCCGCCATTGATAATGAATGCGGGCACGGAACCGAAGCCCTTGCCAGCGGTGTACTTCTTCGCGCGCTCATGCCACGGCGAAGAGGTCAGGCTGGCGTGCTGCACTTCTTCAACCTGCGAGTGTCCGGCGAGATACGCCGCGACCGTTGCGGCGTTCTCGTTGTGACGCTCCATACGAAGGCTGAGCGTCTCGAGCCCCTGAAGGAACAGGAACGAGTTGAAAGGTGTAGTGGCTTGGCCAAGATCGCGAAGCAACTGCACGCGAGCCTTGATGATGTAGGAACCAGCACCGAGGGCGGGCCAGTACTGAAGGCCGTGGTAACTCGGGTCGGGATCGGTGAACATCGGGAACTTGTCGTTCGCCGAGAAATCAAACGAACCGCCATCGACGACGAGGCCGCCGATTGAGGTGCCATGGCCACCGATGAACTTGGTCGCCGAATGCACGACGATGTCTGCGCCCCACTCAAACGGACGAATGAGCCATGGCGACGCGACGGTGTTGTCAACGATGAGCGGAATGCCGGCCTCGTGCGCAACTTTCGAAATACCTTCAATGTCAAGCACGTCGTTACGCGGGTTACCAATGGTCTCGCCATAAAACGCCTTGGTGTTCGGACGGATCGCATTGCGCCATTCGTCGAGATTGTCGGGATCTTCGACGAACGTTGCATCGATGCCGAACTTCGGAAGCGTGTAGTGCAGAAGGTTGTAGGTGCCGCCGTACAGCGCTGCTGAGGCAACGATGTGGCTTCCCGCTTCGGCGAGGTTCTGAATAGCAAGCGCTTCGGCAGCCTGACCTGATGCGACCGCAAGTGCGCCTGGAAGACCGACAGCGGTTGCCGTTGCACCTTCAAGCGACGCGATACGAGCTTCGAAAACACCCTGCGTCGGGTTCATGATGCGGGTGTAGATATTGCCGATCTCGGCCAGCGCGAACAGATTCGCAGCGTGGGTCGTGTCTCGGAACTGATACGAGGTCGTTTGGTAGATCGGAACCGCGCGCGCACCGGTGGTGGGGTCGGGTTCCTGGCCTGCGTGGATCTGACGGGTATCGAAACCCCAGTTGTCGCTCATGGTCACTCCTCATCGATCAACCGGCTCGGGCCGGCCGGACAGGAGCGAGACTCTAGGGGCCTAATCCCGACCAATCAACTCAACAATTAGAACGAGGCAGAGTTCGCAGGCGAAAAGATCGTCGGTCGACCACTATCGCACGATGTCGCACATGTGCTACAACATCGCAATGGCCCTCACCTCTGACCCGCCCACCGTCGGCGCCCGTGAACTTCGCAACGAAACCCGGTCGGTCCTTGATCGCGTACTCGAAGGCGACACCGTCATCGTCACCCTCGACGGGCGTCCCGTCGCCCGCATCGAACCCATCAGCGCCAAGCCGCGTTGGGTCAACACCGAGAAGTTCCTGAAGAACCTTCGCCAAGCTGACCCAGGCCTTCTCGATGAGCTTCGCGAGTTCGACGAATACATCGACAACAACGAGTTCGACTGAAATGCATGTAGATCAGGGCCTACTCGATACATCGATTTTCATTGCACTCGAGACAGGGCGACCACTCGATACCGACCGGTCCCCGACCAATAGTTCCGTCAGCATCATCACCATGGGCGAATTGCGACTCGGAATCCTCACAGCTCGCGATGCACATACTCGCTCGGCTCGTCTCTCAACGTTCCTCGACGCGTCTGAACTCAATCCGCTTCCTATCGACGAAAACGTCGCTGAAGCGTGGGCCCAACTTCGCATCACTCTCCGGGAGACAAAGATAAAGATGAGCGTGAACGATTCCTGGATCGCTGCAACCGCGATGGCCCACAACATTCCCGTCATCACCCAAGACGGTGGCTTCGTTGAAGGGCTCGGCTTCGACATCGTCTGGATCTGACGTTGTCGCAGCATTGCCCTCCAGACGCGACGGAGGGGCCCGAAGGCCCCTCGCGCACTCCACCCGCTGTCTTCAGCGCCACTCGGGCGCCTCAATAACAATCCGTCGCCGCCGACCAAAGCCGGCGAATTCCTTTACCCAAAGGTGAATCAGCCCTGAGCGCCGCCTGAAGTTTCGGCCACGCTCTTTCGACCAGCGGAGATCCACGGCATCATGGCGCGCAGTTCCTTGCCGGTCTTTTCGATCGGGTGTTCAGCGCCAGCTGCACGCAGGGCGTTGAAGTTCTTGCGACCGGACTCTGATTCGGCGATCCATTCATCGGCGAACTGACCAGAAACGATTTCTTCGAGGATCTTCTTCATCTCGGCCTTGGTCGACGGCGTAATAACGCGCGGGCCACGGGTGACGTCGCCGTACTCGGCAGTGTCGGAGATTGAGTAGCGCATCCCGCTGATGCCCTCTTCGTACATGAGGTCAACGATGAGCTTCACCTCGTGCAAGCACTCGAAGTACGCCATCTCGGGCTGGTAACCAGCCTCGGTGAGAGTTTCGAATCCGGCCTGAACAAGTGCAGTCACACCACCACAAAGAACAGCCTGTTCGCCGAACAGATCGGTTTCGGTTTCTTCGGTGAAGGTGGTTTCGATGACACCAGCGCGGGTGCCACCGATTGCATCGGCGTAGGCAAGCGCAACATTGCGCGCGTTGCCGGTTGCGTCTTGCTCCACGGCGATGAGGCACGGAACACCGCCACCCTCGGTGTAGGTACGACGAACGAGATGGCCTGGGCCCTTCGGCGCGGCCATCACAACGTCGACGCCAGCGGGCGGAACGATGCGATTAAAACGAATGTTGAAACCGTGAGCGAAGAACAGCGCATCGCCTTCGGCGAGATTCGGCGCGATGTCGGCGTCATACACCGACTTCTGTTCGGTGTCAGGAAGAAGAATCATGACCACGTCAGCCCACTTCGTGGCGTCGGCGACCGACATCACGGTAAGTCCTTCGGATTCAGCTTTGGCCTTCGACGATGAACCATCGCGCAGACCAACAACGACGTTCACGCCGGAGTCTTTGAGGTTGAGCGCATGGGCATGGCCCTGCGAGCCGTAGCCAATGACAGCGACCTTACGGTCGGCGATAAATGAACGGTCGGCGTCGGCTTCGTAATAGACGGTGGCCACGGGAACTCCTGTAGTGGGATCGGATCGCCCGAAGGGCGGGTTGGAGAGAGTACGACGAATGGGGCCCGGAACGAAAAGGAGGCGTTCTCGGGGTCAGATCAGGGATTACGGCGTGATGCGAGGTAAGGCGATACGGCCCGTGCGTTGGTAGGCCACGACAGCAGTCCCCATCTGAGAGGTGAAGGCATCGAGCGCTTCTGGCGTGCCTCCGAGAGAAACGGTGATTCGGTCACCGGCCTCGTCAAGTACTGCCCCGCTGTATTCCTCGGTGAGCGAGAGCAATGCGGGCTTGGACGCAGGCGTAACAGTGACCGTCACGATCATGAGCTCTCGTTCAACCGCATCAGCCGGAGCAAGTTCGTCGATCTGCAAAACGTTGATGAGCTTGTCGAGCTGCTTCGTGATCTGTTCGAGAGGAGCCGATTCAACATCGACCACGATCGTGATGCGGCTGCGTGTCGCATCATCAGTGGGCGCGACTGCCAAAGAGAAAATGTTGAAACCACGGCGAGCGAACAAACCCGAAACTCGGGCAAGCACACCAGGCTTATTTTCCACGAGAACCGACAGGATGTGATGGCGCGTTGCCGGGCTCATCGAAGACCCTCCGGACCGACAACGATGTCCGAGTTGGACTTGCCCGCAGGAACCATCGGGAAAACTTTTTCGCTCGCGTCGGTGCGGAAGTCGATGACCACAGGGCGATCATCGACTTCGTTCGCACGCTGAATCGCCGGAAGTACATCTTCAGGTGATTCGACACGCATGCCAACACAGCCCATTGCTTCGGCCCACATCTTGTAATCGGGAAGATCGGGCGAGAGATAGACCTCGCTGTATCGCTCCTCGTAGAACATTTCCTGCCACTGACGAACCATGCCCAAATAGGCATTGTTCAAAATGGCGATCTTCACGGGAATGCGCTCGGCCGCTGCGGTAACAAGTTCCTGAGCGGTCATCTGGAAACAGCCATCGCCGTCGACGGCCCAGACCATGCGGTCAGGACGACCGACCTTGGCGCCAATTGCCGCCGGCACGGCAAAGCCCATTGTTCCGAGACCACCAGAGTTGATCCAGGTGTAGGGATGTTGGAACTTCCAGTACTGAGCGGTCCACATCTGATGCTGACCAACACCCGAAGCAACGATGCAGTCGTCAGGCGTGTTGTCGCGAAGTTGTTCAAGCACGAACTGTGGCTTGAGAAGATCGCCAGGCTCGGACTGAACGTAGGAAAGCGGGTACTTCTCTTGCCAGCCACTAATTGTTGACTTCCATGAAGAACGGTCGGGCTGATTTTCCGGAGCGCCGAGTTGCTTCAGTGCGGTGATCAATTCGTCGATGACAAGACGGCAATCTCCAGTGATGCCAACGTCTGGACGACGAACCTTGCCCAGTTCGGCAGGGTCGATATCGACGTGAATGATCTTGGCGTGCGCAGCGAACGCATCGATCTTGCCGGTAACGCGATCATCGAAACGTGACCCAAGTGCAATGAGGAGATCTGATTCCTGCATCGCCGTCACTGCCGTGTAGTTGCCGTGCATACCCGGCATGCCGAGACACAACGGGTGGTCATCGGGAACCGCACCGCGAGCCATAAGCGTGGTGACAACGGGGATATCAAGAAGCTCAGCAAGCGCAAGAAGCGACTCCGCCGCTCGCGCCTTGAGAATGCCACCGCCGGCGTAAAGGACTGGACGCTGCGAAGCATTGATCAGTCGAGCAGCATCTTCGATAAGGGCCGGGTCGCCCTCGAGTCGTGGGTTGTAACCCGCAAGATCAACCGAATCAGGCCAATACCAGTCGAGCGCCGAATTCGGGTTGGTGGGGTCGACGAGATCTTTCGGAATGTCGATGAGCACAGGCCCCGGACGACCGGTAGTTGCGATGTGAAATGCCTCGCGCACGATGCGCGGAATATCCGCCGCATTCGTCACGAGCTCGTTGTGCTTCGTGACCGAACGCGTAATGCCGACAGTGTCGACTTCTTGGAATGCATCAGTGCCGATACCGGCAGTGCCGACCTGACCGGTGATGACAACCATGGGCACAGAGTCCATGTACGCATCGGCGAGGGGCGTGATGATGTTCGTGGCCGCAGGACCACTCGTAACCATTGCGACACCAGGACGACCGGTTGCATGCGCATAGCCCTCGGCCATATGTCCTGCACCCTGTTCATGACGAACAAGGATGTGACGAATCGGCGAGTCGATGATCGGGTCGTAGACCGGAAGGATCGCTCCCCCGGGCAGACCAAAGATCACATCGACACCCTCGAGTTCGAGAGCCTTAATGAGTGCGGCACCACCGTTGGTTTTCATGGATGTCCTCCCAGATGCCGAAGCATCAGCGGGATCGGGCCGGATCGAACGGGCGGAACGTAAACGGCCTCCCGAGTGGGAGGCCGGGGGCGCACACGCGACGGTCGAAGCCGGCGTGTGCTAGCGGAGTACTACGAGCGAGGTAAGGACCGTCGTGCTCACAGGGAAGTAAGTCTTGCCGCCCGGAGACCTAAACGGCAACTCGGAGCAATTTCCGATCACAGAATGGGCCGGTGGCCACCCATGGACCAAGGGACTAGGCAGCCCTCGGGCTCAGAAGTCGAAACCCGGGCAGTTCTTCTGGGTCCACTGATCGAGATTCTCGGAGGCTTTTTCGAACTTCGCGTCGTCCATCGCAGATCCGGCCTTCGCCAACTTTGCCGCTGTAGTTGGGTCACTCAGGTTCGTGAAATCAATACCCGCGATTGCCTCGGTATAAGTCTTGATGGTGGAGACAACCGTCTTCCAATCTTCGCGAATCTCACTCGGGACACTCGAAGAGAACGATTCAAGCGATTTCACCATCGCCGACGCAGCGGAAGACATTTCACCGGCGTCAAGGGCATCCATCTCCGCGGCGAGTTCTTCGGTCTTATTGAACAGATCGGCGCAGGCGCTTGCATCGCTGCCACTGCCGGACTTCGCACTCGTATCCGATGACGAACCTGAGTTGCTCGACGAACCGCCACAGGCGGCTCCGACCAGCAAGAAGCCCGCGATCAGGAGCGCCGAAAACGCTGCACGCTTCTTCTTCGATTGCATCACATTTTCTCCCAGGGACTTCGACCTGCTGATCTTATACTACAACACTCGCTTACGTGCCAATTAGAGGCTTTCGGCCCTACGCGATTCGAGAAGTGCGGCAACGGCTTTCCCGTCGGCTTGCCCCTTCGTTGCCTTCATGATTTTGCCAGTGAAGAAACCTTGCAACTTTGCGCGCTTCTTGTCGTCGCCGGTGCAGAAGTCTGACCACTCCTCGGAGCTCTCTGCGATCAAGCCATCAACAATGCCTTCAAGTTCAGACGAATCCATTGCTTCGAATCCGAGTTCTGCGGCAATGGCATCGGGAGCGCGACCAGAGACCACCATTTCGGCCAACACGGTTTTTGCTTGGGTGGCAGTGAGTTGCCCGCCGAGTTCCAAACCGACGAGTTGCGCAAAAGCGGCGGGGCCGAGTTCTGCGGAGCCTTCGCCAGACAGGTTGTGCTCGACGTGAGTGAGAACACGCCTTCCGTCGCCACCAGCGGCGATTGTCGCAAGTGCGAGTTGATCAAGATCGCGCTGCACTGCAATCACGACACTCGATTCAGTGACCGCAAGTCCGGACGCAAGAGCCAGAGCATCGCGGCGCGCCGCAGGAAGCGGCGGCATTGCCGCATCAATCGCGGCAATCCATTCTGCGCTTGGCACAAGCGGAACAAGATCGGGTTCTTGGAAGTAGCGGTAATCCTCGGATTCTTCTTTTGAACGACCCGCACGAGTGCGCCCTGCGCCTTCGTCCCAATGACGAGTTTCCTGCTTGATCCGTTCGCCAGTTTCGAGAAGATCGACCTGACGTCGTGCTTCGTATTCAATGGCACGTCCGAGCGAACGCAATGAGTTCAAGTTCTTCACTTCGCAACGCGTGCCTAATTCCGTATCGCCAACTCGGCGGACCGAAACGTTCGCATCGACGCGCAGCGAACCTTCTTCCATTTTGGCGTCGGAGGCACCAGTGGTCAGAAGGATGGCGCGCAATTCATCGATGTAGGTCTTGGCCTGCTCTGGATGACGAATATGAGGACGACCAACGATCTCGACAAGCGGGACACCGGCGCGGTTGTAATCAACCAATGAGTAGTCGGCCCCGTGAATGCGGCCGCTGCCCCCAGCATGCGAGTTCTTGCCAGTGTCTTCTTCGATATGTGCTCGTTCGATGCCAACGCGAGTTCCATCGGGAAGGTTGAGCCATCCGTCGACATTGATCGGCCGATCGAACTGAGTGACCTGATAATCCTTGGGCATGTCCGGGTAGAAGTAGTTCTTGCGAGCAAATACCGATGGCTCAACCGAACACTGAAGAGCTCGACCCAAGCGCATCGCCAACTCAACAACGTTTTCGTTCAGCACCGGCAATGAACCAGGAAGGCCGAGACATACCGGACACACATTCGTGTTGGGCTCATCGCCAAACATGTTTGGACATCCACAGAACAACTTGGTGACCGTCGCTAGTTCGCAGTGAACTTCGAGACCAACCACGATCTCCCATTCATCGCCTGTTGATTCGCTTACAACAATGAAATGTTCGCCCTCGATGGGTTCGTGAGTAAGCGTCATGACCACACCTCGTCAAGTGCTGGTGCTGCCGATTCAAGAACGGCTGCAGCTCGGAACATTGTTGCTTCGCCCAGCGCAGGCGCAAGAAGTTGAACTCCGACCGGCATACCGTCGGCACCGCCACCGAACGGAACGCTCATCGCTGGATGCCCAGCGAGATTCGTGGGAATCGTACAGATGTCATTGAGATACATCGACAACGGATCGGCGGTCTTGTCGCCAAACTTGAATGCCGTTGTCGGTGAGGTCGGCGTGATCAACAGATCGAAATCAGCGTAAGCACGTTCGAAATCGCGAACGATGAGCGTTCGGACCTTGAGGGCTTTGCCGTAATAAGCATCGTAAAAGCCAGCGGACAATGCGTAGGTCCCGAGCATGATGCGGCGTTTCACTTCGTCACCGAAACCAGCGGTACGCGTCGCCGCGTTCATCTCGGCGGTGGTTGGCGCATCAACGCGCATGCCGTAGCGGACACCGTCATAACGAGCGAGATTGCTTGATGCCTCGGCCGGTGCGATGAGGTAATACGCCGACAATCCGTAGGCCGCGGCAGGTACCGAAACCTCGCCTATCTGAGCGCCAGCAGCAGCAAGCGCGTCGGCAGCCTGTCGAACTCGAGCGGCGACATCGGGAGCAATCCCCTCGCCCATGAGTTCGGTCACGAACCCAATACGAAGCCCATCGACGCCTTCGCCCAATGATTCGATCAACGAAGGTGAGGGTGCATTGATAGACGTTGAATCACGACCGTCGTAGCCGGCGATCGTTTCCAGCAATAACGCCGAATCCGCAACCGTCGTAGAGAACGGACCGATCTGATCGAGTGATGACGCGAATGCAATGAGCCCGTAGCGACTCACCAACCCGTAGGTGGGTTTCACGCCGACGACGCCGCAAAGAGCAGCGGGTTGGCGGATAGATCCGCCCGTATCGGAACCCAAAGAAATCGGAGCGAATCCTGCAGCGACTGCTGCAGCCGAGCCGCCCGATGAACCACCAGGAACGCGAGACGTGTCACGAGGGTTGCGAGTCGGTCCAAATGCCGAGTTCTCGGTTGAAGAACCCATGGCGAATTCATCGAGGTTGGTTTTACCGATTGAGATCGCTCCCGCAGCATTCACACGCTGTACAACGGTGGCGTCGTAGGGCGGACGCCAGCCTTCGAGAATGCGACTTGAACACGTAGTCGGAATTCCGTGAGTGCATAAGTTGTCTTTGAGTGCCAGAGGCACGCCAGCGAGTAGGCCTGGGTCTTCGCCAGCAGCAACCTGCGCGTCGACCGCGGCTGCAGCGGCGCGCGCCTCGTCGACCATCACAAGATTGAAAGCGTTGATTTCTCCGTCGCGTGCATCGATGCGCGCAAGATGATCATCGAGAACTTCGCGGGCGGACAGAGAACCGGAACGGACCGCAGCGGCGATTTCGATTGCTGTTGAAGGAATAGCGCTCACCTCAGGGTTCCTCCCCAAGAATTGCTGGCACACGAAAACGTCGATCCTCAACGGACGGAGCCTGCGAAAGCACTTCTTCGCGATCAACGCCCTCGACGACAACATCAGCGCGAAGCACGTTCACAAGCGGCAGCGGATGCGATGTGGGAGGCACGCCATCGAGGTCAAGGGACGCAACGTCCTCGGCGTGATCCAGCACGGCGCTGAGCTGTTCGGTGTAGCGGTCGAGATCGGCGTCGGTAAGTTCGAGCCGAGCGAGATCAGCGACCTTGGCGACATTGTCGCGAGTGAGACGGGCAGACATGGGTGTGCATCGTAGATGCCTGCTGGCCCAACCCCTCTCGGCCTACCGATGCGTGGATAGGGTCAACCCATCGACAGAACCCCCTTGGAGGACACGTGGCAACCGCCCATGCATTCCTAAGCCCTGACTGGATGGCCGCAGCACGAGCGCTGCGAGACACCATGGCAAAGCCTTCGACCGCTCCCCCGGTGGCTGTTCGCATGAATCTCATTGTGACCGACACGCCGTTTTCCGCCGATGTCAGCGGTCATATCGACACCACCGACGGCGAAGTCGTGATTGAAGATGGCCATCTTGATGGCCCCGATCTCACCGTCACGGTTGACTACGCAACCGCCCGCTCCATCTTCATAGATCAAGATGCCGCTGCAGCGATGCAGGCATTTATGGGCGGGCGAATCAAAGTCGAGGGCGATATGTCAAAAATGCTCGCGATGCAGGCCTCGGCGGCAGCTCCCGATCCCAACGCACAAGCCATAGCCGACGCGCTGCGCGACATCACTGCCGACTGAGTTCAATCGGATCGTTCAGTGCGGCTGCTCAGGCGACTGCAAGCGACTCAGACGCCTGCGGTTCTTCGTGACTCGTGCGGCGCACAAAAAACGCGGCTACGACTGCGATGACTGCCGCCACCGCGCCGACGTGATAGGCCGCCGCGTAGGAATCGGTTCCAGTCCCACTCGAAGCTCCCACCGATTGCACCGTGAGCAAGATCTGCATGCCAGCAACGACGCCGATTTGGCTGACCGTTTGCGACGCCGCGCTCGCAACGCCCAGATCGCGCTTGTCGACGGAGTTGGCAATGCTGGCGATCATGGCCGGCGCGCATGCCCCCATGCCGATTCCGGAGAGAACGAGGCCCCCTTCGATCCACCACATCCCCGTGCTCGCTGTAACCATCGCCAATGTCATCATTGAACCGACCAAGACGACCGAACCAAATATTCCGATCGTTCGTTCACCGAATTTAATGACGAGATAACCAGCGATCGGCCCAACAATCGAAAACGCAATCGGACGGGCGATCGAAACGAGCCCCGTCTTTGTTGTGCTGTAACCGATGACGTCGTGCAGAAGCAGCGGCGTGAGAATGAAGCCGCCCATGTAGGTGAAGTTTGTAAAGAACTGATTGATCATGGGGAAGGTGAAATTTCGCCGACGGAAATAGCGCATCGGAAGCAACGGATGTTCAGTGCGACTCTCAACACGCGCGAACCACACCAGCAGCAACGGCCCGACAATGAATCCGCCAAGTACAAGCGGATGCGTCCAACCCATTTCGGGGCCTCGGTTCAGCGCTACCAACACGAGGCCAACACCGAATGCCAGAAGCACAGATCCGGCGATATCGAAGGGATGGCGATCGCCTCGAGCCGATCGCGGCAAAACAAGGAAACCGATTATCACCGCCGCAATCGCAATAGGCGTTTGAAGAATGAAAATCCATCTCCACCCGAACGAATCGACCAGCGGTCCACCGACAACAACGCCGATGACCGGAGCACCTGCGCCGACAAGCGCCCAATAGCCGAGCGCTTGTGCTCGTCGTTGGGGCGGAAAGCTTCGGTTGATCATGGAAAGTGCGGCCGGGCCTGCGGCTGCACCAAGCGAAGCACCGAGAAATCGAGCGGCGATAAGCGCTGGAGCATTCCACGCCAGAATCGCCGCACCAGAGAACACCGCAACGCCGATGATGCTGATCAGATACACCCGTCGAGCCCCGTACCGGTCGGACATTTTTCCGCCGATTGGTCCCAATACCGCCATTGCGAGACTCGGGCCAGTAATTGCCCAGGTGAGAATGCTTTTTGTTGATCCAAGATCATGCGCGATGTCAGCCAGTGACACCGTGAGAACGGTGATTGTAAAACTTGCGGTGAAGACGCCAAGGAGCGAGGCCGCCAGAATGATCCACGCTTTACGCGGACTCCGATCCACTCGACCGGCGACGCGCCGTTGAAGAATGAGACTCCACGGCACCATGACCACCTCGTCGGCCCCTGGTGGCTCGATGCCGAGCTCGAGTTCGTCGGCGTCGTCGACGCCACCCGCGCTCACAACGCTGCCGTTCCCCTCAGGAAGTTCGGGATGATCGGTCTTCGCCACGACCGACGATCGTATCGGCCTCGCATTGTGATAAACCGGTTAGGGCGAGGTCACGAGCGCTACGGCCGAACCCGCTTTGACCTGCGTTCCCACTGCTGGGGTCGTCCCAGTGACGTTCTTCGTCGGATTGCCGGTCACACCACTGACAGTGAGTCCGAGCGCTGTGAGCTGCGCGCTCGCATCGGCAATCGTCTTCCCCACAATCGATGCGGGAATAGTCACCGGCTTCTTCCCCTTTGAGACCGTCACCGTGACTGTGCTTCCCTTCGCGGCATTCTGACCAGCCGCCGGAGAGGTTGAAATCACGATATTTTCGGCGACAGTGTCGGAATACTCGTCGACGCGTGTCACTTTGAGCCCAAGCGCATCCAGTTGAGCGGCGACATCGGCAATCGGTTTACCAACAACATTTGGGATAGTGCGTGGCTTCGGTCCTGCACTCGTCACGAGTCCGATCGAAGAACCTTTTGGCATTTCCGCAGCGACGCCTTCGGCTAACGACAACACAATTCCCTTGGCGACAGTTTCATCGAAGGCGTCAGTAACAACTCCAAGTTTGAGTCCAGCTGCGACCAACGCCGCCGATGCCTGATCGATTGTCTTTCCCGGCAGATTCGAAGGAACGGGTACCGGAGGCGGACCGAGCGAGACGGTCAGCGTCACTGTCTTTCCTTCGGCAAGTGACGTTCCAGCAACCGGGTCTTGTGAAATCACCGTTTCAACCGCAATGGTTTCCGAATAGATCCCGTCCTCTACAACTTTGAACCCCTTGGACTCGAGTTCGCTGCGCACGACAGATGCAGCCATCGATGTGTAATCGGCGAGCGTGTGACTTGGCGTTCGCAACAAGAAGAATCCGGCCGCAGCACCCAACACAACCAGCAGCGCAATGACGCTTGCGACGACCTTTGCTGAGATACGGCGACGGGGTTCAGATCCCGATCGAGCCGACGCCGCGACCATCGCCGCTTCAGGCCGATCAACGGCGCGAGTTGGGGGTTGCCCATCAAAGAGTGACTCGCTCGCAATCGTGGGATCGGCAAATCTCGGGCCGTTCGTCGAACCAGATCCTGTTGTCCCGAGAACAATCTGCTCGGGCACATAGATCGTCGTGGGTTCGCGTGGATCGAGTTGATCGGGCTGAAGCGCAACCGTTCCTGCCAAACGCAACGGAGCGAACGAACCAAGATCGCCTGCGGCCATCAGCATTGTGGCGAATTCGCCAGCATCGGGACGGTTCGCTGGGTTGGAAACACCCGCAGCGCGCAACGCTGGAGCGAGGGCTCCGAGTTCATCGGGAACAGGAACGTCACGATCGACACGAGCCATGAGGGTCCCAAGCGTGGTGTCTGCTGTGAACGGCAGTCGACCCGTAACGGACTCGATGATGACAAGACCGAGCGAATAGACGTCGCTGCGACCATCGAGCGCAACACCCTGGGCTTGTTCCGGCGATGCATAACGAGCCGTTCCAAGTATCGCTCCAGCCGGTTCGGTCCATGCCGCTTCCGCAAGCGCTCGGGCGAGACCAAAATCGGCGATCCGCAACGTTCCTTCGTCATCGAACAGAAGATTCGCTGGCTTGATGTCTCGATGCACAAAGCCGCGTCGATGGGCGTAATCAAGTGCTCGTGCAGTATCGACACCTACTTGTCGTGCTTGAGCGAGATCAAGGAAATTGCCGGCATCGAGCATTGCTCGAAGCGAACCCCCATCAAGTAATTCCGTGACGAGGTAGGGAACCTCTCCCTGCCCCCAATCGTGCACCGCCATGATGTGCGGATGGTTCAGCGCGGCCGCTGAACGGGCTTCGGCTTGGAACCGTTTCAGAAACGACGCATCGCTCGCGAGCGCGTCGTGGAGCACTTTGACCGCGACGCGGCGACGAAGAACTACGTCATCGGCCAGGTAGACAGTCGCGGAGGCGCCGGTGCCGATAGGGGCCAACAGCCGGTAGCGCCCCCCGAGCACCTGACCGATGCGGTCGGCACCACGGGCGTTGGACACAGGGCGAGGCTAGTTCTCTGACTCCAAGATTTCGGTCACCCTCTCCGGAGAACAGACGGAAAATCGTCGCCCCCGAGAACCACACAGGCGCTCGCAGCAGGCAGACTCTGACGGTGACCACTTCTAACCCGTCGAACGAAAGCAACAACTCCAACGCAACCGCTGAGCCGGTTGCGTCCAAACCAAATCGTCGATTCAAGCCGCGCTACATCGCGTACATCGGCCTTCTTGCGATTGTTGCTGTGTGTGCTGTCATGGTTGCTCGCCTCGGAATCTCTGACACCACCGAACTCGATGGCGGACGAATTCAACGACTGATACCCACGCCTAGCGCAAAAATTCTTCAACAAGACATCATCGGCATCGATATGGCCCCGGGATACGAAGCGTCACTGACGCTCAACGGAATTCCTCTTCCGCTCGACCAGACCAATGTCGTTCCACAAACCAATCAGGTGACGTTCAAAGCAGGAGCCGGCAAGGTCTACGAAACGCTTCCCGCAGGACAGAACTGCATGATCGCCACCTACTGGCAAACAGCGTTCGGACCCGCGGTTTCTTCACGTCGAAGTTGGTGCTTCACCGTCGTCTAAACGCGGCTCGCATAACGAAAACTGTTTGTCAGCCGTCAGCGAGCAATCGATCAAGCTCAGCGAACGCTCCCGTGTGGTCATCTTCGACGAGGATCGCATGCATCCCCGCAGCGCGGGCCGCAACGATGTTGCCGGGAGCATCGTCAAGAAAGACAGCATTCTCGGCAGCGACCCCGAGTTGGTCGAGTGTCATCTCGTAGATCCGAAGGTCTGGCTTACGGATTCCAACTGCGGACGAGTCAACAATGATCTCGAACAATTCATCAACTGGGATCATTGCCCGCCAGCCGTCGGAGAATTCCTTGATGTTGTTTGTGATGAGGGCGGTGCGATAACCGCTCGCCCGCAATGCCAATCCTTTTTCAACAACGTCACTACGGGCCCCTGATTCGCCACCCAAAGCACCAAACATTTCTTTGAGATCGATGTCGATCCCCATCTCAGCGCCTACGGCTTTGATTTGTTCGGCGGCCGCTTCAAGCGCGATCTCGCCTCGTTCGAGCTGATGCCACGGATGATCGGTGTCTTGGTCGTAAGGGCCGAACACCGTGCGTAAACCCAGTTCTGGATCAAGTCCGCGTTCGGTGTGCCACTTATGAAGACCACTAAATGGTGAACTCGTAAACACGCCGCCGAAATCAAACACCACTGCTTCAATAGTCACGAATCCCCCTGAGTGCGAACCGAAGAGGGCAAGGTACCGGTTTCAAGCAGTTCAAGGAAACCCGCCTCATCGAGAATGGGAACACCGAGTTCTTCAGCCTTCGTCACCTTCGAGGCGCCGGGGCCGACGCCAATCACGACTGCAGTGGTTTTCTTCGAAACACTGCCCGGTGATTTTCCGCCACGACCCTTGACGGCTGCTTCGGCTTCGTCACGCGTAAACCCATCCAGCGTTCCGGTCACGACCACAATCAGCCCTTCGAGGGTTTGAGGAAGGTCAGAAGCCTCAGGCCCTTGGAAGTTCACTCCGGCAGCGCGCAACTTCTCGATGACGGCGCGATTTGTTGCACCGGCAAACCAATCGTGCACGGACCGAGCGATGATCGCTCCCATACCTTCGACGCTGGCTAACTCTTCCTCCGTCGCAGATTCGATTCGATCAAGGTGCCCGCAGTGTCCAGCAAGCGCGACTGCCCCGGCTCCCCCGAGATGTCGAATGTTCAAACCAACAAGAAGATTGGCGAGAGGCTTTGACTTCGAACTCTCGATCGCGTCAAGCAACTTCTGCACGGAAACATCGGCGAACTTGTCGAGCCCCTTGAGTCGCTCTGGATCTAGCGAATAGATGTCAGCAACGTCATTCAATAATCCGAGTTCGCAGAACAGTTGCACTCGTTGTTCGCCGAGACCTTCGATATCCATCGCTCCGCGAGAAGCAAAGTGTTCAATCGCTCCAGCGACGCGGGCCGGGCAGGAAAGATTCACACATCGATGAACTGCTTCATCCTCGGGTCGCACCAGTTTGTGACCGCACACCGGGCAGTTCGTGGGAAAGATCCACTTGCGCAACCCTTTAGGTCGTTCACTTAGAACCGGACCCACTACCTCGGGAATAACGTCACCGGCTTTACGCACGATCACGGTGTCGCCGGGGCGAACATCTTTCACCGCGACTTGGTCCTGATTGTGAAGCGTGGCGAACTCAACCGTCGATCCTCCGACGAAGACAGGTTCAAGCTGAGCAAACGGAGTCGCGCGGCCGGTTCGCCCGATCGAAACCTGAATGTCGATGAGTTTGGTTGTTCGTTCTTCGGGCGGAAATTTGTAGGCAATCGCCCAGCGAGGAGCGCGAGAAGTGAATCCCAACTCGCGCTGTAACAGGAGATCGTCGACCTTGAGAACTACCCCATCGATTTCGTAATCAAGATCATGGCGATGCTTCTGCCAGTGTCCGAGGTGCGCATCGACCTCGTTAAGGCCCTGCAAAACTTTCACCTCGGGATTTACGGGAAAGCCGAGGCCACTGAGGAACTCAAAAATCTGATGATGGTCTGTAAGTTGCGGACCGCCGATCACTTCACCGACCTGATAACTCCAGAATGAAAGGTTCCGCGAAGCAGTAACCGCCGCGTCTTTCTGGCGAAGCGAACCGGCCGCTGTGTTTCGGGGATTGACATAGGTGCGCTCGTCGGCCGCAATTTGAGCTGCATTCAATTCCTCAAACGCGGAGATGGACATGTACACCTCGCCGCGCACTTCAAGTACCTCGGGGCAACCCTTCGGCAGGCGATGCGGAATCCCCTGGATCGTTCGCACGTTCGCGGTGACATCTTCGCCAACACGGCCATCACCGCGAGTTGCCGCCTGGACAAGTGACCCATTCTCGTAACGAATCGAGACCGCGAGCCCATCAATCTTCAACTCAGCAACAAGTCGTGCCGACTCTTCCGATTTACCCAGTTCGTCGAAACGACGCTGCAGTCGTGCCCCCCACGCAACGACCTCAGACGGGGCGAACGCGTTATCGAGGCTCATCATGGGAACACGATGCTCAACAGAGGAGAAGGTGACGGTCGCGGATCCACCTACCGCTTGAGTGGGCGAATCTGGGGTTATGAGGTCGGGGTGCTCATCTTCAAGTGCAATGAGTTCGCGCAGAAGTTGATCGAATTCAGTGTCGGGGATCTCTGGCGAGTCCTGCTCGTAATAGAGCCGGTTGTGATGGCGAATGGCATCACGTAATTCGTCGATACGACCTGCGGGGTCGAGGGCTCCATCAGACGAACGAGACACGAGCGAACACTAGCGAGGGCAGCGCCCTAAACGTCGCTGTTAGGCCCCAACGGAAATACGAGCGCCGGCGGCTTGGCCTTGCAATCGTTCGGCTAATCGGGAGGTGTGTTCCATAACTTGCTCGGCTTGCGTGACGCCATGTTGAGCAAGACCACACACCGGGGTGATGATCGCGTTAGTTCGCAGCAACAGAGGGTCGCAGCCTTCATTGGCAAGATCACACCACACCGAGGACAAACGACGCCACAAACGATCGACACTTGTTCCGATCGGACCGTCGGTCGGAACTGCTCCCCAAGCGATCCACCCACCACGATCGAGATAATCGCCGACGAGTCCTGAATGTTTCGCTATGCGTTCATCCACCGGTACCGAAAGAATTCGCGGTCCTGTGCTCAACAAAAGTCGATAGTCAACCGCCGTGCAGCAGTGAAGCCCTGTGATCGCTTTGGCTTCAACCGCAGCCATCGCCGACGACACCAAATCGATGCCCTCATTCGGACCAATCGGGAATCCATCATCTGTCAGCGATCCCATTGCTGGTTCATCAAGAAAGACAAGGACCTGCGCCTGTGGCACTCGCAGCAGAACGTGATCGACCAATCGCTTAATGCGGTTGCGAACGGCAAGACCAGCGATACGGAACGCAAGGTCAATTTCAATTCCCGCGCCCCACAGCGCAAGTCCAAGTGTCACCGGCCCTGTAAGCGAAACTTTGATTGGGCCATCTCGATCGGCAATCGCCGTGAGGAACGCTCGCAATCCCACCCATGCATCACTTGAAAGCCGTTCATCATCGAGCGGCGCTTCAGGATCAACAAGATTGAGATCGACATGAATCGATCCATCATCGGCAATTGTCACGCCCGCCAATCCTGAGGCCGCTTGAGCGATCATGCCTTCACGGCGTGATCGAGCGGGCAACGAAGGTGCCGATGGCAAACGAGGACTGTGACGCAGAACGAACTCAACGGCATCACTCGGGTCGCAATGAGGCAGATAACCGATTCCCGTCGACAAACCCGAGGGCAGCGCGAGCGACGCGGAGAGGGGACTCATGTCTGGCTCCCCCGGCTCGTGCCCCGACGTTGCATTCCGCTCCCACCCCAAAGCAACCGCCACCTTCTTGAACCAAAAATGGCCCGTAGATCTGTGGCTGAAGTCACATAGTTAGCGATGGCGGCCGAGATCGGCAAATCTCATCAGTAATGACTCCCACCAGCAGGGCCGTCAGCCGCTGGGCCCCGGCCCTCGTCTGGCTGTCGCTCCCCCTCACCGCCGGCTCTTCCTTCGCCAATGCACTCGACCATCGTGCATCGGCAATTTCGCTCACGGCGGTGATCGGACTCTGGTTGCTATGGGTCGTAGGCCTCATCGCCGCGCTGACCCCGAGTTCCGTCTCACTCACCACACTTCGGATTCTGATGCCCGCGTCGGTTGTCGCCGCAGCCTGGGCGGCGCTCGTTGTTCCTCACGGCGCTGACTTTGCTGAGTCCGCCGCGCTCGGCGTCACATCATTGTGCGCGGTGCTTTCACTTTCGGCTGGGGTTGGTTACACATTCATCAACGGGTCTTCTTACGGCGACGAACGCAGGTTTCCTCTTCGACCTCCGGGCCCAATCGTGTGCGGACCCGTCGAACTCGTATGGGTCGCAATGGTGGCGTCAGCATTCGCAGGGCCAATGTTGCTTGCAGCGAAGCAGTGGATTCCCGGAGCGCTCATCAGTGTTCTTGCCGTTGCTCTCGTGATCGGTGGAGCCCGGGCGCTTCATCAACTTTCAAAACGATGGCTCGTCTTTGTACCCGCTGGCATCGTTCTCGTTGATCGCACAACGCTGCTCGACGCGCTGCTCGTGCAACGCCACACCGTTGGCTCAATTGGCCTGGCCGACGAAGACTCATCAGCCACCGATCTCAGCGCTGGTGCGCTCGGAATCCAAGTCGAAGTGCGGCTTTCAACGACTGACTCGATCATTCCGACCCCGATGCGACGCGACCGTCACAAAATCGTTGAACCCGTCGATGTCGACGCGGTTCGCTTTACTCCGACTCGGCCAGGATGGGTCCTCGACGCAGCGAAAGAACGTCGGTTTACCGTCGGCTGACGAGACCACCGCCGACAACAAGATTGTCGTCGTAGAGAACGATGCTCTGACCAGGCGCCACACGATGAGTGGGTGTCGCCCACACAACTTCCAGACCGTTCAATGTTTCGCGAAGCTCAGAAACAACAATCTCGTCGCCATGCGCACTCAATTGTGCAGTGAGAGTGGAAGATGCCATTGAGTCAACGCGCGCTGCATCATCGACCCAGCCGAACGAATGCAGTGACTCGCTCGGAACATCGAGATCTTCGGCCGTTCCAACAAGCACGCTTTGACCAGCAACGTCGACATCGAGCGCATAACGAGGACGACCATCGATTCCGATTCCTAGTCCGCGACGCTGACCGATCGTGACAAGTTCGACTGCCTCAACCGAACCAAGTTGTTCTCCGCTTTTGTCGACCAGGCGACCAGGGTGCATATCGATTCGATTACCAAGGAAAACTCGACGACCACCGCCAGTATGGGAAATGAAACAAACATCCTGACTATCGGGCTTGCCCGCCGTGCGTAGACCAAGTTCAGTTGCACGCTTTCGCACATCGTCTTTCGTCATTCCACCGATTGGGAACATGACGTTTTCCAGCTGAGAAGCCTTCAGCATGTGCAAGACATAACTCTGATCTTTGGCAAAGTCAGCACCGCGGGTCAGGCGAGGTCTGCCATCGGCAGTTCGCAGAACCTGCGCGTGGTGACCAGTCGCAACGAGATCAAAGCCCAACGCCTCGGCACGGGCCATCAGACGATCAAACTTGAGGTGCCGATTACATTCGATGCAAGGGTTCGGAGTGATTCCGCGAGCGTGATCGGCGACATACGGTTCGACAACATCGCGATCGAAGTCCTCGGAGAAGTTGAACACCAAATGATCGATGTCGAGTTGCTGCGCTACTCGCCGAGCATCGTCGACGTCGCTCACTGAGCAACAACCCGAATCAGACTCTCCGCCCCACAATTTGAGGGTGACGCCCACGACATCGTGGCCCTGGTCGCGCAACATCGCCGCAGCAACCGAGGAGTCAACGCCTCCAGACATGGCAACCATTACCTGCATCGTCAGAACCCGAACTTTCGAAGTTGTTCTACTGCGGGAGGAATAACAGTAAGCGCTTCATCGACATCAGCCTGGGTGCTCGACCAACCCAAAGAAAGCCGGAGCGAACCGCGAGCTAGATCGCTTTCGATGCCCATGGCCGCAAGTACATGTGATGACTGCATTGCGCCACTCGCACAGGAAGACGCTGCCGACGCAGACACCTCGCCTCGTTCAAGCAGGAACAGAAGTGCTTCGCTTTCCACTCCAGGAATACACAGATGTGCAATTCCAGCAGCCCGATTCGACCGAGCAGCACCCGCAGTTTCGATGGTCCCCGGAAGGGCCGCGAGCAACCCGTCGAGAAGTTGGTCTCGCAGGTTCCCGATACGGGCGATTTCGCTGACTCGCTCCCCGTCAGCAAGACGTGCTGCAGTCACCATGGAAACAATTCCGGGAACGTTCTGCGTTCCGGAACGTCGTTCTCGCTCTTGACCTCCACCCAGCTGCCGAGCAGCAAGCGGAATGCCTGGCCGAACGATGAGAGCACCCACACCCTTCGGTCCACCAAATTTATGTGCGCTAAGACTGAATGAATCGACGACTGAACATGCGTTGGCAATGTCGGTCCAGCAATAGGCCTGCACCGCGTCCGAGTGCAGCACCGCCCCCGGCGCTGCCTTGCGAACAACCTTGCTCAACGATTCAAGATCAACAATGACACCCGTTTCGTTATTGACGACCATTAACGAAACGACCCTGACAGGACCTTCCGCCAACACTCGCTCTAGATCAGCGCTATCGATATTGCCGAGGCGATCAACAGCGACGAATCGCCCGTCGAGCGCAGCAACGGGATCAAGTACTGCATGATGTTCAACCGCGCTGCATACTGCGACGCCCTCAACCGACCCGAGGCCGAAGATAGCCAAGTTGTCAGATTCGGTACCGCCGCTGGTGAAGATGATGTCGCCCGGTTCAGCTCCGACAAGGCTGGCGAATTCTTCACGAGCGTCGTCGACGGCTCGACGTGCATCACGTGCGAATCGATGCGCCCCCGAAGGATTGGCATAACGATGGGAAAGAAACGGCAACATCGCTTCGATCGCCTCGGGACGCATTGGTCCCGTCGCAGCATGATCGAGGTACGACGTCATTCCTTAAGGGTACCGGCCGACTGATGGAGCCATCACGGGCAGACTCTCGTGGTGGCCGCCGCAGACCCTTCAGACCCAAGTAGATACGGACGCTCCTTCGCCGACGTCTACGACGATTGGTACTCGGACTTCTTCGATACAAGCGCAGCAGTTGAAGCGCTCACTCTCTTGGCCAACGGCGGACCGGTCTTGGAACTTGGTGTTGGCACCGGGCGACTCGCGATCCCACTCGCTCGACGCGGCCTCCGAATCGTCGGCATTGATGCTTCGCCGGAGATGCTCGACCAGCTCGCCTTCGCCGATCGTGAGCAGCAGGTGATCCGAGTTCTCGGCGATATGGCTGACGCCCCCGCCGCGCTTGCGCTCTCGGGAATCAGCGAACGGTTCTCGGCAGTGTTCTGCGCGTTCAACACACTGCTCAATCTCGTGAGTCTTGGCGACGTCACGCACTGCTTCGAGGCAAGCCGCTCATTGCTAGCCACTGACGGCACATTGATTATCGAAGCATTCGTTCCAGTTGCAGCCGACTCAATTCCTCCGAACTCCCTTTCACCAGCAAACGTGAATTCAGATGCCGCGGTCTTCATCGAAACCACGTATGACTCGGAAACCTCAGTTCTGACTGGTCGACATATCGAAGTACGTCCCAGCGCTCTCACAATCCGTCCGTGGTCAGTCCTGATCTGTGGACCACTCGCTCTTGACGATGCTGCGGCCATCGCAGGACTTGTCCTCCAAGAACGGTGGAGCGACTGGCGGAGATCACCGTTCACCGACGACAGCACGACACATATTTCGATCTACGCCCCCAACACAACGTTCTGACTGCTCACTCCCTACGCTGGGGCCATGGCAACCATCAGGGTCGGCACAGTCATAGACGCAACACCGGACAAGGTCTGGGCGGTCGTAGAGAACGTTGCTGATCATGTCGACTGGATGCACGATGCCGTGGCAATCCGCTTCACGACTCCAACGACTTCTGGCGTTGGCACCACCTTCGATTGCGATACAAAAGTCGGACCATTCCGCCTCACCGACAAAATGGAAATTACCGAATGGGAACACGGAACGACCATTGGCGTTCGCCATGTCGGAATGGTCACCGGAACCGGAGCATTCACGATCCTCCCCGTCGGCGAACATCGGGCGGGGTTCCAGTGGAAAGAATCACTAACCTTCCCGTGGTGGATGGGTGGTCCGGTCGGTGCACTCGTGGGCGGTCAGGTTCTCAAACTCATTTGGAACCGAAATCTCAAAGAGTTGAAAACAATCGTCGAATCACGATGACCTAACGGGCTGCTGCCCACAAGCAGCCGCCCCACAACGCAGCCGTGATCGCAATGCACGCAGCAGTGCCTGCCCATGGACTGCGCACCGCACTATCGAGGGCAAACACAATCGCGCCGACTGCTACTCCGGCGATGAGCCCGCCAACGTGTCCCCCCACCGAAATTCCTGGCACGGCGAATGTGAGCAACAAGTTGATGACGACAAGTCCGCCAATTCCGTTGCGCCAGATATCAATTCCGGCCCGTCGCTGTGAGATCACCGCAGCGCCCATAAGCCCGAAGACGGCTCCTGAGGCACCAACCGTCGCACTATTCGGTGACACCAGAAGTACGCCGAATGATCCAGCGACGAGACAGGCGACATAGAGCGAAAGAAAACGTGCTTTCCCCAGCAATGGTTCGAGCTGAGCGCCAAGCAAATACAACAAAAGCATGTTCATGCCGAGATGCAAAATGCCGGAATGGAGAAAACCACCGGTAACGATTCGCCACCACTCGCCGTAGGCAACACCAACGAACCGAAAACTGAGGCCATTACCGCTGTAGCTCGCGACGCCACCTGAGCCAATAAGCAATCCGCGGTCAGTAGCGGTGCCACCACCGTTGAAGAGCGAGCCGCCCGTCGCAATGGCTGCGATGAGACCGACAACATTTAATGCGATCAGCACTTCGGTAACGATTGGTCGACCTGCACGCATCTCACCAAAACGGATGACCGGCGAGTTCTTCGCTGAACCCTTGATGCATTCAGGGCATTGGAAACCAACCGAAGCCGGAGTCATACACGAGCCACAAATCGTGCGATTGCACCGCTGACAACTCACGCCGGCTCGGGCATTCGGATGGCGATAACAGGTTGACATTGGTTGCGTCACTGCGCACCAACTCTCGAAGACCATCTGCTGCCGAACGAACGTGTCATCGCCCGGTAAATTGCGCTTTCCCGGGACCGTTCTCGAGGAACGATGCAACACCGATTCGAGCGTCGTCGGTCGCGAATACCTCGACAAACGCGTCCTGCTCGAGTTCAAGCCCAACGGCCAGTGAACCTTCAAGGCCCACGTCAATCACCCGTTTGGCGATTGCATGTCCTTGCACTGGTCCAGCGGCGAATGCTGCAGCGAGTTCAAAGACACGGTCCTCAAGGTTCTCGGGTTCCACCACTTCGTCAACGAGTCCGATACGTAAAGCTTCCTCGGCGCGAACCTGACGGCCACTGAGAATTAGATCCTTGGCGCGCGCTGGTCCCACCAACCGCGCCAAGCGTTGCGTGCCACCACCGCCGGGGATTATGCCAAGAAGGATTTCCGGCTGCCCGAACTTCGCGCTCGTTGAACACACACGAAGATCACAGGCCAACGCGAGTTCGCATCCGCCACCGAGAGCGGGGCCAGCGACTGCAGCAATGACGACTCGGGGAATTGCTGCGACGGCATTCAGCGCTTCAAGGAAGAGTCGTCCGATCGCGCGAGCCTCGTCAGGTCCAGCAAACTCCGAGATATCGGCGCCGGCGGCAAAAATGCGATCGCTGCCGACAACCACTACCGCTCCGGGCGGATTCGCCGTCAGCGATTCCGCGGCCACGCGCAATTGTCGCAAAACTTCTGACGACAGCGAGTTGACCTTGCCGTTCTGTAGCCGGAGTACCGCGACACCGTCATCTCTTCGTTCAACTGCAACCAGTGCCTCTGTCATGGACAGCGACCCTACCGGTTCACCCACGAATAATCAGCGAACGAGCGCCTGCGCCTCCACAACCTTTATGGGAAATTCCGCCGTTCTTGTCAGCGTGCCAAGCGGTTCACCACCCAGTTCGCTTGAGGTCCATTCGGCGCCCCAGGTGACGGTGACCCGCACCCATTCGACTCCCCCACTCGACCACATCGACCAACGGCTGAACGTGTGGGTACACCCCGACCACTGCTCCGAAGGTCGACGCCCAATGTCGTAGGCAATTCCTTGATCACACCAAATCTTCGAGCCATCTTCAAATTCCCATAACGAGGTTTCAGGCCATGCACTCACGCTTGCCCAGACATCGCCTATCGATGCGCTTGCCCTGACTCGCTCCCATGGTTGTTCAAGCCACATCCACATCGGCAGACCGACCAACTGAGCGTCGGGCGGGTTGACCGCAGGGATTGGATCAGGAAGTTCAAGTCGACGACGAGCCTCATCGATGGCACGAGCAGTTACACCAGCACCGCCAAACGGATCGCCAGGTTCGAAAGCGACATATCGCGTATGAACGCGAACACCATCCACGTCAGTGCAAGCGAGTATGTAGAACTCACCGCGAACAGGATTGACCGGGCCCGAGACCCAATCGACAACTGGAGTCGGATCAAGAACCGACATCACCGGGGCCACGACTGCGTAATACCCGCAACGCCAACGCGCTCCTCCCGAAGTACTTGATCGCCACGAACCCAAGGTTCCATCTCGGGTCACGACCACAATCGCTTCGGGTACTCCGTTGACAATTCTCCCGATCGCTTCACCCCTGCCCGCAGGGGCCATGAGCACAAGGTCGCCACCGATGAGTGACACAGCCAAAATCACCATCAAACAGATCGTCCGTCGACGCACGCGCACCTCCAAGTAGTGAAGGGTCGGCACGATAACGACAGCGCCAACAATGATCTAGAGCATCACCGCGATTCAGGTCAGACGACCTACGCCAGAGAACTCAGTCGAGCAAACTGTTCGCAGCGGCCCATGGGTCTAGGCGGAGCGCAGCAATGTCATCACTCGCTCGACGCCAAGCTTCTCCCGAGGCCAAATCTTCAACGCGCGCCACCATCAATGAATTCACGATGCGTCGGAGTTCTTGTTCACGTCGCGACGCACGACGACGTTCGAATTCTCCACTCGCACGCGACCATTCACCATGTTGCTGAATTGCAGCCCACAGTTGTGCAGATCCAACGCCTTCAGTCGCAATCGTTCGAATGACCGGCGGGCGCCATTGCGACCCCGATCGCAATGACAGCATCCGCTCAAGATCGGAAACGGTTTCATCGACACCAGCACGATCAGATTTGTTGACGACGAAGATGTCAGCGATTTCCATCAGGCCGGCCTTATTCGCTTGCACGGTGTCACCCCAGCCTGGATTCACCACAACGATCGTCGTGTCTGCCTCACCAGCAATCTCGACTTCGACCTGGCCGACGCCCACCGTCTCGATCAGCACCCATTCCATTCCCACTGCATCAAGAACTCGAGCAGCGTCAGGAACAGCAACAGAAAGCCCACCGAGGTGACCGCGTGTCGCCATTGATCGAATAAAGACCTCGTCATCGAGAACGTGTTCGTCCATGCGAACGCGATCTCCCAATATCGCTCCACCAGTGAATGGCGACGACGGATCGATAGCCAGCACACCAACGGCAACATCGGCAGAACGCATTTCACGCACAAGCGACGAGGTGAGCGTTGACTTTCCTGCACCGGGTGCTCCGGTAATGCCGACTGTGGTTGCCCGACCAACAAGCCCGTAGGTGACTTCACTCACTGATCGAGCCTCGGCACCTCCCCGCTCAACCTTGGAAAGAAGACGCGCTAACGCAGAACGATCACCCGATCGCGCTGCGTCGAGAAGTGTCGCCGGTTCAGCGTCGGCAGACGAAGTCATTACTCCACGCTAGGACAGCAAACGCCGTGAGGCAGGCCTGAGCCCCCGAAGTGGTTCGTGGAAACCACGACAGTTCAAAGAGAAACTGGGGTCTCGCCGATGACGTGATTCGCTGCGCCTGCGTCAATTACTTCGGTCACGCCCGGCACCCGATCGATGAGAATGCGCTCAAGTCCGGCCTTGAGAGTGACGGTCGATGCAGGACACGACACGCAGGCACCTATGAGTTCAACCGTCACGAGGCCGGTCTCTTCGTTGACATCGTGCAGGAGGACATCGCCGTTATCGGCCTGAATGGCCGGGCGGATGACTTCGATGACCTTCTCTACCTGTTCACGCACAAGGAGAGTCTATGGAACCGGAGCCCCAGCGCCACACCCGAGCGATTGGCCCACAGTTGCCGTGCGAGACTCAGGCTGTGATCTCATCAATCTTTGGACACCAAGGCGGTTGGGATGAAGCGCTCATGGTGCTTGTCCCTGTAGCCCTCTTTGTCGGTCTTCTTTTGCTCGCTAACAAACGGGCGAAAGCCATTCAGGCCAAGCGCGCCCAGACGGATTCGACGCCAGAAGGCCCGGAACGTCGAGAAACGAGCGAATCATGAGTATCGATTCTGTTCACTTTTTTGCCGACCCGTGCTGTCCGTGGACATGGAACACCAGCCGATGGTTGGTCGAAGCCGCCGAAACGGCCGGATTCGATGTTGTCTGGCGCACCTTGTGTTTGGCCGAACTGAATAAGGATCGCGAGGTTTCCGAACACTTCCGACCGAAATTGGCATGCAGCCGACGCATGGCTCGACTCCTTGAGGCATTGCGAGCAGAAGGACGAAATGATGAGATGAAAGCGATATTCACCGCGTACGGTGCCCGCGTTCATCACGATGACCATGATCCAGGTGACGAACTCATCACCAGTTGTTCAACTGATTGCCGCGTCGATCTTGCATTCACCGCCAACGCGATCAACGATGAATCTTGGGACACAGCAATAGCGGCATCAGTTGCCGAAGCGATGGAACTCGCCGGCCCCGACGTTGGTTCACCGATCATCGCCGTACCCGAACTCGGTCGCGGTTTCTTTGGCCCCATTGTTTCTCCCCCACCCACTGGTGAAGATGCTCTCGCATTATGGAATGTGCTCGAAGCTTCCTTTGCACTTCCTACGTTTTTCGAACTGAAACGAGGGCGACGCGACGGCGTTGCCTTCGGCCCCCGTCCGTGACCCGGTTAGAACACCGACACCGAGTACCACTCGACTCGGCGACAACGTGGCTTGCGCCACGCAATGACGTCGTCATCGAACGGGCAATTGAAACTACAGATTCGAGCGCAACATTTGAGGCCCACGTTGGGCCATTTCATGAATGGCATCGCAAGGTTGCGCTGACTTCAGATTCGAATGGTCACGCGATCGTCGATGAAATCGTTGAGTATCGACTCGCAATTCCCGTTTGGGGAGTGCTTTTCCGGCCGGCACTACGTCATCACCTACGCCGCCCACCGAGACCGGAAGGGCACCAACCTTGGTGGGCACCTCCAGAAGCACTTGATGCGCGCGCCGCAACCGTTCTTTCCGTTCTTTGCGTGTTTGCGGTCGTCAGTGGTTACTTAGGCACGCTCATCACCCAGACCCTCACCTACGCCGCCGATCAATTCGGGGCGGGCACAGGCGAACAGGGAACGCTTCTCGCAATCGTACGCGTGGGAGTGCTTCTCTCGCTTGGGATTGTGACCATGGCCGACAAGCATGGTCGCCGCAGGGTTTTGGTTGCATGCCTCATTGCCTCGTGCGCGGTCACGGCTCTCGGAGCAGCATCAACCGGAATGATTTGGCTCGGCACCTCACAAACATTCGCAAGAGCGCTTTCAACTGTGGTGGTAATTCTCATCGCTGTTGTTGCCGCCGAAGAAATGCCGGCAGGAACACGGGCGTTCGCCGTTTCTGTTGTCACGATGACCGCTGCTCTTGGTGCGGGCCTGTGTGTCCTCAATCTCCTCTATGTCGACATCGCTCACGGCGCGTGGCGCATTGCATACCTCGTTCCCCTAATCGCCATTTACCCGTGCTTGCGGATAGCGCGAGGTTTGCCAGAGACCAAGCGGTTCGAGTCGCGTCGACTCCGGAAAGCGACAGGCACCAACGTCCAGGGTCCCGATCACATCAATTGGCATCGTTTCGCAATGTTGGCGATTGGCGCATTCCTCTGGTCGCTTTTTCTCGCCCCCGCGGCGCAATTTCTCAATGAGTTCCTGCGAACCGAACGCGGATTTTCGGGAGTTCTGATCGCTGTCTTCGTTCTCGCCACAAACACTCCCGGAGGCATCGGCATAGTCGTCGGCGGAAAATTGGCCGACAAACATGGTCGAAGAATCATCGGAGCAATCGGTATTGCCGGCGGTGTGCTTTTCACGGTCATTTCTTATCTCTCTTGGGGATGGCCGCTTTGGCTCGCCTCTGTCTCCGCCGCCGTGATCGGGGCAATCGCCATTCCTGCTCTTGCCGTCTACGGACCAGAACTCTTTCCCACGAGCCAACGCGGCACTGCCAATGGGGGCCTTCAGGTTGTTGCTGTTGCCGGTAGCAGCCTCGGGCTGCTCACCGTGGGCTGGCTTGCTGACCGCGTCGGCGGAATCGGCCAGGCAATGGCAATCGTGGCGATTGCTCCGGCCCTTCTCGTTCTCGTCGTGATGTTCTGGTTTCCAGAAACCGCCCGGCGGGAACTTGAAGATCTCAACCCTGCCGATCAAGTGCCCTAATCAACGAAGATTTCGAACCCATTCTCGAACGAAGTCAGCAATGGTTTCGTCTTGACCCTGCGGATCGTGCGCGCCCGGCACAGTGAGCCAAGTGACGTCTCCTGGAATTACCTTTAGATGTTTCTTGAATTCCGCAGGTGTGCCGAACGGGTCTTTGTCGCCACTGATGAAAAGACATGGAACGTCAAGCGAAGAAAAATGATCGACTCTCAAGGTGTCGGGTTTACCTGGCGGATGTAGCGGGTAACTCAACAGGACCAAGCCTGCCGCCGGAAGTCCCTCTGCAACTGCCATCGAACACATACGTCCGCCGAACGAACGGCCTCCAAGAACAAGCCGATTCGCTCGAACTCGAGACGAGGAAACCAGCATCGCGGCTTCTTCGATAACAGCCGCTATCGCAACAGCAGGGAGATCGACACCTTTACGTCCAGCTTTTCGCGCTGGAAAGTCCATACGTTCAAGAGGCAGCGGGGCAATCGCATCGGCCACTGCACAAAGCGTGTGGTGATTGCGATCAGCACCAGCGCCGGGCGCCAAGAGAATTGCTCCTGCGGTACTCATCGTCCGATGAGGATACGTCGAGCTTCGGAGAGTTCTGCGATGCGTTGCGCCGCGCCTTCAACTTCCGCGCCGTGATCGGGATGCACCTCGCGCAATCGCTCGCGATAATTGCGCTGCACGTCTTTTGGCGAAGGCGCTGAGGTCGCTGTTGGAAGTCCGAGACAGCTCAACGCCCACTGCACCGGATCGCCAACGGCACGACGCGAACCAAGAACTGCACCGCGAAAACCACTTAACGATGCAATCAACTCGGGGCCAACGGGTCCGCCCCATGCAATTGCTCGACGGATGACCGTCATGATTGGTCGCCGCAACGAAGGTGTGAGTGCGGCGGCCGCGTAGACCGCTCCGAGGATCTGCTGCTCTGGTGCACCTCGGTCATCGAACTCGAAGGCCAGCAGATCGCCGTTCGCGACTAACCGATGCGAAACAGCGTCAAGCCCAATAGTGTCGACCTGCAACCGAAATCGAAGGCGGGGCTGCGGGACACGTCGACCGTTTTCGAGCTCATGAGTGAGAGCCTTGACGTCGGGGATCATTTCCTCGTCAATATCGGCCACAAACCGGGCGACAACCCCGCCAAGCAGTACCCCTCCAAAGCCTGGAGTCGGTTCACAGGGCAAATTGCTTTGACCTAAGGCCACGCGACGAGTGGGCGCGTGGGGACGGGAACAAAATATTTCAAGTTCAGCAAGCGCCGCCACGAAATGAGGGTATCGCCATGCCTGCCTAACGATCCGGTCGGGAGGGACCTAGGCAGTATCGTGTCCCGTCATGACCGACGTGCCTCTTGACCGCAACATTGCCCTCGATCTCGTTCGCGTGACCGAAGCCGCCGCCCTCGCTGCAAGCCGCTGGATGGGCCGAGGCGACAAAGAAGGCGCCGACAGAGCGGCCGTCGATGCCATGCGCCTCGCCCTCCGTACCGTTTCGATGGATGGCACCGTCATCATCGGCGAAGGTGAAAAAGACGAAGCCCCAATGCTTTACAACGGTGAGCGCATCGGCGATGGCTCTCCCCCTGAATGTGACATCGCCGTCGATCCGATCGACGGTACGACCCTCACGTCCAAGGGACGCGGCAATGCACTTGCGGTGATCGCTCTGTCGGAAAAGGGATCGATGTTCGATCCTGGCCCGTGTGTCTACATGGACAAGCTTGCTGTTGGCCCTGAACTCGTCGGGCTCTGCAGTATCGAACTCTCTGCCACAGAGAATCTCAAGGTTGTTGCCAAAGCAAAGCGCATTGACATTCGCGATGTCACAGCCGTCGTTCTCGACCGTGACCGTCACGACGACCTGGTTGCTGAGATCCGCGAAGCCGGTGCTCGTATCCGCCTCATCCCCGATGGCGACGTTGCCGGAGCAATCACCACGGCGTGGCCCGATTCAGGCGCAGACATCATGTTCGGAATCGGCGGAACTCCAGAAGGAGTCATCGCGGCAGCCGCGCTCAAGGGCATGGGTGGCGAACTTCAAGGCCGTTTGTGGCCGCGTAACGACGAAGAGCGATCAGCCGCTATCGCCGCCGGCTACGACCTCTCCAAGGTGCTGAGCACCGATGATCTGGTTGCTGGCGAAAATTGTTTCTTCGCCGCAACTGGCATCACCGATGGTGAACTTCTCAAGGGCGTTCACGTCAGTGCTGGTTTCGTCTCGACACAGTCGCTTGTGATCCGATCAAAGACCGGTACTGTTCGTCTTATGAACGCACGCCACCGCCAGAACTAACCCCCGAGCGCGGCGAACTTCCAACGTCCTTCGTCAAACGTTCAAGGCTCAAACGTCAACCGGCACATGGTTCAAGCGGGCAATTTTTGCTCGGTACATTCCGACGTCGAAATTGCCATCGGCAATGCGATCTGACGCCAACATCTGCTTTGTCGGAACTTTGAGATCACGCACGATTCGAAGCCAGGAAAGTACGCGCAGCGATTGAAAGGTGAGATCAATTTCCCACCAGAAAAATCCGTTTCGCGCTGACGCTTGGTGGTGATGGTGATTGTTGTGCCAACCCTCGCCGTGAGTTGTCAATGCAACCAAGAAGTTGTTGCGACTCGTGTCGTCAGTGACATAGCGCCGACGTCCGAGAACATGCGCAACCGAGTTGACCAGAAATGTGTTGTGCCACAACACGACTGTTCCCATAAAGAATCCGAAGAACAAACCTGACCAGCCACCGATCAAAAAACAAAGAAGCGCTGTAAGCCAAGCAAACGTGCCGTTCCACTTCTCAATGAATCGAAGTTCGGGAAACTTCGCAAAGTCCTTGATGCGTTCAAGGGGAGGTTCGGCGAATTTGTCGCAAAGGATCCAACCAACGTGACTCCACCAGAATCCCTTGAGCGGTGAATGCACATCGTCTTCGGTGTCGCTCGTGCGGTGATGTTCGCGATGATGGCCCGCCCACCAAAGCGGGCCCTTTTGCACACACATCACGCCGCCAATCGCCAGGAACAATTGGAACGCCCGACTCGTCTTGAACGAACGATGGGCGAAATACCGGTGATAGCCCGCGGTGATGAACCAGATTCGCCCCCACACCATGACGATGAACAGTGCAAGAGCCACCGGAGTGATCCCAAAGATGATCGTGCCTGCAACTGCGACCACATGGACGGCCAGAAACGGGATGGAACTTACCCAGTTCACTTGCTCGTCGGGTGGGCGCTCGTAGGCGATCGTCGAGGGATGGGCCTGAGAGTTGCCGGTTTCGTCCACGATGACACTTTCTGCGGGGGCCAGAAGAGGGAAACGGTAGCCTACCGACCGGTCGGTAGGGAGTCGGGGAAGGAGTGATTCATGCCGTTCTTTCCCCTGACCACCGCGAAGCACTCTTCAGGGGGTTGACTACACGAATGGACGAGCAACAACCCGACGGCCCATCACCTTCGCCACCACGATCCAATAAGCGCGTGGCGGGCACCCGACGCTCGTTCCTCCGATGGACGGGTGTCGCTGCCGCTGGAGCGGCGGTCGCCGTGGTCGGCACAAAGGTCCTCACCTCAGGTGGCGCCAAGGGCACCACGGGGCTCGGAGCGGGTCCTGGAGTAACGCTGCCCTCGTCGGCCAGCACGCTGCCCGCTCAAACTCGATCGCTTTCATCGGTCACCGATCTCGAGATCAACGGCCTCACTCCGCTCATCACACCAAACGCAGAGTTCTTCCGCATCGATACGGCATTGAGCGTTCCTAATGTTGATCTCAACGCTTGGCGTCTCAAAATCAAAGGAAAGGTTCGCACGCCACTTTCGATCAGTTACGAGGAACTACTCGCAATGGAACAGGTCGAAGCTCCTGTCACACTTGCGTGCGTCTCGAATCGAGTCGGCGATAACCTCATCGGCACCGCCGTTTGGCAAGGCGTCGAATTGCGGACGCTCCTTGATCGTGCCGGCGTCGATCCCGCCGGCGAACAGGTACTAGGGATTTCCGTCGATGGGTTCACTGCAGGCTTTCCCACGGCAGCCGCTTACGACGGTCGCTCCGCTCTCGTCGCCATCGGCATGAACGGTGTTCCGCTTCCTCGAGAAAACGGATTCCCAGCAAGATTGATCGTCGAAGGCCTCTACGGGTATGTGTCCTCGACCAAATGGCTCGATTCGATCCAACTCACCGGATGGAGCGAGGTCAACGGCTATTGGATCGACCAAGGCTGGGCCAAGAATGGCCCAATCAAACTTTCGTCCCGCATCGATGTTCCACAAGAAGAGACACAACCAGCCGAAGGAATCGTGACCATCGCCGGTGTCGCATGGGCACCTAACTCAGGCGTTTCTCAGGTTGATGTTCAGATCAACGGCGAGTGGAACAAAGCAGAGTTAGGCGATTCGATCTCTGGCGGCATGTGGCGCCAGTGGTTTTACGACTGGGACGCACCCAAAGGAAGTCATGAGATCGCGGTGCGATGCCATTCCGCCGACGGCCAAGTGCAAACGGGCGAACCCACCCCTCGTCCAATCGACGGCTACACCGGCTGGCACAAACGAACAGTCACTGTTGTTTGACGAAGATCGTTACATCGACGACGCAGCCGCGCGCCGCAATCGATCGTTCACCGCGAGTCCAAGACCAACATTCGGTGGCGGTACGCAAACAAGAACTGATAGGCCAAGCCTGTCTGCCTGACGAAGTCGTGAATACAGAACTGCGGCGTAGTCATCGGCAGTTCCTGCCGGTTCTAGCTCGATGACATCTTCTGGCAATCCGACAAGCACAGTTCCCGCCAAGAGACCAACTGGACCAGTCGACGACGCCAGCGCACCGATCACCACATCAACGACCTCATTTTCACTCGAGAGAATGATGCGAACTTCCGGCGCGTAATGCGCCTCGAGCATCCCAGGAGCGCGCGCTCCTCCCTTTGAAGGTTCCGCTCCAACGTGCACCTCGACCACATGTCCCAGAACTTCTTCCAACCGGTCGATTGAAATGCCACCCGTCCGGAGCACCACAGGTACTTCTGCTGTGAGATCAACGATCGTTGACTCGACTCCCACGCGACAGGCGCCTCCATCAAGAACAAGATCTACGTCGTCACCGAGATCGGCCACTACATGATCTGCAGTCGTAGGGCTTACCCGACCGAAACGATTTGCCGATGGGGCAGCTATTCCCCCACCGAACGCTCGAAGAAGTTCACGAGCAACAGGGTGATCAGGAACCCGAAGTCCAACGGTTGATCTGCCCCCAGTAACCGCAAGCGAGACCGACGATGACCGTTCAACAAGAAGTGTGAGTGGTCCGGGCCAGAATGCATCAGCCAAAAGGCGCGCTATAGGAGTGACTATCGCTGCCCAGTCATCGAGTTGCTCAGAGTCGGCGAGATGAACAATGAGCGGGTGATCGGTCGGACGACCTTTCACCGTAAACACTCGCGCTACCGCAGCATCGTTCGAAGCATCGGCACCTAGTCCGTAAACTGTCTCGGTTGGAAACGCCACAAGTCCACCGGCGCGCAACACCGCAACTGCTTGATCTATGTCGCTCGATGTCGTCGCCGATTCGTTGGTCACCGATGATCACGAATCGATACTGGCAATGACTTCTGCACCGAGCCATCCAACACTGTCGATCCATTCAGAGCGCGTTGTTCCGGGCAGGTTGATCGTGAGAGCACTCACGCCGATGGCGGAATAGGCCGCGATATCGTCGACAAACTGCTCCGCATCGGGGAATGATCCGCTAAATAGATCGTAGCCAATCGGCGTGAAAATCACCTCAGGCGGAGTCTCCCGACCTGCTTTTTCCGATGCCGCACGGAGATCACCGATCCGACGGGCAAGGTCTTCGATTGTTTCGATTGGTGGCGTGCGCAACATCCGACTTGCACGAGCCGGGCTGGGCATCGGATTCCATCCGTCGGCGAGTTCAACTGAGCGCCGAATTGCGCGGTTTGAGTTCCCGCCGATCCAGATGGGTGGCGATGGCTGTTGCACAGGCAACGGCAACGCGATCGTTTCCACGGCGTCAAAGTGCAGTCCGCTCATGGTCACCGGTTCACCCGACCAGATTGCCTTCATCGCACGAATGGATTCGTCGGTGACGTCGTTGCGTTGATCAAAGTCGCCACCAACCGCAGCGAACTCGGGGGCAAGGTACCCGGCACCGGTTCCGAGAATGACTCGCCCATTAGAAATGACATCGAGGGTTGCAATCGCTTTCGCCGTAGTAAATGGATTGCGATAGGCGAGAATCGCGAGATTGAAGTGAAGTCGAAGAGTTGTCGTCGCCGTCGATGCCACCGTCAGAGCAACGAACGGATCGAGAGCGTGATGGCCGCCTCTGGCCATAAAGGTCACGTCGGGAGCTGGGTGATCGGTAACGAATACCGCGTCGGCTCCAGCAGTCTCTGATGCCTGGGCCATTTCGGTAATGGCGTCCGCCGAGCACCATTCATCGGGGGAATCCACATGGTGGGTGGGAAGTCCAACAGAAATCTTCATCGTGCTGCCTCAGATCGACGGGTTCGCAAAGTGGTGCGTTCGCAAGGTACCGGCCACGCGTCACCCTGACCAGCACAGGCCTCTAGCGTATTGACATGAACCTCCTCGCCGACGCGCTCACCGCCTCGTCTGCGCCGTGGCCGCTCATAGTCGTCGCCATTGCTGCCGCTTCGGGGCTTTGCTTGTGGGCGCTCTTTCGGAGGGGGTCAATTGCTGATCGAGCTCGCTCTGACGCCACTCAATCTCCCGGTGATCAATCCCCCGGCGGCGACTGACCAGTCAGAGTCAGAAACACGACTCGGGCCATGCTTCGTCGCAACTCATCGCGATCTGCGCCCCACGACTGCAAACCTTCGATATGGGCAGAAACGTGAGCGAGCATCGACACCAACACCCCCGCATCAGCGAGCGGATCAACGACCTGGCGATCCGGTCGATTGCGTAAGACCACAACAAATGCTTCGGCAGGAGCACCGAGCAATCGCGTTCGTACATCACGAAACCTTTGGTCCCCTTCATCGGTTGCGAGATCAATCACACGCAAAATCGAACGGTGACGTTCCCATAACGCGATGAAAGCATCCGCCACACTGAGCGACGCGTCCCACCCATGAGCATCTGTCCAATCACGAACTTCGATCAGTGACGCAAGTTCCGGACCAGAAACATCGACCGTCGCGCCCGCGAGCGAAAGCACAGCATCTTCTGCAGTCGCGAAGTACTGGTAAAACGTCGCCGGCGAGGTCCCCGCTCGGCGCGCAACGTCAACCACAGTTAATTCCCGATACGTGCCTACTTCGAGAAGTTCAGCGATAGCGCTAAGAAATCGCTGCCGCGTTGCTTCACCCCGGCGCCCTAATTGACGATCGGCATCTGAACTCGGCTGAGCGGTCACGAGCCCGACTTAGACAGGTTCAGACTCACGACCATGCGTTGATGACATCGTCTGTGGTGACCACTGTAGAAATCATTTGGTAGGTGTTGTCGAGCAACGTTTCGGAATAGTCAGCAGGCACACCTGCAACGGCATCGCGCGGTACAACAACTTGGTAGCCATTGTTGACTAAGCCAATTGAAAGTCCCATAAGCGCGACGTTCACTGACACTCCGATGACGACAACCGTCTGAATCCCCAGATTGCGCAGAACCGGATCGAGATCGGTGCCTCCGATGGGATCGAGTCCGTGGTAGCGACCAAGAATCAGATCGTCAGGAGAATGAGCGAATTCGTCGATCGGCATCGCGAGATGGCTGCCCGGTTCCATCGCGACTGCTCCATGTTTCTGCATCGCAACGAACAATCGCCCGTTGGTATTGCCGCCTCGATAGTCAGGGCGACGCCAAAACACCGCGTGCACAACTTGTACACCGGCGACTCTGGCCGCATGAAGCAACCGGGCGCCATTGGGAATCGCCTGAACTCGGGCGGCGTCGGCCAACTCCGGCAGCGAGGTGTCGGGGCCAAGCACACCGTTCTGACATTCAGAGGTCACCACTGCGGTGGTGTTTGGGTCAATCAGAGTTCGCAGATCAAGTGCCATGCGGTTCACCTTGGCCCTTTGCCCGCTCAGAGCGAACAAGGCCTTTTGGGGAGAAGGAAGAAGGACGGTTCTACCCCACGACCACGCGTCCCGCACGCCTTCTCGCCTGTAGTTACCGCTCAGTAGGTTCCTTGCGATAGACAATGCCCATGAAGGGCCCCGTCTGGCCCGCCCCGCCGGAACCGTCCGGCGTTCCGTGCACCAAGGAGCTGTCATGCCCGAAGCAGTCATCGTTTCGACCGCCCGTTCACCAATCGGTCGTGCCCATAAGGGCTCGCTCACCCAGGTCCGCCCTGACGATCTCGCGGCCACAATCATCCGTGCCGCTCTCGACAAGGTCCCCTCACTTGACCCGACACTCGTCGAAGACATCATGCTTGGCTGCGCGCAGCCTGCAGGTGCCCAGGGCTACAACATCGCTCGCGTTGTTTCGGAACTCGCAGGCATGGGCCACATCCCCGGCGTCACTGTTAACCGTTACTGCTCCTCGTCACTCCAGACCATTCGCATGGCCGCACACGCGATCAAGGCTGGCGAGGGTGACATCTTCGTCTCCGCTGGTGTTGAAACCGTGAGCCAGTTCGGTCTCGGAATGTCCGATGGCATGCCCGGCACACATAATCCACTTATGGGCTCTGCGGAAGCTCGCACCGCCGAGCGCGCAACGGGTGGAGCCCCCGTTTGGGCGCCGTTCGCCGCTGGCATCTCCGATTACTACCTCGGCATGGGTCAGACCGCAGAAAATGTTGCTCAGTTCGAAAACGTTTCACGTGAAGAGCAGGACGAATTCGCAGCACAGTCTCAGCAGCGTGCCACGGCAGCCCTTGAGCGCGGCTTCTTCGAACGTGAGATCACGCCGATCCACACCGTCGATGCCGACGGCAACCCCGTTGTCGTGAAACAGGACGACTGCATCCGTGCTGGAACTACCAAGGAAAAGCTCAGCGAACTCAAGCCCGTGTTCCGTCCGGACGGAACTGTCACCGCCGGCAACGCCTGCCCGCTCAATGATGGCGCTGCTGCTGTCATCGTCATGAGTGACACCAAGGCCAAGGAACTCGGCCTCACCCCAATCGCTCGAATCATTTCCTCGGGCGTTAGCGCACTCAATCCCGAGATCATGGGCCTCGGACCAGTCGAAGCCTGCCGTCAGGCCATGGCTCGCGCCGGCATGAGCATTAACGATATCGACCTCATCGAGATTAACGAAGCATTTGCTGCGCAAGTTGTTCCGTCGGCCAAGCACCTCGGCATCGGTTGGGACAAGCTCAATGTGAACGGCGGCGCAATTGCGCTCGGTCATCCCTTCGGCATGAGCGGCGCACGCATCATGGCCACGCTCCTCAATGGCCTTGAGGACACCGGCGGCAGCATCGGCATGGAGTCCATGTGCATCGGTGGCGGCCAGGGCATGGCCATGATTATCGAGCGTCTCTCGTAATCATCGAAAAGCGAACTGAATGATCGAAGGCCCCGCCTCGGCGGGGCCTTCGTCGTTTTCGATCACACTCTCTTGGCATTGACGAAGAGATCGCGATCGAGTTCTACCAACTGTGCCGGCCTCACCTTCAGTCCCCGAGCAAACGGCCTACCATCAGAAACCAGTTTTCTCTGCAGTCATTTAGCGAGGACCAAACGTGATCGACGAAGAACTCCATGCACTTGGGCGCGAGATCTCAGCAATCGCTCAGCGAGATCCCAATCGAGCAGCAATTGTCACATCCAACGGCGAGACGATTACTTACGGCGAACTTGAATCCTCGGTTGACGCACTCGCTTCAGCATTTGCTGCCCATGGCCTCGAACCAGGCGACGTGGTTGCCGTACTCTCTACTAATCGACCTGAGTGGATGATGAGTTACGAAGCAGCGCTGCGCGCAGGTCTCACGCTGCTCCCAGTCAACTGGCATCTTGAAACCGACGATGTGCAGTACGTCCTCACCGATTCGGGCGCACGAGCGCTCATTGCTGAATCTGTCTTTGCTCATCAAGCCCAAAGTGCCCCGGAAGCCATCACTCTTCGCATCTCCATCGGCGACCCGATTGAAGGGTTCCTCCCGTGGGCCGATGCGCTCGCATCTTCGCCTTCTCCTGCTCCCGTGCGTCAACGCGGGACACAAATGATCTACACCTCAGGCACCACCGGTCGACCAAAAGGTGTCCGCCACTCCCCCCAGCCTTCCGCTGCTGCGGCCGCGGCTGGTAAAGCAATGGTGGGCATGTTCGATATGAACGGCGACGACGGCGACTCCATGCTGTGCACCGCTCCGCTCTATCACTCCGGACCAAGCCGCATCTGTCTTGAGTGGCCCCTCGGCGCTGGCGTCACCGTCATCGTCACAAGCCGATTTGAACCACTCCAGGTTCTCGAACTCATCGATCGTCACGCCATCACTCATGCCTTCTTTGTGCCGACCATGTTCAACCGAATGCTCGCGGTACCCGAGCGGGAATCGTTCGATGTTTCAAGCCTGCGATTTGTTCTCCATGGGGCGGGCCCGTGCACGGTCGCAACGAAACAAGCGATGTTCGATTGGTTCGGCCCTGTCATTCACGAGATGTACGCAGCGAGTGAGGGACCGGGAACATGGATCACGCCCCAGGAGTGGCTCGCGCATCCCGGCAGTGTTGGACACATTGACCCAAGTCGACTTTGCATTCGACGCGACGATCGCTCACCAGCCGATACCGACGAGATGGGTACGGTGTGGTTCTTCAGTGCCACGGCATTCCGCTACCACGGCGACGACGCAAAAACGCAAGCGACCTACGACGAAAGCGGTAAGTGGTACACGGTTGGAGACCAAGGCCATATCGATCCCGATGGGTACCTCTTCCTCGCCGGCAGAACCGCCGAGTGCATCATCAGCGGCGGCGTCAACATTTACCCAGCCCGCATCGACGAGACACTTGCAACGGCTCCCGGTGTGCTGGATGGGGCGGCGTTCGGACTTCCCGATGAAGAGTTCGGCGAGATTGTTGCGGCCGCGATCGTTCTTCCATCTGGAGCCGACCCTGAAACGACAATCAAATCAACAATTACGTTCTGCAAACAGCAATTGGGCTCTCAGCTAACCCCAAAGCGAATCTTCGTGGTGGACGAACTGCCCCGAAGCGATGCTGGGAAACTGTACCGATCTCGTTTAGTTCAGCGTTTCACCGGGATGTAATTGCCACGCCTACGAATGATCAGCGACAAAATACGTCAGCGACTTGATCTTCTCTCCGGAAATTTCAAAAAGATCCACGACATGCATGATTGCTTGCTCAGCAAGTTCGATCAGCAATTCAGCAACAACGCGATCACCTTCAACGAAGAGATCGCCGACCAATGACGGCTGAGGCCGTCCTGTTTCAATAGATGCTGCGTAGAACTGATCGATTGCTGGGCGACCAACAACCACCGTTCCGAGCCCGATCAATTGAGCATCATCATGGAAAAGTTCGGCAACATTCTTGTCACCAGCCTTGACACACGAAAAATAGGACTCAACAATCGAACGGGCGCTGGCCATGTCCTGAACCCCTTTGGTCGGTCCACCTGATTTGAGACTAATACCGCGTTTTCGTTTCGCCAGTCGTTAGCAAACTCGACGGGTGTTTGATATGCCAGGGCGCTGTGGGGTCGGTAATGGTTGAAGTTGTTGCGGTGTTCTTCGAGCATGAACCGGATTT
>JASJMB010000041.1:0-4001 GCA_037620085.1 Acidimicrobiales bacterium | reverse complement strand
GCTGTTTGCGCGCAGCCGGAGCGACTCGAGCGTTTGCTGTTCCAGGTCACGGACTCGACGCACTCGAAGGCCTTGCGCTCATTCCTGTCACATCTGAGGCTGCGGCAATCGCGTTGGCCGATGCCGACGGACGACTTTCTGCAGCTCCTGATGCACGGCCGGGCGTTGCCCTACTTTCGGGTCGTCGAGTGCGTTTGTCCTCGCAGCCCGGTGAGGAAACCCAAGCGCTTTCAATCGGAGTCGAAGATCTTCCTGCGGCAATTGCAGGCTGGTCGCTTGGTCGCGTGTTTGGCGCGATCGAGATTGAACTGCCCGGTGACCTGCTGGTCGAAGCTCCCGAAGGCGCCCAACCACTTATATTGCAACGAAGCGATCAGCTTCTTCGTCTTTCATCTGGTCTCGCCGACTTCCGAACGATGATCGTCGTTGGCCCGGGTGTGATCCGTGACGGTGTTGCAGCCGATGTTGTCGATTTCGTTACGCGCGCCGGTGCTGGTGTGATGACGACGATGGGGGCGGTCGGGGTTGTTCCGTTCGATCACCCGTCATGGTGTGGTGTTGTCGGGATTCAGTCCGATGATCCTGCACTCGGTGGTCTCGATGAATGCGAACTCGTCATCGCGGTTGGTGTTGACGATGACGAACTCGGCGAGTCACTTCCGGTGAACGCGCAGCTCCTCGAAGTTGAGCCGTGGCATCTGCCGTTCCTCGCAACGGACTGGCCTGAAGTCGAACTCGCCCCTGCCCCTTCATCGCTTGTCGAAGCATGCGCGGCGGTGTTCGGTGATCATCGCGATGCGAACACTGCGCCGTTACATCCCGTTCGCGCCGTACTCGATGTCTTCGACGCAATCGATGCCGATGTGCAGGTATACGTCGATGGCGGCGCTGCAGGGTTTTGGTTCGCTCGCGGCCTCGTTCCTGTTCCGATAGGTCGCGTTGTTGTGCCCGCCCGCGTGGCCGACGGTTTCGCCATCGCCGCAGCAATCGTGTCGGCCCTTGATGGCACTCGTTCGGTGGCTATCACCACGCCCGGTGGATTGATTGAAAACGAGCTCCTTGACCTCGCCGCGTCGCTCGAACTCGGCATCGTTGTTGAGCACTGGGGCGATGATGTTGCTGACAGTGATCCTTCACAACACCGAGCAAATCTTGTTGCGGCCATGAGTGATTCAGGCGTGAGCGTCACCGGCATCGCCGTTGATCTTTCGGCCGCTGCAGAGTTCGTCGATCTTGCTGGTTCTGTCGTGGCCTGGCGTCCAGACAACTAAGTCGCAAAACGAAACCGGGGGCCGACCTTGTGGTCGACCCCCGGGAACTACACAACGTTGGTGGAGTGATCAGCCGCCGATCGGAAGATCAATGCCACCGGGAAGCGAGATGGTCTTGCACTCGCAGAATGCTTCGATGCCTTCGGGGCCAAGCTCGCGGCCAACGCCAGAGCTCTTGAAGCCACCGAACGGGCCGTTGAAGTCCATGCCCTGGGCCGTGTTGACACCAAAGGTGCCGGTGCGGACCTTGCGAGCAACGTTGATGCCTTTTTCGATGTCTGCGGTGTAACAGGCGCCGGCGAGGCCATAGTCGTTGTCATTCGCAATGGCGATGGCATCTTCGAGAGTGTCGTATTTGATGAGCGACAGCACTGGTCCGAAGATTTCTTCACGAGCGATGGTCATGTCGTTGGTGACATCGGCGAACAGCGTGGGGGACACGAAGTGACCCTTTGCTTCGTCGGGACGGCCGCCACCGACAACAACGGTTGCGCCTTCGGCAACACCCTTGGCGATGTAGCCCTCGACGCGCTCACGTTGACGTTCGGCGATGAGTGGTCCGCACATGTTCTCAGGATTGGCGGGGTCACCGGCTACCTGTGCGCTCACTGCAGCAGCGAGCGCATCGCGGATCTCGTCGTACTTGCTCGCTGGAGCAAGAACGCGAGTGAGTGCCACGCAGGCCTGACCGTTGTTCATGAGGCCACCCTGGATGATGTGGCCGACTGCTTCTTCGATGTTGGCGTCTTCGCAAATGATTGCAGCGGACTTGCCACCAAGTTCGAGTGTGCAGCGCTTGAGTTGCTCGCCGCAGATGGCGCCGATCTTGCGACCGGCTGCGGTTGAACCAGTGAAGCTGACCTTGTCGACGTCAGGATGACGGACGAGGTATTCGCCAACCTCACGGTCAGCCGGAACGATGTTGATGACGCCAGCAGGAACGCCAGCTTCGATGAGGACCTCGGCGAAGAGGTTGGCATCGAGAGGAGTTTCCGGAGCGGGCTTCAGCACGATGGTGGAACCCGAAGCAAGTGTCGGGCCAACCTTGAGGGTGGTGATGAACAGCGGCACGTTCCACGGAATGATGCCGGCGCAAACGCCGACTGGTTCGCGGCGAACGATGATCTGTCCGCCGAGAGCGCCGTCACGACGTTCTTCGAACGGGAAGTTCAGCGTGTGCTGTGCGAATGAGTTGAGCACCATCGTTGCGGACAGAACCTGACCGAACATGGAGAAGTAGTACGGCGCACCAACTTCGCTAACGATGAGATTGGTGAACTCTTCCTGACGAGCGGTAAGGAGTTCGGCAACCTTCGTGAGCAGAGCGGAACGCTCTTGAGGTGTGTAGTCGGCCCATGGGCCGGTGAGTGCTGCCTTGGCTGCGGCAACGGCACGATCCATATCGGCGTTGGTGGCAACCGGAACAGAACCAATGACCTCTTCAGTCGTCGGTGAGAGCACCTTGAGTGTTTCGTTCCCGGCGGGCTCAACCCACTCGCCCCCGATGAAGAACTTGTCGTACGTCAGCATGACTTCCCCTTCTCATGACCCGGATCGGCCGGGCGTTCAGGTCAGTGAATCTATCGGGAGTCGAGTGATTCGTCCCATTTCGGTCATCGGCAGAGCAGTTTGGGTTGAGCGCCCGCTGGCCGTCGGCAGGGATTGTTGGGATTTGGCAGGATAGGGGACTCGCTGAATGGCGGGATCGAAAGGAATCTGATGCAGCTCGGCATGGTGGGTCTCGGACGTATGGGTGCAAATCTCGTGCGTCGTCTCGTTCGCGATGGTCATACCTGTGTGGTGTTTGATGTCGACGCCAAGGCTGTCGCAACCCTTGCAGCCGAGAGCGATTCCATTACCGGAGCCAACGATCTCGCTGATTTCGTCGCGAAGCTTGATGTACCCCGCGCTGCTTGGGTGATGGTTCCGGCCGCGTATGCCGGCGGCACGGTCGAAGACCTCGCCGCGCTTATGGAGTCGGGCGACATCGTGATCGACGGAGGAAACACCTACTACCGCGACGATGTCGACCGTGCCGAGGCGCTCGCGCCGAAAGGCATTCATTACGTCGACGTCGGAACCAGTGGCGGTGTCTTCGGCCTTGATCGTGGTTTCTGTCTCATGATTGGTGGCGAGGATGAAATCGTTTCGCACCTTGAGCCGATTTTTCGCACGATCGCTCCAGGCGTTGGCGACGCGGAACGCACTCCTGGTCGCACCGGCGACTTCACTCCCGAAGAACACGGTTGGCTGCATTGTGGCCCCGCCGGAGCCGGCCACTTTGTGAAAATGGTTCATAACGGTATTGAGTACGGGCTTATGGCTGCATACGCAGAAGGTCTCAATATTCTCAAGCACGCGAATGCTGGCAAAGTTGTCCGGGAAAACGATGCAGAGACAACGCCGCTACGCGAGCCGAAGTATTACCAGTACGACATTGATATTGAGGCGGTGTCAGAAGTTTGGCGTCGCGGAAGCGTCGTGGCTTCTTGGTTGCTCGACCTTACCGCTGCTTCATTAGTGGAAGATCCACAACTCGACACCTTCGCTGGTCGCGTAAGCGATTCTGGTGAAGGTCGTTGGACGAGTCTTGCTGCCATCGACATTGGGGCACCGGCTCCGATCCTCACGACGGCTCTTTACGAGAGGTTCACTTCGCGCGGCGAAGCCGATTACGCCGACAAGCTGCTTTCAGCCATGCGGAAACAATTTGGTGGCCACGACGAGAAG
>JASJMB010000040.1:0-80379 GCA_037620085.1 Acidimicrobiales bacterium | reverse complement strand
TGCTGACGCGCAAGATCAATGGTGTGCAGAAGTGGAAGCCGCTGCAGTGGGCACAATGTTCAATGCCCCCAACTGCCATTCCTGGTACAACGGCGGCAATATCGAGGGCAAAGCACGCGTGATTCCCATTTACATGGGTGGCCTCGACCGCTACATGGCCCGCGCGAATGACCTTGCGGCGGGTGGATACGCGGCGTACGCGATCCGCTAAATCAGCGCTTCACGGAACCGACCTCACCAGCTCGCTCTCTTTACGTTCGGCCTGGATCGAGGTTTCAGAATTCGCTGTCGTTAGGGTCAATGAAAGCTGTTACCCAAGAACGAACGAGGAAGATCGATGTCGAAGTACAAGGTGAGTGTCGAAAGCTCGAAGTCGGTCGAAGAAGCTTTCGCCTACATGTCTGACCTGCGCAACTTCGCCAGCTGGGACCCCGGCGTACTCGCTGTCACCCAAGTTGCGGGCGACGGGGGCGGCCCAGAATCAAGCTTCGATGTCGCAGTGAAGAGCGTCGGCGGGGGAACGGTGCTGCGCTATGAGACCGTTGAGTATGACGAGCCCGGCAATCTCTTGGTCGAGGCCCGGAACTCCAAGTTCACCTCGATCGACAGGATCACGGTCGTTGCGAAAGGTGAAGGATCCATCGTCACCTACTCCGCGGAATTGCTCCTCAATGGTTACCTAAGCCCATTGAATCCGTTGCTCGGATTGGTCTTCAACCGCATCGGTGACCGTGCCGCAGTGGGTCTTCGACGCGTGCTCGCGTAGTTCCCGACGCACGGTCCGACTGACTCGACGAGCCTCAGATGGTGCTCAGGCCGGGAGATTTTGTGGTCGTGATTGTGGGACCGGTCCCACCTAATGGTGCGCGAGGGGGGACTTGCTGAGCCCTTCGCGGGACCGGTCCCACCACGACCCTTTTTGGGTGTGGTGGTCATGTCGAGATCGTACTGGGAAGCGGTGACTGTCGGTCTTCCGGCCGGCTGCAGTGTGTCGAGATCATTCCAACTTGATTGTCACAGCCGGTTCGTAACCTCCACCCGTGGCGATGAACTGCAGTGACCGATGCTGCGAGCAGTGACCTGGCGCCGGCTGTTGGTCGTCGGGTTCACGATCGAGTTAGTGGCCACACTGGGACTCGGGGTGATTTGGCGGGACCGGCAGGTTTCCGAACCGAAACCTCGGGTCGGAGTGTTGGCACCGGCCGAGATCTACATCGAGCCCGTTCTTGACACATCACGGAATGCAAGAGTTGCGAATTTGATCGCCCAACTGCCAGAAGTTCTGCGGTTGGCGGGAAGCGGCGTCTTCGGAGCTTGGTACCGGGGCGTCATGTACCTAGGCACGACCACGCTGAACGCAAGCGACGACAGACTGGCGCACGTGATGGCGCACGAGTGCAGCCATGCGTGGACGGCCGTCCATTCCGTGGCGTCGAAGCGGCTGCGAGCGATGATCAAGTCACTGACCGATCAGAATCCGGAAGAAGCTTCGGTTGACTGTGTGCGGGTCGTGATCGGGTACGGGTCAGACGGTCGCGAATGCGGTGATTGCGCCTGTTTCGGCGCAGGGCGAGGTGTGTTTTTACTCGCAATCTCCAACTCATCTTCTTGCGGACGTGAACGGATGGTTCGCGAACTAGATCCAGAAGCGACGGCAACGGTTTCCTAAGCCGCAGGTCGCATGTTCGATTCATGCCGGGGGCGCCAGTGGATTATGAGAACGCCCTAGCGCGTGAAAACAAGTGCGAACTCCAAGAGCCCTTGGGGATCCACAGAGATGCCGGGAAGACCTGGCTCAGGGATGGACCACTCGCTGAACACAATGGTGATGTTGCTAACAACGGTGAATGTGCTTCCTTGAACTTGAGCTTTCACGGGGAACGTGACGGTCTTGGTGGTGCCACGCAGTGTGAGTTCGCCAGTTGCATCTGTGGTGATCACATCTCCTGATACAGCGTTTGCAGGCAATGTAATTGGTTGGGTGAGTGAAAAAGTAGCTGTTGGGTGGGTGGCGACGTCCATGATGCGACCGTTGAATTGACCATCACGTTTGGCGGCGTCACTCATGAGGGTGCCCATTTGAACGGTGAACGATGCGGCGGTCACTGCATTGTTTGCGATGGTGAGGGTAGCCTCAACATCTTTTGTGCGTCCGACGCCCTCAGTGGCTTGGCCAAAGAGGATCTCTTTCACTCGGTAGCCCACCACGGAATCGGTGTTCGGCGAGACTTGCCAATCACCTGATGTATCAGTCAGTGGTGCTGGAACTGTGTCGTCGCTATCGATGGTGGTGTTTGTTTTCGAGTCGATGTCGAGCGCGGCTGGGGCATCATCTTTGATGAAGTTGATGTATGCCCACGGGCCAACGGTGACTCCGAGCCCGACGACAACGATCGCAGAAATAATGAGGCGAATAGCCCTGTTCATTGCAGAACCATAGCGGTCTTAGCATCTTTGCGGGCTTCAACGAAGGTCTTGTTGTTCATGATTCTTGATGGATTTTGTGGACCCTCATGTCGCTCCTGGCGTGGAGCGCCGAGCAGAGAACTCGAGATCGTCGATTTAGGATGATCTTCTTCGTTTCATCACTGACTCTTATTCAGTCTTTACGTTCATGTGTCATGTTGAACCTATGAGTTATCGGAATAGCTATCGTCCCAACGCAGAGATCGTCATCGGCTTGAGTTGGCTAGTGATTGTTGCAGCGTTATTGAGTGCGTGTATCGGTAGCAGTCCTTCAACAACAGAAGCCGACTTGGAGTCGCCATCATCGAGCGCAGTGAACCTAGGCGAAGGTGTCGGCCCACAAACTCCGCCATGTGGAATATTTGAAGTCCCCAAGGCTGAAGTTGTATCTGGTCAGCAATTCTCAAAAGGCAGATACCAGATAAATACTTTTGGTATTTCTTGTGATGAAGTGATGGGTGACACGGGTTTATTCAGTCAGTTCCTGCAACTTGAAGACAATGAAGGGCTGCCTGATCCGTGGCGTTTCCTGGAAGGTGCGATAGGCGCACCGAAATTTGTTTCGGGACCTGCCGTTGGTTTTCGTGTGCAGAGAATTTCCGACTGATGCCTCGGCCTGAATAGATGACCCAAAATATGTCGGCACATTTCGCACCATCCCCCGCCTTCGTAGTTCAGTGGATAGCGCTACCGCACACGGTGTTTCGCAAGCGAAACACCGTGTGGTCAGGGGAACGTTCGAATCGATTCGCGTAATCCAGTTCAATGTTCCGCGTAGTGCGCGCTGTGAGGTCTAAAGCAACCAAACGGGCCTGGGTGTGCCGATTCCTTGTGCATGAGGAACCAACGTGCCCGTCATGATCGCCATCGCGCCGAACGATTCGGCACCATCGATGCAGCAGGGCGGTTCTCGCTTGGCCGGGTCGATCGGCGCCTGGGCCCCGGTCTTGAGTTCGCAGCAGTTATTGCGACGAAGTCCCGACTCATCGTTCGGTGACCGCCACCGACAGGCGGAGCCGTCGATGGACTGAACCGTTGCGGGGCCGGTTCTCCACGCCGCACTGGCCCCGGCGCAAGCCGGTTGACGACGGTGCGAGGACCACGAACGGACCATCGAAGGTGACGTCGAACCGGTCGGCGTCGGGGCACTCGCTAAGTGAATGGAGTGAGACGCGTCGTCCGGCGTCGAGCCGACCGGCGACGTGGGGAACGTTCCAGGTGGGAAGCATCACCGCATGGGCTCGTGCACCAGCCAGTGCGGGTGTGGCCGCAGACCGGTCGACAGTCGCAACGGAGAAGTCGGCCGCAGCGCGCAGGCGCTTGGCCACAAGTTCGGCCTGCTTCTTCGACGTCATCCCGGGAGTCACGTCCACCGAATCGGCGACGTTCGGCTCCACCAAGGTCAGAAGACGCTCGGGGGGTGAAGATTTCTCGGGCTGGGAGATTTTCTGGTCGTGATTGTGGGACCGGTCCCACCTAATGGTGCGCGAGGGGGGACTTGAACCCCCACACCCTTGCGGGCACAGGAACCTGAATCCTGCGCGTCTGCCTATTCCGCCACTCGCGCGAGTGGATTGCTGACTCTACTGCCCATTGTTGGGCCTCACGAATCCAAAATCGGCGCCGGTATGCGGGATTTCGCTATTCCGCTGAGCGGCATTGGATGAACTGCCTGCGGCTCTAACCTGTTCTCCGTGGGTCTCAAAGGGTTTGAACGTCGTCTCGAACATGCTGTGGAAGGCGTGTTCTCGCGAGTCTTCAAGAGTGGTGTGCGTCCCATTGAAATAGGTCGCAAGCTCACCCGCGAGATGGATGACCACCGCACCGTCGATGTTCGGGGCCGCACGGTTGCGCCCAACTCATTTACCATTGCTATTGCTCCCGACGATCACGATTCGTTCGTCGACATCGCCGATTCGTTGGCACGTGAACTGTGCGATGCGGCTCGTGAACACGCTCGCGACGAGGCCTACGGGTTTCTTGGTCCGGTCGAGATCGAACTTGTGGTCGACGACAATCAGCGCACAGGGACCTTCTCGATCGAATCCCGATTCAGGGAGGGCAAAGGTGGCGCCGGAGCCGGTTCGCTGGTTCTTCCCAGTGGTGAGCGTTTCGTTCTGCACGAGCAAATGGTCAGCATCGGCCGCTTGCCTGAATGCGAGGTCACGCTGGTCGATCCGAACGTGAGCCGTCGTCACGCAGAAATACATCCACGGGGCGTCGGATTTGTACTCGTCGATCTCGGTTCCACCAATGGAAGCACTGTTAATGGCGTACCGGTTCATGAACGTGAACTTCGTGACGGCGACGAACTCGGTTTCGGAAGTATCCGACTCACGTTCCAGGCGTCCTGACAATGGTCTCTGACCAACTGCTTCTGGTCCTGAAACTGTGCCTTCTCGCGCTTCTCTATCTGTTTTTCTTCCGGGTAGTTCGCGCGGTGTGGGCAGAACTTCGTCCTACTCCGCAGATACCCGCGGGCGGCGTGACAACTCCGGTTGCCGTGCCCACGCGCAAACGCCGCAAAGACGTGAAAAACGCCGTGCAAACCCGTCAGCTTCTCCTTCGTGAACCGGTGGAGCTCGCAGGAAAGATGTGGCCATTAACCGGAGAGGTTTCGATAGGTCGTGCCGCCGGTTGCCAAGTGACGATTGACGACACCTATGCATCGCAGATCCATGCACGCTTGTTCACTAGGGACAATCAATGGCAGATCGAAGACCTCGGTTCCACGAATGGAACATGGTTGAACCGTCACAAAGTTTCGGGGCCGATGGTCATTAAGCCCGGAGATGTTGTGCAGATCGGTAACACCGTCATGGAGATGCAGTGACGCGTTTCGCCTGGGGAGCAGCCTCCGACACCGGTCGTGTTCGCCAGGCCAATGAGGACTCATTCCTTGTTGTCGACGGCCTCTTTGCTGTTGCCGATGGCATGGGTGGACATCAAGCAGGCGAGGTAGCGAGCCATCTGGCCCTCGAAAGTCTTCAGTCAGGGTTTACCGCTGCTGGGACCGATGTCTTGGTTCGCGCCGTCGAAGACGCGAATCGCATTTTGGTCGAGCGCTCAACCTCCGATCCAGAACTTGCCGGAATGGGCACGACCCTCGTTGCGATGGCGCTTGTCGAAGCCTCGGGTCGCGATGCAATCGGTGTGGTCAACGTTGGTGATTCTCGGCTCTACCTACTCTCCGACGGGGACCTTGCCCAGATAACTGAAGACCACAGCCTCGTTGCCACGATGGAGCGTCAAGGCCGCCTTACTGCGGCTGAAGCGGCGGTCCATCCACAGCGGAACATCCTCACTCGTGCCCTTGGCATCGATGGAACCGTGCTTGTCGATTCATGGGAGATCCTCCCGGTCGTCGGTGATCGTTATTTGATCTGCAGCGATGGCTTGTTCAACGAGATTGACGAAAGTCGCATTGCCGCAACTCTTCGACGCCTTGCTGACCCCAACGAGGCCTGTCGTGAACTGATTCGACTCGCTAATGAAGGCGGCGGACGCGACAACATCACGTGCGTCATCGTTGATGTTGTCGATGACTCAGGTCGCGATCCAAAAGCTGATCCAGCCAATCGAGTGCGTAACTCGCATACCGGAGGCGATCTCACCGTCCCAGAACCACCTGGAGCCGACCCGAAGCCGACTCGAGCCCCGGGAGTAATCCGCAGTTCTTTTACTTGGCGCGTCGGTGTTTTTATCGCTGCATTCGTTTTTGTGATTCTCGCCGGGTTCGCGTTCATCTGGTGGACGGGCACGAAGACTTGGTATGTCGGCGTTGATGGCGACAAGGTCGCGATTTTTCACGGCAAGCCTGGCGGCGTGCTGTGGATCGAACCAACTCTGGCTGAAGATTCTGAACTCTTGATCGCCAACGTTCCTCGATCGGCTGTCATCGACGTGCAAAACGGGGTCGAACAACCTTCCCTTGAGTCGGCTCGCACCTATATCGATAATTTGATTGAACAGAACCTAAAGGCGTCAACAACCACGACCCTCGCAGCTTCGTCGGGTGCATCAACGTCGAGCACAACTACAACGACTGTGCAGTGAAGCGGTGACGCGCCGACGCAACACTGAACTGGGCCTGATGTTGATGACAGTCGTCATCGTTTGTGCGGCCTACGTATTAGCGAGTCTCGGTTCTGATTCTCGCATCCCGGCGAACATCATTCCGTTTCTGGTTGCCGTAATCGCCCTATTTATGGGCGCGCACTTTGCTGTGCGAAAGTTGGCGCCAGGTGCTGATCCGATTCTTCTTCCAACAGTGACACTGCTGAATGGACTTGGCTATGTCGTCATTGCGGGCCTAAATGAAAAACTTGCAGCGGCGCAGGCGACGTGGACAGCGATCGGAATTCTTGGGTTTGTTCTCACGCTTTGGTGGGTAAAACGACCGCGTGATCTTGAGCGCTATCGGTACACATTCGCTCTTGTTGGTATCGGCCTCCTCCTGCTCCCACTGGTTCCAGGTTTGGGTTACGACGCCGGATCAGGCAGCAAAATCTGGGTGAAACTTGGCCCTATCAATTTTCAGCCAGGTGAGATCGCCAAGGTTGCTTTGGCCATCTTTTTTGCGGCGTACCTTGCCGACCAACGCGAATTGATTGCAACTAGCCAATGGAAGATTGGCCCGTTTCGACTTCCGCATCCGAAGTACTTAGGACCAGTACTCATCGCTTGGGGCATCACCCTGCTTGTGATGTTTTACCAAAAGGACCTTGGATCATCGCTGCTTTTCTTCGGGCTGTTCTTGGTGATGATCTGGGTTGCAACGCAACGCACATCGTTCCTCGTGATTGGCGGAGGACTCTTTGCTGCGGGCGCAGTCTTCGCATGGAGGACTCTCGATCATGTGAAAGTTCGCGTTGACATTTGGCTTGACCCGTGGAAGACGCCAAGCGGGGACGGATACCAAATCATCCAGGGAATGTTCGCCATAGCGTTTGGAGGTCTTACTGGAACAGGCCTCGGTCGTGGCGGTGATACCCGCATACCCGCAGCGGAGAACGACTTCATCTTTGCCGTGATCGCCGAGGAACTCGGACTGGCGGGCGGTTCATTAATCATCATTGCGTACTTGTTGGTAATCGGCTCTGGTTTGCGTATCGCCGCAGACACCGATCAGGTTTTCGACAAGCTGTTGGCGACAGGTTTCACTCTGCTGCTTGGTTTGCAAGCGTTCATCATCGTTGCTGGTGTGCTCCGTCTTCTGCCGCTCACTGGTGTTGCGCTTCCCTTCATTTCCTACGGCGGGTCGTCGTTAGTTATGAACTATGTGATCCTTGCGTTGCTCTTACGCATTAGTGATCAGACCTCAAAGCGAGCGATGAACCGTGCGGCGGCGGAGGTAGCGGCATGAATCGGAACATCATGAAGCTCGGGGTCGTTCTTGTTGTCCTTTATGTCGCCTTGTTTGCGAAACTGAACTGGATCCAAGTTGTCGATAAGAACAGCCTCGATTCGAATCCGCTGAACACGGCTGAAGTTCGTCGTGATTTCAATCGACCTCGCGGGACAATCTTTACCGCCGACGGAGCGGTCATTGCGCAGAGTGTGGCGAACCCAGACACCAGCTCTGAGTTCAAACGAATGCGTGTGTATCCCGAGGGCGAACTCTTTGGTCAGACCACTGGCTATTTTTCGTTTCGGTATGGTTCATCAGGTCTTGAGCGGCAGTACAACGACGAACTCTCAGGTTCCACATTCGATCAACAGATAGAGGGTTTTGGGGACCTTTTCGTTGCTCGTGAAAACGTTGGCAACGTTTCTATTTCGCTGCGCAAAGACATTCAGGAAACTGCGCGAAGGCAACTCGGCAATCGTGAAGGTTCGGTTGTTGCTCTCGACCCACGCACCGGGGCAATCCTCGGGTCGTGGAGCTGGCCGTCGTATGACCCAAACACCGTGAGTTCTCTCGACAAGACCATCGCTGAAACGTCATGGAAGATGCTCAATGCGGCACCCGGTGTTCCGATGCGCGCTCACTTCTACCAAGATCGTTATTTCCCGGGTTCAACATTTAAAGTTGTGACTAGCGGCATTGGTCTTCAGACCGGCAAAGTGACCAACACTGAACCGGTGTATCCGTTCACGAATGGATACACGCCCGAGGGGACGAATAAGCCGATCATGAACTTCGGTGGTGAAACCTGTGGTGGCACATTGCCCGAAATTCTTCGGGTGTCTTGTAACTCGTCGTTTGCGCAAATGGGCGCAGAGACGATCGGCGCGGTTGACATGGTGGCTGGTGCTGGTTCCTTTGGATTCAATGCGACGGTTCCGATCGACATGCCTGATCCGGTCAAGTCGGTGTTCCCCACCAATGTTGGAAACAATCAGGCCAAACTCGCGATGTCCTCAATCGGTCAGAACGATGTGCAGGCGACGCCATTGGAAATGGCGATGGTTGCCGGAGCAGTTGCCAATGGCGGAGTCATTATGAAGCCACATTTCCTCTTCGAGGTTCGCAACGTCCGAGGCGATGTTGTCTCGTCGTATGCGCCATCAAAGTGGCTCACCCCGATGTCGTCCTCATCGGCAGGGACACTTTTCGATGACATGGTTGGCGTTGCGAAGGGCGGAACGGCAACAGGGATGGCTATTCAGGGCTGCACCGTTGGCGGAAAGACCGGTACTGCCCAGCTCGGCACCGATCCTCCCAAGAGTCATACCTGGATCATGGGCTTTGCTGGTCCTCCCGGGAAACCGCCCACAGTGGCGGTGGCGGTTGTTGTCCTCAATCAGTCGGGCGGCAGCGAGGCCACGGGTGGCCGAATCGCTGCGCCGATTGCCAAAGCGGTGCTCCAGATCGCACTGGCTGCGCAGGGTGGCTGCTGAGGGGCAGATTCCTCTGCTGAGTGCGATGTGCTGCTGGCAAATCGGTCCTAGTCTTTGCGGCGATGAGTGACACTCCTGCGGGCCCCACAGTTTTCAACGATCGCTACGAGCTGCATCGGAAGTTGGCGCGAGGCGGCATGGCCGATGTTTACCTCGCTCGAGACCTCCTGCTTGATCGCCCCGTGGCGGTGAAGGTCCTTTTCGCCGAGCATGCGCGGGACGCCTCGTTTGTCGAGAGGTTCCGCCGCGAAGCGCAGGCTGCGGCCAATTTAAATCAGCCGAACATTGTCGCGGTCTACGACTGGGGTCAGCAGTACGGCACCTATTTCATTGTTATGGAATATGTCGAAGGTCGTCCGCTTTCGGAAATTATTCGCACCGAAGGTCCGCTTCATCCCAATCGCGCCGCCGAAATCACCGCTGATATTGCAGCGGCACTCGGCTTCGCACATCGCAACGGCGTTGTTCATCGCGATGTGAAGCCAGGAAACATTCTCATCACACCGACCGGTCAAGTGAAGGTCGCCGATTTTGGTATTGCGCAGGCGGCAACCACCGGCGATGCGGCTGTGAATCTCACTCAAGCTGGTTCAGTGATGGGTACAGCGACATACTTCTCGCCCGAACAAGCACAGGGTCATGCAGTTGATCCGCGCTCAGATCTTTATTCACTCGGTTGTGTGCTCTACGAAATGCTTGCTGCGCGTCCTCCATTTTCGGGTGATTCACCAGTAGCGGTTGCCTATAAGCACGTACAAGAACAGCCTGTTGCGCCAAGCCGCATCAATCCAAATATTCCTCCCGCGCTTGAAGCAATCGATTTCAAATTGCTCGCCAAAGATCCAGGTCAGCGATACGCGTCTGCTGAGGATCTTCGTTCTGACCTTCGTCGTTTCCTTGAAGGTCAGCCAGTTCTCGCTGCTGGTTTGATTGCTGGCGGTGCTGGCGCAGCGGCCGGCGTTGTGATCGGTGCTGGTCTTGCCGGGGCCACACCAGCTGACGCAACAACAATGGTTCCCGCCGCTACTGGAGCTGGCGGCGCTGGCTTCGGTGGTCCGCCAACAACTTCAGGTGAGTACACGCCGCCTCCGAAGCAGAATCGTACGGGCCTTTATGTCGGGCTCACCATTGGCGCGCTTGTTCTGATCGCACTCATTTTGTTCTTCGTCGGTTCAAGCATGGGCAAGTCGGTTGTAAAGGTCCCAGTTCCTGATGTCACCAGCACGAACGTTACCGATGCCACAAATGCCTTAGGTGCTGCGGGTTTCAAGGTGTCCGTCAAGAATGTTGCTAATGACACTGTTCCCGCGAATCAGGTGTTTGAGCAGTCGCCTAAGGGCAATACCAATGCTGGTAAAGGTTCGACTGTAGAGATCACGGTGAGTTCCGGCATCGGCGATGGCACGGTTCCCGATGTCGTGGGTCGAACCCAAGCCGCAGCGGAATCGTTGCTGAAGACCAATAACTTCATTCCTGAAGTCAAGGAAGCTTCCAGCGACACGGTTGCGAAGGGAACTGTTATTTCTCAATCGCCGAGTGCGAATGGGAAGGCCACGAAGAACTCGGTAGTGACAATCACCGTGTCGAGTGGTGCGGGCGAGGTGTCTATTCCAAACGTTGTCGGACTCACTGCGTCAACTGCATCAAACCAACTTGGTCAAGCTGGTTTCACGGTGACAACAACATCGCAGTCATCATCAACGACGCCTTCGGGAAGCGTGATCAGCACGAACCCGACCGCAGGAACAAAAGCGGCGAAGGGGTCTGCGGTTGCCATCGCTGTTTCGACTGGACCGCCGGCATCAACAACCTCTTCAACGACGACGTCAACAACCACAACGACGCCTTAATTCGATCGCGGCCTTCGGGCTGTACCGTTTCGTTCGTGCAAGTGGCCTAGTGGCCGCAGCGTTCAAGGAAGTTGCCGACGAGTTGATGGCCACCTGCGGTCAGAATCGATTCAGGGTGGAACTGCACGCCTTCAACATCGAATTCACGATGGCGAAGTCCCATCACTAAACCGTCATTGGTTTGTGCGGTGATCTCAAGACACTCGGGCACGCTGTCGCGCTCAACAACAAGTGAGTGATAGCGCGTGGCTTCGAACGGGTCGGGAAGGCCGGCAAAGACACCTTTGCCTTCGTGCAAAATAGGTGATGTCTTTCCGTGCATGAGTTGTGGCGCGCGCACAACATCACCGCCGTACACCTGACCGATGCATTGATGGCCAAGACAAACACCGAACACAGGAACGCGACCAGCGAAGGTGGTGATGACCTCGTTGGAGAGGCCGGCATCTTCGGGACGGCCTGGGCCAGGGCTGATGAGCACCCCATCGGGAGCGAGCTCTTCGATCTGCTCGATCGTGAGCGCGTCGCTGCGATGCACCAACGGGTCAGCGCCCAACTCGCCCAGATATTGGACCAGGTTGAAGACGAATGAGTCGTAGTTATCGAGGACAAGGATGCGTGCGGCCATCGCCGGAGGACCCTATCGGCCGGGGCCGGTCGCGCCTGACGAGTTTCCCGTCGACCGCTACGCTCAGCATCTATGGCTACCGATAAGCGCCCTGCTCCTTCTCGTCGCACCGGCGGTCGTGTCACCCCAAAGGGCGGCCCGACCAAGAAGTCAGCCGACTCTGCCCATGACGGGCCGGCAGCCTCAACTCGCTATACGCCGCGATCGGCAGCAGTCCACGCCCCAAGCCCCGCATGGTTGCCGGTGGTCATGCTTGCTCTGTTCCTTCTTGGGCTGTTGGTGATCTTCTTGCACTACGTGGATCTGTTCCTGCCGGGTGCAGTCAGTAATTGGTGGCTTCTGGGTGGCTTGGGCTTCATCCTCAGCGGGATCATCGCGGCAACGCAGTATCGATAGCTGTCGGCGCGGAGCCCACAGTGGGCGCGAACTCTGGGTAAACGGCCGGTGACCACTCCCACCGTTGTCCACAGACCGTGGACAACGATTTAGATGTCGTCGATGGGCGTCATCATGACCATGTCATCCTGACAATGCCTTGGTGCTTCAGGATCTTGGTCGGGAGCAACGGTCATACGAACTTCGGTCCCGCAGATTTCACAGCGGTACGTGATCTTCACTTTTCGCAGTTCACCCACAGGGGGCGGTTCGGGGATGGGGCGGGCCATTCCGCCCAACATCAACACGCCAATGCGGAGGATGAGCCATGCCACCAGGCCAGCCACGATGACCTTGAACGGTGCGTACCCAGCGAGAACGGCGGCGACACCGCCGGCGAGGGCCAAGAGGTCGATGACCGGATGTTTGGGACGCCACCGGCCGCGTTGGTCGGTGGGTTCTGTGGTGGCCATGTGAGGAGGTTAGAGCCGTTCAATGATGGTGGCGTTCGCGAGACCGCCACCTTCACACATGGTCTGTAGTCCGTATCGACCACCGGTGCGCTCAAGTTCGCACAACAGGGTGCCGAGAAGGCGAGTGCCGGATGCGCCGAGCGGATGGCCAAGAGCAATAGCGCCACCGTTCACGTTGACCTTGCTCATGTCGGCACCGAGTTCCCGTTGCCACGCGAGCACGACCGGAGCGAATGCTTCGTTGATTTCGATGAGGTCAATGTCATCGAGCGAGAGGCCTGATTTCTCAAGAATCTTTTTCGTCGCGGGAATTGGTCCGGTGAGCATGATGCGCGGATCAACACCTGCGAGCGAGAAGGAATGAAAACGCGCTCGTGGGGTGAGACCAAGTTTCGAAGCGGCGGCTTCACTCATGATGAGGGCTGCTGACGCGCCGTCGGTGATCTGCGATGAGTTGCCCGCAGTGATGACCCCGTCGGGAGTAAATGCGGGTTTCAGAGCAGCGAGTGACTCGGCAGTCGTGGTGTCTCGGATGCCTTCGTCAGTGCGCAAGATTCCGTCGGTGGGAATGATCTCACCTGAGTCTTTGTCGCGTCGCCGCGCTTCGACTGGATGAATCTCTCGTTCGAAACGACCCTCGTCGCGGGCACGGGCTGCGCGCTGTTGTGATTCAGCGGAAAACTCATCGAGTTCTTCTCGGCTGAGGTTCCACTGCTGGGCGATGAGCTCGGCTGATAACCCTTGTGGGATTAGACCGCCAGCATCTTTGTATCGCGCTTCAACTCGTGAGCCGAATGGGAAACCAACACCTTGACCAAACGACGCGCCCATGGGGACCAAGCTCATGACTTCAACGCCGGCAGCGATCACAATGTCGTGCACGCCGGCCATGACACCTTGCGCCGCAAATGCTGCTGCTTGTTGCGATGAACCGCATTGGCGGTCGATGGTGGTTGCTGGAACAGTTTCGGGAAAGCCCGCCGCTAATGCCGCATTGCGGCCGATGTTTAGTGACTGAGCGCCAACCTGTGAGACGCAACCCATGAGCACGTCTTCGATGAGTGCGGGGTCAAGATCGTTTCGTGCAACAAGGGTTGAAAGAACCTCTCCGGCGAGATCGGCAGGATGCCAACCGGATAAGGATCCATTTCGCTTGCCGCCAGGGGTGCGAACGACGTCAACGATGACTGCATCAGGCACGGTGGTCTCCCGGGTCGTGGTATCCCGGTCGGCTGACCGGGTGGTTACAGCGTGCCAGCGTCGCGCTGAGACTGCACAGGATTGTCATCTTCCCAGATCATTTGGATTTCCTCGAACGTGCGGCCCTTGGTTTCGGGAACCTGCTTCCAGATCCAGATATAGGCGAGGACAGAGAAAAATGCGAACAAATAGAACGTCGCAGAGTTGCCGATGGATTCAATGAGGGTGAGGAAGAACTGACTCACGAGCCAGGCCGAACCCCAGTTGAAGGCAGTGGCGACAGCGACGGCACGACCGCGAACTCGGTTCGGAAAGATTTCGTTGATCACAGTCCACACCACTGGTCCGAGTGAGAAGGCGAATGATGCGATGAACACCACGAGTGCAACGAGTGTGATGAGCCCGGCGGTCGTTGGCCCACCTGCGCCGGCACCGCTTGTGTCGGCTTTGTCCATGAAATGGAACGTGACGCCAACGGTCGTGAGCGAGAGCGTCATGCCGACGAGTCCGGCCAACAACAGCGGTCTACGGCCAAATCGATCGACGTACACAACCGCGATCAAGGTGGCAAGGACGTTGACTGCGCCAATGGCCCAAGTCGTAGCTGCAGCTTGACCTTCTGGAGTTACAAATCCGGCTTGAGCGAAAATCTTGTTTGCGTAATAGATGATGGCGTTGATGCCGGTGATCTGCTGGAACACCGCCAGACCGATACCAACCATGAGTGGTTTGCGCAGTTTCTTCGAGAAGACTTCTCCCCAAGTCGATGGGCTTTCATCTTCTTCACGTGATGCTTCTTCGATCTCGTTGATCTCTGCTGTTGCATCAACATCGGGTCGAACTTTGCTGAGTGCCTTAATGGCGTCGTCTTTGCGACCGACTTTCAAAAACCATCGGGGTGAATCAGGCATGGGCAGCATGACTAGGAACAACAAGACGGCGGGTACAGCCGAAATTCCGAGCATGACTCGCCACGTGTCTTTGCTTATGAGTGCTTGGTTGACGAGGTAGGCAACGAAAATACCCATGGTGATGGCGAGTTGGTAAATGGAAATAAAGCGACCACGCAATCGGGTGGGTGCTTGTTCAGCCGCATAGAGCGGTGCGGCAACAGACGCAACGCCCACGCCGAAACCAACAACGAGACGTCCAATGACAAGAATGGTTGTTCCTGGCGCAAGCGATTCAAGTAGTGCACCAATCACAAACAAAATTGCGGCGAGAAGAATGGTGAGTCGTCGGCCGATCTTGTCGGCGAGAGTTCCAGCGACGAGTGCGCCGACCAACGCGCCGAGGGTTACCCACGAAGTGATGATCTGAATCATCGCGGTGTTGGTATTGAAAGTTTTCTGGATGCCATCGAGGGCGCCGGCGATGACACCTTGGTCATAGCCAAACAGAAGGCCCGAGAGCATGATGACGGCGCCAACCAGTAGCAGCCACTTGCCCATCTTTGGTTTCGCTTGCGTCGCGCCTACTGCGGTGCCATTCGTTTCGTCGGCCATGGTTCCCCCTCGATCAGTGACGTAAGGCTAGGCGCAGTCGACAAGTCGACGACGGACTCCTCAGTGCTCTCTTAACGGCTATTCCAGCGCAGAACTGCTGGAGTCTCTCGCTCCCAGCCCAAAAGACTGACGGTCGCCGGGTCAAGGACAAATCGTTGTCCTTCAACAGGAGCAAGTTCACACCACCGGGCGGTTAAGACGCGGAGAAAATGGCCGTGGGCAAAGACGATTGCGTTGCCGCTTTGCGCGCGAACTCGCGTAATGACTCGATCGGCGCGGTCGGAAACCTGTTCAATAGTTTCGCCGTTTGGGCATGTTCCATTCCAGATGGTCCACCCAGGTTCTGTTTCGCGAATCGTGGCGGTCGTGAGACCTTCGTAGTCGCCGTAGTCCCACTCGTAGAGGTCATCTTCGAGAACTGCCTGTTCGCGTAACCCGGCGAGTTCGCAGGTTCGCTGCGCACGCTCTAGAGGACTACATAAAACGAGTGAGAAGTCGATGTCCGAGAGAAGTTTGCCGGTCTCGCGAGCTTGGAGTTCGCCTTCAGGGAGGAGCGGAATATCGGTGCGCCCAGTGTGTTGACCGCTCACGCTCCATTCCGTTGCGCCGTGGCGAACGATAGAGAGCAATGGATGGTTCACCGTTGCGCTCACGAGTGGGAATGGATCAGTGGTTCGCTGGGCCATCCACCGTTGTTGCGTGTGAGAGCTCGAGCTTCCTTCGGCCCCCACGAACCTTGCGCGTACTTCTCGACCGGCGGGAAGTCAGTGAGGACGCGCTCGACAATTCGCCACGATTCGAGAACAGAGTCTTCGCGTGCGAATAGTGTCGGGTCGCCTTTCATGGCTTCTTCGATCAGAAGCTCATACGGTTCAGGTCCGGTGTCACGTCGTTCCTCGGGGGAAGGAGCAAGCGTGATCGCTTCGGGCATCATGGTTTCGCCCGGTTCTTTATGGAGCCAAGTAATGGCCGCGAAGTTTTCAGGCTTTGCTTCGATGCGAATTGAATTATTGGGAACATGATCGTGGTCATCAATCCACAATGGCCGTGGCGGGCTTTTGAATTCGATTGTCATCTCGGTAACGGTTTCGGCCAACGCTTTGCCAGCGCGGAGATAGAACGGAACACCGCTCCAACGTGGTGAATCGATATCGAGCCGGAATGCTGCGTAGGTCTCAGTATCGGACTTGGGGTTCACGCCGACGACATCGAGATAGCCGTCGTACTGGCCGCGCACAAAGTTCTTTGGCTCGACAACTCGACAAGCTTCAAGAACCTTTCCCTTTTCATCGCGAAGAGATTTCGAGTGCTCGTTTACTGGTTGTTCCATTGCGAGCAAGGCAACCATCTGCAGTAGATGGTTCTGCATGACGTCTCGCATGGCGCCAACTGAGTCATAGAACGAGCCACGGTCTTCAACACCGAATGCTTCGGCCATCGTGATCTTCACCGACGAAACAACATTGCGGTTCCAGAGTGGTTCAACGATTGCATTTGCGAAACGCGTTACAAGAAGACTTCGGAGTGCTTCTTTTCCGACGAAGTGATCAATACGGAAGATTGCGGATTCTGAGAAGTATTCGTGGAGCGTGGCGTTGAGGGCGACTGCGGAGTTGTAGTCGCGTCCGAAAGGCTTTTCGATGATCAGACGAGCCCCTTCGGCAAGACCGCAATTGGCGATGCCGGTGGCAACCGTGGCAAAGAGCGACGGCGGAACAGCGAGGTGGAAGATCGGATGCTTGGCGCCCCCCGCTTGACGAGCGAGTTCAGCAAAGGTCGCAGGGTCGGCATAGTCACCAGTGACGTAGGACATCTTTGAAGCGAGACGGTCGAACGCCGCCTGATCCCATTCCTCGCCGGCCTCAGCAATCGCAGCGCGGCAGTGACTGCGCAGATCGTCGTCGGTCCAGGCCTCACGGGCGACCCCAATGACCGGAATCCCGAGACGGCCTCGGCATTCGAGGCGGTAAATCGCAGGGAAGAGTTTCTTCTTGGCGAGATCTCCGGAAGCACCAAACATGACGAGGAGGTCTGAGATGGGTGCATCGGTCAACGATTGCAGCGGCATGGGGTCTCCCTAACGAAGCTGTGGGCGAGCCTCAAACTACTCAGTGCCGGCCGAGGACGGCGGTGACGTTGCAGCAAAGGGGTGGCTGAAGTCATAGATCCCGCGGGATTGGACTCTGATCTCTCTGACGTGGATGTGAACAGATGTGAGTTCTTCTTTCCGTTCGCGTGGCGCAGTCATAGGATCATTAACCGTGTCCACCGGGACACATGGAGGTGGTGCGAAGTGCACGTCGTCGTTGTTGGATGCGGCCGAGTTGGGTCTGGTCTTGCCGCCACGCTGGTTGAGCAAGGTCACACGGTTTCGGTGATCGATCGAAAGGCAACGGCGTTCCGTCGACTGCCCGAGAATTTCAGCGGAGACACCATCGTTGGTGTTGGTTTCGATCGCACACGACTTCGTGCTGCTGGTATCGAACGAGCTGATGCACTTGCCGCGGTAACGAATGGCGACAACTCCAACATTCTTATCGCCCGCACTGCGGGTGAGTTCTTCCACGTCGATCGCGTTGTTGCTCGCATTTACGATCAGCGCCGCGCCGCAATTTACGAACGTCTTGGTATCTCAACGGTCGCCACTGTGCAGTGGGCGATCGAACGAGTACTTCGTCGCATCCAGCCCGACACTGACGGTGTTGAGTGGGTTGACCCCAGTGCGCGGGTCTGTCTCGTGGAACGCGTCGTTCCTATTTCTTGGGCGGGCCGTCCGCTCGTTGATCTTGAAGCCGAAGGTCGCTCGCGTGTTGTAGCTCTCACCCGTCTTGGAGTTGCACAACTGATCAGTCCTGCGCTTCTTGCCCAAGAGGGCGACATCGTCTGGGTTGCCGTTGATGGTGATCACATTGGAGACTTCGATCGACATCTTGCGCCGGCACCCAGTCAAGGAGGACTTCACTGATGCGCGTTATCATTGCAGGTGGCGGAAACGTTGGAACGTACATTGCCACTGAACTCCAGCAAGCAGGTCACGAAGTTCTCATCGTCGAGGTCGATCCTGCGCGTGTTGCCCAGGCGCAGGCCGACGGGGAACCGGCAGGCGTGAAGTGGCTCGTTGTCGACGGCTGTGAGGTCTCTGAATTCGCAAAAGCCGAACCCGATCGCGCCGATGTCGTCGTTGCTGTAACTGGCGACGACGAAGACAACCTCGTGATCTCGCTTCTCGCTAAGCAGGAATTCAGCGTGCCGCGTGTTGTGGCTCGTGTGAATAACCCAGCGAATGAGTGGATGTTCAACGCGAGCTGGGGTGTCGACGTTTCTGTTTCAACCCCGCACATGCTCACTGCACTCGTCGAAGAGGCAGTCACCGTTGGTTCGCTCGTTCGTATCATGAGCTTCGAGAACGATTCAGCGAGACTTTCCGAGATCCGACTCGCTGATAGTTCGCCAGCGAATGGCGTAACGATCGAAAATCTTGGTCTTCCCCGTGAGGCCATAATCGTGGCCATCGTTCGTGACAGCAAGGTCGTCTTCCCGCATAGCGACGTCACGTTGGGTGCGGGTGACGAGGTCATGGTTCTGGCCATGGCGGAATGCGAAGATGCCGTGCGTAAGACTCTCGTCGGCTAAATCCCTTCGGTGCATGGTCAGTTCGTCCTGACCATGCAACCGTCGCCTTTTGCGGCAATACTGTCGTTCCAGTGAGGGGAGTATCCCATCGCAGCGGTGTCGTCATCACGGCGCAAAGGCCCTTGGGCCCGAGCTCCCGGTGCCGCTGGTTCGTCTGAGTCCGAAACGGCTCGGGTGAGCGGGAGAGACCTCCGGTCGGTGAACCAATCTCGGTTCCCCAATCGTCCATGTGACATGACCGGAGTTTCTTGATGATCCCTGACACGACCCAACAGCAACACGATGACTGGTGCGCGCTTCCCAGCGACGAAGTTGTTCAGCGCCTCGCGATCAATGCCAGCACGGGGCTCTCTCATGCAGAAGTTGCCGCTCGCCGCGCTCTTCATGGATCCAACCGGCTCACTGAACCACCTCGTCGCTCAAAGTTGCTGGTGTTCATCGATCAGTTCCGTGCCGGAATTGTTTATGTTTTGGCCGGAGCTGGTCTGATCGCCGGCTTGTTGGGCGACATCAAAGATCTCGTCATCATCTTCGTGGTTCTACTGATCAACGCCATCATGGGCTTTGCCCAAGAGTCGAAGGCATCGAATGCACTGGCAGCCCTGGAGCGCATGCTGGTCACTCAGGTTCGGGTGCGTCGCAATGGTGTCACTGACGAAGTGGCGATCGATGAACTCGTTCCTGGCGACATCGTCCTGCTTGAGGCCGGCGATCGAGTACCAGCCGACGGCCGATTGCTGCTCGCAGCAAATTTGTCTGTAGACGAATCGAGCCTGACGGGTGAATCCGTTCCGGTTGAAAAGCGCGCCGATGCGCTCACATCAGCCGGTTCGCCGATCGGAGATCACCTCGGCATGGTGTTTATGAACACCACAGTGAGTCGTGGCCGAGCCGAAGTCGTTGTGACCAGCACTGGCATGGCCACCGAAATGGGCAAGGTCGCCGAGATGCTTGTCTCCGCGAAACCGTCCAAGACCCCGCTCGAACGTCAACTCGATTCGCTCAGTAAAACGCTGGCGATGATTGCCGGAACAGCGGCATTCATCGTGTTCGTTATCCAATGGATCATTGGACAGAATTTCAAAGATGCCCTTCTTGGTGCCGTAGCCCTTGCGGTTGCAGCCATTCCTGAAGGTCTTCCTGCCGTCGTTACGGTCACATTGGCAATTGGTATCTCGAAGATGGCAAAAGAGAACGCCATCGTGAAGCGTTTGCACTCAGTCGAGACACTCGGATCAACATCGGTTATATGTTCTGACAAAACCGGCACACTCACGCTGAATCAGATGACCGCCCGCGAAGCGTTTCGTGGCGGCGAGGTCTGGTTGGTAGATGGAGGGGGATACGGCACCGAAGGAACCATCACCTCTTCGGGTGGTCGTGTTGTCACTCCGGAATTTTCCACTGATGCACTTCTGCCGGCAGCGTTGTGTTCCGACGCCGTTCTTGTGCCCCATGCAACCGATGGGCCGGGAATCATCGGTGATCCAACCGAAGCGGCACTTGTTGTAATGGCAGCAAAGACTGGGCTCGATGCGCCAACGGAACGCGCGCTACGCCCGCGTCTCGCCGAGGTCCCATTCGATTCGGCCACCAAGTTCATGGCCACGTTCCATCTGGCCGATCCAAACTCGCCGAACGGCGATGTACTGATCTGCGTAAAGGGCGCACCCGATGTTGTCCTTGGAATGTCGACCACCTTCTCTGAACCCGATGGTTCGGAACAAGCGCTCGACGCCGCAGCGCGAGGATTCCGTCTCTCCGATAACGACAAGCTTGCCTCCGAGGGCATGCGGGTTCTTGCTCTCGCCACACGCCGCGTTCCCGCTTCGCAGATCATCAACGCCAACGGCTCTGTGACCAATCCTGAAAGCTGGATCAGCGACCTTCGACTCGAACTTCTTGTTGGCATTGTCGACCCGGCTCGAACCGAAGCCCGCGATGCGATTGCGTTGTGCCATCGTGCTGGAATCGACGTCAAGATGATCACTGGCGATCACGCGGTGACGGCCGCTGCTATCGCTGCTCAGTTGGGCATTCAGGGCGAGGTTGTCACCGGCGACGATCTCGACGCGATGTCTGACGAGGAATTGTCGGCTCGGATTGGTGCCATCGCGGTATGCGCCCGCGTATCCCCAGAGCACAAGGTGCGAGTTGTCGAAGCACTCCGTTCGAACGGCGAGATTGTCGCAATGACCGGAGACGGCGTGAACGACGCCGCTGCCTTGCGACGCGCCGATATCGGCGTAGCGATGGGCATCACCGGAACGGAAGTCACCAAAGAAGCCGGCGACATGATTCTCGCCGACGACAATTTCGCCACAATTGTTGAAGCCGTGCGTGGCGGCCGAGCTGTCTACGACAACATCCTCAAGTTTGTTCGATTCCAGGTAGCGACCGCATTCGGTGCAATTGCCACAATTCTTGGAGCTTCAGCCTTCGGGCAGCATGTGCCCTTCTCGCCAATTCAAGTGCTTTGGGTCAACCTGATCGCAGATGGACCCACTGCGGTTTCGCTTGGTGTCGACGCCCCTGCCCCGGGACTAATGAACCGCAAACCGGTTCCCTCCGATGCAACGATTCTCAGTCGACGCCGTCTGAGTCAGGTCATGTTTCAAGGTTTGGTTACAGCCATTGGGGTGCTCGCTGTTTACCTCTTCGCCATCAATGAATACGAACCAGATGTAGCAAAGGGTGAGGTACCCATCGTCGCTACGACGATTGCGTTTACAGCGTTTGTCTTCGCACAGTTAGTGAACGTCTATAACGCTCGTTCTGAATCCTCCTCACTCTTTTCGCGGTACACACTGACGAACTGGAAACTGGGTGCGTCAGTTGTCGTCGTGTTCTTCTTGCAAATCTTGCTGACAGTCTTCGAGCCGATGAAAAATCTTTTCGATACTTCGTCGCTTACCGCCACACAGTGGGGACTATGTCTCGTGCCGCCGCTGTTGCTGCTCGTAGCGGTGGAACTCTGGAAGTTGATTGTCCGCAGTCGCGTTGCTCGCTCGATGAAAATGGAATCAAGCGATGACTGATTCCTCGCGTCATGGCCGCCGTGAACGATTCGAGGAATTCGAAAAGGCCGCAATCGAGGCGGAATTCGAAACGGGTCGTCGAGAGGAGTCGATCGCCGAAGCAAAACGGCACATCCTCATTCGTATCGGACGCGTTTTTCTTGGGACCGTTGTCGTGATCGCGGGCTTGTTGATGCTGCCGCTTCCAGGTCCAGGCATGCTTACGATCGCTGCCGGTCTTGCGTTACTCGCATCCGATGTTCCGTTCGCCCGAAAACTTCTTGAAAATGTCCGTAAGCGTTTGCCCGCAGACGCCGATGGCAAAGTGTCGAAGCCTGTTGTGATCGGTGGCCTCATCGTGAGCGTCGTTACCGTCGCTTCTAGCCTTTGGTGGACCTTTTTCCGCTGACGCATGCGGGTTACGGATTCAGGGAACGATGCTGGCCCACGCGTCGAGGAGTAAATCGTCACCCGCAGTGTCGAGCCCGTTGGCGAGGATCGGACCGCGGTTCCACGCCCATGCATACAAACCCGATGCGGGGCCGCGCACGGCCAGATCTCCCTTGGCGTGTTCGCGAATCGTGACGGGTTTTCCGTTGACGAATGTCGTAAGCCATTCACCTGTTGCGTCGGTGCAGTGAAGGTGAAAGCTCGATGAGAGTTCGGGGTTTTTAACCGCCGACAAAATCGGCATAAGCACAGTGAGTAATTCATCGATTCCGTCGACGGCCGAGATGTCGTCGAACGCGTCGATTACTACACCAGCAGCATTCTGGGAGTCCCAACGGTGGATTTCGATTTCGTGAGCCATGCGTCGCATCCAAAATGAATTGACGAAGTTCTCGCCGCTGAAATTCCATGACGGTCCATTGGGGTCGCACGTATCGAGCGTCTGGCAGATGGTGGCAAGGATCTCGTCGAAGGCATCGAAAAGCGCCTCGTCACGCGGGAGGCTTCCAAAGCGGTCTTCGGCGGGAGCGCTGAGCAGACCATCGGTAACGCAGAGGTTGGTGCGTTGGAGCACTTTGCCGGTATGACCAAGTAGGCGGCCGACGGTCCAGCCGGGGCAGTGTTCGACAGGTGCCTCAAGGCCAGCAGCTCGTGCAGCTGCGGAAAGTCGGGTGCCTTCGATTCGGAGAGTTTCGACGTGATTCATCGCGTTGTTCTACACGGTACGAGACCAGCAGGGCCTTCTTCTTTCTTTTGGTTGGAGCGAATCTTGCTGATGCCGATACCGTCAGACCCATGACAAGTGAAGGCGAACCAATGGGTGAGAAGCCCCGCAGCCTGATCTGTCCGCATGCCATCAAGAGGCCCGTGATGACACAGGTCTGGCGCGATGTCACCTTTGCCCATTGGGCGGTGCCGATTGCCGATGTGGAGGCGCTCCTGCCTTCCGGCCTCGAGGTCGATACGCATCAGGGCCAGGCTTGGGTATCGCTCGTTGGTTTTGAGATGGACGCGCTGCGGCTGCGCGGGCTCCCTGCGATTCCGACCACGCATCGTTTCCTTGAGTTCAATGTTCGTACCTATGTCATTGGTTCCGAAGGACCTGGCGTGTGGTTTTGCTCGCTCGATGTTGCGCAGTGGCTTCCTGCTTTAGTTGCGCGAATTGGATTCGCACTTCCGTACGACAAAGGCGATGTCGAGGTGAGTCATGAACGATCACGAATTGTTTGGACCGTTGATCGAATCTGGCCGGAGCGGGCGCAGGGGAGCCTTGCCGTCTCGGTAGATGAGCAAGATGTTGCTCCGGTCGTCGACGATCCCCTTGCGACGTTCCTCACGTCTCGGTGGCGGCTCTATGCAAAGACGCGTGGTGGACGCTTAGTTACTGCTCCCGTCGAACACGAACCGTGGCCACTAACGACTGCGCGATTCATCGGGTCTGATACCGGGCTCGCATCCATTGCCGGATTCGAGATGGACGGTGATCCGATTGTTCATCACGCGTCTGCTGTGCACGTTCGTGTCGGACTTCCAAAACTGCTTCCTCGTCAACGCCATCGGGAAGATCTCACCGTGTGGTTCGACGATGACTGTGGTGTGTGTTCGATGTCAGTCCGTTGGTTGCTCGGCCGAACCGACGCGTCAGTCAGGTTCCGACCGAATCGTGAACTCGACGACGAGGCCTTGGTCGCTACCGCGGCCGACGCCATCGTCGTGACTTCTGACGGAAGATCGTGGACCGCCGTCGCTGCGGTGGCCGCCGTCCTCGACCGCTCTGGCCGGTGGGGGCGAGCGATGGCATTTGGGCTGCGCCTTCCAGGCGTTCATGCCTTGGCCGGCCTTGTGTATCGCTGGGTCGCGGGTCATCGAGGGCAGATCTCCGCTCGGCTGGGTTTGGCGGCCGGATGCCAACTCCCGAAAAGTACCTCTTGACAAAGTAACTTTGAGCAAAGCAATATGTCGTGGTCCGCACCACGCCTGAATAGGCCCGCAGGAGGAACGCTATGACCCCGACGCAAACGGCCACTGCCAACGCCGAACTCACTCCGGCCGAGAACGATCTGCCCAACATGATTTCGGTCGACGATCACGTCATGGAACCGAAGGAACTGTGGCAACAGCAACTTCCGGCTTCGCTTCGTGAACGGGGTCCGCGCACCGTTCGCGAGAAGGTCAAACTTTCCTTCAAGGGCGGTCACTACGGCTACGAGCGCAACGTCGAAGATGGCACTTGGTGCGATGTGTGGTTGTTCGATGATCTCGTTATGCCCACCGGTCTGCTGCATGCGCCTGCAGGTGTGCCGCGTGATGAACAACGCAATATCCCCGCTGTCTACGAAGACTTTCGCGATGGCACGTGGGATCAAACAGCGCGACTTGCCGACATGGATCTCAATCACGTCGATGCTGCCATCAACTACCCCAACATCTTCCCAAGATTCGCGGGTCAAGGATTTCTTGATCGTGCCGATAAAGATCTAGCGCTCACATGTCTGCGCATTTACAACGATTGGATGATTGACGACTGGTGTGCCGGTGCGGGCAAGGGTCGGTTGATTCCACTTACGCTTGTTCCGCTTTGGGATCCCGAACTTGCTGCAGAAGAAGTTCGTCGTTGCGCTGCGAAGGGCAGCTTCGCAGTCGCGTTCAGCGAGAATGTTGCCAAACTCGGTCAGCCCTCGCTGTACACGGGCAAATGGGATGTTCTTTGGGACGTATGTCAAGAAACGGATACCAGTGTTTCGATGCACATCGGATCGTCATCGTCAATGCCGACAACTTCTGATGATGCGCCACTTGCAACATCAATGTCGATGTATGCGCAAAACGCACAAGGATCGTTATGCGATTGGGTGTTCTCAGGATCGCTTGAACGATTCCCCGATATCACCATTGCCTATGCCGAGAGCCAGGTCGGTTGGATGCCGTTCCAACTCGAACGAATGGATGCAGTGTGGCGCGACGGTCGAGCAGACGTCGATCATGTCAAGACACTGCCGAGCGAACAGGTGAAGGGTCGCGTGTATGGCTGCGTGTTCGATGATCTCCATGGCCTCATCAATCGCGACGCAATTGGTACCGATCACATCTTGTGGGAGACCGACTATCCACATTCCGATGGCACATTCCCGCACTCGCGCAAAGTCGCGCATGAACTCTTTACCGCTGCCGGGATGAACGCCGAAGAATGCCGAATGGTCCTGCGTTCGAACGCGGTGAAGGCCTACGGCCTCGATCGTTTCGGTGTGAAGCCCTAGTGGCCGAGGAACTTTGGGGAACCGACGGTTTGCTCGGACACGTCGTCCGCCTCAATGTGGCGGTCGATCGCGTTCTGGGAGAAATCGCTGGTTCTTCTTCAATCTCCGTCGCTGATTATTTGGTGCTTGGCGTGGTCCGACGTTCGCCTGACCAGTGCTCCGCCCCGACCGCCATTTGCGAAGTGCTCGGACGAACCACCGGTGGCATGTCGCTGACCCTCGATCGACTGGAGGGCGCTGGATTGATCCGACGGCTCCCAGACCCGGGCGATCGACGCCGTGTTGTTGTCGAAGCGACCGAGGCGGGCATCGATCTCGCGAAGCGTGTGAATGCCGATCTTCATGCATGGGAGGAGTCGCTCGGTCTCAGCGAGACAGAACGAGCCGACCTCGCCCGTGCCCTCGGACTGCTGACGGCGTCGATCGATGCTGCTCCTGATCCGTTAGGGGTGCCGCTTCCCTGAGCGGCATTCGGGTCTATCGGGCTGGTCCTGCTAGAAAAACAGGGCTCCCGCCCGGGCCACGGTCCACGCTGGCGAGGAACTTCATCACCTATTCGGGTGATGATCCGATCGACTACGAAGGAACGCTTTCAATGGGCATGCTCGACGGCAAGATCGCCATCGTCACTGGCTCGGGACACGGCATCGGCCGTGGTCACGCCATGGAATTGGCCAAGCACGGCGCCAAGGTTGTTGTGAACGACCTCGGCGGCAGTGTTTCTGGTGAAGGTGCAGGCAAGGCTGCAGACGAAACTGTCGCTCTCATTGAAGAGCGTGGCGGGGTTGCTGTCTCGAACTACGGCAATGTCACCGATCACGAAGCTTGCGGCGAAATGGTGCAGCAGGCCATCGACACCTTCGGGGGTCTCGACATCGTTGTGAACAACGCGGGCATCGTTCGCGACGCCGCCATCTGGAACATGCCGGTTGAAGATTGGGACGCCGTCATGGCAGTGCACGTGCGTGGCACATGGTCGACCTCGCATTTTGCAGCGAAGTATTTCCGCGATCAGTCAAAGGCAGGCACTGCGCGCGCCGGCCGCATTATCAACACCACATCGGGTGCTGGTCTTGGTGGCAACTTCGGTCAGACAAATTACGCCACGGCAAAAATGGCCATTGCGGGACTCACACTTACGCTTGCACTTGAACTCGGCGGAATCGGAACCACAGTGAACTGCATTGGTCCGGCCGGCCTTACTCGCATCACCGCGACAATGCCTGGCGCCGGCGAAGCGTTTGAACCCGATGCAATCGCTGACGATGATTTTCATCCGATGGATCCGGGCAACTCGTCACCGCTTGTTGCGTGGCTCGCGAGCGATCAAGCTTCCTACGTCAATGGTCAGGTCATTCGTTCGCTCTACGACAAAATCATCTGGATGCAGGGTTGGCGTGAAAAAGTCACGATCGACAACAACAACAAGAAGTGGGACGCCACCAAACTCGGCGGACGCTTTGCTTCTGAGGTATTCCAGATTGCTCCGACGGGCATCAATTTCTTGCAGGCATAAGTTCCCTGCAGTGAATCGTATGAAGGGCGACCCTCGGGTCGCCCTTCATCGTTTTCACATAAATGTTTGCGAATACTGGTTTAGAGCAGCGAGAACGGATCGAGATCTCGGATTGCGGCGCAGCTGCGCGTGATCATCGCGGCAAACATCGCGTCAGATTCTGCGCTCGGTTCAGCGGTGGCATAGACGGAGCCAAGAATGGTGATGAGCGGACCTTGCGCCACGCCGAGGCGGTAATCCTCGAAGCATTCTTCGAACGTCATTCCGGTGACGCCGTAACTGAGGAGAGTGTCGTAATAGGCTGAGACAAGTTCATGTTCGTGAGCGCGACGCGTGGCGGGTTCCAAACTGGTTGCGAGGAAGTAACCGATATCTCGTCCAGCAAGACCAAGACCGAGTGTTTGCCAATCAAGCGTGGTGACGTCCGAACCGTCGGGCATGAACATCAGGTTATCTGGTCGGTAGTCGCCGTGGATGAGCGTGAACCGATCAAGGCGCGAGGTAATCCACTCGACGAGCCTTGGCGGAACGGTGGCGATAGTCGCTTCGTCCTCAGGCCCGAGGAACGATGCGAAATGTTCGACAAAGATCGGGATGGCTCCGGCCAAGATCTGTGCGTGAAAGTCCGCACCCTCTGGGCTTGGCAATGCAATGCCGTCGAGTTCGAGAAGTGTCTGGTCTGCCCAGCGCGGTCCGTGCAGTCCAGCGAGATTGCGAACGGCGATCAGTGCTTCCTCGATGCTTACGCCGTTGGCTTGCACGCCAGGAATGGCGGGTGCCAGATCATCAAGGAGAAGGACGAACGACGTGTTGTCTTCGGTGATGGTGGCGTACCAACACTTTGGTGATTTCACCGAGACGCTGGATTGAATAGCCGTATAGAAGAGGAACTCGTTCCGATAGCCATCGGCGATGAGCGTTCGGGTTGCCGGATCGCCACCGGCCATCTTGGCCACGAGCGTTCGGGGGAGCGGGCGGTTCGGATCGGCCCAGTCGATCGTCAGTCGCCACGATTGGCCCATTTGCCCGGTTCCCACCTTTAGGGCGGCGACGTTGGTGGCCTCTGCGCCGAGGGCTGCAGCGAGCCACGCGAGGTCGATCTCTGCGACCTCATCGGTGGGCAGAGCGGCGGGATTGTTCGTGGGCACGGTCACGGCTCACCTCAGGTGTGAGAGTGGGTTCAGGTTGGCTACCGTAGGCGAAGCACCCCGGGGGAATCGGGGTTGACCTGACCAGGGGGAATCATGACCGAGATCACGACCGTGTTCGACGCTGACAATCACTATTACGAAGCGCTTGACGCGTTCACCCGTTATATCGAGCCCGAGTTTAAACGTCGCTGCATGATGTGGGCCGAAGTGAATGGCCACCAAATGTTGCTTGTTGGCGGCAAGATCAACCGGTTCATCCCCAATCCGACGTTCGACATGCTTTCGGCGCCAGGGAGCCTCGAGCAGTACTTCCGTGGTCGCAACCCAAAGGGCGACAGCGTTAAAGATCTCTTTGGCGAACTTCTTCCGTGCGATCCGGCCTATCGCGATCGTGAAATCCGTTTGAAGACGATGGACAGCTTGAATGTCGAAGGTGCGTTGTTCTTCCCAACGCTCGCGGTTGGTATGGAACAAGCACTCGGCGATGACCTCCCTGCTGCACAAGCTGCCTTTCGCGCCTTCAATCGTTGGCTCGAAGAGGACTGGGGCTTCGCGTACGAAAACCGAATCTTCTCAACCCCGTACATCGTGCTGTCCGACGTTGCCAACGCAGTGGCCGAACTTGAGTGGGCGCTCGATCGCGACGCGCGTGTTGTTCTTGTCGGTACCGGACCAGTTCGCACCGATGAAGGTTTGAAGTCGCCCGGCGATCCTCGCTTCGATCCATTCTGGGCCCGTGTTCAGGAATCAGGCGTCACGATCGTGTATCACGGCGGAGCAAACGCGTACTACGACCTCGTCACCATGTGGGGCGAGAAGTCCGAAATGGAAGCGCATAAGTTTGAGCCGTTGCGTCAGGCACTTTCGCACGACGCGGTGGCCGACACGTTTGCGGCACTCGTCCTTCATGGCGTTATGGATCGATTCCCGAATATCCGATTCGCCACTGTGGAAACCGGCGCGAACTGGGTACGTCCATTGCTGAAGCGATTCGGCAAGATCTATGGCCAGACTCCATCGATGTTCACGAACAATCCGGTCGAACAGTTCAAGAAGAACGTGTGGGTCTCACCGTTCTACGAAGATGATCTCGATCTTCTTCGCAACACGCTTGGTGCCGACCGACTGATGTTGGGTTCCGATTGGCCGCACACTGAAGGTATGGCTGACCCGTTCACCTTCATCACCGACCTCACCGAAGCCGGTTTCAGTGCCGATGAACAGCAGCTCATCATGTACGACAACTGCAAGTCACTCACGGTTCGCCGTCCCGCCTGAGACTGCTTCGCACACCTCACGTTCACACCAAGGAGTAAGCATGAAAGCACGCGCAGCAATGTTGTGGGGTCCAGAGGACACCGCATGGTCGTTGGAAGATGTCGAAATCGATGAGCCGCAGGGCGCAGAGATGTTGGTGCGTAATGTCGCATCGGGCCTTTGCCACTCTGACGAGCACTTCATCACGGGCGACATGCCCCATGGTGGCTATCCGTGGATTGCTGGCCACGAAGGTGCAGGCATTGTTGAAGCCGTGGGCCCCGATGTGCGTGGAGTAGTCCCCGGCGATCACGTCGTGTACTCATTTGTCGCCGTGTGCGGTCAGTGTCCATCTTGCGCCGATGGTCATTCCAACTTGTGCGACAACGGAGCACAGGTCATGAGCGGTCGCATGCTCGATGGCACATCACGTATCCACGTGAAGGGCCAAGACGCGCTCATCATGGCTGGCCTCGGAACCTTTGCCACTCACTCTGTCGTTCATGAGTGGTCAGCCGTGAAGGTGCTTCCCGATCTTCCCCTCGACAAGGTGGTGCTGCTTGGTTGTGGCGCCACTACTGGGTGGGGTTCATCGGTTTACGCCGCTGAAGTAAAGCCGGGTGACAACGTCGCCATTATTGGTGTCGGTGGTCTTGGCTCAGCCGCAGTGATGGGCGCAAAACTCGCCGGAGCCGAGCGCATCTTCGCGATCGATCCAGTGGAGTTCAAGCGTGAATCAGCGCAGAAGTTTGGTGCGACGCATACGTCAGCATCAGTTGAGGAAGCACTAGAATTGATCATGGCCGAAACCTGGGGCCGTGGTTGCAACAAGGTCATCTGCACGATGGGTGTCGGCAGCGGCGACATGATGGCGTCGATTATGGCGCTCACCTCAAAGCGTGGTCGCGTTGTTGTTACAAACATTCACCCTTGGACCGAAGCCAGCAACAACATTCCGATGATTGACCTGACACTTACCGAAAAGCAGGTTGTTGGGTCGTTGTTTGGTTCGGCAAATCCTCGATCTGACATCCCCCGCCTTGCTGAGCTGTACCGCAAGGGCCAACTCGACCTTGACGGAATGATCACCCGCACCTACACCCTCGACCAGATCAACGAGGGCTATCAGGACATGCGTGACGGTAAGAACATTCGTGGTGTCATCATCCACTGACTCGCGCGAACATCTCTGGAAAATGACAACGACCCACTGCGCAGGCGGTGGGTCGTTTCAGGTTTGAGCTATCTATGATGATTGCTCGGAAGCCTTCGCTGACGCCATTACAGCCTTATTCGCGCTTTCGGCCTTGAGGAGTTCGGGCGAACCTTCGATGTTGAGTTTCGGAAGCCATTCAAGCCACTTCGGGAACCACCAGGCGGCTTTGCCGAATAATTCCATGATGGCGGGAACGAGCACCATGCGAACAATGGTTGCGTCGAGTAACACGGCGACCGCCATACCGAAGCCGAGCACTTGAACGGTGGGGTTCTGGATCGTGACGAACGAGAAGAACACAGCGATCATGATGAGTGCCGCGGTTGTGATGACTCGTGCGGTGTTGGCCACGCCAAGCACAACTGACTTACGGGGCTCGTGATAGGTGCCCCATTCCTCGCGGATGCGAGACATCAGGAAGACCTCGTAATCCATCGAAAGTCCGAACAGGATCACGAACATGATGAGCGGCACAAACGACACAATCGGAATGGTCGTATGCAGGCCAACCAATTCCTTCGCCCATCCCCATTGGAAGACCGCAACGACAATGCCGTAGGCGGCAGCGATGGAAATGAGATTCATAAAAGCGGCCTTGAGTGGAACGAGGATCGAACGGAAGACCATCACCAACAAGATGAAGGCGCCGAGCACAACCGCTCCGACCACATAAGGCAGGTACTTCACGACAATTGCGGTGAGGTCGATAAGTGTCGCAGTAGTACCACCGACGTACGCCTCAATATTCGTCCCGGCGGTTTCCGCCTTGATCCCTTCTCGGAGGTTCGAAACCAGAGTTTGGGTTTCGTTTGAGTTTGGGCCGCTTGATGGAATGACCTGGTAAATCGCAGCGTCGCCTGCAGCATTCGGAATTGGTCCAACGGCGTATTGCACGCCGGGAACGGTTCCCGCAGGTTTGCCAACGCCGAGTTCGGTCGTGAGTGGTTGCAGCGTTGCTGGAAGTGTTGCTGCGGTTGCGCCAGGAACCGATGCGACAACGATGAGGGGAGCGTTGACTCCTTGGCCGAAGCCCTGGTTCATTAGAACGAAGGCCTGCTGCTGTGAAAGATTTGTGGGCATCGAAGAATCGTCGGGCATGCCGAAGTCGATCGACAGGAATGGAATCGCGCAGATCAGCAACACAATGGTTCCGACGACGAGCGTCGTCCACGGTCGCTTCGACATACGTGTCGCAAACTTTCCCCAGAAACTTGATTCAGGATCGGCGCTTGTGTCCTTGAAGGCGAAGGGGAATCGGAAACTGTCGATCTTGTGACCGGCCAAACCGAACAGGGCCGGTAGCAACGTGAGCGCAGCGAGAATCATCACGCCAACGCCGATTGCGGCGGCAACGCCAAGCGTGCGCACAAGCGGAATGGGCACAAGGAGCAAGCCCAGAAGTGCAATGGCCACGGTGATGCCCGCAAACATCGCCGCCTTTCCTGCGGTGGCGAGAGCCATGCCGACGGCGTCGTTGACTTGGTAACCGTCCTTTAGGAACTGGCGATATCGAGTGACGATGAGTAACGAATAATCGAGTCCAACACCGATAGTGATCATCAATGTCACCTTGGGAGCTGCTGATGACACGGTGATGAAATCGGCGAGTAGGAGGACCAGTCCACCTGCGGTGATTGCGCCGAAGAGTGCGGTGGAAATTGGAATAGCCATTCCGAAGATGGAACCGAAGGCGACGAGGAGAAGAATCGCTCCGAGCCCAAGACCGACCTCGTCGGCGTGGGATCCCCACCACGAAACTGGCTGGTTCCATGTGTCAGCAATGGCGCCGCCGATCTTCACTTCGACAGCGCCTGCGTTCACTCCCCTAATCGCGTCTTGCAATTCGTTGTACGGGTTGGGATAGGCCGTCGCGACTTTCTCGCCGTTGGGTCGGAACTCATCCATCAACGCAATAACGGTGTCGGAGAACGCGACGCTCGTGTACGCAATCTGACTATTTGGCGAAAGGAAGGTGGGGATGTTTCCGAGTCCGAGCTTTGCTGCTTGCGCACTCGCGAGTATTGGATCAAGAACACCGTTAGGAGCAACACCGTCAACCTTTTGCACGGCGGCAACGATGCTCGCGACTGTTGCTGCATTCTGGGGCGAGGTCAGTACCTGTCCTTGGGGCACCCAAAACACGAGGTTGGCGGTGGCTGCGTTTTGTGACGGGAACTTCTCGTTAAGAAGGTCGTACGCGGCCTGTGAATCTGTGCCAGGCACGCTGAAGCTGTCAGAGGTCTTCCCTGCAAATGCGACATTGAGATAGCCGGCGGCCACGATGATCACGAGCCATATGAGGGCAACCAATCGATGGTGTTTCGAGACGAATCGCCCCATTCGGCCCAGTCCACCCAGTTGCGCACCGGTTGGAGGCGTAGGAACCGGAAGATTGGGATCGACGGTGATCTTTGGGCGGCGATGCAGTTTCACGTGTCGCAACTCTAGTGGTGGCGCTCCATGAGCCGAGGGCCCTTGATTTCCGGGCATTGCGGGCACAGGGGCTTGGAACGCCAAACGCCGCCCGGGTGGGGCGGCGCTTGAAACGAAATGGTGGAGCTGATGGGAATCGAACCCACGACCCCCTGCTTGCAAAGCAGGTGCTCTAGCCAACTGAGCTACAGCCCCGTGACCGGCCTGAGCCGGCGGGAGCGGTCATCCTAGGGCAGGTTGGTAAGGAGATTGAATTTGGCGATTGAGGGCACTCCGGTCGCCGGTCCTGCACAAGACTGGGTAGATGGACAGTCTCGTTTTCGATGGTGCAGTGGCGATTATCACTGGCGCAGGCCGGGGGTTGGGGCGTGAGTACGCACTCCTCCTGGCCGCTCGGGGAGCCCGGGTTGTCGTGAACGATTTCGGTGTCGCCATCAGTGACACTGACGACAACGGCGCCGCCCCTGCGGTCAACCCAGCCGACGAAGTTGTTGCCGAGATCATTGCTGCCGGCGGATCGGCAGTCGCGAACTACGACACCGTCGCAACGGTGGAAGGGGCCAATGCAATTATCCAAACTGCACTCGACGCGTTTGGAACGGTGGACATCTGCATAAACAACGCAGGACAAGTTCGGATGCAGCCTTTCGCGAACTTCCCCGATGAACACATCGACACAGTCATCTCGACGCAGTTGATGGGAACGCTCAACGTCGGACGCGCTGCATGGCGAGTCATGGAGCAAAACGGCGGCGGTCGGATCATTAATGTTTCTTCCGGAGCTGGCTATGGCGGTTTCGAAAACAGTTCGGTGTATTCGATGGCAAAAGCGGGGGTCATCGGTCTTACGGTTGCTATGGCAAAGGAAGGCGAAGCTGCAGGCATCAACGTGAATGTCATTGCTCCGTATGCAAAGACGCGGCTGGGCACCGGGTTTGGGCCCATTCCGTGGAGCGATCAACTTGCGGAGTGGTTGCACCCGAGCAAGGTCGCGCCGCTTGTCGTTTGGTTAGCGCACAAGACGTGCGATGTAAGCGGCGAATGTTTCGCAGTTGGCGCCGGCCATGTTGCGCGCGTTGCATTCGCGGTGAACGATGGTTTCACCGATCGTGAACTCACTCCTGAACTCATAGCGGAACACGCCGCGGAGATCACGAAGGTTCCGACGAAACCAACCGAAGGGCCGGAGTCGCCGTTGATGGCATCGATGATGAAGGGGTATCCCGGCCCGTGACCGGCTGCGCTTAGCTCGCCAACAACAAGTCGACGACGAAGATCAGCGTGTCAGTTCCAGCAATGCCCGCTTGAGTATTGCCATCGGTTCCATAACCCTTGTCTGGCGGAATCACCAAGAGGATCCGCGAACCGATTGTTTGACCGACAAGCCCTTCGTCGAATCCGGGGATGACTTGACCGGCGCCGACGGGGAAGTCGACTGCACCTGAATCCCAGGAGCTATCGAAGACTTTGCCACTGGCCCAGATCATTCCGGTGTATTGCATAAGCACGGTTTGACCCGCAGTAATGACGGGACCATCGCCCTTGATGAGCACCTGTGTGATGAGGCTGGTCGATGCGTCGCCCGTGGGTGGCGTGATTGTGGGGACACCGTCGACGATTGTTATGACAGGTAGCCCTGCTGGCGGTGTAACTGGTGTGCCAGTTGCTGATGTGGGAACGGCCTGAACGCCGGTGATGTCGAATACGAAGAGGATCCAGGTTCCTTGATCCGCGGTGAGGTCGGCAGAAACAAGAATGCGTGCTCCGACCTTCTGCCCGATCATTGCGTCGTAAACGGGAGTGAGCAATGACTTCTGATCGAGGACGATGTTTTGTGGGGTCTTGCCGTAGGTGGTATCGAGTTCACTGCCGTCGTTGCCGCTAGTGGCGACATAGTCAGCAGTAACTCGCTGGCCGGCCTTAATTTCAGCGCCGGTACCAGGGATGAGCACGATGTGTTCTTCTGAATCGCCTACGAACGCAGTAGCAAACTCGACAGTCGGTTTGCTCCCGAAATCACCAGTGACCTTCACCTTGTCGAGTGACTTTGTGCGAGCGTCAGGAATGGATGAACTTGTCGAGGAGTCGCTCGACTTCTTCGATGACGATCCACATGCGACAAGCGCTGGGACAAGAGCAAGGGTGACAGCGAAGACGCCAGCGGCGATCCAGCGCTGCGAGTGTCGGAGGGGCGTAGGGGAGTTCATCTCTTTGACCATAGGCGCAGGATCGATGTCGGTAAGACCGGGGCGGGCCGAAGGTTGATGGTGAGAGAGAAACGTTGACATCGCTAGATGATGCTGGGGGGAAGTAAGAATTTGACGAGATAGGTGCGTCTTTTACTTACCCGCGGCTCACCCTTGGCGACTAGAACAGCGAGATGGGTGCGCACCTCGTAATTGCAGAAGATGACCGGGCCGTTCGCGAATCGGTGAAACGGGCGTTGGAACTCGAGGGTTACTCCGTAACGGCCGTCAACGATGGGGTTGCCGCTCTCGAAGCAGCAAGTGGTTCCGACGTGGATCTTCTCCTCCTCGATCTCGGGATGCCGAATATGGACGGTCTGACGGTTTGTCGTCGGTTGCGGTCAGCTGGTTCTCGATTGCCGATCCTGGTTTTGACTGCCCGTACCGAAATTTCTGACCGAGTATCGGGTCTTGACGCCGGAGCAGACGATTATCTGCCTAAGCCCTTCTCGCTAGACGAGCTGCTTGCTCGAGTTCGCTCGTTGCTTCGACGGAGCACCTTTGATGAAGCGGATGCTCCAGCGCAGATCACGGTTGAAGATCTCGTTATCGATGAGGCAGCACGTCGCGCGTGGAGAGGTGAGCGCGAGATGGAACTTACGAAGACGGAGTTTGATTTGCTTGAGCTCTTAGCTCGAAATACCGGTGTCGTACTTTCGCACTCCACGATCTACGACGAAATTTGGGGCTACGACTTTGGTCCCGACTCAAAAGCTCTTGCGGTCTACATCGGCTACTTGCGACGTAAAACCGAAGAAGGCGATGAATCGCGAATTATCCAGACTGTTCGTGGCGTCGGTTACACACTTCGATCATCATGACTCTTCGAGGAAAAATTGCGATTGCGATGGCGGTACTCACTGCCGTTACCGCGATCATCGTGGCTTCAACCACCTATGTCGTTACCGATCAACGAGTACGCACTGAGGTTGATCAGTACCTTGATACATACGCGCAGCGTTTCCAAGACCCTGATGGGCGGCAAGCTGCGATGACATGTTCCGGTGCAGCCAATCGTCGTCAATTACCAAGTGTGCGTCGTGGTGATGACGATGGTTCCGTTGAGGGCGTTGCTTTTCAATGTCTCGACCGATCTGGCGATTCAGTCGCAACGATCGGCGTAATTGAGTTACCGATCAACGCTCAAGATCGTGTGATTGCTGCGGCAGGTCGCGGAACACAAACCCGGACAGTGGCAAGCGATGGAGCGACGTGGAGGGTAAAGACAGTTGGAATTGCCCAAGGAGGCGCAGTTCAGATTGCTCGCGACTATGGGGAAACCAATCGGGTGCTTTCCTCTTTGAAAATCTGGCTTTTCCTTGTTGTCGTCGCGGCAAGTGCCGTGAGTGCACTGATTGGGTGGTTGATTGCTCGTCGTTCGACCAAGCCACTGGTGCAACTCACGAATGCAGCTGAAGTGGTTGCGACAACTGGCCGGTTGGATGTTGAAGTTCCTCCTGCCGGAAAGGACGAGCCCGGACGTTTGGCTCGGTCATTTGCGCTGATGTTGTCGGCGCTTAGGCAGTCGCGTGATCAACAACAGCAACTCGTGCAGGATGCTGGTCATGAACTGCGAACACCGCTAACGAGTCTTCGTATGAATGTTGAAACACTTCAGCGTTATCCAGATCTTCCTAGTGAAACTCGAGAGTCGATACTCACCGATCTTCAGTCGGAAACGAAAGAACTGGGGGCACTTGTCGATGAACTCGTGCAACTTGCATCCGATACTTGGGATGATGAACCTGAAGAACAGATTTCACTCGACCAAATTGTGGAACGAGTGGCTGAGCGCACAAGTCGCCGTACCGGTCGCGTCATTAAAGTAGATGCAGAGTCAGCCCCAATGTTTGGACGACCGCGTGAACTCACACGAGCAATCGGAAATCTTGTCGATAACGCGGCGAAGTTCAGCAATGAGCCCTCAGTAGTTGAAGTGACTGTCCGTCCTGGGACTGTCCAGGTTCGCGATCACGGACCAGGTGTGTTGCCTGTTGATCAGCCACACGTTTTCGATCGTTTCTACCGATCTGCAGAGGCGCGATCGAAGCCAGGCTCAGGCCTAGGACTCGCAATCGTCGATCAAATCGCAAGAAATCATGGCGGTTCGGTTCGTGTCGAAAACGCCGACAACGGCGGCGCAGTTTTCACTCTGAGCTTCCCGAACTGAACAAAACTGGTGTGGCGCAAAACAGAGAGAGGGCCCGACCGAAGTCGAGCCCTCTCAATTTCCAACGAAAGCACTAGGGATTAAACGGCTTCGTCGCCTAACTCCCCGGTCCGAATTCGGACAAGGGTCCCAACGGGAATCGTCCAAATCTTTCCATCACCGATCTTTCCTGAAGATGCTGCCGCCGAAATGGTGGAAATCACTGTGTCCACCAGATCGTTCGTCACAATGATTTCCAACTTGATCTTCGGTAGGAAGTCAATCTTGTATTCAGCACCTCGATAGGTTTCAGTTTGACCGCCCTGGCGACCGAAGCCCTTGACTTCTGAAGCAGTGATGCCGGTGATCCCGGCCGCTTTCAGGGAGTTCTTGACCCCGTCAACGGCATGAGGACGGATGATTGCTGTTACTAGTGTTGCCATGGTTAGGCCTGCCTTCCTGACGGGCTACCCGTCGATCCGATGAGAACTTCATCGCTGAATCCCGTGACGACATCGACTCCGTAGCCGGCATAGCCGTGCTCATGGACATCAAGGCCTTCAACCTCTTCGGTCGGGCTCACGCGAAGTCCGATGGTGTATTTGATCGCCATGAACACGATCGTCATTGTGACCGCAGTGAAGGCAACGATCGCTGCGACCCCAAGAAGCTGCGAAAGGAGTTGGTCGGTACCGCCTCCGAAGAACAGTCCTTGCTTCCAGTAGTCGGACTCTTCAGCGGCGAAGAGGCCCACAGCGATAACGCCCCAGATTCCACAGATTCCGTGAACTGAGATTGCACCGACGGGATCGTCGATCCTGATCCGATCGAAGAAGTACACCGAGCCCACAACGAGTGCCCCGGCGATTGCTCCGACGATGACGGCGCTCCAGTTATTGAGCGCAGCACAGCCTGCTGTGATGCCTACGAGGCCAGCGAGCAGACCGTTGCCTGCCATCGCGACATCGGGTTTCCCGTCCTTGATCCAGGTAACCAGCGTTGCAACAAGTGCTCCAGCAGTGCCAGCGAGCAGTGTCGTGAGGGCGATCGCCGAAACAGCAGAGTCTGCAGCGAGTTCCGATCCACCGTTGAAGCCGAACCATCCGACCAGGAGGATGAAACAACCGATGATTGCAAACGGAATCGAGTGGCCAGGAATGGCGCGTGGCGTCCCGTCCGCTGCGTACTTGCCAATTCGTGGCCCGAGGATCGCGGTGCCGACAAGTGCAGCGATGCCGCCAGTGGTGTGAACGACACCAGAACCAGCAAAGTCATGGAACGGAGTTGCGAGCGTTGACAGCCATCCGCCACCCCATACCCAGTGGACGATGATCGGGTAAACGATGGCGGTAATCAGTGCGCTGTAGACGAAGTAGGACTTGAACTTGGTCCGTTCCGCCATGGCTCCAGAGACGATTGTTGCTGCAGTCGCAGCAAATGCCACCTGGAAGATGAAGAAGGTAGGGAGACTGAGGTTTAACCAGCCGGCGCTAAAGGTTTCGGAGTTGAGAAACCATCCCTGGGTGCCAATGAATCCGTTGCCCTCGCCAAAGGCAAAAGCGAAGCCAACTGCTGCGAAGACAAGGACGCCGACAGCGAAGTCCATCAGATTCTTCATCATGATGTTGGCAACACTCTTTGCTCGTGTGAGGCCGGCCTCAACGAGAGCAAAGCCTGCCTGCATGAAGATGACGAGAACGGCCGCAATAAGCACCCAGATGTTGTCGAGTACAACTTGGACAGCCTCCGCTGAGAGCGACTCTTCGGTGAGTACTCCGGTGACCTCCTCCTGAGCTAAGGCAGGAGCAGCGGTGAGTGCCACCATCCCCGCCATCGTGGCTAGCCCTACGACCAGCTTCTTTCCAGTGAATTTCACTACGGTCTCCTTCAGTGAATAGCTGAATGGGAATCAGCGCTGTCAAGACCATATGGATGAAATGTTTCTTCAAGGCTTACCGAGTGTTACGCGTCTCCACCAACTTTCTGAACGAAACCTTTTATTTCGCTTCGAAATATGTGGATGGCTGATTGATGTGTGGATGGCTGATTGGTAGACAACGAAACGAAAAAGGGGGCCTAGCCGATGCCAGGCCCCCTTTCTTTTCCGTTGTCGATTGGAATGTCAGCGTCTGATTGGATCAGGCGTTGATCGTTTCGGCCGGAGCCTCGATGCCACTGCCGAATCGCTTCGAGATAACCAGCGCACTCACAACAACCACAAGTGCTGCGCCAGCGACGACGTAACGCATGTTGTTGTGCTGCAACTCGATGATGGCGGGAAGCATCAACAGCGACACAAGGTTCATCACCTTGATAAGCGGGTTGAGTGCTGGCCCGGCGGTGTCCTTGAACGGATCACCAACGGTGTCGCCGATGACGGCAGCTTTGTGGGTTTCTGAACCCTTGCCGCCTTCATTGCCATCTTCGATGTACTTCTTTGCGTTGTCCCATGCGCCACCGGCGTTGGACAAGAAGTTGGCCATGAGCTGACCGGTCACGATCGCAGCAGCAAGGAATGCACCAAGTGCAAGGTAACCGATTCCGAAACCGATGATGACCGGCGTAAGCACTGCGAGAAGTGCCGGCGTGGCAAGTTCACGAAGTGATGCACGAGTGCAAATGTCGATGACGGGTCCGTAGTCGGGACGCTCGGTGTAGTCCATGATTCCGGGCTTTTCGCGGAACTGTCGACGAACTTCTTCGACAACTGTTCCGGCCGTACGAGACACCGCACGAATCGCAAGAGACGAGAACAAGAACGCAACGGAACCACCGATGAGAAGACCAATGAAGGTCTTAGGGTCGGCAACGTTGATATTGACGAGGCTTGTAAGCGTTCCGTTGAGTTCGCGGAAGGCAACGTCAGCAACATCAGACGTGGCACGCACGATTGTCTCGGAATACGAGGCGAACAGTGCAACAGCAGCGATGACGGCAGAGCCGATGGCGAAGCCCTTGGTGACAGCCTTGGTGGTGTTACCCACGGCATCGAGACCGACCATGATGCGCTCGGGCTCGCCTTCGAATTCGCCAGCCATTTCGGCAATGCCAGCAGCATTGTCAGCAACGGGACCAAAGGTGTCTTCGGCCACGATGATGCCAGTGGTGGCGAGCATGCCAATACCGGTGAGGGCAATGAGGTACAGCGAGAAGGCAATATTTCCGCCACCGAGCATTAGTGCAGTTCCAATGGCAACTGCAATCGCGATGAGGGCCCACACTGCAGACTCAAGACCGAGTGAAATACCTTCAAGCACTGTGGTTGCAGGGCCAGTGCGTGCTGCCTTGGCGATGTCCTGAACGGGCTTGGTCTTGGTTGATGTGAAGTACTGCGTGATCTTTGAAGCAACAAAGCCGAGAACAACACCAGTAACAATTGCGCCGAACAAACGAGCGCCAGGTTGCGAGATGGTCGAGCCCTCCGGGTTACCGATGTAAAAGAAGGCCACAAGACCGGCGCCAATGATGGCGATGATCTGTGCGGCGTAAATGCCACGGTTAATGGCTTTTAGTGCATCGTTGTCATCGCTTGGACGGCCCTTCACAACGAAGATGCCGATCATTGAGGCAACAAGGCCGATAGTTACAACAGCAAGCGGGAAAATGAGTCCCTTCACCGCGATGTTTCCGCCAGCGATGAGGGTGACGCCATCGGGGCCAATTTTGGCGGCGCCGAGGCCGATGGCCTGGAACGCCGACACGCCGAGAATGATCGACGCCACGAGCGTGACAGCGAAGGATTCGAAAAGGTCGGCAGCCATGCCGGCGCAGTCGCCCACGTTGTCGCCGACGTTGTCGGCAATGGTGGCCGGGTTGCGGGGGTCGTCTTCGGGGATTCCGGCTTCAACCTTGCCGACGAGGTCGGCACCGACATCGGCGGCCTTGGTGAAGATGCCGCCACCCACGCGCAGGAAGAGGGCGAGGAGCGAGCCACCGAAACCGAAACCAATGAGGATCGATGTTGAGGTGTTCTGGAACAGCATCACGATGACAACGGCGCCGAGAAGGCCGAGACCAGCGGTGAGAAGACCAGCAACGCCACCGGTGCGGAAAGCAACCTTGAGCGCAGCATTGAAGTCGCTGCGCTTGGCTGCAGCGGCGGTGCGTACGTTGCCGCGAACGGCAAGCCACATACCGAAGAAGCCGATGGCCGCAGAGAAGAGGCAACCCATGAGGAACGCTGCGGTGCGGAAAATACCCGACTGCAGGAACGTCATGACCTCAGCGCCACCAATGATGCTCTTTCCGTCCTTTTCGAGGATCGGCATCTTGTTGATGGCGGTCGAGGTGAGGAACACCACGATTGCAAGCGGGATCACGATCATGCCGATCGTGCGGAACTGACGCTTCAAGTAGGCAAGTGCGCCTTCTTGAATTGCGCCAGCGATCTCCTGCATCTTTTCGGTGCCTTGGTCCTGCTTGAGCACGCCGCGCATAAGCACGACGCCAAGAGCAAGGGCGAACACTGCAACGGCGGCGGCAAAAATCAGCCATCCCCATTCAGTGCTGGTTAGCGTGAAGGCTTGATAGCCACCTTCGGCGGCGAGAACCTGGGTCATCTGGTCCATCCTGGTGAGGGTTCCGTGGAATTCGGAACGGGCAAAAAACGCGCACGGGACCGGCCCGTGCGAGGCCAGAACAGTACCGCGGTCGGGTCACCGGACTTGAAATGGTGGGTTTGAGGCCGATCTAACGGCTGGGAGGAGGCCCAGATGGTGCGAACATGGGCCGATGACCGCGTCCGATGGCCCCCACGGACACGGCCATTCCCATGGGGTCTCGGTTCGGGCCGGAGCTCGCCACACCGGAAGGCTCTGGGCCGTGGTGGGGATCCTCTCGGTGTTTTTGGTGGTCGAAGTGGTTGGGGCACTTGCCACCAACTCTCTTTCGTTGTTGTCCGATGCCGGACACATGCTCACCGATCTCGTGGGAATCGGAATGGCGTTGGCTGCGATCCATGTTGCAAACCGGCGAGTTCAACAATCGCATCGCACGTTTGGTTTATACCGGCTCGAAATTCTTGCGGCGCTCGCAAATGCGGTCTTGTTGTTTGCGGTTGGTCTCTATGTGTTGTGGGAAGCGATTGACCGTCTCAGACACCCTGAGTCGGTACACAGCGGCGAGATGCTGGTCATCGCGATCGCTGGGGCCATTGCCAACGTCGTGTGCTTCCTTCTGCTCCGAAAAGGAGCAAACGAAAGTCTGAATGTCCGTGGCGCGTATCTCGAGGTGCTGGCCGATCTTCTCACAAGCGTTGGAGTGATTGTCGCGGCGATTGTCATTGTGGTGACTCAGTGGGAATGGGTAGATCCGGTAATCGGCGCTGGCATCGGCTTATTCATCTTTCCAAGAACATGGAAGTTGGGCGCGCAGGCGCTGCGGGTCCTTGTCGAAGCAGCACCGCCCCACCTTGACGTCGAAGCGGTTCGAACTGACCTATCGGCCGTTGATGGTGTGCTGAGTGTTCATGACTTGCACGTCTGGACGCTTACGTCAGAGATGGACATGGCCACCGCGCATCTTGTTGTTGCCGATGAATCCGAAGTGCATGGTGTCTTGGATCAAGCACGCGAAGTGTTGCGCGTCAACTATCACATTGAACATTCAACGTTGCAGGTCGAACCTGCATCGCACACGGGGTGCGATGACATTGGTTGGTAGTTGTTTCGATCGGTGATTTATTAGTCACCGATTGCGTACAACTGTCCACCACGAGTGCCAACATAGATTCGTCCTTTCCATACAGTGGGCGTTGACTCAATGCAGCCATTGAGTTTCACGGTCCACTTGAGTGGAGGGTCAACTCGGGGATTCGAAATGTCGTAGGCGTTGAGGTTTCCCTTACAGTCGCCCTCAATCAGGGTGTTGTCGATAACAACAGGTGAGCTCCAAGTTTGGGATCCAAGATTCTTTTGCCAAACAACTTCGCCGGTGTTCTGGTCGATGCCAAGAACTCGTCCGGCATTTGTAGCCGCGTACACAATGCCGTTCGCGATGGCGGAAGTGGCCCAAATTCCTTGTTTTCCTGGGGCTTGGTCTTTGACGGACCACACAATCGGATTGTCTGGTTTCGTCGGATCAAGTTTCACGATCTGGCCGACTTCTGTAGATCTGGCGTTACGTCGTTCATATTCGGAACCGATGTAGAGGAATCCGTCCTTGTCGGCAACGATCGATGCGTCGGTGTCATCGCCTGTCCAGAACCGGAATGTCCGAGTTGGTGTTCCGCCCGACTTCAACTTGCTGATGTCCCAACCCTGCACCAGGCCGCCGGAGTTCGCGAAGTACACGGTGTTCCCCGTGATTGCTACTGAGTTCTCAATTGAAAACTGCCGGTCAGCGATATTTGGCTGAAGTTCAGCGTCCCAACTAGGAGTTTTGAACACGACCTGAGGTGCAACGGTGACTTTGCCTGCGGCGTCGTATCCGCGGTTCAACTTAACGATGTAGAACCAACTGTTCTCGCCACCTTCGAACATGTAGTCGTCGATGATGAGTGGTGAACCATCCCAGTCATCGTTCCAAACCTGTTGAACTCCGTCGTAGGCCGAAAGCTTCCAGAGCTCAACCGGTGTTGGACCTCGATCCGTGGCGATGATGTGCAAGAAGTTGTCTCGCGATCCGCTGTAGGTGAGCGGATAGCCGTCGGGATCAGTAGTCACTGTTCCCTTGATGATGTCGCCTGTTTTGAACGGGCTAATGAGGTCTTTGCCTGTTTCTGAATCGAGCCAGTGGACTGCATAGTCGTATGCACCGAACGACACAATCGTTTTGCCGTTGGACTCATAAACATTTGGATTACCCGTCCAACCAGTTCCGCACCACGTTGACGTGCCAGAGCCGTCGGTCGATTTCCCGCACATACCGCCGCTCTGCGGATAGGACCACAGGATCTTTGGTGCCGAGGGGACGGGGCCCAGTCCATAGAAGGAGCGTGTTGGATTTCCACGAAACGTGAGGACTCCTGGAACTTTCGTGCTCCACATGGAACCTGAAGATTTCGGGTTCACCCAACCGTCATAAGGAGCTTCGGTGGTTGTCGTCGTTCCCTTGGCCGTCGTGTCTGGCGATTCGGAAGATGCGCTGTCGGCATTGTTTGACTTCGAATCAGATCCCCTCGTGACCACCACGAGTCCAAGGACGATGACTGCTACTGCGGCGACTGCTAGAGCAAAAACTCTCCATGGAGTCTTCGGGACCGGCTTGGCGTGTTTCATGGCGAGACCCGATTCAGATCATGGGTGAACGTCAGCTGATCAGCCGGCGCTGCCTTCGGCTACCAGTCGTTCGAGCACGAGCTCGGGGTTGTCGGCCTCGAGGCGCTCAAGCCAGAACTGGCTTTCGAACAGCGCCATGAGCGTACCGTCGGCTTTCTCGAGGATCCGGACACCTCGCATTCCTTGCAATTTCGAACCGCTTTCACGATCGGTTCGGCGGGCCACCTTGTAGTTGGTGGGCGAAAGCTCGACAGGGGCGCCGAATTCGTTTTCCAGTCGATACACGGCGACATCGAACTGCATCGGGCCGACTGCGGCGAGTACGGGTGCAGAATCGCCTTGATCGACATCGCGCAGAACCTGCACGACACCTTCCTCATCGAGTTGGGCGATCCCTCGACGGAACTGCTTGTAGCGACCGGTGTCTTTCACCCGAGCAACCGAAAAGTACTCGGGAGCGAAACTTGGGATAGCGGGAAACTCGACTGGTTTGTCGAGCCACAGAGTGTCGCCCACTCGCACATCCGTTGCGTTTACGAGGCCAACAACGTCGCCAGGAAATGCTTCGTCGATTGTCTCCCGCTCTGACCCAAAAACTTGGTGCGCATATTTTGTCGCAAAAGGTTTTCCGGTCGTCCCGTGGGTAATGACCATGCCGCGTTCAAATTTTCCAGAACAGACACGCATGAACGCGATGCGGTCGCGATGTGACGGGTCCATGTTGGCTTGAACCTTGAAGACGAAACCCGAGAATGGATCATCGAGTTCACGGATTGCGCCCTGAGCGTCCGGGCGAGAACTTGGAGATGGAACGAGGTCGATGATCGCATCGAGAAGTTTGCGAACGCCGAAGTTTGTAAGCGCAGACCCAAAGAACGTGGGCGTGGATTGCGCACCAACAAAGAGTTCAACATCGAGGTCGGCGCCAACCTCATCGAGCAATGTGATTCCGTCAAGGGCTGCTTGCCACGCGTCGCCTTCGTCGACTGCAGCTTGTGCGGGATCGACGACCTCTTCAGGAGCTTCGGTTGCTCCGCGCGCAACGCGAGTAAAGCGCGTGAAGAGCCCGTCTCGACGGTCGATGACTCCGCGGAAATCTCCGGCGATACCAACAGGCCATGTCACCGGTGTGACAACGAGACCAATTTGTTTCTCGATTTGGTCGATGAGTTCGAGTGGATCGAGACCGGGACGATCCCACTTATTAATAAACGTAAGTAGTGGTAAGTCGCGCTGACGACAAACGTCAAACAGTTTGAGTGTTTGTGGCTCGATGCCTTTGGCGGCATCAAGCACCATCACTGCGGCATCGGCGGCAGCAAGCACGCGGTAGGTGTCTTCCGAGAAGTCGCGATGGCCAGGGGTGTCGAGCAGATTGATGACGCAATCGCGATAGGGAAATTGCAACACCGTCGACGTAATGGAGATCCCTCGTTGCTGCTCAAGTGCCATCCAGTCGGAGGTGGCAGAACGTCGACCAGACCGGGCTTTTACGGCACCGGCTTCGCTGCTGAGTGCTCCGCCGTAAAGAAGGAACTTCTCCGTCAACGTCGTTTTGCCCGCATCAGGATGGCTGATGATGGCGAACGTGCGGCGGCGCGAGGCCTCGGTAGACGGAATTGGCATTGGTCGGAGGGTAGCGGTCAGTGGGCCGAGGTCGAACAGGAGGGACAAACACCGATGAGATCGAGGCGGTGATGTTCGATGCGGAATCCGTGACTTTCCGCGACGGCTGAGGAGAACGACATGACGCCTTCTTCGAGGTCGGCGGGGACATCGATGTCGATGACGGATCCACACTTCTCACAAATGAGGTGGTGGTGGTGGCCGGTGAGGTCCTCGGCGAGTTCGTAGCGGGAAGTGTCGTCGGCCGTAATCAGCCGTCTCACGACTCCGGCGTCTTCAAGCACGGAAAGATTTCGGTACGCAGAACTCTGCGCCATGCCGGGCGCAACCTCGATGAGCTCGAGCACTGTGACGGGTCGATCAGCGGTACTGAGAGCATCGATCAGCACGCGTCGATTCGTGGTGTAACGCTGTCCATCTCGACGGAGTCGCTCGTCGGCGGTGTCGTGCACGTCGATCTGTTTCGGATGCATGGTTGTCCAAGTCTACGGTGATTAGGAATACAAGCGATGGGTGCGGGGGACCTAGGCTCGCCGGCGTGCCGAGTACTGATCAGACGCGTGAGTTCCCAGGGGCGAAGGAGCCTGAGCGGACCGGTTCGATAGACAGCAGTGGGCTTCGCTTGACACTGAACGAATGGGGAGATCCCGATGCTCCTGTTCTCGCGATGGTGCACGGCGGGTTTGATTTTTCGCGCACATTCGATGTCTTTGCTCCGATGATCGCTGAAGCCGGATGGCGAGTAGTCGCGTGGGACGCACGCGGCCATGGCGATTCCGATCATGCCCATATGTATGGATGGTCCGCTGATGTTCGCGACCACCTTGCGGCGATTCAGTCGATCTCAAGTGAGCCGATCGTGTTGCTCGGTCATTCCAAGGGTGGCGGTCAACTTCTTGATCTTTTGGATGGCCGCCCATCACTGGCGAAAGCGTTTGTGAATCTCGACGGACTTCCGTCGCAGTTTTCTTCACCCGATGTGAATGATCGCGAGCGGCGCCGCATGCGCCGTGCAGATTTGGCATCGGGCCTGGACCGTCGTCGACGTCGGAATGAACTTTCGCGACGGCCCGACACGATCGAAGGTTTGGCGGAACGACGCCAACCAATGAATCCGCGGTTGTCGAGCGAATGGCTTGAGTATCTCGTTACCGTTGGCGCCCGTCACGATGATGAGGGTTGGCGATGGAAGATCGATCCGGTTTTGCACCTTGGTGGGTTTGGCCCGTGGCGTCCCGGATGGTCGCTCGATCACCTCGCCGCACTGGAAATGCCGTTCCTCGGCGTGCTTTCAGGGGTTCAAGACGATCCCATGGGATGGAAGAGTCGTCACGGCGATATCGAACCGTATCTTCCTCCCGGTGGGCGACTCGAGTACTACGACGACATCGGACATTTCTTGCACATAGAACAATCGCGATTCATCGCTGATCTTGTTCTCGAATTTTTGAAGCCACTCCGATGACGCGCTCAACAGAGTTTTTGGTCAACGGTTCGCTCCGTCTTGCTCTGCACACGTTGGCGGAAGGCGAAGGACGTCCATTGCTGTTACTCCAGGGTCTCGGGGAGCAATCGCCGATGTCTCGGCCGGAGTGGACTTCGGTATGGAACGGTCCAGTTCTCGCTCTCGATTTCACCGGACACGGCGAGTCGGATGTTCCTGTGAGCGGTGGGTACACCCCCGAAGGATTGATGTCTGATGTCGACGCGGTGCTCGCTGAACGTGGTCCCGTCACCATTGTCGGTCGTGGATTTGGAGCGTGGGTCGGACTCTTAGTTGCCGGAGCACGGACCTCGCACGTTCATGGAGTTGTGCTTTTTGATGGAAGCGGCGCGGTTGGTGGCGGTTCACAGCCGCCAACTCCATACGTGAATGTTCTTCCCGCTTCAGGAACCACGAAACCTGATCCGTATGCGCTTCTCGAACTCAGCCGTGATCCACGACCGCCCGATTACGCGCTCGATTACGTGCGATTCATTCTTGAAGATTCGGAAATCGAGAATCCAATTGTGGTGAGCGCGCGAATCCGACCAGAGTGGTTGGCTGCAGTTGCCTCCGACATCGGTGTGATTGAACTTCCGCTGGAACAGGCAATCGAATCGTTCGCCTGACGATCTAATTCGTTATAAGTCGCGAGTTCCGACATAAACGGCGAGGGCTTCGAGCGCTTGGCGTGCCTCGGTTGTGACGTCGATGATTTCGGAAGCCTTGATCGCTTGAGCGGTGAGCTGACTGATACTCGATTCGATCTCCGCTAATGCACCCGTGTCGGTGAAGACAGTCTGAATGGCCAGGATCTCGTCGAGGCTGAGATCGAGGCATCCAATTCGTTCGAGAGTTCGGAGTTGTGTGGGCGTTGCGCGCTCATGGGCAACGGCCAAAATCGGCGTTGGCTTTCCTTCTCGCAGATCGTCACCTACGGGCTTACCAGTGCGTGCGGTGTCGCCGAACGTTCCGAGGATGTCGTCGCGTAACTGAAACGCTTCACCCAGTGGCTCGCCGTAATGAGAAAGTGGTTCCTCAAGTTCATCGAGTCGACCGGCTAACGCTGCGCCAACATGCAACGGGCGTTCGATCGTGTACTTGCCCGATTTGTAGCGGACAATTCGCCGAGCCGTCTGCAGGTCAACGCCGCCTCGGGCAGCCCCAAGGACGTCGAGGAACTGGCCAATATTCAGTTCGATCTTCAACTCGTTCCAAACCTCGAACGCAGCGGCCGGAGCGTTTGACATGAGGCGGTCGGCGTAGACCTCGGCGAGGTCTCCGATAAGGATTGCGATGCCTTCACCGAATCGCCGAGCCTCACCGTTCCATGCGCTTTCTTGATGATCTGCATCGAACGTGACATGCACGGTTGACTCGCCTCGTCGGATCGAAGATCCATCCATGACATCGTCATGAATCAGCGCAAACGCATGGAGCATCTCAAAGGCTGCCCCTGCATCAATCACGCCGCTGTCTCCAGGCGCGCCGCCGGCACCGACAAATGCCCAGTGGCAGAACGCAGGTCGTAAACGCTTTCCGCCATCGAGTACGAATCGAGTCAATACATCGATCGGCGCTGCAAGATCGGCATCGACTGCGACCCATCTGGCGCGTTCGGTCTCGAGGATCGAACGAAGTCGAGCCTCAACGGGAGCGGCAACCGTGGTGAGTGCCGCGGGAACTTCGGTGTGTGCCGAACCGGTCACTCGTCGTCGATGTCAGCGTCGAGTGCATCGAGGTCGGCGACGATGCGAGTGACCTCAACTTGAGCGTTTTCGAGGCGACCGCGGCACAGCTCAATGAGGTCAGCAGCACGACGAACCTGTTCAGCGAGTCGATCGACATCGACATCGTCTGCTTCGAGTTCGGTGAGTATGGCTTCTAGCTCAGTGACGGCCTCGGCGTAGCCAAGTGAATCAGCAGAGTCTTTCTTCGCGGCCATTGGATCTCTCAATCAGTTGCGGTTGCGGTGCTGGTGATGGTGCCGTCGGAAACGGTTGTGACAAGGGTGTCACCTGGAGACACATCGGCGCTTCGGCGAACGACGGTACCTCTCTCGGTGCGAGTGATTGACCAGCCGCGCGCCAGAGTCCGAACCGGATCGACGGCACTGAGCCGAGCGGCAAAGAGTTCGAGGCTCTGCTTTTCTGACTTCATCGTGGTCTCAAGGGATCGATTGAGGCGCGAGGTCGTACTGGAGAGCCGATGTCGCTCCACGGTGAGCCGGGTTCGAGCTCCGAGGGCGGCGTGGCGGGCCGAGCGCGCAAGCCGTTCGCGCTCAACATCAAGAGTTGTGGAAACGATTTCAGCGATGTCACCCCACGCGGTTTCTCCACGAGTGACAACTTCCATGGCGATGTCGACGAGAGCTTCTGCACACGCCGTTGGCGTCTTGTTCGCGCAGTGGGCCACGACATCGGCGACGCTTGTATCGATTTCGTGTCCGATGCCGGTGAAAACGGGGACCGATGACGTTGCGATTGCTCGAGCAACAACCTCGTGGTCGAAGATAGCGAGATCAAGTCGCGAGCCTCCGCCGCGGACGAGGGCGATGACGTCAACCTTGTTGCGCTGTGCGGTTTGCAGAGCAGCAGCGATAGTGCGTTCGGCGCCGGCACCTTGAACTTTTGAGTCGATGAACTCAACTCTCCAAGGAAGTCGGCTTTCGATAAGCGAATGCATGAAGTCTGCCTGCGCTGCGCTCTCGTCGGCAGTGATGAGCGCGATATGCAACGGCATTGGTGCGAGAGCAAGAGAACGATTGCGGTCGATGAGGTTCTCGGCGCGCAGCACTGCAAGTACGCGCTCGCGTTCAGACTCGAGCGCTTCGAGCGTGAAGGCAGGATCGATATCTTGCATTGACAGTTGGAGACGGCCACCTGCCAACCACAATTCAAGTGGTCCACGGATGCGAACCTTGACGCCTTCTTCCAGCCGAACGGTTCCGGCGCTCAGAAGCTTTTGTTCAACCTTTGGTCGGGCGCGACTCCACAGAGCGACAGGCACTTTGGCGGTGACCGCTCCCTTCTCATCGCGATCTACGAGATCAAAATAGAAGTGGCCGCGGGATTCACGAGCGCCAGAGATTTCGCCGTCGACCCAAACCGCTCCACCCAGCCGCGCCTTGATGGCATCGGCAGTCGCAGTCATCAGTTCAGTCACCGTGTAATTCACGCCACTCATAGGCGGCACCGTAGCGGTGTTTGACCTTTGAACGTCGCGCCCCGAACTGCTGAGGACTACTCCTGAACGAGCTCGATCAGCGTGCCGAGCGCGTCCTTGGGGTGAATAAACGCAACCGTTGTTCCGCGTGATCCAGGTCGAGGAGCGTCGTCGAGAACTCGAAAGCCCTGTGCCTTGACCGCATCAAGCGCTTCGGCACAATTGGCCACGCGATAACCAACATGGTGAATTCCCGGGCCACCACGAGTGTTGAGCCACTTCGCGACGGTTGAATCTTCACGGGTCGGGGTGAGGAGCTGAACATAACTCTCGGCAACCTTGAGCAGCGCTTCTTCAACGCCGTCGCTTTCGACAACTTCACGATGATCGACAACGGCACCGAACGTTTCTCGGTAGTAGTCGATCGCTGCACCCAGATCAGGGACAGCGATTGCAATGTGGTCGATTTCGGTCAGCAGCGGTTTTTGGTTCGCAGCAGTTTCACTCATTTGAACTCCTGATTCTTCTTCGCCGGGACGGCGTGCGGTGATGGCCATGGTTCGTGTACTCGGTTACGCGCCGTGACGACGGAACGCCGTGATGCGGTCTTCGCCGACCTTGGCGCGGAACTCGGGGTCGTCAATGCCGAGGCCTTCTGATGGCGCCAAGCACAACACGCCGATTTTGCCTTCATGCAAGTTCTTATGAACTTGGTAGGCGGCTTCACCAGTCTGCTCAAGCGGGTACACCGCTGAAAGGATTGGTTGAATCTTGCCTTCACAAATGAGTTGGTTGGCAGCCCATGCTTCGGCGTAGTTCGCGAAATGTGAGCTGATGATGTTCTTTAACTTCATCCAGAGATGACGATTGTCGTATTCGATCAGGAAGCCACTGGTTGCTGCGCACGTGACGATGGTTCCGCCGCGAGCAGCAACGAAGACTGAGGCACCAAAGGTTTGGCGACCTGGGTGTTCAAACACGATGTCGACATCGCGACCGATCATTGAGCGGATGTCTTTGCCGAGTCGGCGCCATTCCGTTTCGTCTTGGGTGTGCTCGTCGGCCCAGAACTTGTAATTGGATGCCCGACGATCGATGACATGCTCAACGCCGAGGTCGTTCAGCAGCCCAACCTTTTCTGGTGATGACACAACACCCACTGGAGTGCCGCCACCGTTGAGGATGTACTGCACTGCGTAACCGCCGAGGCCACCCGACGCGCCCCAAACAAGAACGGCATCGCCTTGTTTCATTTGCGCGGCGTTCCTGCTCACCAGCATCCGGTAACTCGTGGAGTTGCACAACGCGTTAACTGATGCTTCTTCCCACGAAAGATGCGCGGGCTTTGGCATGAGCTGATTTGCTTTGACAACCGAAAGTTCAGCGAGTCCGCCATAGTTGGTTTCGAAACCCCAAATGCGTTGGTTGTCACCAAGCATTGAGTCGTTATGGCTTGATGGGTCTTGATCGTCGACGTAGTTGCAATGCACGACGACTTTGTCGCCGACCTTCCACTTGCGTACTGCGCTGCCAATTCTTAGGACAACACCCGACGCATCGGAACCAACAGCGTGGAACGGTTGGTCGTGACGTGCTCCCCAGTAACTCTCTTTGCCGAGGCGTTTGAGAAAGCCGAAGGTGGACACCGGTTCAAAGATTGATGACCAGACAGTGTTGAAATTGATTGAGCTTGCCATGACCGCGATTACTGCTTCGTCGGGGGCGAGTTCGGGCAGGGCGATCTCTCGGAGATGAAGCGCCTGACGTGGGTCCTTGTCTTCTGACTCCATGCCGTCGAACATCGTCTGTTCGGAGGCGAGAACGACGGTGGCCTTGTAGGACTCGGGCAGGGCGATGGCCGCGAGTTCCTCGCTGGGGGCACCCTGGAGAATGGCATCGATGATCTGTTGCATGACGCGGCACGCTACTGGGCCTGATGGGCCTCAGGCCATGCGGACCGGGTGCCCTGAGGCCATGCGGTGGCGTTGGTTACCGGCGGGTACAGTTCTGGCCCGGGACATCGCCGTCCCTCCCGTCGATCGCCTGTCTGAGCCGGTGACGGGGAACAATTCCTCTTGGAGGTTCAGACATGGCTGGTTCGGTCATTCTCGCTGGCGCTCGTACGCCTATCGGCAAGCTTTCTGGTTCATTGGCCGGATTCGAAGCCACTGATCTCGGTGCACTTGCCATCAGCGCTGCTCTTCAGCGTGCTGGGCTCACCCCGGAACAGGTTGATTACGTATTCATGGGTCAGGTGTTGCTCGGCGGTGCTGGTCAGATGACTGCACGTCAGGCATCAACCAAAGCTGGCATTCCCATGTCGGTTCCTTCGACCACCGTCAACAAGGTGTGTCTCTCAGGTCTCAATGCAATTCACCTTGCCGACCTCTACATCCAGTCCGGCGAGGCTGACATCGTTGTTGCCGGCGGTATGGAGTCGATGACTAACGCTCCGTATCTCATGCCTGGAGCTCGCGCTGGTTTGCGCATGGGTGACAGCAAAGTCATCGACTCGATGATGTTCGACGGACTGTTCTGCGCCATTGACCAATTGGCAATGGGTGCTGGCACCGAGAAGTACGCAGCCACCGCCGGCATCAGCCGCGAATCACAGGATGCGCTTGCCGCACTTTCACACGCACGCGCCGTGAAGGCACAAGCTGAAGGACTTTTCAATGACGAGATCGTCAACGTCGAGATTCCGCAGCGCAAGGGCGACCCCAAGTTGTTCTCCGTCGACGAAGGTGTTCGCGCCGAATCGACCTACGACTCTTTGAGTGGCCTTCGCCCGGCATTCGATAAGGCCGGAAACATCACCGCTGGTAACGCTTCGCAAATTTCCGATGGTGGCGCAGCAGTCATCGTTGCATCGGAGGCCGCTGCTGAACGACTTGGCATTACGCCGCTCGGTCGCATCGTCGGATATGGCCAGGTTGCTGGTCCCGATGCATCGCTGCTCGATCAGCCTGCCAATGCAATCAATAGTGCGCTTGATCGCGTCGGCATGAAGGTCAGCGATCTCGACCTCTTCGAATTGAACGAAGCATTTGCCGCAGTCGGAGTTGCTTCAATGGCGAAACTTGGCATCACCGACGAAATCACCAATGTCAATGGTGGCGCAATCGCTCTTGGTCACCCCATTGGCATGTCGGGAACCCGTGTTGCCCTGCACCTCTTGCTGGAACTCAAGCGTCGTGGTGGCGGCAAGGGAGCGGCTGCACTTTGTGGCGGCGGCGGTCAGGGCGACGCCATCTTGCTGGAAACGATCTGAGCTAGTCGACGTCGCGGCGTCCCTCGAGGGCGCGGCCGAGCGTGAGCTCGTCTGCGTACTCGAGGTCGCCACCGACAGGAAGTCCGCTGGCAATTCGCGTGACGCGAATGCCGAGTGGTTTGAGTAAACGTCCCAGGTACATCGCGGTTGCTTCGCCTTCGATGTTGGGGTTAGTGCAGAGGATGACTTCTTCGATGCCCTCGGGTTCGATGCGCACGAGCAGTTCCTTCACGCGCAATTGATCGGGGCCGATGCCTTCGATGGGGCTGATCGCACCTTGAAGTACGTGATAGCGGCCGCGGTATTCGCCGGTCTTTTCAACTGCCACGATGTCGCGAGGTTCTTCAACGACACACACCACGCCTGCCTCGCGGCGTGTATCGCTGCAGATTCCGCAGGAGTCACCTTCGGACACGTTGAAGCATGTCGTGCAAAAACTGACGCGTTCTTTCACAATGAGTATGGAATTCGCCAACCGAGTGGCATCTTCGGTGGGCATCTTGAGCAAGTGAAACGCGATTCGTTGGGCCGACTTCGGGCCAACACCAGGTAAGCGACCGAGTTCATCGATGAGATCCTGAACTGGACCGGCGTAGATACTCACGATTGATCGTCCGGGTGGCGTGAATCGATTTCGATGATGTCCTCGGGTGCTCCGAAAAGACCAAGGGCCTCGAGATCGGCAAGACCACCGAGGTCGCCGAGGTCGGGCATGGCTGCGTTCTGAAATGGTCCGAGCACTTCCTGTTGCATCGCATCGATTTGCGCGAGCGCATCGTGAAATGCGGCAAGAACAAGATCTTCGAGCATGGCGACGTCGGAAGGATCGACTGCTTCGGGAGAAATCGAGACATCGAGCACCTGCATGCCACCGGTGACACGAATTGCTACAGCGCCACCGCCCGCTTGACCGACGAACTCGCGAGTAGCGGCGTCGGCGCGAGCTTGCTCAAACTGCTGCTGCATAGCCATGGCTTGGCTAAGCATCGAGCCGAGATCGAATTGGTCAGACACGTGGGCTCCCGCAGGGGCGATGGGGTAGGGAATCAGTTTTCGTCGATGAGTTCGGCGCCGGGGAAGATCGCGGCAATGCGATCGGCCCCTGCAGATGTTGCGCCTTTGGCATTTCGGAGGTCGTCGAGATCGATGGATTCATCGACGGGATTTTCGTCGGTTGCGGCCCGGCGCGCAGCGGCGACACTGCGGGGCGCAGATGGATCGGGTGCCGAACCATCGACAACAAGTCGGATGGGAACCGGGGCGCCGAAGTGTGCCGCTAATGCCGATTCAACTTCGGAACGACATTCTTCGCAGCGAACTGCATGCGGTTCATTGGGCAATGCAAACACGGCGACACCATCGACAACATCGATCCAATGCCCACCTGAAAATCGAGCGCGAGAGCGTTGGGGAAGCGATGGCAAAAGTGTGTCGCTCCAGTTGCTCGTGAGATCGATGAGCGCCGGCATGGCTCCACCCTTAGGAGCGGTTGCGGCTGGAGCGCTTGGCGCCGCTTCAACGATCGGCTCAGGGGTGAGTTCTGCGATTGGCTCAGCGATTGGTTCTGCGATGGGTTCGGCAACCGGCTCAGATGCCGGTTCGGCGACTGGCGCTTTGGCAGCGCTGGGGGCAGCGGTTGCGCCGGGACGACCAGGACGAGCGGGACGGCTCGGTGGGCGGGTCGCAGCGCGACTTGGTCGAACTGGTTCTTCGCCACCCGTTCGACGGCGAAGTTCCTCGCGAGCAACATCGGCAGGACGGCTACCTGCTGCTGGCATGGGACTGGAATCGACCTGCTCGTCGTCGGCGACGGGAGGTGGCAGCGCCTTCGGCCGGGCCGGGCCGGGGACCTTGGGCGCCGCGTCGGTCGAAACGACGACGCCATCGCGTTCGAGTCGTGAAATGCGTTCGGCGAGTGATGACAGCGACACATCGGCGTCGTCGCGAGTGAGCCGGACTAACGCGACTTCAAGCGGGATGCGTGGGTCGAGAGCATCTTGAATGCCCACGAATGCTTGTCCGAGTGCTTCAAGTGCACGTGTTGCACCGGCAGCACCGAGGCGTTGGCCTTGTTCGGTGGCGCGAGCGCGGTCGGTATCGGTCAGGCGAGAAAGGTCGGCACCAACCGATGCAAGGAAGACATCGCGCAGCCGGGCAATGAGGGCTTCGCCAAGAACCCGTGGATTACGCCCACGCGAGAGCGCACCCTCGACGGCAATGAGTGCGCGACCGGTATCGCGTTCGCACAATGCTTCGACAAGTTCATCGACGGCATCTTCAGAATCGGGAATACCGCCAGCGGCAACGACACGATCGAGTGCAGAGAGCGTGTCGCGAGCAGAACCAGCGCCGACGCGCAAGACATAGGAGCGACCTTCAGATGACAAGTCAAGGCCAGCATCGGCGACGACGTAGTCGATGAGTCCTTCAAGATCGGCGGCCGAAAGCAGATGCACTTCAAAATGTTGCGTGCGGCTTCGGATCGTTGGAAGAACCTTCTGCGGATCGGTTGTTGCCAAGACGAAGATGACATGTGATGGCGGTTCTTCAAGGGTCTTCAATAATGCATTCGACGCCGCAGTCGAAAGCATGTGGACCTCATCGAGGATGTACACCTTGTAGCGACCAGGTGTGGCGAGTGACGCGCTTGAGATGAGATCGCGGATTGCATCGACGCCGTTATTGGAAGCGGCATCGAGTTCGTGGACATCGAAACTGGTTCCTGCATCGATGGAAAGGCATGAGTCGCACACACAACATGGCTCGCCCGCTTCGGGATTCTGACAATTGAGAACTTTGGCGAGGATGCGAGCAGTAGAGGTTTTTCCGGTGCCTCGGGGGCCAGAGAAGAGATAGGCGTGGCCCAGGCGATCTTCGGTGACGGCGTTGCGCAGCGCAGACACAAGGTGCTCTTGGCCGCGAACCTCACTGAAGCGACTCGGGCGATAGCGGCGATAGAGCGACTGATAGGACATTGGTGGCGAGCCTACCGATCGGCTGGGACTGCCATCGCCCTGATCTATGGGCAATGGGCGGAAAAAGACCCGCTCTCCCGTGTGACGGTCAGGCGACCTGCGGCACATCGGTGATCCCGTTGAGAGCTGCTGCCTTCCGGCCCTGACTCGATTCGCGGGTTCCGATTGCACAGGACCCGACCGCCACACGCGAGAGCGGGTCGGGAGGAACGATACCCTGTCGGCTCGGAACACCGTCCGGCACAAATGGATGGTCCCCGGGAGGGGTGCGAGAGCGGCCGAATCGGCACGCTTGGAAAGCGTGTGTGGGGCAACTCACCGTGGGTTCGAATCCCACTCCCTCCGCCAGCAAGTACAGACGAACGCAACGTGATCGGAGACTGAATGGGAGTTGCAACTGACACCCCCGAGTCCTCCGATCACGGGCTTTCTGATTTTGATCTCATGGGTTTGGCCATCGAGGAAGCTCGACTCGCTGGCGAACAAGGTGAAGTGCCGATCGGTGCCGTTGTGGTGATCGATGGCAAGGTCGTTGCTCGTCGTCATAACGAACGTGAGCAGTCGCAGGACCCCACCTCGCATGCAGAACTCCTCGCGGTTCGAGACGCCGCGGCCGCCATAGGTTCTTGGCGACTCGAGAATGCCACCGTGGTTGTCACTCTGGAGCCCTGTGCCATGTGTGCTGGGCTCATGGTCAATGCCCGTGTTGGCCGTGTGGTCTTCGGTGCACGGAGTTATGAAAATGGTGCCTGTGGTTCGCTGTATCAGCTCGGGAGTGATCCTCGACTCAACCACGAGTTCGTAACGGTTGCCGATGTTCGAGCAGACGAGTGCAGCGAACTGCTCTCGTCCTACTTCGCTGGCCTGCGCTGAACTCTTTCTGATCCCCACAGCGCGTTGGCTCCTTTCCAACAGGGGCCACTAGTGTCGAAGACGGAAAGTTGCCAGAGCGGACGAATGGGGCGGCCTCGAAAGCCGTTGTGGCCTTCGGGTCACCGAGGGTTCGAATCCCTCACTTTCCGCCATCAATGCCGGCGCCCTAGGGCGCCGGTGGCGCGTTCGGCGCCGGGAGTGAATGCGCTCGGTCGGTCCTAACCTGAGCGCACCATGATGCCCAGTTCCCTCCACATGATGATGTCCGGAAATCGCGACGCGATTGCCAACGCATCAATCGGCCGCCGCACCGTTCTTCGAGTGCTCTCCTATGCCCGCCCCTATCGGTGGGCAATCTCTGCATTCATCTTTGTCATTGTTATTCAGGCCTTGCTTGGGCTCATACCGGCATTGCTTTTCCGACAGATCATCGACTCGGCCATTCCTGAAGGAAATCGTGGACTCCTTCATGTCCTCGCCGCCATTGTGATCGCTGCAGCAGTGTTTTCTTCTGCGATGTCATTTTTCGAACGTCTCTATTCGTCACGAATCGGCGAAGGTCTGATTTACGACCTTCGAGTGAAATTGTTCGATCACGTTTCCGCCATGCCGATTGGTTTCTTCACGCGAACTCAAACCGGCGCGTTGATGAGCCGCCTTAATAACGATGTCATCGGAGCTCAGCGCGCGGTGACGACAACGCTTGGGTCGGTCGTATCAAACGTCATCGTGCTCATCACCACGCTGATTGCGATGTTCTACCTGGAATGGCGCCTCACGCTTATTGGAATCTTGGTTCTGCCAATTTTCATCATTCCGGCCAAGCGTGTTGGGCGTCGACTGTCGGCGATCACTCGACGGGGTTTCGATCTCAATGCAGCGATGAACACTCAGATGACCGAACGCTTCAATGTTTCAGGTGCTCTCTTGGTGAAGTTGTTTGGTAACCGCAAGCGCGAGACCAAACAGTTTTCCGATCGCGCCTCCGAAGTGCGCGACATCGGTATTCAGAGCGCGATGTACAGCCGAACATTTCTCATTGCTCTCGCCCTCGTTGGGGCAATCGGAACTGCGCTGGTCTATTGGATCGGCGGACAACTCGTTATTTCCGATGCCATCACTCTTGGCACGCTGGTTGCCTTAGCCGCATTAGTGACGCGTATCTACGAACCGCTGACCGCGCTTTCAAGTGCTCGGGTCGACATCATGACGGCGCTCGTTTCCTTCGACCGAGTTTTTGAAGTGCTCGATCTTCGAAATTCCCTCGACGACAAGGACGATGCAATCGATCTTCCGCCGCCGAAGGGTGCGATCGAGTTCGATCACGTCACCTTCCGCTATCCGTCAGGTGCCGAAGAGTCGCTGGCATCGCTCGAGATAGGTCTGAGCGGTTCGGTCGACGATGGCCCAGGAGCCGAAGTCCTTCACGATGTCTCTGCATCGATTCTCCCGGGGCAACTCATTGCGCTCGTAGGTCCTTCAGGTGCGGGAAAGACCACGATGAGCTCGTTAGTGCCGCGTTTGTACGACGTCTCCGAGGGTTCGGTGCGCATCGACGGGCACGATGTCCGCGATCTCACACTCGATTCGTTGCGCAGCGCTGTTGGTGTCGTGTCGCAGGATCCTCATCTCTTTCACGACACGGTTGCCGAAAATCTTCGATACGCACGGCCCGACGCGACCGATGCCGAAATTGTCGCCGCGTGCCAGGCCGCTCAAATTCATGAGGTGATCATTGGCTTTCCCGACGGGTACAACACCGTTGTCGGTGAGCGTGGCCACCGCCTCTCTGGTGGAGAGAAGCAGCGTTTGGCGATCGCCCGAGTGTTGGTGAAGGCACCGGCCATCATCGTTCTCGATGAGGCCACGAGTCACCTCGATTCAGAGAACGAGTCGCTCGTGCAACAAGCTCTTGCAACAGCACTTAAGGGAAGAACATCTTTAGTTGTCGCTCATCGATTGTCGACGATCACCGGTGCCGATCAAATTCTCGTTCTCGAGTCCGGACGCATTGTTGAGCGAGGACGTCACGAAGAACTGTTGGCCGCAGAGGGCTTGTATGCCGATCTTTATCGCACGCTGGTTCGTCAGGAGCTCGAAGGTATCGACGTCTAAACGGTTAATCGTTTGCGAGTTCTGCTCGTAATCGGGGAAGGACTTCTGCCCCCAACGCAGCAATCTGCTCCCGAGCGGCTTCGGCCGCGATGCCGGGCGCATGAATTCGCAGGTTGATGCACGTGGTGTTCGTGGTTCGCAGAGCGTCAGCGAGTTCTTGCGCGAGTGCAGCGCCGTCATCACCGCAGATCCATCCGTTATCTCGCCAATGAGAAAGTGCCTCGATTGTGGAATAGCTCTGATACACCTCGAACTGCGCTTCGAAGGCTTCCTTCGGTGGGGGTCCTAACCACACTCGGCGAATGAGAATTCGCGGTGCTGTACCGCCGGCTTCGAGATAGGCATCGGAAAGCGTTCGCAGGCGATCGGGGTTACTCCCGCCGTCATAAATGACTCCCGCTCCAGCAGCGGCGGATCGGCGCACCGCGGCGGGGCTCATGGCGGTGCTGATCACAGGGATCGGCTGCGTTGTGAGTTCGCGTAACGCTCGGTCTCCGTCGATGACGCCGAGTTCGCGACCTGAAAGCATCTCAACCAGCCGCGGAAGATCGCGTTTGAAAACGTCAACAGCTGTGCTTTGGTCGACATTCATTGCTTCAAAGTCGAGCGGCAACGAACCCGAACCGACACCGATGCCAACGCGACCGGGGAAGCGCGCGTTAAGCCAAGCGACTTCTTCGGCCAACATCGCAACTGGGCGTAGCGGAAGGAGCACCGGACAGGCCGCTGCCCATCCTCGCGCCATGGAAGCGAGTTGAAAGCCACTGATCTGCAAAGGATTTGGCAAGTAGCCCGCGAACCCTCCGTGGTGTTCCGAGGTCATAACCCCATCGAAACCAACGTCAGCGGCGATCGCCGCTTGCGTGCACAACTGATCGACGATGGAGACGGCATCGAGTTCGTTATGGGGATAGAGGCGAAGCGAGATCGATCCATCGGCAAACACGGCGGGGGATTCGGTTCGTTGAGCCATCCCCGGAGGATACGACTCCCGGAATGCGGACGCAGGGGTGTGGGTCGTCCTACGCTCCGGCCATGGCATCTTCGGACCTGACTGAGATCGTTGAGCGACTGTGGGCGCATGAACAGATCCGTCAACTCGCATCGCACTACGCCGTTGCCGTGGACTCCCGCGATCTCGATGCACTCGTTCTGCTCTTTGTCGAAGACGTTCGGGTTGGTCGTGATACCTACGGTCGGGAAGCGTTGCGTGCGTCCTTCGCAGAATCCCTCGGTGCGATCGGGATCTCGATGCTGAATGTTGGGACTCACGCAATTGATCTGGTTGATGCTGATCACGCAATCGGTCAGGTGTATTGCCATGCACAGATCCAAGACGGCGAGCGCTGGATTCATCAATTCATCCTTTACCGCGACACCTACGAGCGACGCGACGGTCAGTGGTTCTTCGTTCGCCGCGTCCATGAACTTTGGTACGGCGAAGAAGCGCTGAATTCACCGATGTCATTGCCAGTTGCGGAATGGCCGAAGAACCATGACGGGCTCGGCACGGTTCCTGGTTCCTGGCCGTCGTGGGCAAAGTTTTGGGCCGATCGCGCCTAAGCGGATCCTGGCTTTACTCAAGGCGCATTCCTCTTCGATCGCTAGCGTGACGGTATGAGAGTTGCGTTTGTGACGACAGTTGATCTCGACGCGATTCATGACGACGTTGACCTTCCATTGCAGGTTGTCGCCTTTGCCAATGCCGGAATTGATCTTGTTCAAGCGGCGTGGGAAGACGAGACGGTGGCGTGGGATTCGTTTGATCTCATCGTTGTTCGAAGTCCTTGGAATTACGTCGAGAAGCTGGACCTGTTTCGAAAATGGCTCGGAGATCGGCGCGGTCTGACGATGTTTCACAACCCCGTCGAACTCATCGAATGGAATATCGACAAGCGCTACCTCGCCGGCCTCGCGCAACGAGGTGTGCCGATCGTTCCGACTGCTTTTGTTGATTCGATCGAAGAGTTCCGTTCGGCGGCACAATCTTTTGGCAGCGCGGAAATTGTGGTGAAACCTTCGGTGTCGGCAGGGAGTCGGTTGACCGGTCGCTTTCTGAAGGCTGATCGAGCCGCTGAAGCGCTTGCTACTGAAATCTTTGCCAACGACCTAACGGTGATGATTCAGCCGTTTGCAGAGCGGATCGACGCTGAAGGCGAAATCGGAACGGTGCTCTTCGAAGGGGTGATTTCTCACTCGTTCAAGAAAGCAGCGTTGCTCGCCGAAGACGGTCACCTTGTGGGCGACGAGTATCAGGAGCAGATCTTTTCCGTGCAAACCCCCGACGATGTTCGGGCGGTCGTCGATGCTGCAGCGTCGGCAGCAACCGAGATTGCTCGCGACGCCGGTTGGATCTCAACGCACGAGCAACTTCTCTATGGCCGCTATGACGTGGTGCGTCTTGATGACGGATCACCAGCACTCCTCGAAGCGGAACTCTTCGAGCCCTGTTTCTTTTTGCCGACCGACCTAGACGCTGCCGATCGATTTGTTGGCGCTGTTCTTCGTCGACTCAGCGCCTAATTCACGAAGAGCTGGCGAGAGTTCCGGCAAAGATCTGCCAGGCAAGAGCGCTCTTCGCTACGAGGCTGAGTACGAGGTACACCTTTTCGCCATAGAGATATTCGGCGAACTTTCCCTTTCCTCGGTACTGCAGCCATTGATTGAGGGCGAAGCAATTGAACAATAGGAAGAGTGAAATCACGATTCCGTAAACGAACACTGGTACTCCATCGGCATTCGCAGGAACCCCGTTGATCATCGTGTTGTCAGTGGCTGCTGAGTAGAGCCCGATCACGATTGCGATCCACGGGATGATCCCGGTAATGCAGCCGAAGGTGAATGGCCACCAGTTCACGGACTCCCGATTTTGGTTGACCTGCTCCATCACAAGCCCGAACAAAATCATCGCTGCGTTGACGCCAAAAATTGCAACGAGGGCGTAGAAGTTGTTAATGCCGTTCAAGAGGCAAATCAGGAGAATCATGATTGACGCGCTCACGGAGTATTCGATCCAGCGCGCGTAGTTCACTCCGCGAAGCAGGTTGCGTTCATACCAGGCCCGGATAGGCGTCACTGAAGTGAGTAGATGATCGCCAGCAGCGAGAAACAAAAAGATTGCGATTGCGATCGCGAAGTTGAAACTGAAGAAGGTCTTACTTGCAGTTGTCAGTGAACCTTCTGCTCCAGGGGGCCCGGTCTGCACGGCCGCAACAATCGGAATTGCGAAGGATGAACTCAGCACAAGGATGAGAATTCCTTGCACAAGGTGAAGTCCACCGACGCCGATGTTCCATTTGCGAAGGTTCACGAGACGCTCTGTGCGATCAGCCATGGGTGGAGAGTAGGTCGTCGCTGAAGGAAAGGGGTGGTTTCGTCGCCGAGGAGTGGCGGAATGGTGAACAATGACCACATGCAGGTTCATCTGGTCGACGGCACATACGAACTCTTCCGCCATCACTTTGCGCTGCCGTCGCGCGTCAATGGCGATGGCATGGAAGTTGCGGCGACTCGCGGCGTAGTGATGTCGATGTTCAACATGCTCGATGAAGGGGCGACCCACGTTGGGGTCGCTACTGATCGCACGGTGGATTCTTTCCGCAATGCCATGTGGGATGGCTACAAATCTGGTGAAGACCTTGACCCTGAATTAGGCAACCAATTCCCGTTACTCGACGAAGTGTTGGAAGCTGCTGGTTTCACCGTGTTCTCGATGATCGAACACGAAGCCGACGATGGCATGGGTTCTGCTGCTGCAAGAGCTGCAGCCGATAAAAGTGTCGATCAGGTGCTGATCTGCACTCCCGATAAAGATCTCGCGCAGTGCGTTGTGGGAACTCGCGTCGTGCAGTTTGACCGTCGCAAAGGTCAGATGTTTGATCACGATGGCGTGATCGAGAAGTTTGGCGTTCCACCGGAATCGATTCCCGATTACCTCGCATTAATGGGCGATGCATCCGACGGTTTCCCGGGTTTGCCCGGTTGGGGGGCAAAGTCAGCGTCAACAGTTCTTGGTCGTTATCTGCACATTGAAAATATTCCTGCTGATCCGGTGGACTGGGATGTTCAGGTACGAGGTGCAGCAAAACTCGCGGCAACGTTGCAGGAACAGATGGAACTTGCGATGTTGTTTCGCAAGATCGCCACGGTCGTCACCGATGCGCCGACGTTCACAAAGGTCGACGAACTTCGCTGGACGGGACCGCAAGCCTCGTTCGCTGAAGTAGCGGCACGCATTGATGCGCCTCGGCTTGTTGAACGGGCCCAGAAGTTAGCTCAGGCGCGAAACTGACCGACCCTTAGGCCGGTCAGTCATGGTGTTCAGAGTTCAGCGCCAACGGGCGCGAATTTCAGGAATCGGTCTTGTCGGTGGACTCTGTGGCCTTCGAGTCGGTTTCTGACTCTGAATCTTTCGAGCCCTTGGACTCGCCTTCCTTCAGGCCCTTTTCGAATTCACCTTTGGCAGAACCGAGCGAGCGGGCGAGTTTGGGGAGCTTTGCGCCGCCGAAGAGCAGGGCAATGATCCCGAGGATGATGACAAGTTCCCAACCGTTCGGCATGAGGGTCCTTCCATAAGAGGAGAGCAACAGACTGATTCCAGCCTAGGCCCATCTGGACCAACAGACGCTTTGGGGAGGTTTCGGCCTCCTCTGATGGGCTGGGTAGTGTTGTCGCCATGTCTGAACACCCCATGACCGAGCGCCTGGCCCAACTGGCCGAACTCAAAGAACAAGCCCTTCACGCCGGTTCGGAGCGTTCCGTTGAACGCCAGCATTCCAAGGGCAAGATGCTTGCCCGCGAGCGCCTCGACTATCTCTTAGACGAGGGTTCGTTCCACGAACTCGACATGCTCGCTCGGCACCGTGCCCATGAAAGTGGTATCGAAGAGCGTCCGTACACCGATGGTGTTGTCACCGGATGGGGAACGATCGACGGTCGCAAGGTGTTCGTGTTCTCGCAGGACTTCACCGTATTTGGCGGCGCGCTTGGCGAGGTCTTCGCCGAAAAGATTCACAAGGTCATGGACCTCGCTCTCTCTGTTGGAGCTCCGCTTATCGGTTTGAACGATGGCGCTGGTGCTCGTATCCAGGAAGGCGTGGTGTCGCTCGCAAGTTACGGCGGCATCTTCCACCGAAATGTTCTCGCTTCAGGTGTCACACCGCAGATCTCAGTAATCCTCGGCCCATGCGCCGGCGGCGCGGTGTACAGCCCCGCAATGACCGATTTCATCTTCATGGTCGACGAAACCTCGCACATGTTCATCACGGGCCCCGATGTTGTGAAGACCGTGACCGGCGAAGAAGTCACGCTTGAAGAACTTGGTGGCGCAAAGTCACACGCGAGCAAGTCGGGTGTGGCCACATTCGTTTCTCCGGACGAGAAGTCGTGTCTCGACGACGTGAAGTATCTGTTCTCTTTCCTTCCGTCGAACAATCTCGAGACAGCTCCAACAATGCCGACCGCCGACGATCCGCAACGCAGCTGCCCCGAGTTGATCGACATCATGCCGGCCAGCCCGAACATTCCCTATGACATGAAGAAGGTCATCGCGTCAGTCGTCGACGATGGCGACTTCTTCGAATACTTCCCGCGTTGGGCCGGGTCCATCGTGTGCGGTTTCGCTCGCCTCAATGGTGAATCCGTCGGCATCGTCGGCAATCAGCCGATGGTGCTTGCTGGTGTGCTCGACATTGAATCTGCAGAAAAGGCCGCACGTTTTGTGCGCACCTGCGATGCGTTCAACATTCCACTTGTCACCTTCGTCGACGTTCCTGGTTTCCTTCCCGGCGTCGATCAGGAATACGGCGGCATCATCCGCCACGGTGCCAAGTTGCTCTACGCATTCTGCGAAGCGACTGTTCCGCGTATCCAGGTCATCACTCGCAAGGCCTACGGCGGCGCATATGTGGTCATGAACTCCAAGTCAATCGGTGCCGACCTTGCGTTTGCATGGCCATCAGCCGAACTTGCAGTCATGGGTCCGAATGGTGCCGTTGAGATTTTGTATCGTCGCGAAATCCAAGGCGCCGCTGATCCCGAAAAGCGTCGTGCTGAACTCATTGATGATTACACCGAGCGGTTCGCGAACCCTTATATCGCGGCCGAGCGCGGCTTCATCGACGATGTCATCGATCCTGCCGATACCCGTATGAAGGTCATCGCTGGTCTTGAGATGCTCAAGTCCAAGCGCGAAGAACTTCCGCATCGCAAGCACGGAAATATCCCGCTGTGACAAACGCGTCACCGAGCGTGCGCATCACGCCTGAACCCACCATCGAAGAAGCAGCCGCAATTGCGGCCGCGATTGAGATCACGCGGCCGCGCATCATGGTGGGTCAGGAAGTTGAACCCGAAGAGCGCTGGCGATTCAGTGGTCGTTGGTGGTCTCGGCCGGTGGCATCACGCCGCGCCCGCCCGGCTGCTCGTCACTAAGGCGCAACGACGACGCGCAATCGAATACTCCTGATTTGTCAGGAAATGGATGTCCGGACATCCATCCCCGCCCGTTAGCGTTTGCCTCGTGCCGAATCCGCCTCTATCTGATCTGCGCGTCATCGATATATCGACGGTCCTGGCTGGGCCCGGTTGCGCGCGGCAGTTGGCCGACTTTGGCGCCGACGTCATCAAGGTCGAGCGCCCCGGCACGGGTGACACGGTTCGTGACATGGGATGGCGAGATCCATCAGATGACGTCACGTTGTTTTGGAAAATGGTCGGGCGGGGAAAGCGCACGATCATTCTCGATCTGAAATCCGAAGAAGGGATCTCGGTTCTACGCAAGTTGCTCGAAACTGCTGATGTTCTTGTCGAAAATTTTCGTCCGGGGAAACTCGAAGCGCTCGGACTCGACCCAGAGATCCTCCTTGCGGCTAATCCAAAACTTGTGATCACTCGAGTAACGGGTTTTGGCCAGACTGGTCCGTATCGAGATCGGCCGGGTTTCGCGTCGATTGCTGAAGCGATGTCTGGTTTCGCCAACATCAATGGCGAACCAGATGGCGGACCAACCCTTCCGCCCATTGCGTTGACCGATGAAGTGACCGCAATCGTCGCCGCCTTCGCCACCATGGTTGCGGTGCATTCAGGTGTTGGCCAGATCGTCGATGTGAACCTTCTTGAATCCATGCTGCATTTGATGGGTCCGCTCGTGTCTGCAAACGCACTCACTGGGTACGAACAGCCCCGACTTGGTTCAGGAATTCCCTACACAGTGCCGAGAAAGACCTACGAATGCGCTGACGGCAAGTGGGTGGTTGTGTCTGCAACGGCAGAGTCAGTGGCCCAACGATTTATGGCAATGGTTGGTGTCGCCGATGATTCTCGATTCAAAGGATTCGAGAACCGAGTCGCTAACCGCGAACTTATCGACCGAATAGTGGGCGACTGGGTCGGCGAGCGAACGCTTCAGCAAGTACTCGACGAAGCTGAACGTGCAGAAGTCGCGGTTGCCCCTGTGTACTCGATGACTGAAGTTGTGAATGATCCGCATCTTCGAGAGCGAAACGCGATTGTCGATGTTGACGGTGTCCCGATGCAGAACGTCATCGCTCGTTTGTCGGCGACTCCTGGCGGAATCAGATTTGCAGCACGAGCGCTTGGTGAAGACACCGAAGCTGTGATTGCTGAACTGAACGACTAGTCGCAGGTTTCAGCGACGAGTCTCGATAACAAGATCAGCGATATCGCTCATGATGTGTCCGAGTTCAAAGTCTTTTGGTGTGTAGACGCGAGCGACGCCGGCGTTGAGCAAGGTCAATTGGTCATCTTCGGGGATGATCCCCCCGACGATGACTGGGCAGGTCACGCCTTCGGCACGAAGTCGTTTCACCACATCAGGGACGAGTCCCAGATGGCTCCCCGAAAGGATCGAGAGGCCGACGACATCAACGTCTTCGTCTCTCGCTACTGCGGCGATCTGGGCCGGCGTAAGACGAATGCCCTGATAGATGACTTCCATTCCGGCATCGCGGGCTGCGACCGCGATTTGTTCGGCGCCATTTGAATGGCCATCGAGGCCGGGCTTGCCCACCAACAATCTTGGGGGACCACCGGGCATCGCCTTCACTCGTTCGGCAACGATTCGGAGGTCTTCGGGCAAGGTGCCAACGCCAGCGGCAGCGGCCACTCCTGTTGGGGCGCGGTATTCACCGAAGACGTCGCGCAGTGCGCCTGCCCATTCACCCGTGGTGCCACCGGCGAGAGCCAACGCGATAGTTGCGCCCATGATGTTTTCATCGGTGTCGGCAACTCGGCGAAGTTCAGTAAGTGCCGATTCGACCGCGGCGCTGTCGCGTTCGTCGCGCCACTTCTCGACCTCGGCAACAGTCTGGGCTTCAAGCGCGGGATCGACCCGAAGAATGGATTCATCTCCAGCAAGTGGTGATTCGGCAGCTTCGGTGAACCGGTTGACGCCAACGACAACTTGTTCGCCAGTTTCGATGCGGCGGACGCGCTCAGTATTCGAAGAAACGAGACGACCCTTCAGTTCTTCGATAGCGGTAAATGCGCCGCCCATAGCAAGAACCTCGTCGAGTTCAGCCTGAGCTGCGGCGACGAGTTCATCAGTGAGGCCTTCGATGACGTGTGAGCCATTAAAGATGTCGTCATATTCAAGAAGATCAGATTCAAACGCGAGAACCTGCTGCATGCGTAGCGACCACTGTTGATCCCACGGACGAGGAAGACCAAGAGCTTCGTTCCATGCGGGCAACTGCAACGAGCGGGCACGAGCATCTTTTGAGAGCGTGACGCCAAGCATTTCGAGAACGATTCGCTGGACATTGTTCTCGGGTTGCGCTTCGGTAAGACCAAGTGAGTTCACCTGCACGCCATAACGGAATCGACGGGCTTTGGCGTCGGTGACGCCGTAACGCTCAAGGCAGATTTGGTCCCACATCTTGGTGAAAGCTCGCATCTTGCACACTTCTTCAACGAAGCGAATGCCGGAGTTCACAAAGAACGAAATCGATGCGACTACAGCAGGCATGCGGTCAGCGGAAACTTGGCCGCTGTCGCGAACGGCATCAAGAACGTCGATCGCAGTTGCCAGTGAGTACGCGATTTCTTGAACGGGAGTCGAGCCCGCTTCTGTGAGGTGATAACTGCAAACATTCATCGGGTTCCAGGCGGGGATGTTCTCTGAGCACCACGCCACCACGTCGACAATCAGTCGACGCGAAGGGATTGGAGGGAAGATGTACGTGCCTCGCGACAAGTACTCCTTCACAATGTCGTTCTGCGTTGTGCCCCGAAGTTCCGAAGACGCAACACCGTTCTCTGCCGCATAGGCGACGTAAAGCGCAAGCAACCATGCTGCAGTCGCGTTAATCGTCATTGAGGTGTTCATGTCCCCGACGGGAATGCCTTCAAGGAGTTCGCGCATGTGGCCAAGTTCGGCGACCGGAACCCCGACTTTTCCGACCTCACCGCGTGCGCGCGGATCATCAGGGTCGTACCCAGTTTGAGTCGGGAGGTCGAAGGCGATGGACAGACCGGTTTGACCCTTGGCCAGATTCGTTCGGTACAACTCGTTTGAAGCGCGCGCGGTCGAATGCCCTGAGTAGGTGCGCATCATCCACGGCCGATCAGCGGAGCGGATGGAATCTCCAGATGGGGTCGTACTCATATCCCCATGCTCGCCCACTGAAGGTGCCGTTGTCACGATGAAACCTCGGAAAGGAAGGGGCGAACGGGAATTTGCAGGGCTTCGCGGAGTTTTGAGAGGTACTGGGAGCGGGGAATGGCGATCGCTCCGAGGGTGGCGAGATGCGGGGTGAGCCACTGGACATCGAGTAACGCCACGCCAATTCCTTGGAGGTGGGTGACTAATGCGACCAGGGCGACTTTCGACGCGTCGGTGCTGCGATGGAACATCGACTCACCGGCAAATAGCCCACCGATGTGAATGCCATAGAGCCCGCCAACGAGTTCGCCAGTTACGCGATCGCGGGTTTCGACCGAGTGGGTCCAGCCAAGGGCATGGAGGCGCGAATACGCCGAATGGATTTCAGACGTAATCCATGCGCCGTCGCGGTCAGGGTTGGCACATGCGGAAACGACATCGTTGAACGCAGTGTCGATTGTGATCTCGTAGCGCTCGATGGAGTAGCGAAGGGATCGCGAAACTCGTAAGCCATCGAGTGGGAGAACTCCGCGTGGATCGGGGGACCACCAACCGACCGTTTCACTGTGATCGATCGGCATCGGAAAGATTCCTGCCCGATAACCAGCGAGGATCGTGCCTGGTTCTAGGTCTGCGCCGATACCAATCAGTCCGTTCTCATCAGCAAATTCCGGCGCGGGAAATTCCCACTCTGAATGTGGCGGAGCAATCGGCATGGCGAATGGTCGGTCATCGGCGATGACAGCGACTCACTTTCGGTAGTCGTAAAAACCGATGCTGGACTTCCGACCCAGATGACCAGCAGTCACCATGCGCCGAAGTCGCGGAGCAGGCGAGAAGTTCGGATCGCGGAACTCGTCGTACAACGCATCAAGAATGGCTACCGACGTGTCGAGACCAACGAGGTCAAGCAATTGCAACGGCCCCATGGGGAAGTTGCAGCCACCCTTCATCGCAGTGTCGATGTCGTCACGAGTAGCAATTCCGTTTTCGAGCAACTTCACGGCGTTGTTCAGGTAGGGGAAGAGCAGTGCGTTCACAATGAAACCGGCACGATCAGCAACTTCGACGGGGTCTTTGCCGCATGCTTGAGCAAACGCGGTCACCTCGGCGATGGTGGCATCGTCGGCGGTCATCGGTCGAACGATTTCAACAAGGCTCATAGCCGGCGCAGGATTGAAGAAGTGAACGCCACACACTTTGCCCGGTCGGCTCGTGGCCATCGCCATTTCGACAACAGGAAGTGTTGAGGTGTTTGTTGCGATGATGGCGTCGGCTTTCACGATGCCATCGAGTTCGCGGAAAAGCGCGAGCTTCACATCGAGATCTTCGACAACTGACTCAAGTACAAGATCGCAGTCGGCGAGATCAGCGAGGTCTGCTGTGGCGGTAACGCGTGCAGCGATGGCGTCGGCATCGGCTTGTTCGCGGCGGCCCTTTTCGACCTGGCGGGCGAGAGACTTCTGCAATCCGACGAGCATTGCGTTCGCACTATCGATCGACCGCGAGCGGAGCACCACAGTGTGGCCGGTGCTGGCGGCAACCTCGGCGATGCCCGAGCCCATGATTCCCGAGCCAATGATTCCGATTCGTTTGATTGCCACAGCCATTCCTCCGTCAGTTGTCCCGGGCCATCCGGGGGAGCGCTAGACGTTACCGCTGGGTAGGTTTGGTTGCGCAAAGCGCTGCCGGATCGACCGAAGGGGGTGTCCCACTAGCGTGATTGCCGTGTCGAAGCCCGGAACCGTGATCGTTGAAGGAAACCGCCGGTTCCCCCGGTCGGTGGAAGCAGCGCTTGATCGCCGCAGGGCCGAAGCGCTGAGTCGAGCCGCTGGACGAGTTCTTGACCTGTCCGATCCTGCCGCTCGGACAGTGGTTGCCAGAGCCATCGATGGTCAGGCGGCAGCCGACTGGGATTGGGTGATCTCGGTCGCTGAACTGATTCGGTTTCCCGACCTCGCAGCGGCGCTTGGGGCGATTGACCGTCTGTTGGCGCCGGGAGGCCGCCTCCTAGCGGTTGAGCCGGTGGTTCGGCCCGGCACAGTTCGTGTGTTCGCGCTCACCCCATGGGGCGTGTCGCCATGGGTGCGCGGGTTTCATGTTGGACGAGATGTGGTCGCGGCGCTGCGAACGACAACACTGGTCAGTGACGACATCAGTCGATTCACTTTTCGAACCGCCATTGCCCCGCTTCGGCACTTTGTGTCAGTCGGGGCGCGTCGCGTTGAACCCAAAACGGAGGAAAAGTAATGAGTGGACCGTTAGCACTTGTCGGTGGCGGCGAATTTTCCGAAGGGTGCACGTTTGACGCAGAACTTCTTGCTGCAGTCGGAGCCACTGAAGTGACACTTCTCGCCACAGGTTGGGCCTATGAGAACCCTCAGAAGTCGGTTGATGCTGCTCGCTCTTGGTTCGCCAAAGTTGATGTAACGGTTCGTGAAGTGCCCGTGTACACGCGCACCGATGCGTTAGATGCCGATAATGCTGCTGCTGTAGCCAATGCGAAGTTCATTTACCTCACTGGCGTTTCGCCGATGCACATCAGATCGGTGCTCAAAGGAACCCCGGTGTACGAAGCACTCCTCGGAGCGTGGAGTGGTGGTGCCGCATTGGTCGGTAGTGGCGCTGGTGCCGATGTGTTGTGCGACCCAATGGTCGATACGCGTGGTGGTGCCTTCACGGTTGGGCTTGGACTTCTGCCCGGTCTCGCCGTGATCGCCCGTAGCGACGAATGGTCGCCCGACAAAGTTCGGCGCACGATTGACCTTGCGTCTTCCGGGGTGGTGCTCATTGAACTTCCAACGAGGACCGCGATCATCGACGAAGTTGGCAACGGCGGATGGCGCGTGGCCGGTGCCGGCTCTGTGATCGTGCACCGAGACGGAAAACTTTCCGATATCTCTGCGATACCCGAAGCCGTCTTTTGATCGAACTTCGTTAGTTCGCTGCTGTTCCGGGAGTTGCCCCCACTGATGCCGAGATCAAGTCGACGACGAAGATGAGCGATTCATCAGGCGCGATGTTTCCCTGACCCGTCGAGCCGTAGCCAAGATCGGCCGGGATGATGAGCAGTCGGCGTCCGCCTGGTTGCATGCCCACAAGACCTTGTGACCAACCAGTGATCACCTGGTTGAGCGGGAAAGTCACGGGTTTTCCTGCGGCCCAAGACGAATCGAAGATCTTGCCGGTGGAACACGAGACGCCGGTGTAGTTCACCGTGACGGAGTCGCCCTTTGCGACGGGAGTTCCCGTTCCTGTCACAAGGTCATCGACGACAAGTGAATCGGGGACAGTTCCAACCGGCATTGTCACATCGGGGGCCCCGGCGGGAAGCGTGTCGTTGAAATCGACGCAGGGTTTACCCGCTGCCGATGGGAGATTCTGCGAAGCGTCGGTCGTGGTCGGCGACAGTGATGTCGTTGTCGTTGCGGCGGTGGTCGAGGTTGAGCTGTTGTCACTTAACGCAATGAACAGCCCGGCGATCGCCACGAAAATGACGGCAGCCCCGACGATCGTGAAGAGGCGTCGGCGACGTTGGTCGCGGCGGTCGAGTGATCGTTCAACATTCAGACGGGCCTCATGGCCGGCCTTTTGGCGTTCACGCTTCGTGGTTCCCATCGGGCGGCGACGCTAGCAAGGCTCTGGCCATGAGAGCCATCGCGGGCAATTGTTAGCTAGGGATTGCTCCGCTGCGGACGATGCTGATCGATTGGATCGTTACCAATGACGTGGGCTTCCCGGACTGGCTGGCCAGCGTATTGATTGCAGCAATTGTCGTATCGCCACTGAGCATGATGCCTAGCGGCGTCACTTGTTGATCGTTATCGGGAGCTTGATCAAAGGTGGCAACGACCAGTTGCCCGCCGATGCCGGCCGACGCCGATGCGAGGGTCATGGACAGCGCTCCGGGGGTGAACACGGTTCCCTTTGCTGGGATCTCGCCCGGAATGGCAAACCCGGGTTGATTGGTGCCGCCCGAGAACGCCATGCCGATAGTGAATGATGCGCGCGTGCGAACGCCAGTTACGGGTTGGCCGTCGTAATAGTGATAGCGGGAGAGCACGACGAAGGTATTGACCGTTTGTGGAGAAACTCGTGGGTTGAGTTGCACCGTCATCGGACCTTTCGAGGTCGTAATGGTGGCGGTGTAGAAGTGGTCGGTCTCAATGCACATCGATGGAGCCGAAGCGAACGATGTCGTTCGTGTCGAGGAACCGTCTTCGGCGGGACATGGCGTTGCGCCTGTGAGCGTGGCACCGAGCGCTGCCGCCGGCGGGGTGATGCCGTTGGTTTGCAATGTGGTTGAAGTCGGAACAGTCGTCGTTGTCGGCTTCGACGAAGAAGAACGCGAACCGAGAAAGGCGCCGAGTGTCGAGAGCACGACGATGACGGCAACGGCTCCTGCAGCCAATTGCTTGCGCCGGCGATCTTTTCGTTGGCGGGCCGTTGACGCAGCCTGTGCCCTTTGGCGGGCTAACTGTTGCTGTCGGCGGTCCGAGGTGCGAGCCATAGTTGCAGAACCTACAAGTGATTCGGGATCAGGTCGGGGCGGCCGGTAGCGTTGTGGCCCGTGGCTCTCCTTGTTCAAAAGTTCGGTGGTACCTCGGTCGGCGATCCCGAGCGCATGCGCGCTGTCGCTGGCCATGTGGCGCGCACCGTGCGAGAGGGCAACCAGGTCGTGGTGGTGATTTCCGCCATGGGTAAGGAAACCGACGACCTTTTGCGAATCGCTGCCGAGGTGTCCGATACTCGCCCCGGTCGCGAGATGGACATGCTCGTCACAGCCGGCGAGCGCAAGGCGATGGCGTTGTTATGTATGGCGATTGCCGACACTGGCATCGAGGCCGAATCATTCACTGGATCACAAGCCGGTTTCCTGACCGACTCCACCCACCGGAACGCAAAGATCGTCGACGTCAAGCCGGCGCGAATTGTCGAGGCGCTGGCCGCCGGTCGTGTAGCTGTTGTTGGTGGCGCGCAGGGCGTTTCGCCCGAATCCAATGTCACATTTCTCGGCCGCGGTGGTTCAGACACCACTGCGGTTGCCCTTGCTCACGCACTTGGTGCCGATTCATGTGAGCTCTATACCGATGTCACCGGAGTGTTCACCACCGATCCCAGGATCGTGGCGAACGCTCGCAAAATAGAAAAAATCAGTTTCGACGAATTACTCGAAATGACGGCAAACGGTTGTCCCAAGCCAGCGATGCGCTCAGTCGAGTTCGCCCGTACCCACGGTGTCGATCTTCATGTTCGTTCAGCATTTACGTGGGAAACCGGAACGATCGTCACCAAGGAGGACGAAACCATGGAACAAGCAATTGTTTCGGCAGTTGTGCACGATGCCGATGAAGCCAAAGTCACAATTGGTGGTGCCGCTGATCGACCTGGTATCGCCGCTCTGATGTTTCGCGCATTGGCCGATGCAAACATCAACGTTGATTTGATCGTGCAGAACACTTCAGATCGCGGAGTCACCGACATTTCCTTCACCGTCCCGCACAGTGAACTCGATGCCGCAATTTCGATCTGTGAAGAGCACACGGCTGATATTGGCGCGACTCACATCACAAGCGACCCGGCCATTGCGCGAGTCAGCGTTGTTGGCGCGGGCATGAAGTCGCACCCGGGAGTTGCGGCGACGGTGTTTGAAACGTTGGCCGCGAACAACATCAATATCGAGATGATCGCCACGTCGGCGATCCGTGTGAGTTGCGTCGTGGCCGAAGCCGATATCGAGCGAGCAGTGGTTTCACTCCACGACGCTTTCGGCTTGGCCGATGGGCCCGTCTACGTAGATTGAGCCGTTGTGGCGCTCATTCGGGGCCTGATTCTGGGCTTTGACGGTGGTGCGGAAATTTGTTGGTGGCCGCACTAGGGGCGACCGCTATGGTTTCTCCCCTTATGCGTATCGGTATCGTCGGAGCAACGGGTCAGGTGGGTGGCGTCATGCGCGCCATCCTCGCGAAGCGCCAGTTTCCAGTTTCTGAACTTCGTCTCTTCGCGTCCGCTCGTTCGGCCGGTCGCCTTCTGTCTTGGGGCGACCACGAAATCGCGGTGGAAGATGCCGATACCGCTGATTACTCGGGTCTCGACATTGTGTTGTTCTCTGCCGGTGGCAGCACCTCGTTAACTCTCGCTCCACGAGTCGCTGAGTCGGGTGCGATTGTTGTCGACAATTCCTCGGCCTGGCGTATGGATCCGGATGTGCCACTGGTTGTGCCCGAGGTCAACGCGCACGCGCTCGATTCCATTCCGAAAAACATTGTCGCCAATCCGAATTGCACGACCATGGTTGCGATGCCGGTACTCAAGCCACTCGATCTCGAAGCCGGGTTGCGCACGCTCACAGTGACGACCTTTCAGGCCGTTTCGGGCGCGGGATTAGCGGGGACTTCCGAACTCGATGAACAGATCAGGAAGATCGGCGACTCGGCGCCTGCACTTGCGATTTCGGGTTCAGCGATTGATCTTCCGACGCCTGAGAAGTTTCCTGCCCCCATCGCTTACAACGTGATCCCGTTCGCCGGGAAGCTTGTCGACGATGGTCGCGGCGAAACTGATGAGGAGCAGAAGCTTCGCAACGAGTCGCGCAAGATTCTTGAACTTCCGGATCTTGAGGTGACCGTTACGTGTGTGCGCGTTCCGGTGTACACCGGACATTCACTCTCAATCTCGGCCTCATTCGCGAACGCCATAACCCCTGAAGATGCGCGTCGTTTGTTGGTCAAGGCTGCAGGGGTGGAATTGGCCGATATTCCGACCCCGCTAATGGCCGCTGGTGTCGACCCCACCTTCGTGGGCCGCATCCGTACCGACCGCACCGTGGAACACGGTCTGTCGCTGTTTCTTTCAGGTGACAACCTGCGCAAGGGTGCAGCGCTCAACGCGGTGCAGATCGCTGAAGAACTGCTTGCTCGTCGGGGCTGATCCCTTGATCGGTCGTCACTGATCATTGAATCGAAAAGGACCCCAACCAAAAGCTGGGGTCCTTTCACATGTGGTCGGGCTGGCGGGATTCGAACCCACGACCTCTTCGTCCCGAACGAAGCGCGCTACCAAGCTGCGCTACAGCCCGTAAGGAGAGGTCACCTTATCGGACGACCTCGGTGGCAATGAAAGCCGGATTTCAGGCGTGAAAGGCCAGACCAGCGGCATCGCCCGACGCGAGATTGATCGGGTCGGCATAGGCCTCGCCGGCCAGAAGCGCGTCGGCGGCCTTGCGTAAACGCAGTGAATCGAGTGGCTTGACGAGATAACCGTCGGCATCGCAACGCTGCACCTGGAACACGTCATGAGCCCGATCGAGCAGGATGAGGACGGCGGTGATCGGTATGACGTCCATGCCTTCGGCATTTCGAATGGCCATGCACGTGGCGATTCCGCCCATATTGCCGATCTGTTCATCGATGATGACGAGATCGGGGCTCAACTGGGTGATGGCCTCGAGCACATCGATGCCTGCTCGCACTCGGTACACGTTCGTCGATTCGTCGGCGAGGGAGGCATCGACCTCTTCGAGAATCCAGTCGGCATCGGTGGCGAGAAGGATGATGGGCACGTCGCAGACAGTACCGGCTGGCACCGGGCCCGCCCAACTATCGGCTCTGCGGTTCTTTGGGCCTCGTCAGGTCGGGGTTAACCAGCGAGAGAGACGGCCGAGGCCTTCAAGGTCGTGAACGTCGGTATCAAGGAAGGGGACGTTCACCACTGCGCCATTGGTCAGGGTTCGCGTGAGGGTCTCAAGCACGTTCTGCTCACCGGCAGCCACCCGTTGCGATTCGTTTAGCACCGTGACGAAAGGCGCAAGCGGGCCTTGAGCAAGACCGCCCAATTCGTTCGTGCCGAAGTGGGGGTGCACGCGGTTCACCACGAGCGCTTCCACGTTGATGTCGGCCTCGGCCAGTTTCTCGACGAAAACAGTGGCGTCGTCGATCGTGTCATTACGGGGAACAGTTACAAGAACAAATGACGTGGTGTCGGCAATGAGGAGATTGTGAACTGCGACAGCGCGGCCGCGGAATCCTTCTTCCATGCCATCGAACGTGGCGAAAAACTCGATGGCGTCATCAACGACCGACGCGCTGACGATGCGAGCAACGACGCGAAGAAAACTTTGCGCTGCGAAGTTCACGACGCGAGCGAAACTCCCGGTTGGTGCAACGAGCACTTTGTAGAGGCGGTGATCGAGAAAGTCCGTGACGCGATCGGGAGCTTCGAGAAAATCAATTGCGTTGCTCGTAGGGGGAGTGTCGACGATCACGAGATCGAAACGGTCGTCGTTGTGGAGTTCGTACAACTTCTCCATTGCCATATATTCGTGCGCGCCAGACATTGAATCAGCGATATTCCGGAAGAAATCGTTCGTGAGAATGGTGTTCGCTTGTTCATCGCTGAGTGCGTAGGTGCGTATGAGGGCATCGAACGTGGTTGATGTGTCGAGCATGACCGCCCACAACTCGCCGTTGACCGCGACATCAACTCGTTGTGGTTCGTTGCCCAGCGGAGCGTCGGCGCCAAGACCCATCGCATCGGAAAGCCTTCGTGCCGGGTCGATCGTGACGACACAAACGCGCCGGCCTCGGTTTGCTGCCTCAAGTGCAAGGGCCGCTGCAGTGGTGGTTTTTCCTACACCACCAGCACCGACACACACAATGACGGAACGTTCGTGAAGAAGCGTTGCAAGCGAATTCATGCGTCGTCCTCGGTGAGTTTGTTGATCTCGGACGTGAGCGAATCGGCCAATGTTTCGAGTTCTCGCGGTCCTGGTGCCGAAGTGAAGAGTTGCGGTGTTGTCAGTTGGGCGAGGGGCAAGCTGTCGGAAAGGCGCGCAACCTGTTCTCGTTGACGTGAAGCCCAGCGCATGCGGAACGCGGCGGCATCGCGCAACGCTGCAACGTCGTGTGCCGAAAGTTTCGGAGCGTTCTCGGCGAGAAGAGCATCGAGGTCTCCATCGAGCCCTTCGGGAACATCGACCAAGCCGTTCACAATCAGCGGCCCGAGTGCGATACCGATTTCGTCTTCAAGGGCGAACGCGGTTTCGATCACTTCGTTCACCGGAGTTTCCTCGGCCAAGGTAACGAGCATGACCCGGCACCGCTCAGGGTCGGCCAACATGGCCAGCACGTCGTCGGCCTGAGTGGCGATGGGGCCTGCCCCCACCGCGTCGCGCAGACCAGTGGGTGATTGCAGGAACGACACCGCGTGGCCTGCGGCGGGAGCGTCGAGGACGATGAGGTCGGCGGCCTTCATGGTTTCCATCGCCTTGACCCGACCCAAAACGAGGAGATCCCGAATACCTGGGGCAGCAGTAGTGACCACGTCGATAGCGCCGGTGGACGCCAAACGCCGGGTGATGCGGGCCAGACCGTGATCGGCGAGATACTCCCCCAGTGCCTTGTCAGGGGTCACCAGACGGCCTCGGACATCAGCATCCCCGCCCGGTCCACCGCCGGGATGGAGGGTCTGTTCGAGGGTCGTGAGCTCCGGCTGGGCAAAGAGGCGGCTGATGGGACCGCCCGGGGTCAGACGGACGAGAAGGGTGGAAATGCCGGCTCGGGCGGCGGTCCGGGCCAGGGCCGCAGACATGGTGCTTTTGCCCACGCCTCCCTTCCCGGCCACGATGAGGACCCGTGATGCTGCGAATAATCGTGCAGGGTCCATTTTCCCCTCGGAGGCTCGACATGCGCAGACTACCTACCGCTGCTGCTATCACTGCTGTCGTGGTGCTGATGATTGGTGTCATCGGGTTTGTCATGAGTGCGATGACGAGCCCCGTATCGGCCGAAACGTCAACAACGATCATCAATGAAGGCAGCCCCGATGGTTTTGTCGCGGTTGTGAAAGTCAGCGGACTTCTGGATCCGGTGATGGTGGATTTCATTCGTTCTTCGATCGATGACGCAAACAGCGAAGGAGCACTCGCACTCGTTCTTCAAACCGATTCGAACGGTGTCGTCGTCGATGACGCGACGTTTGAAGCGTTGTTGAACGCGATGCTTGCTTCACCAGTTCCGATTGATGTGTGGGTTGGTCCTTCGGGTTCGCATCTCACTGGTTTGCCTGCGCAACTCGTTGGTGCTGCTGATCAGGTCGGTATGGCTCCGGGTTCACGACTTGGTGATGCTGGCCAACCGGTCGTTTCCGGTCTTGATTCCAAACGACTCGCTCCCATCACGGACAAGACCGTGAATGCGCAAGAAGCTGCTGAACTTGGGATCACAACGGTGGCTGCACCAACAATCGGTGATTTCCTTGTGAATCTGCCTGGAGTGGCGACTCGTGAAGTCACTGCTGACAATGGCGAAACGCGCCGAGAGCCGTTGACGCAAGTTCGCTTCGGTCAACTCTCGCTGGTGTCGAATCTC
>JASJMB010000039.1:0-22254 GCA_037620085.1 Acidimicrobiales bacterium | reverse complement strand
ACAATCGTCAATTTTTGACGATCAACCAAGCAGTAACGCCCGACACTGATCGACGTCTTTACCCATTTGGGCGATGAGCGCATCGACCGATTCAAACTTCAGTTCATCGCGTAAGTGCGTGATGAACTGAACGGCGAGTTGCTGACCATAGAGATCGCCCTCGAAATCGATGAGGTGAGCTTCGAGAAGCGAGGTTTCAGCGAATTCATAGAACGTGGGCCGGCGGCCAAGTGAAATCGCGCACGCTCGGTTTATGCCGTCAGCGGTGCGGCACCAACCTGCGTAGATGCCATCTTTTGGCAAGCAGATGGTCTGAGGAACGGCAAGGTTTGCCGTTCGAAAACCAAGGTCTCGTGCACGCCCGTCGCCGTGGCCGACAACACCTCGGACCTCATGCGGTCGACCCAACATCGCGTTGGCCGCTTCAAGATCTCCATTATTCAAGGCCGCACGTATCCGCGTGGACGAGACAGATTCGGTCGATGGGATTCCGTTCAGATCGACCAGTTCATGGGCCAGCGTTTCGAATCCGAGTTGCGCGCCCATCTCGACCAATAGCGCAACGTTGCCAGCACGCTTCGTGCCGAAGTGGAAATCGCTTCCCACTGTTACGAGTTTTGCGTTCAACAAACCCACGAGATCCTCAGAAACGAACTCGGCAGCTGTTTGCTGTGCCCGTTGCTCATCGAATCGAACAACGAAGGTGGCATCGACCCCACACTCGGCGAGAAGTTCGAGTTTCTGATCTAAGTCAGTGAGTAAGAGTGGCGCCGATTCAGGCCGAACAACCGAAGCTGGGTGCTTATCAAATGTAACCACAACAGTTCGCAGACCACGTTCGGCAGCGAGGGCCTTCAAGGTTGAGATCACCTGACGGTGACCGCAGTGCACGCCATCGAATGCGCCGATTGTGATCGCTGCGCCCTGATCGAAACGATCGCTTTGTTGGTTGTCGTAGATGACGTCCATGTCGTCTTGAACGCTACCGTCCGTCGACCGGAGCGACGACAACATCGGGCTTGGCCGTGCCACCACGATGGGCGATGTACATCGCCAACAATGTGCCCTCCGAATTTACGACTGCCCAGGGCCCATCTCCGGCAAAGCGTTCATCGATCGCAAGCACCTTGCCGTGGCCGACATCGATGCGTTCCGCTTCAGTGGCCGTCACTTTGGGGTGATCACGCATGGCCTCGGCTGGCGTCAGCAATTGTTCGGGCGAAACCTTCTCGAGGGGGTGCGCTTCGTCCAACGTGAACGACCCGATAGCGGTGCGGCGCAATTCACGCAGGTGTGCGCCGCCGCCGAGGGCATGGCCAAGGTCAGCGGCAAGGGTTCGGACGTAGGTGCCCGAGGAACATTCCACCTCGGCGGTGATCACAAGTGGATCAGTCGTCGGCGCAACCGTGAAGCGATGAATCGTGACCGGACGCGGCGCACGCTCAACTTCAATTCCTTCGCGAGCGAGTTCATGAAGACGTTTCCCGTCGATCTTTAGCGCTGACACCATCGGAGGAATTTGCATGATGTCGCCACTGAGTTCTGGAACGGCGGCTTCTACCTGCGCAAACGTCAACGCTGACATGTCATGCGTTGCAGTGATGTCACCAGAAGAATCAAGCGTCGAGGTTTCTGTTCCGAAAACGATTTCGCAGATATAGGTCTTCGGCAGTGCGGTCAGGTACTTCAGCAACCGTGTGACTCTTCCGACCCCTAGGAGCAAGATCCCAGTGGCATCGGGATCGAGCGTGCCCGAGTGGCCGACTTTGCGGGTACCTAGAAGCCCCCGCGACTTGGCCACAACGTCATGTGAGGTCCAACCCGCTTCTTTGTCGACGATGACCAACCCGTCGGGTCCGTTTTCGCGTTTTTTCGCGCTCACGAGTCGGTGGGATCGGGTTCCGGTCGGGGTCCTTCGGCCAGAAGCGATTCAATACGTGCGCCGGCCCGAACGGCGGGGTCAGGCGCAAACGAAAGTTCGGGCGTGCGCTTCATGCGCGCTTCGCGGCCAATGGCGGACTGGAGCTTGTAACGAATCTCGCTGAACGCTTGAAGAATTTCGGGATCGCCCTCTTCATCTTGAATCGAATCGAAGTACACCTTGGCGTGACGAAGATCGCCCTCGATATCGACAGATGTGACGGTTACGAGATGCAAACGGTCATCGTCCATGCGCTCAAGTTCGCCGGCGATGATCTCGCGCAACAACTCGTTGAGTCGAGCAGTACGCGGATATTGACGGGCCGAGCCGTGGTTGCTTCGTCGACTCATGCAAACGCCTCCTGGTTGACCCTAAGGAATGCGAACGGCGAACCGCCCAACAGAACTCAGGTGCGCGGGATCTCGCGGTCTTCGTAGGTTTCGATGATGTCGCCGGGCTTGAGGTCTTGGAAATCGGTGAGACCAATACCGCACTCGAATCCGGAAGCGACTTCGCGGACATCGTCTTTGAAGCGACGAAGCGACGCGACCGAACCCTTCCAGATGACTGTTCCTTCGCGGAGGAAGCGCACCTTAGAACCACGCGTGATCTGGCCGTTGGTGACATAGCAACCAGCAATGGCGCCAATCTTGGGAACACGGAAGATCTCGCGAACCTCGGCATCACCAGTAACAATCTCCTCGAACTCAGGCTTGAGCATGCCAAGCATGGCCTTTTCAATATCTTCGAGGATCTGGTAAATGATTTCGTAAGTGCGGATTTCGACATGCTCGGTGTCGGCCAACTCGCGAGCCTGACGATCGGGTCGGACGTTGAAGCCGATGATCGTGGCGTTTGATGTGGCCGCTAACTGCACGTCGTTTTGGGTGATGCCTCCGACAGCGCGATGTACGAATGCGAGTTTGACCTCGTCGCGCTCAAGCTTCTTGAGGCTCTCGGTGAGCGCTTCAAGAGAACCAGTGACGTCGGCCTTCAAGATGAGATTTAGCGTTGCGGACTCACCCGATTGGATCTGCTGGAAGATGTCTTCAAGCTTTGCTCCGCCGCTCATTGCGTGTGCTTCACGACCGATCGTGGCAACCCGCAACCAATGTTCACGAGTCGACGCGACTTTCGAAGCCGTCTTCTCGTCGGGAGCGACGACGAATCGATCGCCAGCTATGGCCACATCGGTAAATCCTAGAACCTGCACCGGCGCCGATGGGCCCGCTTCTTTGATCTGGTTGCCTTGGTCGTCGATGATGGCGCGAACGCGTCCCCATGCCGCACCAGCGACCATTGGGTCACCGATGCGAAGTGTTCCGTGCTGCACGAGCACAGTAGCTACCGGACCGCGACCAATGTCGAGGTTCGATTCGAGTACGACACCGCGTGCACGACCGTCTGGAGTCGCTCGAAGGTCTTCGAGGTCGGCCATGATGAGCACGTTCTCGAGAAGATCATCGATGCCGAGGTTCTGCAGCGCAGATACTTCGACCATGACGGTTTCGCCGCCCCACGCTTCGGGGACAAGAGCATGCTCAGACAACTGCTGCATCACACGAGTCGGATCGGCGTTGTCACGATCGATCTTATTGATGGCAACAATGATCGGGACATCAGCCGCTTTTGCGTGATTGATGGCTTCGATGGTTTGCGGCATAACACCATCGTCGGCGGCAACCACAAGAATGACGACGTCGGTTGCATCGGCACCACGGGCACGCATGGCGGTAAACGCCTCATGGCCAGGGGTATCGAGGAACGTGATTGCTCGATCGTCTTGGGTGACCTGGTAAGCACCGATGTGCTGGGTGATGCCACCGGCTTCGCCCGCAACAACGTTTGCATTGCGGATCTGATCGAGAAGTTTGGTCTTGCCGTGATCGACGTGACCCATAACAGTGATCACCGGCGGACGGTGCGGCCATGCTTCATAAGTCGTATCGTCGACATCGACCTCGAGCAAGAGCATCTTCTGCAGTTCAACTTCTTGCTCTTCACCCGGATTCACAAGTCGAATTGATGCGCCGATTTCGGCAGCGAACAACTCGATCATGTCGTCACTCAACGACTGCGTTGCGGTGACCATTTCGCCCTGTTGCATGAGGAATCGAACAACGTCTGCCGCGGTTCGGTTCATCTTGGGACCGAGATCCTGCGCGGTCGAGGCGCGTTCTACAACGATCTCGCCCACAGGGATCGGCGTTTCACGAGGGGTATAGCTCGGCGCATCGATCGGCTGAAGTTCATCGCGGTTACGACGACGACGACCCTTGCGCTTCGGACGCGGGCCACCAGGACCGCCGCCGGGACGACCGCCACCACCAGGACGACCGCCACCAGGACGACCGCCGGGACCGCCGCCAGGAGCGCCGCCACCAGGACCGCCGCCAGGAGCGCCGCCGGGACGCGGACCACTGAAGCCTCCACCGCCACCAGGACGCGGACCACTGAAGCCGCCGCCACCAGGACGACCAGCACCAGCACCACCGGGGCGTCCACCAGGACGCGCACCGGGAGCGGGTGTTTCACGACGCGCACCAGGAGGAGGTGGAATGGGCTTGCCCGTTGAAGAAATAGGAGGACGCCCACCAGGGGGAGGAGGAATGGGCTTGCCCGTTGTCGAGGTTGGCGGGCGCTGCGGCATTGGCGCGCGCGCTGCCGGTGCGTCGACCACTGGAGCAGCAGGAGCGGCCGGCGGGGCCGGTGGTGCAGGGGCCTCAGACACAGGAGCGGCTGGAGCCGGAGCGGCAGGGGCGGACGGCACAGGAGCCGGAGCCGGAGCTTCGCGGCGTGGCCCAGCACTACCTGAAGAAGAAATGACTCGCTTCGGAGCCGCAGGCTTTAACGCCGGGGCCGGTATCGGAGCAGGTTCGGTCTGAGGTGCAGGCGCAACATCAACAACTGGCGCGGTCTCTGCAACTGGGACTGCGGTTGCGGGCGCGGGTTCGTCGGCAACAACGGGAACTTCGACCTCTGCCGGTTCGGCATCGGCCTTACTCGCCGCTGCTTTCTTGGCAGGGGCTTTCTTGGCCGCGGTTTTCTTTGCCGCTGCCTTCTTGGTGGGAGATTCAGGTTCCTCAGGCTGAACATCGCGCACGAGGCCTTCGCGCTCAGCCTTACGACGAACGCGGTCTGCTTGCGGCTCGACAACGCTTGAGGAGTGACTCTTCACGCCGATCCCGAGCGCGACGCACAGATCCAAGGTCTCCTTATTGGTCAGACCCAGTTCTCGTGCCAGCTCGTACACGCGGATGTTGGACGGCAACTGCTACCTCAGTGATCGTGGTTCGGGACCCATCAAACGGAGCGTCAGACGGGCTCGACCCCCCATGGCAGGGCCACGGAATGGGTCTCTATCCTCGCACGGCAAGGCGCCGAACGAGGAATGGTGTCGACTATGCCGGATCAGCCGATCCGGATTCTTCCTCTGCGACCTGCTCTTCGGCCGCAACGATTGCTTCGGCTTCAACGACAACCTCAGCCTCGGCAACGGCCTCGGCAACGTTCTCGTCGAGATCTTCTGCAGCTTGGGCGTAGGCCTCGGCGGACATTGCTTCGCCACCTTCGGCGGGCTGCCATACCTGTTCGCCCGACTCTGCGTCGACAATCCATTCGCCTTCGGCCCAATCCTGATTGGCGTAGGCCTCTTCTTCTGCAAGTTGGGTTTCAGACTTGATGTCCACGCGCCAACCAGTGAGACGGGCAGCAAGTCGAGCGTTTTGCCCTTCCTTGCCAATCGCCAATGAGAGTTGATAGTCAGGAACGATGACCTCGGCAGTGCCGGTGTCTTCGTGGATACGGACTTCTTTTACCTTGGCAGGTGAAAGCGCCTTCATCACAAAATCAGCCGGTTCATCGCTGTAAGGAACGATGTCGATTTTTTCACCGCGAAGTTCGTTCACGACCATGCGCACTCGCGCACCACGAGCACCGACGCAAGCGCCGACGGGATCGACATTGGAATCGTTCGACAACACGGCGATCTTGGTACGTGCTCCTGGTTCACGAGCACAGGCCTTGATCTCGACAACACCGTCGGCGATTTCGGGAACTTCGAGTTCGAACAGTCGCTTGATGAGACCGGGATGTGTGCGGCTCGTGACGATCTGCGGACCCTTTGCAGTCTTACGAACTTCGACGATGTAGGCCTTGACTCGCGCACCGGGTTCGGGACGCTCGTAGGGAACCTGTTCGGCCTGCGGCATAAGCGCTTCGACGCGTCCGAGATCGAGCAACGTGTAACGCGCATCGGTCTGCTGGATGATGCCGGTGACGATGTCGCCTTCGCGGCCCGCGTATTCCTCGTACTTCATTTCGCGTTCGGCTTCACGAATGCGCTGGTTCATGACCTGCTTCATCGTCTGCGCCGCGACGCGACCCCAGACCTCGGGCGGTGGGGTGACATCAAACTCTTCGCCCTCGGGGATTCCGTCGTCGTCGAGGGCTTGTGCCATCACACGGACTTCACCGGAATCGGGATCAATGATGACCCACGCATATTCCTGCGAATTCGGGAGCCGTTTATATGCAGATTCGAACGCGTCGGCGAGTGCACCGAACAGCGTGTCGATCGAGATTCCCTTGTCGACGGCAAGTGCCTGCAGTGCCTCGATGAGATCAGGGGAGTTCATCACGACTGGACCTTCTCTTCCTTGTGGGACGCGATTGACGCGTCCTTCTTGTCCTTCTTGGCTTTCATGTCTTTTGTTTTCTTCGCGCCCTTTGCCGATTTCACGGCTTTCTCGCCGTTCTTCGGACCGCCGGGCTTCGGCGCTGGTCCCCACACAAAGGTGGTGCGCGCCTTTTCGATTTCGCCGAGGTTGAGCGTGAGGCTCTCCCCGATTGGTTCTTCAAGAGCGATGGTGACGGTGGTATCGGTGGAACTGGAAACGGTGCCGGCAAAGCGACGACCAACTGGGTGATTCGGGAATGTCTTCACCGCAACGGTGCGACCAACCGCCCATGCGTAATGCGCTGGCGTACGAAGCACCCGCTCAAGCCCAGGGCTCGATACCTCAAGCGTGTAACCACTAGAGATCGGATCATGTTCATCGAATGCTCGAGAAATAGCCCGAGTGGTCTTTGTGATGTCGTCGATACTGACGCCACCTTCACGATCGACCGTGACCCGAAGTACTGGTCCAACCTGTTCGAGATCGAACAATTCGAGACCCTCGGCGGCCACCAATGGTTCGATAAGTGCTCGTACACGTGCGGACACGCTCATTGTTGGCCTCCTCTCAAAGGGTTTCAAAGGTCACTGACTGCGGGGTCATCGCCATAATCCGGCCGAAACAAAAGGCGTGGGCAGAAGCCCACGCCTTCGTCAGTACTGCAGAACGATTGCGATACAGAGAGTGTAGACCCCTCGCCCCCAAAACAACCACCCGAGACCGGGCCTGAGGCCCACCCCCAGATAGTAAAATCCCTGTTCAGACCCCCTTTTGGCCGGGTCGAAAGGGATCGTCAGTACGAGCGAGCAACGATGGCGACTGCGCTTTCAGCGCTATCGGAAGCTGGCAGAGAGCCATCGGGCATGACCAAGCAGCGAACCGTGACGCTCGATTTGGCCAGTTCGGCCTCGCCATCGGTACCCAGGGTGGCCCATGGGATTCGGGCCCATCCAGTTGCGGCAGCTTCGGCAGCTTCGCCAATCGTTGTGACATCGACTGTATGAGAGTCTCTGCGCTCAGTCGCTTCGGCCAGCAGTTGTGCTTGCGCCGCATCGAGAGCGCTTCGCACTGTGGCGGCGAGTCCGTCGAGGGCCACGGCATCTTTGGATCCGTTCACTCGATTCGCAAGCGTCACAACACCTTCGGCCAAATCGCGCGGGCCAAGTTCAAGACGAACGGGCACGCCCTTCAGTTCCCAATCGGTGGCGCGGCGGCCCATTGACGTTTCGACTCGTACATCAAGTTCCACGCGCACTCCGGCGTCAGTGAGTTCAGCGGTAAGCGAACGACAACGTTCGATGACCGCGTCGTCGTCGCGAACCGCGATCACGACGACCTGCACGGGTGCAAGTGCTGGTGGAACCCGGAGACCATTGTCGTCGCCGTGACACATGATGAGTCCACCAACCATTCGCGTAGAAACGCCCCAAGACGTTGTCCACGCGTGTTGCTGCGCACCCTCGTTGTCAAGAAATTGAATATCGAATGCCTTCGAAAAATTCTGACCAAGTTCATGGCTCGTGCCCATCTGCAAGGCCTTACCATCTCCCATCATCGCTTCACAGGTCATCGTGTTTGTTGCTCCGGCAAAACGTTCCTTCACAGTCTTGCGGCCGACGACCACAGGCATGGCCAAAATATCTCGCATAAATGATGCGTACACGTCATAAAGAATACGCTCGGAATACTGACGACCGTCTTCTTCAGTCACATGAGCAGTGTGTCCTTCTTGCCAAAGGAACTCGCTCGTGCGGAGGAAGATGCGCGGACGCAATTCCCATCGAACCACATTGGCCCACTGGTTCAGTAAAAGCGGAAGGTCGCGGTAGCTCTGCACCCACTTCGCCATGAACTCGCCAATGACGGTTTCTGATGTGGGTCGAACAACAACTGGCTCTTCAAGTTCTTTTCCGCCGGCGACAGTAACCACCGCAAGTTCCGGACTAAAGCCCTCAACATGCTCTGCCTCGCGCTTGAGATAACTCTCCGGAATGAACAATGGGAAGTACGCGTTTTTTGCTCCGGCCAGTTTGATGCGGCGATCGACCTCAGCCTGCATCTGCTCCCAGATGGAATAGCCGTAAGGGCGGATGACCATCGTGCCGCGCACCGGACCGTTGTCGGCCAGTTCCGCCTTGGCAACAATGTCTTGATACCAACGCGGGAAATCTTCAGACTGCGGTGTGAGAACAGGGGCCTTTGCCATGGCTCATGATGCTAGGCCACGCCTTCTTAGGCTCCCGCCACAACCAACAAGGTCAGACGAGTTTACGGATCAGCTCGATGCGCTCTTCAGCGTGATTGGCATCGTCACCCTTGTCGTCGAGCAGTGCCATGCGATCGGCTTCAGCTTCGGCGGCTGCGCCCTCGTCCTTGCGGCGAAGCGCTTCTTCCACTCCCCCTTCGGCAATGATCTGCGCCCACTCCACGAGAGATTCGACCATCTCAGATTCTGGAACGACCTTGACCACTTCGCCCTTGACGAACAAGTGACCACGCTTTCGGCCAGCAGCGATTCCGAGGTCGGCTTCGCGAGCCTCGCCTGGTCCGTTCACCACGCAACCCATTACGGCAACCTGAATAGGAATGTTCAAGTCGGTAAGCGCTTCTTGCGCTCGAGCGGCAACGTCAATGACATCAACTTCGGCGCGACCACAAGAAGGACACGCGATGAGATCGAGACCGCGTCGTTCGCGCAGGCCAAGACTTTCGAGTAACCAACGACCAGCGCGCACTTCTTCAACCGGATCAGCAGTGAGCGAGTAGCGAATCGTGTCGCCAATACCTTCGGCCAACAACGTGGCCATACCCGCGGTGGCCTTTACGAGCCCCGCAGGAGGCGGACCCGCTTCGGTCACACCAAGATGCAGCGGGTAATCAACCGTGTCGGCAAGTAAACGGTAGGCGTCGATCATCAACGCAACATTCGAGGCCTTCACCGAAATCTTTACATCGTCGAAGCCCACCTCTTCGAAATACGCGAGTTCGCGCTTGGCCGATTCAACCATTGCTTCGGCAGTGACTCTGCCGCCGTACTTCTCATACAACTCCGGATCGAGCGAACCGCCGTTGACGCCGATGCGAATCGGGATGCCTCGGTCTTTCGCTTCGAGGGCAACGGCCTTGATGTGTTCGGGCCGACGAATGTTGCCGGGGTTGAGACGCAAACCTTGAACGCCCGCTTCCATGGCTTCAAGCGCTCGCCGGTACTGATGATGAATGTCGGCGATGATTGGCAGGGGCGAACGCGGAATGATGTGGGCAAGACCTTCAGCAGATTCTTGTTCGTTGCAAGTGCAGCGCACGATGTCGCAACCGGCTCCGGCAAGCGCGTAGATCTGTTGCAACGTGCCTTCGACGTCGGCGGTCTTGGTGGTGGTCATCGACTGGATCGAGATGGGTGCGTCGCCACCAACGGCAACATTGCCAACGTGCAACTGACGAGTTACGCGTCGCTGGTATCGGGTCTGCGGGAAGAGCTCGCTCACGATGGTGAGGTTAGGGCTACGGAGAGAGTTTCACGGGGTCCACGGCATCGAGATACAGCGTGGACGCGAAGAGCCCAACCATGAGAAGCACCACCACATAAGTGACGGGCATCAGTTTGGCCATGTTGACCCGATAGGCCTTGCCCGATATGCGGGTACGTATCTCTTCATAAGTTGCGACAGCGATGTGTCCGCCATCGAATGGCAGTATCGGGGCCAAGTTGATGAGACCAAGGAAAATGTTGACCGTGGCCAGTAGCGCCAGGACGCCCGCCCAACCCACCTGCTCGCCAAGTTGGGCGCCTACGTTCACGATGCCGAGCAGTGATATCGGACGATCGGCGTTCGACGAAGTCGCTGGTGCTGGCGCTGAACTTGCGGAGCCTGAGCCTGCCGGCTCGACCGAACTGGATGTTTCCGAGCTTCCACCGTTGGCAACCTGGGTCGCCAACTTGCCAATACCTGATGGCGAGAAGATTTGGCCGATTCCCTGCACTGACCCAACAACGGTGTCGCCAAATGCAGTGACCGCCTTGCCCGTCGCTTCCACGATGCCAGCGTGAACAAGCACTGAACGGGGACTCACCCCGAGGAAACCGCGGTAGCCGTCAATCGGCAATGCGATCGGGCCCTCGATCGTGGTTGTGAACGCGCGGTCGTTGCGATCGAAAGTCACCACTGCCGGACCTATGACGCGCAGCATCGCCGCCTGCACTTCAAAGTAGGTCGATACGACGGTGTCGCCCACCTTCGTGACGCGATCGCCAGGAACAAGCGGCTGTAAGGCCCGGGCCCCATCGGTATTCAAAGACCAACCAATGGAGGCGGGAATTGTGAACTGTTCGTCGCCACGCTGAATGGTGAGTTCGCCAACGGTGCCACCCTGTGCGCGGATTGTCGATGTGAAATCATCGAATGCACCGACGGGTTGACCATCGAATGCCAAAATACGATCGCCGGGCTCAAGGCCAGCCGCCGCAGCAGCCGAACCACTTGAAACTGATTCGATCTTCCACTTATCGGCTGACGGGTGACCGAACCCAGCAAAGACGACAACAAGCAACAACAAGCCCAGCACCAGGTTGACCACTGGACCAGCAAGAACGACGGGCATGCGCTGCCAATAGGACTTTGCCCGATAGGTGCGATCTTCGTCATCGGTAGGTTCGATTTCTTCAAGGCCGTGCATGCCGATGATGCGCACATACGCACCAGCGGGAATCAGTTTGAGCCCGTACTCGGTTTCGCCACGCCGAAATGACCACACGCGTGGGCCGAAGCCAATAAAGAACTCAGTGACCTTCATTCCATTTCTCTTCGCCATGAGAAAGTGGCCCATCTCATGCAAAAAGACCGACCCGACGATGGCCACAATGAGAACGAAGAGCCAGATTTGCGTGAATGCAACCCAAACGAGCAACGCAATCAAGAGGCCTGACAGGACAAACTGATTTCCGAATACTCGTTCGAGTAGCGAGGACTGAGCTGCCGGTTCTGCATCGCCCTGATTCATTGGTTCGACCTCTGGCGGAGTTGTCATGAGCTCACCACCGCCGCGAATCGATTGAGTTCTTCCGCTGCAACTCGCCGAGCCTGTGCATCGGCCTCGATGACCGACGGAGCATCTGTTGCCGGGGCACCGTCATGACGATCGAGTGTGGCCGCAATGACCGCGGCGATGTCACGCCATGCGATCTGGCCTTGAAGGAATGCTTCAACCGCAACCTCGTTTGCTGCACTGATCCAGGCCGGCGCCGTTCCGCCTGTGCGGCCGGCGGCATAGGCAAGTGCCAAGCACGGGAAAGCCTTGAGGTCGGGCGGTTCGAAATCGAGTCGTCCGAGGGTTGACCAATCGATGCGGCCGAATGGTGTTGTTATGCGATCGGGCCAAGCCAACGCATAACCAATAGGCAGCCGCATGTCTGGCGTCGAGAGTTGCGCAATGGTTGATGCATCGGTGAACTCGACCATTGAGTGCACGATCGACTGAGGGTGAACAACAACATCGATCTCGTCGAAGCCGATGCCGTATCCGGCTTCGCCTGCCGGCACACCGAAGAGTTCGTGCGCTTCGATCACTTCGAGGCCCTTATTCATGAGCGTCGAAGAATCGATTGTGATCTTGGGACCCATGCTCCAGGTCGGATGTGCGAGCGCATTTTCGATCGTGACATTTGCGAGATCTTCACTGCTGCGACCGCGAAATGGGCCGCCACTTGCCGTGAGAAGCAGTCGAGTAACTCGGGTTCGATTATCGGTCGCACGAAGACACTGATGAATGGCTCCGTGTTCACTATCGACGGGAACAAGTTCGGCGCCAGGAGTGCGTCGCGCAATCTGCACAACGGGGCCGGCCGCAATCAACGATTCTTTATTGGCCAATGCAAGTCGGCGACCTGCTTCAAGTGTCGCCAATGTGACCGACAAGCCGGCGAATCCGACCACACCGTTCACCACGACATCGGCTTCGAGAGCGAGGCTCGCCATTGCATCGGTACCACCTCGAACTTCGATGCCTGGGAGTTCGACAGCAATGAATCGGGCTGCGTCGGGATCACTAATCGCAACAACAGCGGGTCGATAACGTCGGGCCTGTTCGATGATCAATTCAGGTTGGCGACCCGTGGCCCCAATTGCGGTGAGTTCGAAGTATTCAGATTCGGCGTCGATGACCTCGAGCGCTTGCGTACCTATCGAGCCAGTAGATCCGGCGAGAGCGACACGGGTCAACGACATGGGATCAGCCTACCGAGCGAGAACCGATAATTCCCCGCGGGTTCAGCCCAATCCGAGGATTCGCACGACGTAGTAGGTCGTGGGCAGAACGAACAGGAGGGCGTCGAAGCGATCGAGCAGCCCCCCATGCTCTGGCAGCATCGAGCCCATGTCCTTGAGGCCGAGATCACGTTTGAACTGCGACTCTGCGAGATCGCCCAACGGAGCCACGATGGCGAGGACGACCGCAAGCACAAGCGCCTTGCCTGCACTCAGCGAACTCACGCCCAAGACCACAACAAACACAAAGACGACAAAAATAGTGACCGCAATTCCGCCAACGAGCCCTTCGACAGTTTTATTCGGAGAGATCGCGCTCAGCGGACTCCGACCCATCGCTCGACCAAAGAAGAATCCGCCAACGTCGGTAGCGACCGCAGCGATGACGGCAATGAGCAGCAAGCTCACACCCTGAGAAGGGATGTCGACGATCAGGGCGGCGTAACTGCCGAGGACGCCGATCCAAATAACTCCGATAAGCGTGATACCGAGGTTCGCAGTCGGACGAGCTCGCCCACTCGCGCTGCTGAGATACCACACCACACCAAAGATGAATGTGAGAACGATGATTGCCGGAATCGCAGACTCGCCCTTCCAGTAACACGCAATCGGAAGTCCAGCTACTGCTGCTAGGCCAAGCAAGGTTGCGGGGCGAAACCCGCTGCGCTGCATGGCGGTGAAATACTCGAATCCTGCGGCAACCAGCACAACCTCGATGAGAAGCATTGCGGGCGCGGGACCCGCCTTGAACAACAGCGCAGCAACGATCGCCATACCAATACCAACTGCGACAGCAATTGGAACGTTGCGGCCCTTTGCTGTCTCGGACGTACGTTCTTCGTCTGGATGACGGGTGCGTTCAGCGCGTTCGTCCGATGGAGGAGGTGGGGGTGGCGCCTGCGTTGATGGTCCGACAAGATCGGGTGGAAGAAGAATCGCCGACAACGGATCATTATTGATAGCGGCAGAACGAGAGGCCCGACCTCGACGTGAACCGCGGCGGCGCGGCTGCGGGTCGAGTTCAACATCATCGAAATTCAAATACGCCTCGTCGGAGATGCGTTCATCGGTGTCGAGCGCGCCAAGCCGTTCAGCGACTGGTTCATCGGGTTCAATCGACCCGAGATCGGCAAGGAGATCGCCGTGCGCAGTTGTGTCGTGCTCACTTCGAAAACGCGGGGTATCGGTCATCGATAAGCGATCGTCATCGACTGCACTGTCACCAATGACAACCGCAGGCACCTGACCAGTGGCCGGCTCGGTCCAATGAGGCATTTCGTGTTCGCCCGTTGGCGGTCCGACATTCATTACCGGCGGCGGAGGGGGCGGAAGGTCGCGCTCGGGAAGTCGAGTAGCGACATCAGGACGACTCGATGCCTCGGCTATTTCGTCAACGGTGATGATCCGAACTTCTTCGGGATCGCCTGGCGCTCTCGGTTCTCGGGACAGGTCATCAGGCGCCATCAGTCCTCCATCAATTCAATTTCTTTGGCACCCAATGCGTCACCAATTTCTGCCTCTTGGGTGTGAATGATTTTGTCGAGTTCTTTCTCGGCGCGTTCAAGTTCGTCTTTCGACAGGTCTCCCGACTTTTCGAGCGCCTCAAGTTCTTGGCGAGTTGATCGTCGCTGATTACGCAGCGAGACCTTGCCTTCCTCGGCCATGTTCTTGACAACCTTCACGAGTTCTTTCCGACGCTCACCAGTGAGTGGAGGAAACGTGAGGCGAATCGAAATTCCGTCGTTACTTGGATTGAGTCCGAGATCGGACTGCTGAAGAGCACGTTCGATCGCTCCAATCGCTCCCTTGTCGTAGGGAGTGATGAGAAGTTGCCGAGCTTCAGGAACATTGAAGCCAGCGATTTGTTGCAACGGAACTTCCGAGCCGTAGTAGTCGACCAGAATTTTCTCGACGAGAGCAGGCGCTGCTCGTCCGGTGCGAATAGACGCGAAGTCGGCGCGTGTGTGAACGACGACTTTCTTCATCTTGTCGACTGTTTCTGCAAGCAGCAGGTCGGCCATCTCTGATGTCATCAGAACACTCCAGGAGAAATCGACAAAAGCGACGGGGACTCCAACAACCGCCTCAACGGACGAGAGTACCGACCGAACCGCCCTCAAGCAGCGAACGCACGTTTCCCTCGCCAGTGAGATCGAACATAACGATGGGCAAATTGTTGTCCATACAGAGGGTGATCGCCGTGGAATCCATAGCCCGAAGCCCCTGATTCAGGACATCGAGGTAGGTGACCTCTTCAAGTTTGGTCGCCTCAGGATTGGTCCGGGGGTCGTCGGTATAGATGCCGTCAGTCCCTGAATGGGTGCCCTTCAGCAGAACTCCAGCTTCAATCTCAACTGCCCGCAGAGCGGCGGTGGTGTCGGTGGTGAAGAACGGGTTGCCCGTTCCGCCAGCAAAGATAACCACGCGACCCTTTTCGAGGTGTCGCACCGCCCGACGGCGAATGTAGGGCTCGGCAACCTGTGCCATCTGAATAGCGGACTGCACGCGAGTGGGTTGGCCCAATTGCTCGAGTGTGTCCTGCAATGCAAGCGCGTTGATCACTGTGGCAAGCATTCCCATGTAATCGGCTTGCGCGCGATCCATGCCAGCGCCGGCGCCAACCATTCCTCGCCAGATGTTTCCGCCACCAACAACAATGGCGATCTGAACGTCGGGATGATCAGCGAGAACATCAACAATGTCCTTCGCTATGCGTTGTACGACATGACCGTCGATGCCGTAACCGGCATCGCCAGCAAATGCTTCACCCGAAACCTTGAGAAGGACCCGCGACCAGCGGGCGGGCGCGGATGCCATCAGACCCCGATGAACACCTGAGCGAAACGAACGAGCGTTGCGCCGGCAAGTAGATCGGTGATCGATTTCTTGTCGTCTCGCACGAACTGCTGTTCAAGGAGAACCTGTTCCTTGTACCAGCCGTTGATTCGTCCTTCGACGATCTTCGGCCAGGCGGCTTCAGGCTTTCCTTCAGCCTTCGTGATGTCGAGAAGCGCTTGACGCTCACGCTCGACACCTTCGGCCGGAACTTCGTCGCGGTTGAGGTATGCCGGCTTTGAGAACGCGATGTGCACCGCAAGATCGTGAGCGATCTCTTTGTTTCCACCTTGGAGTTCTACAAGAACGGCATTGACACCACGACCATCTTGAAGATGCAGATAGGAATCGAGGATGTTGTCGCCAGCGGCATCGAAACGAACGACTGTACCGAGTTCGATGTTTTCCTTCTTGGCGATCTTCAGTGCGTCGAGTTCCTCGCTGAGTTCGGACACCGCGTCGGCGCCCTTTTCGACAACGATTTCGGTGAGGTCTTGCACCACTGAGATGAAGTCAGCAGCTTTGGCCGAGAAATCGGTTTCGCTCTTAAGTTGCACGATGGCGCCGACGGAACCGTCGACAACCACACACACTGAACCCTGCGAGTTTTCGCGGTCGCCGAGCTTGGCAACTTTGGCCAGACCCTTCTCGCGCAGCCACTGCTTGGCGGCTTCGAAGTCGCCATCGTTTTCGGTGAGCGCCTTCTTGGCGTCCATCATTCCGGCGCCAGTGATCTGACGAAGGTTCTGGACGTCCTTGGCGGTGAATTCAGCCATGGGGGTTTAGGACTCCTGGATCGTTTCGTTTGCGGGATCGGTCTGCGTGATTGCTTCTTCAGCAGTCGCGCGTTCTGAAGCGATGCGTGCCTCACGGGCAGCAGCAGCTTCTGCAGCCTGACGACGCGCATCGGCCTGTGCAACCTCGTGTGCTTCTTCTTCTTCCGGTGTGCGCTCGGCAACAATGGCCGGGCCTTCAGGAGAAACGGCACCACGCTTTCGCGATGCAATGAAGCGACCTTCTTCAACAGCATCGCTGATGATGCGAGCCATGAGGTTCGCGGAACGAATGGCGTCGTCGTTGCCTGGGATCACAAACGTGATGATGTCGGGATCGCAGTTGGTGTCGACGACAGCAACAATCGGAAGACCGAGTTTGTTGGCCTCGGTTACGGCGATGTCTTCCTTATTGGTGTCGAGAACGAAGATCGCACTGGGGAGGCGTTCCATATTGCGGATACCACCAAGGTTGCGCTCGAGCTTCTCGAGTTCACGGCTAATAAGAAGAGCTTCCTTCTTCGGCATCGCTTCGAAGTCACCAGAATCGCGCATGCGCTGGTAGTCCTTCATCTTCGCGACGCGCTTTGACATGGTCTGGAAGTTGGTGAGCATGCCGCCGAGCCAACGCTCATTGACATAGGGCATACCGCAGCGTTCGGCGTAGCTACGAACCGGATCCTGGGCTTGCTTCTTTGTGCCCACGAACAAGATCGAGCCGCCGTCGGCAACGAGATCACGCACGAAGTTGTACGCGGTTTCGATGCGGCCGAGCGTCTGCTCAAGATCGATGATGTAAATGCCATTGCGCTCGCCGTGAATGAATCGCTTCATCTTCGGGTTCCAACGGCGGGTCTGATGACCGAAATGCACGCCGGAATCGAGCAGTTGGCGCATAGTGACAACTGGTGCCATGAGGGTGTTCCTTCCCATCGGTTCGGAGGATCGCATGCCCGTGCTGGCGTCTTCCGGGATGGAGACGACCGTGGGGTGCACGGCTGCGGGGTGTGTGGAGGAATGCCGATCGGGTGATCAACATGCCCAACGGTCGTTGGGCCGGGTTGTGAGTGTATGGGAGCACTAGGGAAAGGGGCCAGCCCGCCGATTAGTCGGCCGGCGGGATGGGCAGCACGCCCGCCCCGATAGCAGCATTGGCGCTCGCAATGGTCTCGCCATATCGGACAGTTTCGGCCGTCAGAAAGCCTGAAAGGGCCACACCGAAGCTTTGACACGTGGGACCCATTCTTGCCACGGCAAGGCCGATTTCCCTTGTGGCCGCTGGAGTCGATGGAAGCGAACCATGGGCCTCTTTCCCCATGGGCGTAGGCAAAATGATCGAGGCATCGGCGGCTGAATCTCCTGCCGTAGACCCCGGAACTACCAGATCGCCCGAGCCGCCGATCGTGACGAACCGGACCCCGCTCGGGACCTGTCGGGTGTGCAGTTCTTCCATCGTCACTGAGGTTTCGGCCAAATCCGCCAGAGCGGGCAGTCGATTATCCAGATCCTCAGCCACGCCCGCGGCGCGCAGCTGCGACAACGCCGCGGCGCCTCCGGGAGTGTCACCAAGAGCGACCACGCCGGTAGCCAACGGCGCCCCCTGTTGTGGAGAGGACACCGTCACCAACGTTTCAACCTCTGATGGAAGTTGATTCTCTGCCCCAGAACGCTCGACCGCGAGACGCGCCACAACTCCACCTTGGGAATGACCAACAACATCAATCGGAACGCCCGGCTGCGCAATCGCAACCGACTGCAAGAGAACACCCAAATGATCTGCGGAGGTTCCAATCGACTGTTGGCTGTCGGCGGCATCGAACGGACGAGTGTTGATCGCGTCGAGTGGGTGTGACGCAACCGAACGCACCGTCGAATCTTGATCACTACCAACTCGTGGTGCTTGACCACCTTTATAGGAGTAACGAACGACATCGGTATCGACATAGCCGAGTGATTTGGTGTCGATCTCCCACGCCGTATTCGAGTCGCTCGCAGTACCCAGTCCGCTCACCAAGACAACGATCCGTCGTGACGTGTGAGAAGGAACTGGAGTTGAAGACTCCGTGCAGGTTCCGCGTTCCTTGAACCATTTTCCAACCGCATAGGCGAGACGCGCCGCGTGTGTTTCTGGATTCAACTCAACGACGTAGTGAGCAAGCAACGTAGATGTTCGTGAAGAAAAACTTGCCGCTGCTGAGAGCGCGGCAACACCGTCGTCAAGAAGTGTCTCAAGTAACGAACGACGCTCTTGTGCGCCGAGGCGCTCGAGACCTTGATCGGTACCCGGCACAAGTCGCACTGATGGTCGAAGAGAACCTGCAAGAAGCGCTTCAGGATCGAGGTACGAGTTGTCGGGCGCACGAACACCGAAATGGAACGGCCCTCCTGCAATTCCAAGCGCATCACCGGCATCAATCTGATCGCCTACGCGAACAGAAATCGATTCCAAGAATGAATAACTCGTGCGCAATCCGTCGGGATGCTCGATGGTGACATGCAACTGACCACCGACCTGCCCTGCAAAAATCACACGACCATCGCCAGCAGCCCCGACTTCAGCGCCAGGTTCGGTGCCGTAATCGACTCCACGATTGCCAGCCATCCACGGCTTCGGCGGTGGCCGGAAGTGGTCGACAATCGAAGCATCGCTCGGTGGGCGGTAATCCCCCAATGGCGAAGCCGCAGCAGCGGCGACCGGTGTCAGGCCCACGACGACCGAACACACGACTGCAGAAACAAGAGCGAGCGTGAAGAGACGCGCCCGAAAAGTGAACGCCATTGACCGCACACTGATCCTTCCGGTTATGAGTTCTCACCGGGGAAGGAGGATGCGGTATCGCTAGGTCAAGCGCGTGGGTGGGTTGAATCGACCACTGAGCGCAAGCGTTCTTTGCTCACGTGCGTGTAGTGCTGCGTTGTGGCGAGATCGGAGTGTCCGAGCAGTTCCTGCACTGCGCGAAGATCGGCTCCGCCGTCGAGCAAATGCGTAGCGAAGGTGTGGCGCAATGCGTGTGGATGTGTCGGGGAAGGTGCACGGCGGTCGAGCAAACGACGGATATCTCGAGTGCCGAGGCGAGTGCCTTTGCGATTGAGAAACACCGCATCGGATGGTGACGACGCCGTGGCTAGCACTCGCCGACCATGGCCAAGCCATTGTTCAAGCGCTTCGACTGCGGGAGCACTCAGCGGCACGACGCGCTGTTTGGAACCTTTACCCCACACCACAACACGTCGACGAGCAAGGTCGAGGTCCTCGGGGCGAAGACTGCACACTTCTGACACGCGCAATCCACTTCCGTAAAGAAGTTCAAGCACCGCGTCGTCGCGAGAGCGAATCGCTGGAGGATCATTCGCAGTTGTCCCTGGCGGATTGTCGAGAACCTGCGTGAGTTCATCGTCACGAAGAACGCGCGGAAGTCGACCAGTCGAACCGGGGGCACTGAGGCCAGCCGAGGGGTCGGCATTGAGATGGCCACTGCGAACGAGCCATGCGAAGTAGCGGCGCAGCGCGGAGGCTTTTCGGGCAATAGAACGCCGCGCAAGTTTTCTCGTGGTCATAGCCCCGATGTATCGCCGCAAAATTGTGCGGCTGACATCGGCCGGCATTTCGATGTCTTGACGTCCAACCCATTCGACAAACTGATCGATGTCACTTCGATAAGCGCGCAAAGTCGCGGCAGAGACCGACGTCAGCGACGCCTGGAACTCATCAAGAAACCACGGGTCTGCGTCGCGAGCCACAAATAAAACTGTAACGGCGAGCGTTGAACGTTCCCTCGGATACTTGGCGATGTCGGCGCACGCCGTCATCTCACTCCCCCGCGGCCAATCCGTTCGATCCATCCGGAGCGTTGCGAGACCCAACCATCGTTCTCAAGTTGCTCGAGCACGAGCATGACCAAACCCAGTTCGCGACCTGTCGCGGAGAGGACCTGTTCCACGGGAATCGCCTGCCAAGGCAAGGCGTCCAGCACATCCTTGGCAGTTCCGATTGGAGTCGGACGCTGCTCGGCTGCGATTCGTCGACGTTCTGGTTCACGACCCAGAGCGAGCAGGATATCGCCAACGTCGCGAACGGGACCACAGCCATCGAACAAGAGCTGATTCGTTCCCGCTGAGCTTGGTGCCGTGATTGGCCCAGGTACAGCGAGAACTGTTCGGCCCCGTCGGGCTGCTTCAACTGCAGTACCCAACGCTCCCCCGGTCGATTGCGACTCAACCACTACAACAACATCAGAAAGCGCAGCGATGATTCGATTGCGAGCCGGGAATTGCCAGGCGACTGCCGACGAGCCCAACGGGTATTCACTCAACACAACGCCGCGTTCGGCCACTGCTCTCCACAAGGAGCGATGCGCACGGGGATAGACACGATCAAGTCCGCTTCCGACCACAGCAATTGGCGGGGCCCCTTCGACTGCAAGTGCACCGGCATGCGCGGCTCCATCAATTCCTAGCGCCAATCCCGAGACGACAGAGACGCCGGCAAGTGAAAGTTCTCGAGCAAACTCGTTGGCAACATCGATGCCATAGCGACTGGCCCGACGTGTGCCGACGATCGCGACACGTGTGCCGGCTAACCGATCGATATCGCCGAGCCAAAACAAGATGGCTGGCGCGTCATCGTCGTCGGCGAGTTCTTCTGGGAAGGAGGGAGACCATCGAAGCATCACGCCGATACCCGCTTCGATATGTGCGTTCCAATACGCCTCGGGATCGATCGTTCTTGCTGCGGAACGCCATTGATCACGAAGCGCTTGAGGAAGTCGAAGTCCGGCACCGCCGGAACTCACACCAGAGGGGAGTTCCTTTGGAAGTGAGCCGTTACACACAGAACGCCACAGCGATGCAGGTTCGTCACTCGCAAGAAGTGCTCGCAGCCGAGTCGGCCCTATTCCGGGCACGCGTGAGAGTGCAACAACCCACGCTTCGTCGGGAATTCGCGTCTTGACCACTTACTTCACCAACGAACGGACAAGAAAGGCCGGGTCGGTTCGCAAATGCAGTGCGCTGGCCACATGTTCTGCGGTGAGAGCGCCATCGTGGCCTTCGAGATCGGCGATGGTGCGCGCCACCCGCCACACTCGCCGCATTCCACGCGCCGAGAGACGGCCAGATTCAAGTGACCGTTCGATTAGCGCAGACGCATGGGTTTCAAGTGGAGAGGTGCGCTCAAGAGCCGAAGATGAAAGCTCGGCATTGCATCGAACGCCACGCTCGACAGCACGACATCGAGCGTGGCGAACACGGTCAGCAACGACAGCGCTTGATTCCGCCGGGCCTCCACCCAGCAATTGCCGCGGATCGGGGCGATGCACGTCGATACGAAGGTCGAATCGATCAAGCAGCGGGCCTGAGAGACGCCTGCGATACCGCTCAAGTGCTCGATCGGAACACCGACACGCCGCAGGAATGACACCCTCTCCGCACGGGCAAGGGTTCATCGCCCCAACGAGCAAGAAGCGTGCTGGCAATTCCACGCGCGTTTCTGCTCTTGCCAGACGGATGACGCCTTCTTCAAGCGGCTGCCTCAGGGAGTCGAGAACAACGGCACTGAACTCCCCCATTTCGTCAAGAAACAAGATGCCCCCATGCAGAGAGTTCCACTTATGTTTCTAGAAGCGCGTACCGACGAAGAAAGACCTCGGCGCACACCCTCGGCCAGACACAACTTTTGAACGATTTCCGCCCTCAAGTGATCTGTGAATCTCGTCACATTTTACCACATTCCCGATTAGGTTCCTCCGGCGTTTCCCCACGTCAGAAATGGTGCAAAAAAAATG
>JASJMB010000038.1:0-4401 GCA_037620085.1 Acidimicrobiales bacterium | reverse complement strand
CGGGCGGAATGCCGCAAGGAGTGCGAGGCCAAGTCCCATGATCATGAAGCGCACCTGGCCGACCTGGGTGCCGGTCATGATCGCATCGGGGATCACATCGGCCGACACGCCCTCTCGGAGAAACGTGTCAGAGAAGCTGAGGAGGCCGAAGAACAACGATGCGCCAACGATCGGAGCAAGAACCTTGCCTGCACCACCAAGGATCAGTGCAACCCACACGAAGAACGTGACGTCGGTGATGAAGTTGTCAGGCTGCGCCACCGAGAAGCCGATGGCCCGGATCATGCCACCGACCGCACCGAAGATGCCGCCGATGATCAGTGCCTGCATTTTGTATGAATAGGCGTTCTTGCCGAGGCTTCGAGCAGCGTCTTCATCTTCGCGGATTGCCTTGAGCACCCGTCCCCATGGGCTGCGGATCAGCAGCCAACAGATCGTCGCGGCAATGGCCAACACGACCCAGCCGACGATGACCAGGAACATCTGGTTGCCGGTGAACAGGTTGAACAGATAGCGCTCCTGAGTACCGAACGGGCTCATGTCGTAGAACGTTCCTGAGAAACCAGTGAGGCCGTCGGAGGAGTTCGTCCACTTCTTAATTCCGGGTGTCGGCGAGCGGACCACGATGCGGAAGATCTCGGCCACCGCAATCGTCACGATGGCGAGGTAGTCGGCACGCAGACGCAGCGTCGGAATACCCATGACCAGTGCGAAGATCACCGGAAATACGATCACACCGACAAAAATGCCCAGCCAGAACAAAGTGCCCTCGCTCAGGTTCCAGCCGAAGTTCCTGTTCGCAGCAGGCCCGATGGTTGCGACCATCATGGCGAGACCGTACGCGCCGGCAGCCATGAAGACTGCCTGGCCAAAGTTAAGTAGCCCGGTGAAACCGAAGTGAACGTTGAGTCCGATGGCGGCCAGGGCGAAGACGATGAAGCTTTCGCCAATGAGCCCGCGGACCAGGCTCTCGATGATTGATCCCCAATCCATGATGGTCCCCTATCCGATCCGTTCCGCTCGTCCAAGCAAGCCTTGTGGGCGTACGAGGAGGATGACAATCAAAGCGAGTAGCGCCCCGACGTTCTTCATATCTCCGGGAATGAGCAATGTCGACATCTGAATGAAGACGCCGGCGATCAGACTGCCAAGGAGGGCGCCGTAGGCCGTACCGAGACCTCCGAGCGTGACACCGGCGAACATCAGCAAAAGAAGACGGAAACCCATCTCCCAGTTGACGTTCTCGGTGAGGCCGAAGAGTACGCCGCCAAGGCCAGCGAGGGCGCTGCCGACAATCCAGACGTACTTGATGACCTGTTCGACGTCGATGCCCGACGATTCTGCGAGGTCACGGTTGTCAGCAACGGCACGCATTGCTTTGCCGACACGCGTTTTACGGAGCGCCGTTGCCACCCCGAGTAGCACCAAACTACCGAACACAACAATGAAGATGTCCTTGCGGAGCATTGTGAAGATCCCGAAGAACTCGACCTGGTCGCCAATGCGAAAATCTCGGTAGAACCCGGCGCGTCCACCGAACTGGTACAGGAAGACGTACCGGAAAAAGATCGAGAGGCCAATCGACACAACGAGTGCCGAGATAAGGCTGGCTCCACGGTTGCGAAGCCGCTTCCACACCAATTCGTTGAACAGTCCGCCCACGGCACCGGTGATGATGGTTGCCATCACCGCTGCGAAGGCCAAGGACGTCATCCAACTTCCGAGGAAATCGAATTGCCAAGTCACGTGGAAGACGTACCCAATCATCGCGCCGAACGTGACCATTTCGCCGTGTGCGAAGTTGGTCAGGCCGGTCGTCCCGTAGATCAGTGACAAGCCAATGGCGCACATCGCAATGATCATGCCGAGCTTGATACCGTCGACGAAAAGCTGAACGGGGCGAATGGAGTTGGGTTCCTCAACAACTCGTTCACCGAGTGGGAAGAGCGTGTTTTTCTGCGTGTTTGGCTGGACTTCGACGCCGGTCAACGGATTTTTTTCGACGTTACGCAGCGCGAAACCCTGCAGCGTGTCAACGTTGAGTTCAACCGAGTACACGCCTGATCCCGGGAGCCGGACGAGCCAGACGCCTTCGGCATCGGTCGTTCCGGTTCCAACCTCGTTGCCATCGGCATCGAACACCGTGAACTCGACGCCTTCGACGAAGATTGGATCGCCCGCGTCGTCCTTGGCACGCATCGTGCCACCGACCGATTCGGCAGGGTCGTCCTGGGCCGCAACTGAGCCGCCGAACGACAAGAACGCCATGAGTGACGCAAGCGACGCAAGGAGAATGGTCGACCAAGTCGAATGCCGACCGGATCGTTGGGTTGAAATGGGCATCGCCAACTGATGTGGCGGTCGCCCCTGAGACCTGTGCAGCACGGAGCGAGACACTAGACGCTGGCAGTGGGTGTAGGTGCAACTTTTGGCGCAGGTTTCACAACTTCGATGGCGCACCCAAAGCAAAACAGTTGCATCGTGACTACCCAGAGCGCCGTGGCAAGGGCGATGTGGACGCCGACCAATACCTCGGGAACCCCGTTGAAATACTGCGTGTAGCCCACGCCGCCTTGCAGTAACCCAATGAAAATCCAAGCAGAAAGCGTTCCGCCGAGACGACGCTGTCCCGGTATGTCGGACCGCAGCTGTAAGGCAAGCGCAGCCGCAGCGACCAGGGCAACAATGACCGTCACGCTGTGGATCCGAGCGACGTGCGAAATATCAAACCCAAAACGACGGACATCTTCTTCGCCCGCATGGGGGCCTGTCCCGGTCACCACTGTTCCGGTTGCGAGAGCTGCAGCAGTCAATACCGAGATGATGGTCACAAGTTGTCGGGTCCGCGGTTCGAACCGAGCAACGTGGAGCTGGACCTCGGCGGAACGTCCAATCGCAACCACGCCGAAGGTGATCGACACCATTGCGAGGAGGAAGTGCGACTGCACAAGGGCTGGGTGCAGATCCGCTCGAACAGCGATGCCACCGACCACGCCGTTCGCAAACACCGAGAGCAATACGCCGACTGCGGGCCAGCGGAGTCCGACACGTCGAGGCCGTTGGCGGAACGCCGCAATCGCGAGGAGCAACGTTGGAATACCGATCACCCCACTCAGCAACCGATTGGCCTGCTCGATTGCTGTGTGCCCGGACGACACGTCGACGAAGCGTTCAGCGTTGCAATTCGGCCAGTCGTCGCAGCCCAACCCGCTCCCGGTCAGTCGGACGGCACCGCCTGCAACCACGAGCACGCAGATGCCAACAGTCGTGATAATCGCCAGCCGGCGATATCGGTCGAGTCCGCGAAGCCAACCACCAGATGCGTCCCGCAACATATGTGGATAAGGCTACGACTAGCGTCGCTCGCGTGCTCAGTTCGTTCGACGACTTTCCTGTTCATCAGACGTCACATCCGGTGGCTCAAACTGCCGGGACCGACCTCAATCACTACGACCGCTACTTCTTCAACGGCTACACAAAAGACACTCGTCTGTTCTTTGCCCTCGCGATGGGCCTGTATCCAAACCGCCATGTCGCTGACGCTCACTTCAGCGTCGTACTCAATGGTCGAACAGTCGACGCTGAGCAGATCAACGTCCACGCCTCGCGCCGTGCGCCGCTCGACCGCGCTGATGCCAACAAGGTCGGGCCGATCGAGGTGGAGGTCATCGATCCGCTCAATGCGCTGCGCCTCGCGATTGACGCTCCCGAGCATGGGCTCCGTGCCGACCTGACGTTCGTCCGACGGTCCGCACCGATTGAAGAACCACACTTCTTCAACCAGGTGGGCCAGCGCGTCGTCATGGACTCGACGCGCATGACCCAGTTTGGTGAGTGGGAAGGTTGGGTTGAAGTCGATGGCGAAGTGATCGACCTCGAAGCTGGCGAGACCGTTGGTAGCCGTGACCGCTCGTGGGGTGTCCGGCCCGTCGGTGAGCCAGCCCCGACTGGAGCGCCGGTCGCCGATCCACAGTTTTACTGGTTATGGGCACCACTCAATTTCGACACTTTCTCGACTCATTTTGACGTCAATGAGTACTTCGATGGTAAGCGCTGGCACGAGACAGGATTCGTCTCACTCGCCAACAACGGCAACGGCGACGACGCCGTTGCAGCGCAGGCGGAGGCAATGCGCAGTGTCGATTACCGAATTGGCTGGCAACCGGGCACCCGTCGCGCCGAATGGTTCGAGATCGACTTTGTGCCCTGGAACGGCGAGCCCTCGACAATCAAGCTCGAACCACTCTTCGACTTCCACATGTTGGGCATCGGGTATGGGCATCCCGAGTGGCGTCACGGCATCTGGAAAGGCGAACTGGTCGTCGGCGGCGACCGCTGGCGCCTTCCGGTGGAAGACCCGAATGCCCTGCACCACATCCATATTCAGTCGATTGTGCGAGC
>JASJMB010000037.1:0-3001 GCA_037620085.1 Acidimicrobiales bacterium | reverse complement strand
AACTGCTCGCGAGAAACTCACCGAACTCGTTAAACGCCTGGGCCCGAATGTCTCGTTCGATGAACTCACCAAGTGGGTCGATAGCCGTCACTGGGATGCGCCCGCACCCGAAGGTATCGGTGTGCTGAATGCCGAACCGTTCCCCGAGCGCGAGATCGAGCGCGACGCTTGGTATCGCTGGTCCTATTCCTCACTGTCGAAGGGTGCGCGCGCTAACAACGAAGGCTCCGCCCGTGGCGGAACCGACGAAGCACCTGGCGGGCCTGAACTCGGCGAAGACGGCGGCCCGCAAACCTTCGAAGGGCCGCTTCTCGGCATGCAGGCCGGCGCCGACTTCGGAACCTTCGTGCATGAGTTGTTCGAAGTCATCGACCTCTCGTTACCCGATGTCGAGGCCGAGGTGCGCGCCGTCATCGAAACCTCGGGCCGAGCTGCATCGTTCGACGCCGATCCCGAGGTATTGGCCCAGGGCTTAATGCTGGCCATCGATACGCCGCTCACTGCAGCGGCCGAGAGCCCGACGCTGCGTTCGATCGGTTCCAGCTGCCTCAACGAGTTGGTGTTCCATTTCCCGCTGGCCGATGGCAATTCACCCGTAACTCCGAGCGATCTCTTCGAACTCGCCGCCGCGCACGAGGACGACCAGTTCTCGGACTACTTCAAGGCATTGGCTGCGGGCAATCGCATGTCGGCCATGGCTGGTCTCATGACCGGAAGCATCGACTCGGTGATTCGTCTTGGCGACGCGTCGAACGGCACCTATGGCGTTATCGACTACAAAACCAATCGCCTGCACACACCGGGCAATGTTGCGCCGATCTCGGCCTATGGCTATGAATCCATGAAGCACGCCATGGAACACGGCGACTACCCATTGCAGATCCTTGTCTACAACGTCGCTCTTCACCGCATGTTGCAGCTTCGGTTGGCCGGCTACGACATCGATCGCCATATCGGCGACTCGAACTATTTGTTTGTGCGCGGAATGATTGGTCCTGACACCGCAGTCATCGATGGTCAACGTAATGGTGTGTTCGCCTGGCGTCCTTCGAGCGAATTGATTGTGGCCGCGAGCAAGCTGCTCGGAGGTCAGTCGTGACCGAGCCACTTGCCGTCCTCAATGCATTGCGATTCGACTCCGAAACCGGAACCGGTCTTTTTGAAAACGCCGACATCGTCACGGCGTCGATGCTTGCTCGTCGCGCCAACTGCACCGATGAAACTGTGCTGTTTGCTCTTGGGCTTGCGGTATGGGCCCATCGCAACGGTCACGCCTGCCTCAATCTCGACACGTTGAACGAAGATCTCGGCCGAGCGATTTCTCGTTCAGTCCAAGAGTGGGTGCTGCCAACGTTGCCAACAGCGAAGCAGTTCGACAAAGCGCTGCGCGCATCACCGCTGGTACGAGTGCTTGATGCGCCGGGAACCTCGGCCGAGGCGTTGGCCGACACTCGGCCGTTGGTGCTGATTGAGAATCGTTTCAGTTCACAGCGACAATTCGCCGACGAGGTGTTGGTGGCCGAATCGGTGCGGGCGCTCATTACTCATTCCGACGATGTCACCTCACCAGCCGCACTAGCGCTTATCGACCGCGAACTTGAAGTGTCAGACGACGACGCTCGTCAGAATGAACTGGCCAAATCGGTCCTCACCCGTTCATTCAATGTGCTTACCGGCGGCCCAGGAACGGGCAAGACCTACACACTTACCCGTTGTTTGTTGGCTTTTTTGGTGGCTGCTGAAGAACAGGGGCAAGAGGTGTCGGTGGCCGTTGCCGCACCCACGGGGAAGGCCGCAACACGGGCGAAAGAACTGCTTAATGAGTTCGCCGACACGCTGGACAAGAGCGAGAACCGTCCGTCCGATGCCGTGTTGGCGCAATTACGGGCGATTAAGCCCACCACAATTCACGGGTTGCTGGGCAATAAGCGGGGCTTGAACACACGGTTCGCCCACGACAGCGAGCGTCCGCTGAATCACGACCTTGTCATCATCGACGAAACCTCGATGGTTCCGTTGCAACTCATGGCTCGATTGTTTGAAGCGCTGGGATCACGGTCACGGTTGCTGTTGGTGGGCGACGACGCCCAGCTTGAAAGTGTTGAATCGGGATCGGTGCTGCGCGACCTCGTCTCATCAGCAGCATTGCTTGATGGCAGCGTGTTCGAACTGCAAAAAGTGCGACGTATCACCGGCGATAATCCAATTGCGATTGTCGCACCAATGATCCGTAACGGCGAAGCAGATAGTGCGCTTGGCGCAATTCGGAACTCGGGCCCGCAACTCAGGTTTGTCGAGACGACAGCGGGCGCGAAGCCGTCGAGTTCGGTTATCGAAACGTTGATCAGCACCTACCGAGAAGTACGCGATCTCGCTCGTTCGACTGAGTCTGCTGATCATGCAAAGGCGTTGGTAAAGATTGCGGGCAGTCGATTGCTGTGCGGCATGCGGCGCGGTCCGCTGGGCATCGATCAGTGGAACGACATCATCGACCGTCGATTGCAGTTGCGATCTGGGGATCTGATGGTTCCTGGGCGGGCGTTGCTGGTGACGGTGAACTCGCCGCGAGTTGGTCTCGTCAATGGCGATATTGGTGTTGTGGTTGAAACTGAAGACGGTCCCAAGGTGTGCTTCGGCACCAGCGATGAGCCCCGTTACATCTCGACGGTTGATCTGCCGCCGGTTGAGCGGGCCTTCGCCATGACGGTGCACAAGAGCCAGGGTTCGGAATACAAGGAACTTGTGGTGCTGATGCTGCCGAATGAAGGCTCGCCGCTACTCACCCGCGAACTTCTCTACACGAGCCTTACGCGAGCCGGCGGTAATGCCGTCATCATTGGCTCAACTGACGCGCTGACGAATGCCATCAACAATCCGTCGGTTCGGGTATCTGGGCTGGCGGCGTTGTTGCAAGCTCCATCCGCGTAAATCTTCGAGCGGCAGCCGACCTACAGATCGCGACCTAAAAGGCTGAACACCTGACCGCTTGGTCCGTTGTTTG
>JASJMB010000036.1:0-157582 GCA_037620085.1 Acidimicrobiales bacterium | reverse complement strand
ATACATGGCCGACGAACTGGGCACATTGCAGCGCGTCTACGACATGGCGGGAATTGAATTCACTGAGACGGCCAAAGCCGAAGTTGCTGCCTATCAAGCGGCGCATCCCCGCGGCAAAGAGGGGCGTGTTGTCTATGACCTTCGTGGCGACTTTGGCATTACCCCAGAAGAAGTTCGTTCTCGCTTCACCAACTACATGAAGACGTTCCCCGTACAAATCGAGGTCAAATGAACATTCAAGAGCAGGTCGACCATCTCATTGACACGCGCCCGGGCAAAGAGTTGCTCATCCCGGTGTATGACGATCCGGCGTATCCGATTGTCGAGGGCCTCATCTATCGATCAGGTGGAACCACTGCCACATACATGATCCTCACTGACAACGGTCGAATCATCGTCAACACCGGCATGGGGTTCGAGGCGCCGCATCACAAGCGCGTGTTCGATGCGATCTGCCCTGGGCCAACTCATTACATCTTCACCACCCAGGGACACGTTGATCACGTCGGCGGAGTCGATCTGTTCAAAGAGGCGAACACCAAGTACGTCGCACAGGCCAACAACCCCGCACACCAGCGTGACGACAAGCGAATTCAGGGTTTGCGTATGCGCACTGCTGGTATCTGGTTCGACATGCTCGGTACTGACGCGCAGCGCATCTACAAAGAAAACCCCGGCGTTTCAATGGCGCAGTCAGAGCCAATGCCCGACATCCTTTTTGAAGATCGACTCTCGCTCACGATTGACGGTCTTCGCGTTGACCTCTTTGCTGCGGTTGGTGAAACGACTGATTGCTTGATCGTCTGGCTTCCCGATCACAAGATCGCGCTCGTCAGTAACCTCTTTGGTCCGCTGTTCCCACACTTCCCGAACATCAACACCATTCGTGGTGACAAATACCGCTTCGTGGAACCGCAACTCGCAACGAATCGTTTTGTTCGCGAACTCCGACCGGAGATTCTTGTCACTGGTCGTTACGAAGCGATCGTTGGCTCAGACTTGATCGAAGCATCTCTTGAGCGACTTCACGACGCAGTTGTCTACGTGCATGAGGAATCACTCAAGGGTTTCAACGCGGGTGTCGATATGTGGACGCTCATGGAGAAGATCGAGCTCCCCCCAGAACTTCGTGTCGGTCAGGGTTACGGCAAGGTCTCGTGGGCCGTTCGCACGTTCTGGGAGGAATATGTCGGCTGGTTCAAACTTGAATCAACCACCGAGTTCTACCCCGATAGCGCTCCGGCCGCGCTCGCGGAACTTCTTGTACTCACAGGAACCGATGCAGCGCTTGATCGAGCAGAGGCGGCACTTGCTCGTGGCAATGCGCCGCTTGCTCTCACGTTGGGTGAAGCGATCGCGCAGACCGAATCAGAAAATCCGCGCCTTCGGTCGCTGATGGCGAATGCACATCAGTATTTGCTCGACAATGGTGGCGACCTGAGCTTCTGGGAAAACGGTTGGCTTCGTACCGAACTCGCGCGTTGGAGTGGAAGCGCTTCCTGATGGTCGCACGAATGGTTACAGCGTGACGGTATTAGCGACGCCTGCAGCGCCCTTGTTCACAACGAGCAACTTCACCGGCTTATCGGTTTTGTTTTCCCCGCTGTGAGCGATGCCAACTGCTTCGAGGATTGCTGAACCCTCTGAGTAGTTCTTTACGATTCCGCCGTCGTAGGTGACGGTGATTGTGCCTTCGAGGACGTAGACGTACATCGGAGCGTCATGCTTGTGGAGTCCGGTCGAAACTCCAGGTGCAATCGTGAGTACCGCTGACGAGACCTGTGCTTGTGAGCCGCCGGGGTATTGAAGCAATTGGTCGAGAACCGTTTGGGCCTGCTTGTCGAGCACAACCGACGATTGCGGTTTTCCATTTGCGACCGCAGTCGATGTTGTTGAACTCTGCGAGGAGGACGTAGTTGTAGAGGAACACCCGGCGAGAGTGAGGATGCCGAAAGCAACAACAACAGAAAATGTGCGAAGAGCGCAAGAAGGCAGAATGTTCATAAGGAGATCCTATCGATACAAGGGTTTCCGCAGATCCAAACTTGTCATCAATTAGAACAACGCGTTGAAGGTTTCGCGCTCTATCGATATGCTTCTACAAAGAGCGTATCGAAAGCTTCGAACAGGAGAAGAGCGACGGCGCACCACCAATCGCGGCGAACTTTTCCGTTTTGATCAATGGGACCGCGCAAGGAGAGCGCAGTGAGAAGCAAGCCGCACGCGAGGAACTCCACAACTCGGATTGCTTGAGCATTGGGGCTTCCCGTTGCGGTCGCGTCACTCATGAGGCCATTGAGGCTGTTTGGCCAAAGACCGAGGAAGGGGAGAAGGAGCCACCAATTCAGCAGTATCAATCCAAAGAACAGCGCTGATCGGCACATAGCGGTTCGTAGATCGACCTGGTTCAATCTCTGTTGGCCGGAGTGCGAGGTGGTGAACCGTGCCCCCATGAAAAAAGCGTAGTCATTTGGCTGTGATGTGGGCTGGGATTGTGCCTGAACCTTCGACCGATTCCGTGGTCACGGACGTTGTGCCCCGCATCTGCCGCGGGGGTAACGTCTGCATCACAGGGGCTAACTGGCCGAATCGTCATCATCTAAGGGGAATGTTGTGGATCGTCTCGCAGGCAAGGTCGCGTTCATCACTGGAGCAGCACGAGGCCAGGGCCGTTCCCATGCGGTCCGCATGGCCGAAGAAGGCGCCGATGTCATCATCAGCGACATCTGCGGCCCTGTTGGTACAAGTGGTGTTCGTCCCGCGACGCCGGAAGATCTCGCCGAAACCGTTCGTCTTGTTGAGGCCACCGGCCAACGAGTGATTTGGGATCGCGTTGATGTTCGCGAACCTGATGCGCTTAAGGCCCTTGCAAAGCGCGGCATCGATGAACTTGGTTTCATCACCACCGTTGTTGCCAATGCAGGCATTCTTAACTGGGCTCGCACTCATGAGATGACTCAGGACCAGTGGCAGGATGTCATCGATGTCAATCTCACCGGCGCGTACAACACGGTGCAGGCAGTACTTCCGCATTTCCTTGAGCGTGGCCAAGGTGGCTGTTTCATCGTGATTAGTTCGTCTGCTGGTCTCAAGGGCCAGCCGTTCACACTTTCCTACACCGCGGCCAAGCACGGACTCGTTGGCATCGTCAACGCGCTTGCTATCGAATACGGCGAATACAACATCCGCGCCAACTCAATTCACCAGGCCGGTGTCACGACACCGATGGGTGATGTTCCTGGGCTCGCTGCTCTTATCGAAGAGCGTGCGTTCACTGTTGGTCCGGTATTCATGAACACCATGCCGGTGGAGTTCATCGAGCCGATCGATGTGTCGAATGCGGTCGTTTACCTCGCCAGTGACGAAGCTCGCTACGTGACCGGTCTCCAAATGAAAGTTGATGCAGGTCTCGTAGGCCGCTGAGTTGCGGTTGGGTTGTAGCAGAGGCATCGCAATCGAAGGTCGGAGACTAGGAGTATCTATCCAGATTCTCCCGGCTGACACCAATAATTTGGACAGGCCGTTGGGGGTTCGCTCATCGAGCCATCTGAGCTTCTAGGAGCGATGCACCTATTGGGGGCAAGTTCAGCGGTAATAGCAAGTGAGGGGCCTGAACATGACGCGAGGCTTCATAATTAGCGACTCTGGGGCTTTTGTTCCTGGTCCACAAATCCAACTTCTATCCAATGATTGGGAGGTCGTCGAAACATGAATGTTCACAAAGAGTCAGGTGTTTAGACACCTCGGATGCCCCGATTAATTCGCGAATCCGAAGCAATTGATGTCTCCCGATCCGCATTGATTCTGGGCTTTGCGGGATTCATTGGTGTTGGCATTGGTGAACTCGTTCGATGCTGGGTGCCATCTCAAATGCGGGTGTCTTCCGTGCTCATTGTCTTGGGCACGCTCTTATTGGGGGCAGCAATTCTCAGTCACATCAAGTCACACAAACGTCGGTTCGGCCTTGTCCCGGTCGTCTTTTTTTATGCTGGGTATTCTCTCGGCAGCCGCGATGTTGGTGCCTCTTGTTGTCGACCAGGGGGTTATTGGCAACGATAGGTGGACGAGGTATGCCTACGACGCGTGGGGCCTTGCATGGATTTTTGGATCGATTGGCGTGTTTGCAGTCATGGTTCGAAAAGAGGCACGACTTGAGTGCGGCGACAAGTCAGCTGACACAGAGGTTCACGCGTCGTTTGTGACGTTGTTGGTTTTGGTTGTTGGAATGCTTCTCTACGGGCTGGCGTTCGTTGCACCTTTGTCGGATAAGAACAGCCATTTTGATGGTTTACTTTCCGTCATAGGGTCGGCGTTAATCGCTTACTCGGTTGTTTCCTATTTCGACCATCTCGCGATCCGAATCGGCCGAACAGCGGCCGCGCTGACCATCATTGGTATTGCAATATGGGCTGCAAAGAATTTCACGAGAGTGTTTACTAACTGGATGACTGATCCGGATGCGGCAAGATTTCTCGTGTTCGGAATTCAAGGCTTCATTTATCTACTCGGTGCCTTGGCTTGCCTCTTTGTGCTGGCCCACAAAATTAGATGGGAATCTTCGCACTTGGAGTCCTGATGTAAGCCAATCTTGCAATCAGGAACTGCTCAGTTGTTCAGCCGGTGAAGGAGGGAATGACCTCACCATCATCGGCCGGGTGGTGGGGTTGGTTTGGAGTACGAAAGCACCCATGTCGAACTGACCGTTGTGGACACACACGTAGGGGTTCCGCGTTGGTCGAAACCGGTGCCCTTGAACGTGGCAACCGGGTTTGCTCCGGCATCGACGGCAGCGGAGGTTGCTTGTAACGCCATTGAAAGTGTCTGAACGAAGCAATACTCGGAGTATGGAAATTCTTGCCAGCGCCGTCCCGGTCGATGCCGAAATCACTGATGCAGTCGATTCAGTCTGGTCTTCTCTCTCACGACCTGGCCGTTGGTTAACCAGTCGCCAGAAGGTCGCAGTGGTCGAAGAGGTTCGCGCTGCAGTGAGTGGGCACCGGGGTGAGAGCGATTGTCTTCTACCTGCGGGCCGAGATTTGATTGCGCGGATCGTTCATGATCCGGCTGGCATTCAAGATCTCCCGTCTGAGGAAATTCTGGGCGACTCACTCACGATCGACGAATACGTTGAACTCTCCGCGATTGCAGCGAAGGTTGTTGCAATTGATTTGTTGTGTGTTGGTCTCGGCGCACCGCTGTTGCCAATGCCTCACGCCGGCGCGGGAAATCCAACGCGGGTCCGCCCAGGTGCCGCTCAAGATCTAGGGGCCCGTGTCCCGATGCTCACCGCAGAGGACTTGACACTCGAAATTGGTCCCGGCGTTTACCATGTAAACGTTCGACGAGGGCATAGTTTGATTCCCGAAGAAGCTGCACTGCAGAACACCTTGATCGAGGCGCTATATGTTCCAGATCTGCTCACCCATGGGCTAGCTGGGCGTCGCGGATTGGATCGAGTGCAACTTGAAGCAATGGCCACGCGTGTGTCCGCGCTCAACCGTTGTTACTACTGCTCCACCGGTCATTCGCAGTTGCTTACAATGGCGAACGGCGGTGCCGACGGAATCGATCTACCAAGCATTGTCGGTGGGCAGAGCTTCGGTGGCGTGAAAAACGGCACAGAATTGGGAGCATTGGTTGACGCCATGGTTCGTGACCAATCGGCGCTGGACAGCGCTCGAACGAATGCCTTGGCTGTACTGACTGAGGAACAATTCCTCGGAGCGGTTGCGACGATTGCGGCGTTTGTCATGCTCAATCGGGTTTCCGATACCTCGGGCATTCCTCTTGACGAGATAGCAGTTGTCTTGCTTGATTCAATGCCGAATAATCTTGGATTTCATGAATTTCCCGGGAATAGGCGAGACGCAAGCCGAGGCTGATGTCCGCGCAAATGATTAACTGTGGCGACGGAGCGCTTACACCGCTGTTCGTGAGTGAACGGCACTCTGTTGTCGTAGTGAGGTCAAGTAGTGCAAGACGTTGATGCAGTCTCCCAATGGATCGGCAAATGGGCCATGAGGAGTTGCCGCATCAATCTCAATTGAGATGCCAGTGATCTGATTCGAGCAATACAAGTCAATGTCAGGGCGACATTCGGTGACTGGACTCCACGGGCCGAGGTAGATCGTGTGGTCGGCTGCTACGGCCATTTGGAGCCCGAAGAGAATGCTTTCGAGGTCAGTGGCCTTGAGATCTGAAGCAGAACTCGAGTACGAGTCGTGGACGCCGTTGAGCACATGAGCGCCGATCCAATCGCGGTTATCGTGACGCACAGTGCAGAGTCGAGTTTCGGGAAGTTCTGCGATCCGGCTTGCAATCTCAACGAATTCGGACTCGTGTCTCCAAGATGGTTCGGGAAGATACACAGCCACCAAGATCCGCCCAGAACGCATTAGTTGGCAAACCGTCGTTACTTCGTCATCAGTCAGCATTGGCAAAATCTTTGGTTGGGAAGTTCATTGTTGTTGTAACTCCGTAACTCCGCAGCCATTCGCACTGCGACTGGCTCAGAAAATTCAGAGAATCAGCGGACGAGAGTTCAGCTCGTAGTTCAGTCCCAATACCTATTTCATCGACCATGGCGACGAGGAAATCATCTAGCGGATCTATGATGTGCAGCCGCAGATCGGGTCGATCGCGACGAATACGGCTTGGGGTGAAGAGGAAATCAGAACCGAGGAGATAGACGGCGGAATTTGCTGGTGCTATTTGTGTAATGGAATGAGCCCAAAGTCGGTTGAGGTGGCGATATGAGCTATGAATCGTCGCAATAGATTCGCGGTTGGAAAGATTTACGAGCAACTGTTCAGAAAAATTGTTGCTATCTAAACCGAACGTGTCGTCGGCGTTGGTGAAAGGAACGAGTCCCTCTTTGGTTGCGCACGGTTCAAGGAACGGATTTTTGTCAAGGCTAAATGTTCCACGCCAGAACTGAGGCAAGGCACTGGCTGGAATGCAGGACCTGAACGGCGGCTGTGAATACGCGCCCTGTGAGCAGAGTGCGAATGTTGGGCAATCAAGATCAAAAGTATTGTGAGAACTGAATTCAGTCATTTCTGGTCCACGCTCCTGACGGTGGGTTGCGTAGACCGAGTCTGCGGTATCCAAATTGCAGGCACTAGCGATTGATGTAACAGAAGTGTTACGACATCGCGCTAGGTCGGAATTATGAACTTGTATCCCAAGCCCCGCATTGTGAGGAGAAACTTGGGATTTGACGGGTCATCTTCGATCTTTAGGCGCAATCGGCGGACATGAACGTCAACTAACCGAGATTCGCCCAAGTAGTCGTAGTTCCATACCAGGGTCGCAAGTTGGGCCCTGTCGTATACCTGTCCGGGACGTTGTGCGAGAACTTGTAAGAGACGAAACTCTGATGGAGTGAGAAAAAGCAATTCTTCACCGCGGTACACCTCACCATTTTCGATTCGGAAGTCGAATTCGCCTCTTTTGAATGAGGAGTTGACGTCCATGGTTGCAGAAACACGTCGAATATTGGCGCGAATGCGTGCTGAGAGTTCCTTCGCTACATAGGGCTTTGTAACGAAATCATCAGCACCAGCCTCAAGGCCAGCCACGATGTCAAATGAGTCTGTCTGTGCGGAAACGATCACGATGGGCAGCGAACGATTGCGTCGGATCGAATGACAAACATCAAATCCACTCATACCCGGAAGTTTGAGGTCGAGGAGCACGAGCGAAGGTGCCGATGCTTCAATGGAATCAAGTGCTGACTCACCATCGGGAGCTTCCACGACCTCGTAACCCTCCGCCTCGAGGAGCATTCGAAGGGAAATTCGAACATCACGATCATCTTCAACAACGAGGATTCGATATGCCATCGATGGGCCACCTTTACTGCGAGCAGATTTCGCATGTCACTGTTGTGGGCCAACTCTATTCGGTTACTCGTGAAAGGATCTTGTTATGGCTCACACTCGTAGAACTGGATTGCGATTTCGTACAGCAATTTCGTTCGCACTCCTCGCGTTCGTGCTGTCTATGACATTGGTTGGTTTGACCTATGTGCTTGCGAAGGCTTACCTGCTGCCGATCCGCGAGGCAGCAGCAGTGCGCGAGGCACGCGCGAACGCGGTCCTCCTTGACGGATTGCTTCAAGAATCCGATGTTGATTATGAGGCTGTATTCAAGGTTTTTTCTCAGGAAATCAGTAGTGAAATACTTGTAGAACTTGATTCAGGTCGACTTGCCTCCTCGATCGCTGTTGACAATGCGATGGTTCCTTCGAAGGTGCGCCTCGCTGTCGAGTCAGGTGAGAGTACAAGTCAGCACAGAGAGGTCGGTGGAAAATCGGTCTATATCGTCGGCGAGCCATTGATGCGCACGGGCGGCTCCTACTTTGAGGTATTTTCGTTCAGCGAATTGGAAAAATCGCTGTCGAACCTCCTGAGAATTTCATTGGTTGCGGCAATGCTCACGACAGTTGTTGGGGCGGCTGTCGGAGTGGTGGTGAGCCGTCGAATTCTGAAGCCGTTGCACCAAGTTTCTGAGGCAGCATTCGAAATTGCGCGAGGAGACTTGGGAACTCGTTTGCCGCAATCGGGCGATCCGGATCTTGATCCATTATTGGAAGCGTTCAATGAGATGTCGACGGCACTTGAAACTCGAATCGAACGAGAACTGCGATATTCGTCTGACGTGAGCCACGAACTCCGGACGCCGTTGACAGCCATTGTTAACTCAGTGTCATCGCTCAACATGAATGAACACGAATTTTCGCAACAGTCAAAAAACGCACTCAGGATTCTCACATCGCAGATTCAAAATCTGAGACGATTGGTCGTCGATCTACTTGAACTCGCTCGCTTAGAGACATCCGGACGAGTCTCTGCGCTGGAACCGCTCGATTTGGTCCCGTTTGTTCGAAGCATTATCGAGCGGCGCTCCTCATTGCCATCCATGTCTTCGGCGTCACCCGCGATGTGGGTCGTGGGAGATCGAGAGCGCATCGAACGGGTGATGACAAATCTGCTTGACAACGCCGATCGGTACGCCGGCGGGGCGACACACATCAAGATGGAAATGGCTGGCGGGAGAGTGCTCCTCCACGTTGACGATGCCGGTCCTGGAATTGATCCGTTCGAGCGGACATTGATTTTTGATCGGTTCAGTCATGGCACGGCCCCAATCGTGGGCGAGTCAGATCAGCGCGCCACGGGATTGGGTCTCGCCATTGTGAGAGAGCACGTTTTGCTGATGAACGCGTTGATAGATGTCTCGGGTTCTCCCGAAGGCGGAGCCCGGTTCACGGTTTCTTTCATGAGTGAAACTTAAAGTTTGCTGTCAGTGACTACTGTTAGCCGGTGGCCAATAGCAAAGTTGCGAAACGCGCAGTAGCTGTTAAGGGAGCTAGCCGTTGGTTCTTGCTGGCAGCGTTCATCACGGCCTTTGGCACCGCAATGGCGAACCTCGCTACGGCGTTCGTGACTTATGGAGATTCTCGATCGGTGATCACGGTGGTGGTGGTCGCCACTGCCCAGACTGCCCCCATTGTTTTCTTGGCTCCGATAGCGATTCGACTGGTTCCCCGTTTCGGCGCGGCTCGTACGTTTGGAATCTCGAGTTTTGTTCTCGGAATCGCAGCATTGGTCGTAGCGATTGTCACGACCATGGGCAGGCTCAGCGTGACCACGTTGTTTCTGTGGTCACTTACGACGGGAATCATTATCGGGCTCACGTCGCCAGCGCTCCCAATGTTCATTCGCCAATTGGCTCCGGAAGGGAAAGTGCCGGAGTACAACGCAATGGTGTTTCGCTCGAGGTCGATCGCAATGCTTCTCGGTCTGGTTGCGGGCGGCGCGATTCTTTCGGGACTGGGCCCGTCGTGGGTATTCGGTCTTGATGCACTCTCGTTTGTTGCAACGACAGTGATCGGCCTTACCCAGTCCGAGAAGCGACAGGTCATGGAAAATCGACCGCCGTCACTGAGCGACGGCATGAATGTCATTTCGCGGATGCCGAATTTGCGAGCAGTTTTCCTTGCCTGTGCCGCATTAATGATTTTTGTCGGCCCTCTTGGCTATTTACTTCCTGCGATAGCTCTTGAAATTTCACCGCGACCTGAACTGCTTTCCCTCTTCCAAGCTGCGATTGTTTTCGGTGGAGTCATGGTGGTCTTCTTCGTGCGAACCCTTCACAAACATTTCCAATGGAGCTTGGTGACTCGAGGTTGCTGCGCCGTCTCGGCGGCCGGACTGATCTGGTTGTCGCTGATTCAACGTTCCCCCCAGAACGGCGTTTTCATAGTTGGCCTTACGTTCGTGACGCTGGTGTCGATTGGACTTGCCTACAACATCGAGTACTCCGTGTTGTCATCACTCGTGCAAACCGGCACCCCGGAGAACTATCGAAGTTCAATCTTCGCATGCTGGTCGATCGTGGTTGGGGTCCTTGTTCCGATCGGCGGCTTCGCTGTTGGAGCGATCGCTCAAAATGTGACGGTTGGCTGGGCACTGTTTTTTGTAGGGGTTGGGATGATTCTGCTGGCCATATTTGGAAAGATGCTGCACCTCTTCTCACCGCTTGATGTCGAGAGCGAATAGTCGCACTCGGGGCCAGTTGCCGGATTAGCCCGTAAATTTCGAGTGACGGAATCGCTCAACAAGAAGTGAACGCAACTCCGGTCTGTGAGCGACCCAACCGCAAAAAGTGGCAACTAATTCGCCTTCAGAAATGGGTGCAATTGCATTGGATCCCAAATCGTCGGCACCGGTTGGCTAGGTGATTTTTGTTGTGAGCCACTCTTTGGCGTCGCCAACCGAACTCTGCGGCAACGAGAAGTGATCGTCATTCGGGAAGGACTTCACGGTGATGTTGCCGCCGAGTGCTTTGGCTGCGTCGACATACCCGCGCTGCCACGTAATTGGGCACGGATCGTTCGGGTCTTGTTCATCCATCAACACGCGCACCGGAGCAATTGGCTTCTTGAGCGTGGCCGAAGCTTCTGTGAACGCTTTCATCCAGACGCCCAACTTTGTGGTGTCGACGCCCTTCACTTGACCTTCGTGCTTGTATGCGCGCCCAAGTGTGTCGTTGAGGTGATGGACAGCCTGCACATTCCAACCCTGTTCGAACACGCGCTTTCCGACGGCGGTGTAGACGTCATTGAGCGACAACGTGTCAGGGAACGCGGTGACCATTGCGCCAAGGATCATGAACAGGTGACCGTCGGGCGGAATGTCGTAGCCACCGAGGGCTGAGCCGAGGCCGGGAAGCTTCAGGCCAATCATCGGAACGCCGGGCGACATTGCCGCTGCGCCGACAATTCCGAGGTCGCCATAATCGCTCGCGTCGAGTTGCACTGTTGACGCTGCTGTACCGCCACCCTGCGACCACCCAATAACGCCAAAACGCTTACCTGCGCCAACGCTCAGTTCGCGTGCCGCGTTCACAATGATGACGGCATCGATAGCGTTTGTATGATTCACAGTGTATTAATGCACCCCGGGTGTACCGAGGCCTTGGTCGTCGGTAGCGACGACAACCCAGTCGTCGTCGATGAACGTCTGCAATCCGGGAATGCCGTAATTGATCTGCGTAGTGCTGCCCGGAACGAAATAAAGCCTGAGCTCACGAGCGGGATCGGATTGTGCTGAAGGACATCCGGCATCGCCAATGCCGATGGTGTCGTGCTCCTAGGACATAACTCGGCGGTTTTTGCCGGGGGTAGCGGGTGCAATGACAAGACCCGAAGACGTTGTGGCAACGCCGTGCAGGTCGTGCGATCGATAAACGATCTCGTGCGCGACCGGGCCCTTGATCGATAGCGAGATTTCTTCCTTGAAGATCAACACGTCTGTGATTGGAGTCCTTTTTATTGATTGCTCACAGAGAGAATCGCCAACTCGCTAGCGCCCAAAGGGTACCGGGGAAATTGACTGAGTCTCGAAGTTGTTGCAGTAGCCATCCAGCGCTGATCGCGACTGTCAGATTTCCTCGCCCTGGCGCTCGATCTTGCGAGCCAAGTATGGCGAGAACCAACCGGCATAACGTGACTGAAGTTCCGGGAGACGCCAATCGCGGCCAGTAACTACGCCGCGGCAGTCATTCGATTCGCATAAGCATTCGAATTCGTCGTAATGGCCGCCATCGCTCATGGCGTAGTCGAACGTGAGTTCTTCGCCGATTGCGATGTCACGCATAGCGACGACCAACATGTTCCCGGCTAGTCCACAGTTGGGTGTGCATGAGTGATTAACGTAATCGCCGGGGTCAGCGGTTTCTCCTGAGACCAAATACAGGTGATCGTCGATCTGCATCGTGCGCGACACGCGCTCGGCAGGAAGCGACTTCAACTCGACCTCGTCAGCGACCCAACCACCAAACGCAGCGACGGTTTCACCCGCTGTGATGGACTCAACGACGCAGGCACCCATGCCCTTACCGCCCGCTCTGCGTGCCTGCGCTTTTGAAGTCAACCAGTTGAAGTGCACCTAGGGACTCTCTCATGTGGGGGAGAGGGCAAATGCTGTCGCCCTCGTCGCGGTCTTCGGACTCTTGGGCGTAACCACGCCGGCTGGTCCATCAATCAATAGTGTCACGGTCATTCCCAGCCCGAACCCTGGTGTCCAAAACAATCTGGTTTCGGTGTCGTGTGTGAACACGTCCTAGTGCATCGGTGCCGGTAATTATTCCCCCACCATCGAGCAGGGTGGTCAGACGTTGATCGTGGCGATTGGCGAAGCGGCAGATCCAACGACCACCGTTACCACGACGCCATCGGCTGAGCCGGTCGTGCCTGTTTCACTGGCTGATCACCTAGCCGACAGAGACATCTTCGAAAGGTCCCGGCCATTTGATCGGGCCCTTTCAGTTCCTGCAGCTTGGTCATTCCTGGGCAATCGTGCATGTGTAGGCGACTTCCTAATCTCGCCCTCTGATGCGACCGGTTAACGGTCTCCGTCTTACGATTTGGCTATGGCAGAGCCGAGATTCGACGAGCACCGCCCGATCGGCACCGTTCGTCGGAGCCGATTCGTCGCTCCTATCCATTCTCCGGGTAGGCCTCGGTTGTGGAACGCGGTTGCTATCGGCTTAGGACTCTTCTTCACCTTGGCCGGCATCATGCACTTTGCCAATCCAAGTTTCTTCGACGCGATCGTCCCGCCATGGCTTTGGCCTTCGGAACGATTCTGGACCTACGCAAGTGGAGTGGCGGAACTCGTCGTCGGCCTGCTGATCCTTGTGCCGCGCACCCGCCGTATTGGTTCGCTTGCCGCCATCGTGCTGCTCATTGCGGTGTACCCCGCCAACCTTTACATGACGTGGGATTGGCGCGACCGCGCGCTGGACCAACAGTTTGTCTCTTGGGCCCGACTGCCGTTCCAGTTTGTTTTTATGTGGGCGGCATGGATGGTGGCGCGAAGCCAGCCGTCAGGTCACACCCGAGCCTGATCAGGCAGTTTCCTGCTCGTCGTTCTTCGACCACTGTTGGAAGCTCATCATCCCGTAAATCAAAATCCCGATGAACACGATAAGGGTGACAAGGCCACCGGCGATAAACAACCCAATTTCGGTCATGCGTCGTTCTTTCGTGCGACCAATAGGAGAGCGCCGAGCGCCAGGATCGATGGGACCCATGTTCCGACATAGATGCCGTTGAGACGGCCGTTGATGTCGTCACCTGCGCCGAAATAAATCGTGATGCTGAGGACGAGACTGACCATTGCCGCTGCGATGAGGCAGCTCTTCAAGATTGTGTCTTGCTTCATTAAAAATTATCCGTTCAGTCGGTAGTCAATTTTTCTGATCGCGATGATCTGCAGCCAGCGCTCGATATTCAGATTACTGCAATTGAAATCTCTCTCCCCGATCAGACTCGACAATCGGAATTTTCCTCGACCAGTTTTTCTGAGCCCTCTAAATCTTGGTTTATCGAAGAGGCATAGAATTTTAGCGATGAAAAGACTCTTTTCCCCAGTTGTCTGTCTCGTCGCGGTGAGGCCTGGATTGTGAGGTGGTACCTACTTCTTCTACGATAAGTACTGCTGCATCACCGTCATCGAGTGTGGATTCCCCTGATGGCGCAGTTCCCCAAACTCCAGCATGAGGGATTGTTGAAGTCACGACTTCCGAACTGATCTCCGGTCAGCAGTTTCCGGCAGGTCGGTATCAGATCAATACTTTTGGTATGTCTTGCGAGGAAGTTATGGGTGAGGAAGGTCTTTTCAGCAAGTTCCTGCAACTCGAGGACAATGACGTCCTGCCCGAACCATGGGGTTACTTGGAGGGTGCAAAAGGAGCGCCCAAGTTCGCAACAGGGCCAGGTGTGGGTTTTCGTGTTGAAAGACTTGCCGACTGAAGTCTTCAACCCACTTCACGCTTAAGTCCCTGCCTCTGAGTTCTTAGAGGTCGATGCTCTGCGTTCCATCGACGAAAACAACAGGTAGAGAACCGCTCCGGCGACCACCCCCACGATGTAACCAGCATCGGCGCCTCCCATAACGTTGCGAGAGACCCAGCCGATCCAGCCGAGAAGCGGGATGCTCTTGGCTATCGAATTACCAACAGGGGTTGCGGTAAATGGAAGCAGCGCCAGAAAAGCGATGCAGAATGACCACGCAGCGGGCCAGATGTTCCGGATCGGCCTGACGTAGCCCTGACGGTTTCGACGTCGGAACAGGAGTTCAACGATGACAATGCCAAACCATGGGGTCGTGTAGTAGCCCGCCAGCAACACGATGTCTTCAGTAGCGTCTCCTAGCGATGATTTGCGAGCCACGACAGCAAGAGTCAGTCCAACCAGGGCGACAATCAGTGAAGCCAACGGCCGGGAAAACTTGACTCCCATTTGACGGAGGCTTAGCCCAGCGCTGAAGTCGTTTAGGCCGTTTGCGGTTGCTAAGGCCACACCCATCACGACCAGCGCAACGACGGCGGGAATTCCACCACCAAGAACGGTTTCGACTCGCTTCATGGGATTCGCAATCGCCGAGTTCGTCGACAACCACGCACCGATTCCTCCAAGAACAAGCAGTGGCAGCGAGCTCCCAAGCAGCACCCACAAGAACAATTTCCGGGGCGAGGTTCGCACCGGCAAAGTTCGTGACAAGTCTGTGGCTTGAACGGTCCATGAAATGGATGAGCTCAAGCCCAAGGCGATGGCAAGCCATATGCCCGCAACAGGGATGCCATTCGAATGTGGTGGAAGTGGCGCCGGGGCGATGTCGCGGATTGCGAAAATCAGCCAAGCAGCGATGACGATCATGATGACGCTGATACCGAGGCCCAAGATTCGCATCGCACGAACTCCCAGAAAAACCACTGTGACTTCAATGGCAAACACGCACGCGAGAGCGACAAAGAACGAGATTCCGAGAGACGAAGCTAAGGCGTCCACTCCAAAGAGATCGTTGAGGCTGTTGTAAGCAACAAGGCTAAAAATCAAAAAAATGCGAGGGAGGAGAATCGCCCCGCCGAATGCCAAACGTCCCAAGGACATGGCGGCCAGACCTGTCGGAGGACCCCACAGTGAAATCATGGCCAGACCGACCATGCCGAGCACCACTCCAATGGCGAGGCCCAAATATCCGTAGGCAAATCCAGGTCCAGACGCACCACCGCCGGCAACCATTCCCGTGATGATCGCTCCCGGTGCAAACATCACACCGGCCCATGTCAGGGCAAGAGAGCGCGGAGTTCCCTCACGCTGGTCTTCTGGCAGCGTCGTCGTGTCAGAGCCGAGAGTCATGGACGCCCTCACATTTTCCGCTGCACGATTTTCGGGTTTGCGCGGCATCACTCACGCGAGCTCCTGATCTGTGCATGGTTCGCGCCCTTGTTTGATGGTTGTGTAGCTATACGAAGTGAGGACTCCGAAATGCTAGCGGAGTAATAAATCCTAGGAGCCGAGGTGGAACCAGTAGCGACGTTTCCTGCGTAAAACTTCTGAGGCGCAAGTCATTTCTATTGCGCGGTGGGACCGCAATTAACATTGCGTTGCGAGATGAAGCACTCAGCGAATGTTTCACCGACAGGCGACTGCATGTCCATCTGCCAACTCAGATTCTGCGACGGATGAGCCATTGCATATCCAAACTGAACATCCCACCATCCAGATGTAGGCGGCGGATATGCGTGAGATGAATCAAATGATGGCCCAGTCGTGGGAAGAGAAAATGGAACATCGTCTTCTAGCTTGGTTGAGCCGTTTCCAAGAATTAATTGACCCGGAATGCCTGGAATATTCATCGATTGCACAAGGTGAATATGGGAAGACAACAAGAGGTCATACTTTGCTAGCTGGCCAAAACTTGCCACTTGTACGTCTGCGTTTATCCAACCGCCATCAGGACCACAATCGTCGCCGACGTGCCAACCCACAACAGCTCGATGTGCCAATAACCAATATTCGTCGCTTCCCTCGGCCAACTCTTCTGCCGAACGAAACGCTTCTGTGTACTCGTTGAGCAAGGCACCTGGGGTGCAACTTGGGTCGTCTCCTGTTGAATCATCGATCACGATTAAACGTAGAGAGCGATCTTTCGCCACGTTGATGTCAATCGCGTATGGATCTGTGAAACCGAGAGGTGCTTCGACGAGTTGACCTGATGAATCGAGTACTGGTGCACATGTGTCTTCGGTGCTGTCGCGAGGATCCATATAAATGAAATAGCCATTACCTCCGCGGTAACACGCCTCATGGTTTCCGCGAACAACAACGATTGGGGCAGCCGAAAGCGTTGCTGCCATCGGAATAAAAACGTCGGCGGCCCAACTGAGAGCTGAATCATTGAAGGGCAGCGCGGCCGGAGCCGGCGAGCCACCGCAACTTGCAAAGAGGTCCTCTGGACAAACAACCTCGCGATAGAAAAAATCTCCCAGAAAAATGACGAGGTCTGGTTGCTGCTTCGCTATGGAGTTGCTCATTGTTGCCAGAGGCCAGGCAGTCGAGTCATTGCACGCTTGTATCGAACCTTTTTTCATGCGACAACCCGAATCACCGAAGATTGCAATGTCTTCTGCGTTTTCGGGCATTGAGGCAGGAATTACAGACGAAAGCACACGAGCTTGGAGTGCGCCTTCCGGAATTGGTGCGCTGCAAGCAGTCAGTTGATTGAAAAGGTTCATTGCTGTCGCCGGAGGCAATCGCTTCTTCATGGGTGTCACAGTGACGCGTCCGCCTGGGTGAACTGTGGTGAGAGCTGGGCATTCGGGTCCGCTCGAGATGATGGCTCGAGCAATTACCCCTGAGGGCGTAGTGCCGTTGGGCGCCACCAGGGTGAAGGCTGCAAGTACAGATCCGGCTTCCGGCGCTTCAACCGTCTGTTGGTCAGGCGAAAGAGAACGTATCGATAACGTCAAGATTCCGAGTAAAAAAAGAGCACCGAGCGAAATTCCTATGGTCCGTAAAGACAAGTTCATCAAGTTCTCCCAAATTCAGCTGAAGCCAACTAAAGCATAAGGCTCGGGGAAGCGCCCTCGCTGAAAATTGTTCGTCGAGGTCTCCAAGAAGTGCGGGTCAAGCAGGACTGCCCGTCGGCCATGATGAACTTGTCGAAAACCAAACGGGGCGCTTTGCCGAAGCAACGACCGGTATCTTCAATTCCTTACATTTCGTGCTTCTATGCAACTTCGGTGTTCGTTAGCAACAGCCAATAGTTGATTAACCAGTCGCAGCGTCGATCACACTATCGACATCGTAATCGCTAACTACCGAACGCAGATTTTTGAATCTATGCAAAAGACCAGGCGGTCACGTGTATCCAGCAGACAGCAAAGACGGTGCAGCCCGAGTTGCTGCCGCAATAGATGCTTAAACACCTCGACGTCGGATATCCCGATGTTGATCACGTTTGATCACTCTCTGATGGCGGTCAGATACGCCTCGAAAAGGTCCGTCGAATCCTTTTGTGCCGATCCGATAGAAATGCGAGGGAACCTAAAAACTGAAAAGAATGCTGCTCGGAAGCAACGACCATCTGATCTGCGCTTATGTGGCGCTCTCGGAGGGACTCGGCTTTAGAACAAAACCGCCGGAACCAACCGGGCCCTCCTACAACGTCTTTTTCCTAGCGAAAGCGGAAACATGGGTGGAGCATCAGACAGTTATGGGCTGGTGAACGCCAGTGGCGAGAGACTCGGTAGTGGTCAACTAGTTACATTCGTCGGTAGGTTCGGGTGCATTATCAGAGTCATGTTCGAAAGGAGTACTCGTGGTTATCCCCGGACCCGAAGGCCAGTTACTCAAGGTGGGACCACCACGCCGCGGTGATGGCCGTGCGATGTGGGAAGTAGCGCATTCCGCTGGTGGTCTCGATGTCAACAGCGCGTATGCCTATGTGCTTTGGGTGAGGGACTTCGCCAGGACTACTTCAATTGTGCGCGACGGTGCAGACGTGCTCGCTTATTGCATTGCCTACTTGCGCCCGGATGCCGCTGAGACGTTGTTCATCTGGCAGGTTGCAGTTTCACCGTCGCATCGAGGAATAGGGCTTGGACGAGCGATGCTCGCCGATCTGGTCGGGCGAACAGGAGCGGCAGCGATGGAAGCGACGGTAACGCCGGGGAATGATTCGTCATGGCGTTTGTTCCGCGGATTTGCTGATGCGTGTAACGCCGACGTTACCATTTCGGAACTCTTTGCCGAATCCGACTTCCCGGATGGACACGATAAGGAGCAACTATTGCGAATTGAACCGCTCCAGAGTTGTGATCGCGTGAATTTGAGCGCGTAATACATGGCGTAACAATGTCGAACACGCCAACGTTTAACGCATAGGTGACGTGTTACTTTCTCAATCAATAAGAAAAATTAATGCCTCAGCGCATGCGATCTGGCCACCCGATGTGGCCATGACTGTGGCCGCTGGTGTGCCTGCAGGTGTCGGCAGTAATTTCCCATCGGGATGTAATTCGCCGATAGTTTCGGGTCCCTTCGCCACAGTTGTAGGGATCGACGCCGTTGGTGCGTGGTGATCGCTTTCGCAATGTTCGCTTCGTTCCATCGAATCGCGTTTATCCCCTCGCTAGTTGTGCCTGTCATGCGCGTTGGGCGGAGGAGGAACCGATATGGCAGATCTCAGTGTGTTCGAAAGGTTGGAGTCGGAGGTCCGCAGCTACTGCCGCGATTGGCCGACGGTGTTTAATCGCGCGTCGGGTAGTCGAATGTGGGATACCGATGGCTCTTCCTACATCGACTTCTTTGCAGGGGCGGGCGCCCTCAATTACGGCCACAATGCCCCATTCCTGGTCGAAGCACTGGTGGAGTATCTGCGTGGGGGTGGAATCATTCATTCCCTTGATATGAGCACATCAGCGAAGGAGCGGTTCCTCCTAGCGTTCGAGCAGCGGATTCTGCAACCACGAGGACTCGACTACAAGGTGCAGTTTCCTGGACCGACGGGCACTAACTCGGTCGAAGCCGCGCTCAAGCTGGCGCGAAAGATCAAGGGTCGCGAACAGATCATTAGTTTCACGAACGGGTTCCACGGGATGACTCTGGGTTCGTTATCGGTCACGGGCAATGCAAAGAAGCGCCGTGGGGCTGGAGTGCCCCTCACTCATGCGACTTCAGTGCCCTACTGCAACTACATGGAGGAGGGCAGCAGCATCGGACTGCTTGAGGAGCTGCTCGCCGATGGAGGTAGCGGACTTGACCAACCGGCTGCGGTGATTGTCGAGACGGTGCAGGGCGAGGGCGGCATCAACGTCGCTAGCTGGAACTGGTTGCGGCGCCTGTCGAACTTGTGCGCCGAGCGGGACATATTGCTCATCGTTGACGACATCCAGATGGGATGTGGACGCACCGGAACGTTCTTTAGCTTCGAGCGTGCTGGGATTCAACCCGACATCGTGTGTCTGTCGAAATCGATCAGCGGTTGTGGACTACCGATGGCCTTAACGCTGATGAAGCCAGAACTCGATGCGTGGGATCCGGGCGAGCACAATGGCACGTTCAGAGGTAACAACGCCGCTTTCGTCACTGCTGCTGTCGCTCTCGACCACTACTGGTCCGACAGTTCACTTGAACGCGAGGTCGACGAAAAGGGTTCCCTGGTGAGTCGCTCGCTCGCGTCGATCGCAGGACGATATCCTGAACTTGGGGCCGATACGAGGGGTCGCGGATTGGCGCTGGGACTTGTTTTCGATGATTCCCGGGTGAGCAGTGCGGTCTGCGCTCAAGCGTTCAACGAGGGTCTCCTGGTCGAATCAGCTGGTCCGCAGGGCGAGGTTGTGAAGCTCATGCCGGCACTCACGATTGCAACCGATGATTTAATCGAGGGTCTCTCAATCCTTGATCATTGTGTCGCTCGTGTCGCAGATATCGTTTCGGAGCGTGCCGTGGCGGCAGTTCGATGATCGTTCGTAGCCTTGATGACATCATTGAGACCGAACGCGATGTCGAATCCGATACTTGGCGCAGCCGCCGGATGATCCTCGCCGATGATGGAGTTGGGTTCTCGCTTCATGACACCGTGCTGGGGGCGGGGACTGTGACCGACATGTGGTATCGAAACCATATTGAGGCGGTCTATTGCACCGAGGGCGAAGCACTGCTTACGGACAAAGCAAGCGGAGAAGTACATCGAATCGTTCCGGGAACGATGTACTTATTGAACGACCACGACCGTCACCGGCTCACTGTGATCTCCGATCTCCGCGTCGTGTGTGTGTTCAATCCTCCCTGCACCGGCCAGGAGGTCCACGACAAGGACGGCGCCTATCCGCTGCTCCACGAGACCGATCGAGTCCGACGATGACCCTGGTGACTGCGTCGGGCTCCGAGGCCCAGCCATATCCAACACGAACCGTCGATGAACCAAGCACGGTGCCGCGTCGAGAGGTCGTGGTGCACGGTACCGAATCAGATGGACCGCTCGATGCCGAGCGACTTCGCGCCTATGACCGTCGTGGGTTCCTCATCATCGATGACCTCCTCAACTCCGAGGATCTTGAACGGCTGAGTACTGCACTGAATCGGATCGTCAACGACCCTGCTCTCGCCAATGACGAACGGCTCATCCGAGAGCCCGACGGAGATGCCGTTCGAAGCGTGTTCGAGGTTGATGCACTTGATCCAGTGTTCGCCGATCTCGCAGCCGATCCTCGGGTGCTCGATCCAATACGCCAGATACTGGGGTCGGAGGTCTATCTCCATCAGGCACGCGCGAACCTCAAGCCCGGATTTCATGGCAAGGAGTTCTACTGGCACTCCGATTTCGAGACTTGGCATGCCGAGGATGGGATGCCGACTATGCGAGCTCTTAGCATATCGATCTCATTGACAGCGAACGAGATCCACAACGGCAGTCTCATGATCATTCCGGGCTCGCATCGCACATTTGTGGGTTGTCGAGGAGCGACGCCATCGGATCACTACCGTGACTCGTTGCGCTCCCAACAGGTCGGGGTCCCGAGTGAGATGGTTCTCACCCGCCTAGTGGCCGAAGGAGGCGTCGAAATGATCACGGGTCCGGCAGGTTCTGCAGTCATGTTCGATTGCAACGCCATGCACGGCTCGGCCGGCAATATCACACCGTTCTCCCGGCACAATCTGTTCTTCGTGTTCAACAGCGTGGAAAATTCCCTAGTCGAACCGTTCGCGGCAGAGCATCCGCGCCCAGCGTTTATAGCTGCACGCGCGGTAGATCCCCTGATTCGGATTTCGTGATCCACGGATCGCCTCAATAAATTTGTGATTGCCTCGCAGTGGACAGTAGCGATTCCGCTACCGTCCACTTACGCCCAGACATCGGGCCCAACCTCGGAGGAATCTCATGGCCGCAGATGATCGTGCACCAATCACACCGCTTGCCATTCCGGTGAGCACCACGTTTGAGATCAACGGTCACGCCGGCAACGTTCTCGGACCATGTTTCGGCGTCATCGCTCGTTCCATGGGATTCACCCGCGGCCTGGTTGGTGGTGTGAAGTCTTTGAAGAAGGGCAACATCACCGAATACTCCTCAACTCTTGAAGAGGGCCGACGCGAAGCAGTTGAGCGCATGGTCGATCACGCAGTTGCCATGGGGGCCAACGCTGTTACTGGCGTGCGATTCGACTCAAGCGATATCGCTGACGGAATTGTCGAGATTGTTGCCTACGGAACCGCAGTCACGATATAAAGCTGCGACAACACTGACGACTGAGGTAACAAACTTCTTCATCGTCAAAAGCTTGTGCTCGTCCGTGAACCCCACAATTGCGGACCTTCGTTGCAAGCACCGACCATCACTTGGTCAGCGTCTTGATTCAACTTTTGGATTCGCCTGTTGTGTCTGCACCAGTTGAGGAAACTGCCGGTTCCCAATAAGGGCGATGGAACGCGTACTGAAAACCGAGAGCGACAGAACCGGCGTTCTTGACTTTCCGGCCGAGCGCAGCGAGTTCATGAAAAATGATCGGAAGAGGTCGATACGTTCCAACCGGCTGCGTGAGCCCGTAGAGGGGATCTACGTCTTCGATGTCCACATATGTTCCGAATATTCGATCCCAAACAATCAGTAACCCGCCGAAATTGTGATCGATGTAGACCTTCTGTCGAGCGTGGTGAGCTCGGTGATGCTCGGGCGTATTGAAAATATATTCATAGGGCTTCGGCATTCGCTTTAACCAGGTGATGTGTAAAGGCAGTTGGTAGTACAAAACAACTCCATATGCGGCGAAAACGTAGAGGGGGTTGACGCCTAAGAGGGGAATCAACATCAAGAATGTGAGTCCCAAGTGGTCAAAAAGCGAAATCCGTACCGCAACTGATGGGTTGTATTTTTCGCTCGAATGGTGGACTGAATGACTGCCCCAGAAAAGTTCAACCGTGTGACTAATTCTGTGACTCCAGTAGTAGCAGAAGTCCCAGAGAACAAGGATCGTGACGAAAATAAAGATTGGTCCTAACGTTCCGAACGTCGTAGTTGCCCATTTCCCGTAGTGCAATGGAGTGATCTCGGAGAACCAATTTGCGATCAAATAAACGATGGGAAGAAGCACGCTCCCGAGGAAGAACGCTCCAATAACCCCCACAACGAATGAACCAGATGCGTCATCCAAGGCCGCTTTGTCGGTGAGCGTTCGGTTCACGAGCAGACGCATCCCCTCCACGACGAAGAGAAGGAAGATGAAGACAACAAAAAAGTACGACGCAACATGGAGTTGAAAAATCGACCAAAAGACAACAGCGGCGACAGCAGCGACAACGCCTAAGGCCATTGATGCAACTGAAGTTTTCATATTTTTATGATCTCGAGTGCTGTCACTGCGGTTGTCGTGAGGGTCCGTGTTCATAAAGTCGATGGTAATAGAGTTACTAAAAATTAATCCGTCTTTTCGGTCCAATGGCACTGCGCGAAGTTTGACCGCTACATGGAGCACCAAGAACTAGGGGATTACTAAGGTTTCCGACGTCGATTTCTGAGTCTGACGGGGAGTTTCACCTAGTTGTCTTGAACCCCCAACCTTCTGGTCCGTAGCCCGCCAAAGCCCGTATCGGCTGATCTCGCTCAGTATTTGCCCGTGCGCTGAAATTTCGATGGAATCGACATCGGGGTTTAGCAAGACATCGGCAATTAGGGGCGACCGATGTGGAGACTGTCGAAATGCGTGGACAGTTGGAAGATCACGCTGTGGATTTTCTGGGCGCAGCACTGGGGGAGCCAGTTGCCGGTGCGCCTCTGCGTCAGAGCGATTGGCACCTGATGGGGTAGAAATCGGGCTATGACAACCACAACGCTCAACGGAGCATCGGTTCTGTTACTGGGGGCCACCGGTGGACTTGGCCGGGCGCTCGGTGAGGAACTTGCCGCACGAGGTGCCGCTCTCACAATGGTGGGGCGCGACCAGCAACGCCTCGACCAACTCGCGGTGGCCGGCCCGCGGGTGGCGCTTGATCTTCGATCACCCGATGCGTGTGCAGCGGCCATGCGAAGTGCGGTGGAGCATCACGGGAAGCTCGACGTTGTGATCAACGCCGTTGGTGTCGTGGCCTTCGGCGACGTCGCGACGCTGTCGACCGACGTGATGGAAGACCTGTTCATGACCAACACCTTCATCCCGATCATGGTTGCCACCGAAGCGATGAACACACTTTCCACCGGCGGTGTGATCGTGAATATTTCCGGTGTTATTGCCGAACAGAACCTCCCCGGCATGGTGGCCTACGGCGCATCGAAAGCCGCGTTGCGCGCGTTCGACGAAGGTTTTGCGCGTGAAGCACGACGCAAAGGTGTGCGAGTGATTGATGCTCGACCACCGCATACCGAAACCGGACTTGTCGATCGAGCGATTGCCGGCACCGCTCCGAAGATGGGCCAGGGGCTGGAACCAGCGGTTGTCGCGCGCGTGATCTGCGACGGGATCGAAAGCGGAGCGACGGATCTGGGGTCTGCGGCGTTTGTGGCGTGAAGGGGTAAGCGATTCACCGTCACGAAGACTTTCGTAGAGAATCCCGATCAGAAAAAGGGTCTGCTGCATGTTTGGTTGACACTTTTTACGCAAGATCATGTCTCGCGGGAAAGATGTACCCATGCCGAAAAAGTTTCCACCAGAGTTCAAGCGTGATGTCGTCGCTGTGGCCCGTTGGGGAGAGATCCCGGTCAAGGAAGTCGCCGCTGATTTCGATATCTCGGAGTCAACGTTGTGGCGTTGGATGCAACAAGCTGACGTCGATGACGGGATTAAGGATGGTCTGACGACCGCCGAGAGTTTGCCGGTGCGGTTGACCTGCGGGGTGCTCGGGTTCTCAACCCAGGCGTTCTACAAGTGGCAGGCCAACCCGATCTCGGATAGGGAATGGAACGACGCCCATTTCACCAATGTGATCGTCGACATTCACCGTGACGACCCCGAGTTCGGGTATCGCTTTATCGCCGATGAACTCGAACGATCTGGGATCAACACCTGTGAGCGGCGCGTTCGCCGGCTGTGCCGGGACCACAAGGTGTGGTCGACAACAGTAAAGAAGGGCCGGGCTGGTTCCGGCAAAAGGCCGGGTCCGGCTGTTCATGACGATCTCGTGATGCGGAACTTCAACGCGGCCACACCGAACGCCATATGGCTGACCGACATCACCGAGCACGGGACGGGTGAGGGCAAGCTCTAGGGGATCGCAATTTCGATCCCGAGCATTTAGAGCTGTTCTCACAGCCAACGGGCTTACCGGATCAATGGGCTAGGTCGCTTCCGTCGGAGACAACGCGGCGATGGAGAGCTTCTTCTCACTGCTCCAGAAGAACGTCCTCAACCGCCAAACATGGGCCACACGTGACGAACTCCACTACGCGATCGTCACCTGGATCAAGCACACCTACAACCGACGCCGCCGACAACGCCGGCTCGGCCGCCTCACCCCAGTCGAGTTCGAACTCGCATTCTGTGATCAACTCGAACAAGCAGCATGAACCCCACAACCACCGTCAACCAACCGTGCACCAAACCCCGTCATTTCCGATCGGATTCGATCACAAGGTGATTCGAATAAGCGACTTGCGAACGATCAGGTGAGTGGTAGAAATTATGCATGTTCATTGTTCGCCGGATTGCCGCTGTCGTTCTCGTGACTTCGCTTGTTGTGCTGGGAGGTTGTGGCTCTGATCAAGGCGGCAATGGGGAGCCTGTTCCTGAGTGGCTGTTCTCTCTCCAGGCAACGGGGGTGACGACCTACGATTCTGAAACGAAGCAGCTCGTCATGCCGGTGGAATCTGTGCTGGCGTTCACCGATCGTCCGGACAGGATCTCACGGGTGGAGGACCCCCAGGTGCTTGCCGACCTGTGGAATCGGGTCGGCGGTGACTCTTTCTCAGCAGACCCACCCAACATCGTTCTTACGTGGTGGCCGGCCAACGGTGGCTATTCGGATTCCACGCGAGCAGCCAGCATCGTCGGGAATGTGAGCTACGACCCCGACACCTCGTTGATGTCAATGACGCTCGCTAATGATGGTTGGGACTCTTTGGACTTTCCCGCCGCCATGGTTCAGGTTTCCATGTTCGTCGACACGCAAGGTTGCCCCAACGGGTGTTTCCCATAAGTTCATGCCTGTCGGGGCCGTGTCGCTGTCATGCAGCGTCCCCACAACCGACACAACGACACCGCGATGTGCCGTCATGCCCGCTGGCAGTCGAGGTTGGGTGACGTCGGGGTCGACCGATGGGCCCCCGATAGGTGTGGTTTGTCGGCGGGCGGTCGGGTCCGCAGGTAGGCGGCGACCGGATCAACGCTCCGTGCTAGCGGCGGATGAACTCGTCGAGCAAGTGCATGAAGTCGTGGGCGTAATCGAGTTGCCTCGTTGGGGGGGGGGGTCGCATCCGAGCGGATCCCAACGGGTGCAGTTCTGCTTGAACCAGAGTCGCCGTCAGGGGCGTGCGTCGATCGGTTGATGGTCTACCTGGCATCGGTTGCAGTCCGGCAATGTGGCCTCTACTGCGCGATTGGCAGGCACACGGCTGCCACCGGCGATAAACGACGCAATTTCGGTCATGCATCTTTCTTTGGTGCGACCAACAGATAAGCGCAGATTTTGGTTGGTAGGAAGCGCGCCCCTGCAAGCAGAAAGCCGACCCGGTAGGGCCGGCTTCAGCCTCCTGAACTGCACGTATGTGGCGCGCTCGGAGGGACTCGAACCCCCAACCTTCTGATCCGTAGTCAGATGCTCTATCCAATTGAGCTACGAGCGCAGCAGGTGACGATGATACCGGCCCCGTCAGCTCCTGAGAAATTGGCGCTTTTAGATACTTCCCATCCAGAGGGCAGCGCCAAGGGTGCTCCATTGCCCTTGGCCCATGGCCATAGATATCAGTGAATCAGATGCGACTCTCATCGTCCGAGCTTGTCTCGGGTCGATCTGCGGTCCCGACGGTCCCACCGATGAGCAACTTTCGATCTTGAACTCGATCGCGTCGCATTTCTGGGCACTGCCCAGCGTCGACCTTTCGGCGGAACAGGCATTCACCCCGGAAGAAGCAGCGGCGACGATTACCGACGAGCGTCTGCGCCGTCGTACCCGTGAACTGATGGTGTTGCTCGAGTTATGTCGCCATCCAATCGAGGCATCGCACGAACAGCGTGTTGAGGATTATTGCCACGCGCTCGATACCGACGGACCTGGTCTTGCGCTGACGCGCAGCTATGTGTTGGAGGGTGCCGATGCGGCAGTCGCCGATTGGATGCGTCGGTTCACCGAGAAGGCTCCCGAAATGATGGAGCCGCTCATGATCGAACTTTCACAAGCCGATGAAGCCGAGGTGGCTGTTCGTCTTGGCGAACTCACTGAAGCGCTGCACGCGTGTGCACCCGGAACGTTGGGCGCGGAGTTTGTGTCGTTCTACGACCGCAATGGTTTCACGTTTGGCCCGGAATCGATTCCGATTATGGGTCATGACATGTCGCACGTGATCGGTGGCTATGAGGCAACGCCAGAAGGCGAGATCTGTCTTAACGCGATGAAATTAATGAAGTCCGATAGCGACATTCACTGGATCGAGTTCCTCGGCAGCGTGATGATTCACGAAACTGGGATCCTCCTCGAGGGATACACCGAAGGCGAAGCGCCGCTGAAGAACCCCGAGAATATTGAGTTGATGGTGCGCGCGATGAATCGCGGTCGTATGACAGAGATCGACTTTTCCAACGGCGATCATATTTCGATGATTGATTGGCCGATCGAAGACGTGCGCGCGCACTATGGAATCCCCGCGCTCTAGAGCATGAGGCGGCAGTACGCTCGAACCTTCGGCTTGCGCACTGGGGGAGTGAATGAAACTTGATCATCCTGAACCATTCGCTGGTCGTTGGCAGGCGAAGTGGATGTGGAATGCGCGCCCGGCTCTGCAGCTCGACACCGCTACGCGCATGGTGCTGGCCGATGCCACCGACAAGGTGGCGATGTTCCGTCGGGAACTGGAACTCGGTGCAGTGCCGGCTTCAGTGAGAAGCGACACATCGATGATTCGGAGACCTTCGAGCGGTCGATTTGATGAGGGCGGTGGGCCACTGCCGTCGTATAAAATACTTATCCATAACAGATTACCTGTAATAAATTTCAGTAATCAAGTTTCCTATGTAGTTGTACCCACTTAAGGAGAACTCGTGTCCACACCACCTGAATCATCATCTTCGGAAGCCTCGCAAGAGCTTTCAGCGGACGAGGCACGAATGAAACCACGGTCAGTGGATGTCACCGAGGGGGCCCAACGAGCACCATCACGAGCGATGCTCCGTGCGGTGGGCCTGACTGATGACGATTGGCACAAACCGCAGATCGGTATTGCGTCGTCGTGGAACGAGATCACGCCGTGCAACCTTTCGCTTGATCGCTTGAGTGCGAAAGCAAAAGAAGGAGTGCGTGATGCCGGGGGAGTCGGGCTTCGCTTTGGAACGATCACTGTTTCCGATGGCATCTCGATGGGACACGAAGGAATGCGAGCTTCGCTTGTTTCCCGAGAGGTGATCTGCGATTCAGTCGAAACGGTGATCCATGCCGAACGTCTCGATGGCATGGTGCTGACCTGCGGATGCGACAAGTCGATTCCGGGGATGATGATGGCCGCAGCAAGACTCGATCTTCCCGCGGTGATCGTCTATAACGGCTCGATCCTTCCTGGTGAGCACAACGGCGCGGCAATCGACATCACGACTGTGTTTGAAGCGGTCGGAGCGTGTGCTGCCGGAACAATGACCCTCGACGAGCTTGGTCAGATCGAGCGCAAAGCCTGTCCAAGTGAGGGCGCCTGCGGAGGAATGTTCACAGCGAACACGATGGCTTCAATCTGCGAAGCGATTGGACTTTCGCTGCCGGGATCGGCGTCGCCGCCGGCGATCGATCCACGACGCGAAGTCGACGCCTATCGCTCCGGTGAAGCCGTTGTCGAGATGTTGCGCTTGGGTCTGCGCATCCACGACATCTTGACTCGCAAAGCGTTTGAGAATGCGATCACGATGCTGAACGCGCTTGGTGGGTCGACCAACGCTGTGCTTCATCTATTGGCCATTGCCAATGAAGCAGGAGTCGAACTCGACCTCGAAGACTTCAACCGAATTGCAGCGCGGGTTCCGCACATTGCCGACATGAAGCCAGGTGGAAGATTCCACATGACCGATCTTGATCGCGTGGGAGGTGTGCCGATGGTGCTCCAACACCTTCTCGACAACGGACTCCTTCATGGCGATTGCCTCACGGTCACCGGTCGCACGATGGCGGAAAACCTCGAAGCGTTACAGCCGCCGCCGCCCGATGGTGTCGTGGTTCGTTCTGTGCAGAATCCGATCCATGCCGATGGTGGCATCGTCGTGCTCAGCGGTTCTCTTGCCCCGAACGGATCGGTCGTGAAAGTGGCTGGGCTCACCGAGGACCAGCGTCACTTCACCGGTCGCGCCCGAGTGTTCGATGGCGAAGAGCGGGCGATGGATGCGATCGTTGCTGGAACCATCGAACCGGGGACGGTTTTGGTCATTCGTTATGAAGGACCAAAGGGTGGGCCGGGAATGCGCGAAATGCTGGCGGTGACTGGTGCACTCAAAGGCGCAGGACGAGGAGCTGACTGCGCGTTAGTCACCGACGGTCGATTCTCCGGTGGCACATGGGGATTCTGTATCGGCCATGTTGCGCCTGAAGCAGTCGATGGTGGCCCGATCGCATTTGTGAACGATGGCGATGTCATCGAAATCGATGTGTTGACGAAACAACTTGATGTGTTGGTATCGGACGAAGAACTCGAGCAACGAAAAATCGGATGGTCGCCAAGAGAGAATGGCTATCCCTCGGGAGTCCTAGGTAAGTACGCGCGATTGGTGTCCGGCGCCGATCTGGGAGCGATCACCAATCCGCTCTAAGAGCAGGCTCGATCAGATCGAGTCGATGATTGCGTTGAAGGTTGCACTCGGGCGCATAGCGGCAATGGCCTTGGCATCGTCTGGCATGTAGTAGCCACCGATGTCGACGGGCTTGCCCTGTACGGCGTTGAGTTCGTCAACGATCTCGGCCTGCTTGGACGCAAGTGCCTCGGCGATCGGCGCGAACTTCGCGGCCAGCCCAGCATCGTCGGTTTGCTTGGCCAGTTCCTGGGCCCAGTAGAGCGCAAGGAAGAAGTGGCTGCCGCGGTTGTCGAGTTCATTCACCTTGCGTGAAGGCGAGCGGTTCTCGTTGAGCACCGAACCGGTTGCCCGGTCGAGCGTGTCGGCCAGGATCTGAGCGGTTGCGTTGTTCGCTGTTTGTGAAAGATGTTCAAGCGACGCGGCCAACGCAAGGAACTCGCCAAGCGAATCCCAACGAAGGTGGTTTTCCTTCACGAACTGCTGCACATGCTTCGGTGCAGAACCGCCAGCGCCGGTTTCAAACAGGCCGCCACCATTCATAAGCGGAACAATCGAAAGCATCTTGGCGCTGGTGCCGAGTTCCATGATCGGAAACAAATCAGTGAGGTAATCGCGCAACACATTGCCGGTGACCGAAATGGTGTCTTCACCCTTACGAGCACGAGCGAGCGAGAACGTGCACGCGGCTTCGGGAGCCATGATCTCGATGGTGAGGCCAGTGGTGTCGTGCTCAGGGAGGTACTGCTTCACCTTGGCGATGATCTGTGCGTCGTGGGCACGGTTCTCGTCGAGCCAGAACACCGCGGGGGTGTTGGAAAGACGTGAACGAGAAACGGCGAGCTTCACCCAGTCGCGAATCGGTGCGTCTTTGGCTTGGCATGCACGCCAGATGTCGCCGGCTTCAACTACGTGTTCCATAACAACATTGCCGGCGCTATTGGTGATGCGCACGGTGCCAGCAGTTGCGATCTCGAAGGTCTTGTCGTGCGAGCCGTATTCCTCGGCCTTTTGCGCCATGAGGCCAACGTTGGGAACGGTGCCCATCGTGGTCGGATCGAACGCGCCGTTGGCTTTGCAGTCAGCAATGACGGCCGAATACACACCGGCATACGACGAATCGGGAATGACGGCCTTGCAGTCCTGGCGTTCGCCTTCGGGATTCCACATCTTTCCGCTGTCACGAATCATGGCAGGCATGGACGCATCGACGATGATGTCGCTCGGCACGTGCAGGTTGGTGATGCCCTTATCGGAATCGACCATTGCCAGTTCGGGCCCGTTCAACATGGCGATTGCGAAGTCGGCTTCGATGTCGGTCTGCTGGGTGTCGGAAAGCGTTTCGACGCGGGAAAGCACATCGGCCATACCGTCGTTCACATTGACGTTGAGACCTTCGAACGCAGCCGGGTGCTTGGTGAAGATGTCACCGAAGTAGGCGTTGACCGCGTGACCAAAGATGATCGGGTCGGAGACCTTCATCATCGTGGCCTTGAGATGGATCGAAAACAGCACGTTTTGTGCTTTGGCATCGGCCATTTGTGCTTTGAGGAACGCGTCAAGCGCCTTGGCGCTCATGAACGTTGCGTCAACAATTTCGCCGGCAAGAACGGGAAGCTTTTCTTTCAGCACGGTGGTGGTTCCGTCGTTACCAACAAGTTCGATCTTGAGCGTGTCGGCTTTTTCGAACGTGATCGACTTTTCATTGGCGTAAAAGTCGTTGCCGCCCATTGTTGAAACGTGCGTCTTTGAATCGGCAGCCCACGCGCCCATTGAATGTGGGTGCGACTTGGCGTAGTTCTTGACCGACAGCGGCGCGCGGCGATCGGAGTTTCCTTCGCGCAGGACCGGGTTCACGGCCGAGCCCTTGAGCTTGTCGTACTTGGACTGAATGTCTTTTTCAGCTGCGGTTTGCGGATCTTCCGGATAGTTCGGAACGGCATAACCCTTGGCCTGGAGTTCTTCAATAGCGGCCTTGAGCTGCGGAAGCGATGCCGAAACGTTCGGGAGTTTGATGACGTTGGCTTCGGGACGAGTCACGAGATCGCCGAGTTCGCCAAGGTCGTCGCTCACACGCTGATCGGCGGTGAGGGCCTCGGGGAAGGTGGCCAGGATGCGGCCGGCCACTGAAATGTCTCGAAGTTCGACCGTGACCCCGGCGACATTGGTGAATGCATTGACCACGGGAAGCAGCGACTTGGTTGCCAGCGCTGGGGCTTCATCGGTGTGGGTGTAAATGATGGTGTGACTGTCGGTCGCCATGGCCTTTTCCGGTGTCGAAGAACTACTGCGAATGGCCCATGACGCTAGTTCCCCCAAGTGATTGAGTTCCTATTTGCTATGGGGACAAGGGGTGGAGACCGAAACATGATTGACCGCTGCGAGGACTGCCTGCAAAATGCATGCATGCCGTCAATATCTGTTCGCAACGTGCCGCAAGAGACTCGTGATGCCTTGGCCGTGAAAGCGGCGAAGGCGGGCCAGTCGTTGCAGGAATATCTGCTGGCCCAGCTGATTGAGATCGGCGATCGCATCGAGCTGGCCGAGATTCTGGCGGAAATGAACGACATCGCGTCCGCGTGGGAGGGCTCGGTGACGAGCGAGCAGATTCTCGATGCCATCCACGAAGGCCGTCGTGAGACTGACGAGAAGTGGGATCGCTTATGAGGGTGGTCATCGATGCGTCGGTGATGATCACCGCTAACCGTATTGGCCCGGCCGCGGAACAGGCTCGGAGCGAGATTTCGAACAACGCACTTCTTGCCCCGCATTCGCTGGGCGTCGAAGTGGTGCAGGGCTTTCGCCGATTGGTTTCGTCGGGCGAATGTTCCGAAGCCGTCGCTCGACGTGCGATCTGGAATGTGAACCGACTCCACATTGACCGACTTCCGTTTGAAACGTTCGCTGCAAGGGTTTGGGAACTGCGCCACAACGTCACTGCGCACGATGCTTGGTATGTAGCGATCGCCGAACGTTTCGGCGTTCCGCTGGTGACCACCGACCGTCGTTTGGCAAACGCCACCGGGCCAACCTGCGAATTTGTGGTGCTGTGAAAAGAGTGATGGGCCCCGCCGGAGCGAGACCCATCATTGCGAGCGGAGAGGGTGGGATTCGAACCCACGGACGGTATTACCCGTCACCTCCTTAGCAGGGAGGCCCGATCGGCCGGACTCTGGCACCTCTCCATATGTAGGGTTGCAACATACAGGGCAAACCCCTGCGATTTCGAATGGCGGAAGGAGGGGGATTCGAACCCCCGGAGGCTTTCACCTCGACGGTTTTCAAGACCGTTGCATTCGTCCGCTCTGCCACCCTTCCGCCCGAGACATTAGCGACTCGCCCGTGGCAGGCCCAATAGGCGGTGTGGCGGCTCAGTTGACGCGATTGCGTAGTTCGGTGATCCAGTCGGTGGCCTTGTCCTGTGCCTCAGCAACCTCTTGGCGAACGGCGTGTCCGTGTTCGCCGGCAGCGGGGTAGGAACCCATGAATTTCACTTCGGCGTGCTTGGACTTGAGCGAACGCAGCGCGTCGGCCACGACCTCGTCGGAAATGTGACCTTCGAGATCGATGAGGAAGCAGTAGTCGCCCAGACCACGGCGCGTGGGGCGCGATTCGAGCTTGGTGAGGTTGATGCCGCGAGCAGCGAACTCTTGAAGGACTGACAACAAGGATCCAGGCTCGTCGGCTTGTTGGAAGACAACGATTGAGGTTTTGTCATGCCCGCTTGGTGCGGGAATGGTTTTGGGGGCAACGAGAACAAAGCGCGTGGCGTTGTCATCGTGATCTTCGATTTCGTGGGCCAGAACGTTGAGGCCGTAGACCTCGGCGGCGCGAGCTGGTGCAATGGCTGCGCCATTTGTTGCGAGTGCGTCGGTGGCTTCGGCCAACATGCGCGCGGCGTCGGCGGTGGAGTTTGATGCTTCGGCAATTGCGTTCGGCAGGTTTGCGTTCATGTACTTGCGACATTGCGCGAGCGCGTGCGGGTAGGACCAAACCTGCGTGATGTCTTCGAGCTTCACGCCCGGTCGGGCCATGAGTTCAAGATGAATGGGCAGCACGATTTCGCGCTGAATGAGCAGATCGGAATCGAACGCGAGCGCATCTTGGGTGATGTTGACCGTTCCCTCGATGGCGTTTTCCAGCGCGAGGAAGGCGTAATCGGACTTTCCGTCTTCGGCGGCGCTCAGCACATTGGCGAACGTGTCAAGTGGACGCAGGTTGGCCGTGGCGAGGTCGGCCTGGCTCAGCAACGCCTGCTCGGAGAAGGTCCCGATGGGGCCGAGGAAGGCGATTGTGCGGCGGGTCCAGTCGGTGCCGGATGCTGGTGCTGCGGATGAGGTCACAATGGGCGAGGATAGGGGAATGGACGCCAAAGCCCTGAGTGAGTTGTTAGAAGGGGTTCGTCAGGGCGAGATCAGCCCCGACGATGCCGTTACTGCGCTGCGGCGATTGCCCTTTGCTGATTTGGGTTTCGCCAAGGTCGACCACCACCGAACGCTGCGCCAGGGCTTGGCCGAAACCGTGTTCGCTCCGGGAAAGTCGCCGGAACAATGCGCTGCCATCGTGGCGGAATTGTTGGCCCAGCCCGGTTCGTCTCCGGTGTTGTTGTCTCGGGCCTCGGCCGATCAGGTTGCTGCCGCGTTGGCTGGTTCGGATGATGGCCATGTGATCGAAGCGGGCGGTGGCGATTCGTCGAATGCTCGCTTGCACACGGTGGTGTGGCGCTCGGCGGCCGAACGACGTGAGCGCGTCGCGGTTGTGACTGCTGGAACCGCAGATCTCCCCGTTGCCGATGAATGCGCGGCGACGCTTGCGGCACATGGTTTTCGACCGATTCGAATTACCGATGTGGGTGTTGCTGGGCTGCACCGCATTCTCGATGCGGCCGAAGAGTTAGCCGCAGTCGACGCAATTGTTGTTGTTGCCGGCATGGAAGGTGCGTTAGCCAGCGTTGTTGGCGGGCTTTCGTCGGCACCGGTGGTGGCCGTGCCGACATCGGTGGGCTACGGGTCTTCGTTAGACGGCATCACCGCGTTGTTGGGAATGTTGGCCTCTTGCGCGTCGGGCTTGACGGTTGTCGGAATCGATAACGGTTTCGGCGCGGCCATTGCGATTATTCGGATGATGAACGCACGCGTTTCAGAGCGCAGCGATGTCTGAGCATTCGCACGACCACACTCACGACGACACCGTGTTTGAAGGAACGGTCGCGTGGGAAGGCATCACCGTTCCGGCTGCGCCGAGTTCGAACAGCACCGTTGCGTGGTTCCATTGTTTTTCTGGCATTGCTGGCGACATGGCATTGGGCGCATTGATCGATGCCGGTGCCGATGTCGACGAGATTCGCTTGATGTTGCAGCAACTACCCGTGTCTGGATGGTCGTTAGAAACCGAAACCGTTCTTCGTTCAGGTATTGCCGGAACGAAAGTGCACGTGCATACCGAAGCAACTCCGCCGGGACGTTCGGCTGCAGTCGTTGCGCAGATCGTGGCCGATGCGAAGTTGCCCGACCGTGTGCGTCGGCGCGCGCTGGCAACATTCCGTGCGCTGGCCGAAGCCGAAGGTCGCTTGCACCGTCAGCCGCCCGAATCGGTGCACTTCCACGAAGTCGGCGCGCTCGACGCCATCATTGATGTTGTCGGCACGTGCATTGCGCTCGAATTGCTCGGTGTGGATGAGGTTGCGTCATCGCCAGTGGCTGACGGTTTAGGAACGGTGCGCGCTGCACACGGTGTGTTGCCGGTTCCGGTTCCCGCAGTGGTGTCCTTGCTGGCCGACGCTCCCACCTATGGCCTCGACATTCCTCGTGAACTCACCACACCAACCGGCGCGGCGTTGTTGGCCGCGAATGTTGTGCAGTGGGGTCCGATGCCGGCCATTACCATTCGTTCCGCCGGTTTCGGAGCAGGCACTGCCGACCTGGGCGACCGACCGAATCTCACTCGTGTGGTGATCGGCACTCGTTCCGATTCACCGTCGGTTGAAGGTCAGCCCGTGATGCTGCTCGAAGCCAATGTTGACGATGTCACGGGCGAAACCCTGGCCTATGCGATTGACGCGTTGCTCGAAGCGGGCGCGCATGACGCTTGGCTCACGCCAATCATCATGAAAAAGGGTCGACCCGCTCACACAGTGAGCGCGCTGGTTGATCCCGCTCAGGCTGCTGCGGTGCGCGATGTGCTTGTGCGCGAAACCGGAACGATGGGCGTGCGCGGAACACAGCTCGAACGTTGGCCGCAATCGCGCGCCTTCGACACTGTCGAAGTCGATGGTCAATCGGTGAAGGTCAAAGTCACCGCTGGTCGCGTGAAGGCCGAACACGACGACGCCGCCCAAGCCGCCCGGGCGTTGGGCTTGCCGCTGCGAGAAGTCACCCGTCGAGCCGAACAGGCCTGGCGCGAGTCGCAGTAGTCCGCCCGATATCAGTTCGTGTGAAGGATTACTTCGGCGCGGTTGACGCCGGCGATCACATTGCTGGCCGACATGCCTGCAGGTGAGAGAAGTTCGATACGAGTGACGCCTCGATCAAGCAAGTGCTCGAGCACCGCAGCAACCTCGAGGCGAGCGAGCGCAGCACCAAGACAGAAGTGCGCACCAAAGCCAAACGCAATCTGATGGTTTGGTGATCGACCGACATCGAACTGATTGGCCGTGGGCCCGAATTCGGCTTCGTCGCGATTGGCCGATGCGTAGACCATGACAACCGCATCACCGGCGCTGATCTGCTGTCCACCGAGAACAGTGTCGACTGCAGCGGTGCGCATGAAATAAATAACCGCAGTTGTCCAACGAAGGATCTCTTCGACAGCACTGGCAACGAGCGAACGATCGGCAACAAGACGCGCCCACTGATCGGGATTCTCAGCCAGTGCGACCAAACCGCCGCTGATGGTGTTGCGAGTGGTTTCGTTGCCGGCAACAAGAATCTGATTGAGGAACATGGCGATCTCATCGTCAGTAAGACGATCGCCGTCGATCTCGACACTTGACAACATTGAGATGACGTCTTCGCGAGGCTCGGTGCGTGAAGTGGCAACGAGACGCATGAGTTCGGCCATCATCTCGCCGCTGAGGCGCGCTTTGCGTTCCGGATCATTGAAGATCTCGGTGCCGGGAATGGATGCTTCGGACCAGTCCCAGACCTTGTCCCATTCGCTTTCCGGGAGCCCAAGAAGTTGGGCAATTACCTGAACCGGAAGGGGAACGGCAAGCGGAGCAACGATTTCGAGCGGTTCATCGAGCGGCAACTTGTCGACAAGTGCTTTTGCGGCAGCGTGCACTGAATCTTCAAGTGTGCGAACAACCTTGCGGCCAAATGCTGGCTGCACGAGGTTGCGGTAGCGAGTGTGATCGGGCGGATCGGTGTGCATCATCGTTGGGGGAGTGGCGTAGTCAGCGCCGATTTCGAACGTGAGAATCCCTTTGGCCGAGCAGAACGTGTCGGGAGCAGTAGAAACCGCCATGCACTCGGCATGGCGACTGGCCACCCAGAACCCCTGCGTTGCGTTCCATGCAACGGGGTTCTGCTCGCGCAATTGGGCGTAGATGGGGAATGGGTCATCGGTGTCGAGCGTGAAACCCATGAACAGATCGGTGAGTGGCTCGTGCACTTTGCCTGCGTCAGTCATCTTTGATTCCCCCCAAACTCGTTAGCGGGCTGATCAGCCGCCGGAAAGAGCATTCCACAGCGATACGTAACTGCGGTATTCGATCGCCGGAGTTACCCAGCCTGAAGCGACAAGTTCGTTATGTAACTCAGGAAGTTGTTGGAACGGGACACCCATATCGGCATGATGCGCAAGGTGCCATCCGGTATTGAACGGAACGATCCACATGCGCGCCAGCCACGTCTGTCGAATGACGTGAGTTGTGCGGCGGCGGTCGGCCGAGTGTTCCATGCCGCCATGTTCGGCAATTCCGCGCAGGCGGTTCAGCACGCGCCACACGGTGAGCCACGGCGCGAGCCACATCACCGCCCACAGCCACCATCGACCAGAGAGCAGACCCATAAGGAGGAACAGCACAAGTTGTACGGCGACGATCCGAATTGCAAATGGACGACTGCTCCGTCGAGTGAGTGCCAAAAAGAGACCGCGGAAGTTTTTCCATCCAGAACTCCCAAACGCGTCACGCTGAAGTTTTCGCCGCAGCGAACTTCGAGTGATGGGGTATCCGCAATAGAGGTTGAGGTCAGGTTCGTTCGCGCCGAGTTCGTCGCGGTGGTGGGCCATATGTTGGCGGCGATAGGCGTCGTAGGGAACGAATGCGGGGTAATCGCAGAACCAGGCTCCTACGAAATCGTTGAGTTTCTTGTTGGGAAAGAGAAGGCGATGGGCGGCTTCATGACCCAAGATCGAAAGTCGAGCAAATGTTCGACCGATGAGGAGGAACACGGCCACCCACACTGCGAGTGCCGCAGCAAGGGGAAGAGACGGTGTCCACCAGCAAGCCAGCGCCAACAAGAGCGCCGGCTCGGCCCAGGCGACCGCCACATTGAGGCTGTTGCGCCATGGGTGCGCTTGACGGAGTGTCTCTCGTAGCTGACCGAGCGCCATTCCGCCTTCGTTCAGACGATCGGTGGGCAGAACATCGGGAAGCACCGTTGGCGGGGGAACCATTGTTGATCTCGAATTCTGCGGTTCCACCCCACAAGTGTGCCTCCGAACCGCGAGAATGTCTCCATGACTGATGCCGCCGCAACTGATCGCCTCTATTTTCGCCAATTGCTCGCCGGACGAGACATTGCCACGAACGATCCGTTGGCCCGCCAAATGGTGAACTTCGTGTATCTCATCGGCGATCGCGAGACCGGCGAAGCCGTCGCCATTGATCCGGCCTACGACGTGCAGGGGATTGTCGATGTGCTTGCTGCTGATGACATGAAACTCACCGGCGTGTTGGCCACCCATTATCACCCCGATCATGTTGGCGGAGAAATGATGGGGTACTCGATCGAAGGTGTGCATGAACTGCTCGACATCGTGTCGGTTCCGATTCATGTGCAAACCGAAGAAGCCGAATACGTGAGCAAAGTCACGAACCTCACCGCGGCCGATCTGGTGACTCACAGCAGTGGCGATGTCGTCATGGTCGGCAACATTCCGATCGAGTTGATTCATACGCCAGGGCACACGCCGGGTAGCCAATGTTTCATGCTCGATGGCGCATTGGTTTCGGGCGATACACTTTTTCTTGAAGGATGCGGCCGCACCGACCTTCCCGGTGGCGATCCGTTGGCGTTGTACGAAAGCCTCACGCAGAAGTTGGCGAAGGTTCCCGACGATTCGATTCTGTTTCCCGGCCATCTCTATTCCGCAGCGCCATCCGCATCAATGGGTGAAACTCGCCATGCGAATTTCGTGTTCCGACCAAAGACACCGGAACAATGGCTGGCGATGTTTAGCGGTTGAGTCGCCGATGCATGAGCGCTGGAAGTCGTTTGCGAATATCTGATTGCGCAGTCGCATCGAATTCCGCTTCAACGAACGTGTCGCCTTCGGGCCCAGCGTCGGCCAGCACTCGTCCCCATGCATCAACGATCAGTGCGTGGCCGTGACGCTCGGTGCCGTCCGGGCTGGTTCCCCATTGTGCCGACGCAATGATCATCGTTTGGTTCTCAACAGCTCTTGCGCGTAGCAACAGTTCCCAATGGTCGCGACCGGTTGCTTCTGTGAACGCTGCAGGAACAACGATGATGTCGGCACCTTGATCGGCTTCGGCCCGAAACAGTTCGGGAAAGCGAAGGTCGTAACAAATAGTGAGCCCGACGCGCAGCCCGTTGATGTCGACAACAACTGGGTCGGTGCCACTCGAGAACGTGTCGGATTCTTTCGATCGGGCACCTTCGATGTCGACATCGAACAAATGGATTTTGCGGTAACTGCCAAGCAGAGAACCATCGGTGCTAACTGCAATTGAAGTATTGAACAGCGCGTCGCCGTCGCGTTCGATAAATGAACCGGCAATGAGTGCGCACTTGTTTGATTGCGCAGTCGATTGCGCCCAGGCCAGCGTTGGGCCATCAAGCGGTTCGGCAACCTCTCGCATATGCGAGGTCCGACCAAGCGATGCAAAAAGTTCTGGAAGCACCACCAATTCAGCACCCTGTTGTGATGCAGAGCGAACGATTGAGGCTGCGCGTGAAAGGTTCTCGGACTGTTCCGGTGAACATTTGAGTTGAACGGCCGCAACCTTCATGGTCTGACCGTATCGCTCACTTGTCGTTCAGGCCTCGTGTTGCCCGCCACTCTTCACGTCCGGCTCGAACTTCAGTGGCCGAAACGGGATGATGCGCCGGGTCAGTATCGAGGATGACTACCGCGACTCCGGCTGGTGGTTCGGCGGCTGGGTCGTCGGCCGGCATCGGCCACGGAGGCCGAGGCGCGAGGGCAACAAGCGGGAGTCGCAACAGCGCTTGTGTTCGCGCGTCGAAGTCCCCGTACCAAACCGGGTCGAGCACTTGCTGCCATTTGTCGGCGCCGAGAATGATGACGTCGTAGCCCTCAGAAATATCGGCGAGAAGACTGTGGGGGGTGACGACGACCCCAAGGCGATCGTCGCCTTTGGCAATGGAGCGAAGTTCATCGACGCGGTCATTGATCGGCGTGAGGTGGGAATCGTCTTTGCCGAGCGTTGTCGAGGAGATGGCGAAATCAACGCGATCGAGGCCGAGTTGGCTGATGGCGGTTTGGGCCAAGTGCACATGGGCGATCGTGGGCGGATCGAAAGAGCCGGGATAGACCGCACGGCGATTCGATGGTTGCTCAGTACCCACAGAACGAGGCTAGCGATCGTGGGAGACTGGGACCTCACCCTTCGTCATTCGAGGTCATCGTGTCGAGAAGCCCATTTCTCCATCCGTTCGCTCGCCCTGGTGCTGCCGCCGAAGAGTTCGTCACCATCACTCGTGGCGAAGGCGCGCTGGTGTGGGACAACCAAGACAACGAGTACATCGACGCAATAGCCAGCCTTTGGTACTGCAACGTTGGCCACGGCCGCTGGGAGATCGTCGATCAGGTCGCATCGCAAATGGCGGTGCTCGAGAATTACAACACCTTCGACATTTTTACGAATGAAACGGTGGAAACCTTCGCCGCATTCGTTGCCGCCGCGGCGCCGATGGACGATTGTCGAATCTTCTTAACCTCGTCAGGTTCTGAAGCGGTCGAGACCGCACTGAAACTGGCGCGACTCACTCATTCGTTGAAGGGCAATCCTGAACGAAACGAGTTCGTAGGCCGTGTGAACTCGTACCACGGCGTTGCCTACGGCGGCGTATCCGTGCAAGGGCTTCCACTCAATCAGCAGGGCTTTGGTCCGCTACTTGACACGGTGCATCAGGTGTCGGCGCATGACATTGATGAGATCGAAGAACTTTTTGCACGTTCGGGTTCGAAGATCGCCGCGGTTATCACCGAACCCGTGCAAGGCGCCGGTGGCGTGCATCCCCCTGTTGAGGGGTATCTCACTCGTTTGCGCGAACTGTGTGACGAGTACGGCGTGCTGTTGATTTTTGATGAAGTCATCACTGGCTTTGGTCGTCTTGGAACTTGGTTTGCCGCATCGCATTACGGCGTTGTTCCCGACATGATCACGTTTGCGAAGGGCTGCACCTCGGGGTACTTGCCGCTTGGTGGAGTTGTGGTGGGTGATGCGGTGCTCGATGTGATTGAAGCTGACCCGACGTACATCCTTCGGCACGGCTACACCTACAGCGGTCACCCGAGTGCGTGTGCAGCAGCACTTGCGAACACAGCGATTTTGCTTGAGGAGAACCTGTTCGATCGCATTCCGGCGATTGCGGAACGAATCGGCGGGGGACTCACAGCGTTGGCGGCGTCGGGCGCAATTGTTGAGACTCGCGGTGTCGGCGGCATTTGGAGTGCTGAACTCCAACCGGGTTTATCCGCACCTGCGGTACGAAACGAAATGATGAAGCGCGGTGTGATCGCACGGCCCATTGGGCTTTCGACGATTGCGTTTTGCCCGCCGTTCGTGACGACCGATGCGCAACTCGATCAGTGTGTCGTTGCGCTCAGCGAATCGATCGCCGCGCTTTCCTAAATTAGGAAGACGCGAGAGCGATTTCGGGCTCGACGAATGGCTTGGCAAGCGCTTCAGCAACCGCGGCATTGGTGACAGCTCCGGCAGCGGTATTGAGGCCCATTGCTAAGGCCGCGTCACGTCGCACCGCTTCAGCAGCACCGAATCTCGCTAGATCTGCAAGATAGGGAAGCGTGGCGTTGGTGAGAGCAAGTGTCGAGGTGTGCGGAACAGCGCCGGGCATATTGCCGACGGCGTAATGAACGATCCCATGCTTGATGAACGTTGGGTCGGAGTGTGTGGTTTCGTGAGAGGTCTCGATACATCCGCCCTGATCGATCGCGATGTCGATCACGACAGCGCCGGGCTTCATCGATCGGATCATGTCCTCGCTCACCACCGTTGGCGCGCGTCCGCCCGGGACGAGCACCGCTCCGATAACAAGATCGGCCTCGGCAACAGATCGTTCGACTGCTCCGCGGTTTGAGGTAATTGTGGTGATGCGACCCATTTGGATTTGATCGACGTGGCGTAGGCGATCGATGTTCTTGTCGAGCAGATCGACCTCGGCTTCGAGACCGGCCGCCATCCAGGCCGCATTCCAACCGACATTTCCCGCTCCAAGTACAACCACGCGTGCAGGGCGAACGCCAGGGGCGCCGCCGAGAAGTACACCGCGACCGCCGTTGTGGCGTTCAAGGAAATGGGCACCAATCTGCACGCTCATGCGACCGGCGACTTCGCTCATTGGAGCGAGAAGCGGCAATGAGCCGTCGGCGAGTTGGACGGTTTCATACGCGATTGCGGTGACGCCGTTGGCAATGAGCGCGTCGGCGACCTTGGGGTAGGCCGCGAGATGGAGATAGGTGAAGAGAACGAGACCGGAGCGGAAGTAGACGAACTCCGATTCCAACGGTTCTTTTACTTTGCAGATGAGTTGGGCCCGTTCCCACACTTCAGCTGCCGTTTCGACGATGACAGCTCCCGCTCTGGTGTAGTCCTCGTCGGGAATTGATGAATCAATGCCGGCACTGCGTTCGATAAGCACGGTAGCTCCGGCATGGAGAAGTTCGCGAACACCATCGGGGGTGATGGCAACGCGATGCTCTTCTTCCTTGATTTCGCGAGGTACTCCGACGGTGAGCGAAGTCATGTCAAGGCGACCGGTGTGCCGGCTTCGGCGAGAATGTCGATGGCCTCAACGAGAGCGATGCGGATGATTCGTTCGATCTCATCGAACTCGTCCTGACCAGCGATGAGCGGCGGCGAAACTTGAATAACGGGTTCACCGCGGTCATCGGCCCGACAAACGAGACCGAGTTCCAGAAGTCGTCTCGAAAGATGGCTTCGAAGGAGAAGTTCTGATTCCTCGGCGTTGAAGGTTTCGCGTGTCTTTGCGTTCTTCACGAGTTCGATGCCGTAGAAGAACCCCATACCGCGGACATCGCCAACAATCGGAAGATCAAGAAGTTTTTCGAGGGTCGTACGGAACGCGGATTCGTTGGCGAGCACGTGGTCGATGATGCCTTCTCGTTCGATCACATCGAGATTGGCCATAGCCACGGCACAACTCACCGGGTGGCCGGCGAAGGTGAATCCGTGAAGGAACGAAACGCCCTCTTCGGCGAACGGTTCGGCGATGCGGTCGCTCACGATCATGGTGCCGAGCGGTGAATAACCCGAGGTGAGTCCCTTTGCTGAAGTGATGATGTCGGGCACGTAGCCAAAGCGATCGCAGGCAAACATCGAGCCGAGACGACCCCATGCACAGATGGTTTCGTCGCTCACCAAGAGAATTCCGTAATGATCGCAAATCTCACGAACTCGAGTGAAATACTCGTCGGGAGCAGTGAAACACCCACCGGCGTTTTGCACGGGTTCAACGAATACGCACGCCACGGTGTCGGGGCCTTCGCGCAGGATCATCGTTTCGATGTCGTCAGCGCATCCGAGGTTGCAAGCGCTTTCGCCGGCGCACATGTTGCAGCGATAGCGATTGGTATTCGCCGCGCGACCAACTCCGGGTACGAGCGGCTCAAACATTTGGCGAAACGCGGGAACACCGGTAAGTGAAAGAGCGCCCATTGTTGTGCCGTGGTAGGAGAGGTAACGAGTGATGGCTTTTGTGCGCAGCGGTTCGCCACGAAGTTTGAAATACTGCCGCGCGAGTTTCCAAGCGGACTCAACTGCTTCGCCGCCACCGGTAGTGAAGAACACGCGATTGAGATCGCCCGGTGCGAGGTGGGCGAGGCGCGCTGCGAGTTCAATCGCGTTTGGATGGGCATAGGTCCAGATGGGGAAGTACTCAAGCGTGGCGGCCTGCTTGGCTGCGGCATCGCCGAGTTCGCTGCGGCCGTGACCGATCTGCACAGTGAACAAGCCGGCGAGCCCGTCGAGGTAACGCTTTCCTTCAACGTCCCACACCCAGCAGCCGTCGCCGCGCTCGATAATGGGTGCACCGCCGTCACCGGGGCCGAGGCGACTGAAGTGTCCCCATAGATGGGACTGGGCGAGCTGACGGAGTTCCGCAGGGGTCCGGCTCATGAGTTGCTCCCGAGAGAGACCGCCCGAGTATCGGGCGTGCCATTGATCGTTGCGTTAATTCTTGCCCGGTGCCGGCTGTTCGGCAATCACGGGGAGAAGGAATGGTTCAGGAGTTGAGCGAAGCGCCGGAGACTTCAGTCAATCCGGCCAGTTTCCGTGATCGACGATTACCGCCGACGACGACCGTGATGGCGAGAATCACGCTGATGACGAGCAATGCAGTTGAGAAAACGTTGATCTGCACTGGGATCTTCGAGCGTTTCATGTTCCAAATCTGGATGGGGAACGTGTTGTCGAGGCCAGAGTTCAGATAGGTGATGATGAAATCGTCGAGCGAAAGAGCGAAGGTGAGCATCGCCGCAGCAACGACGCCCGGAGCGATGAGCGGAAGTGTGATTTTGCGGAATGTCCGGAACGGTGATGCCCCAAGATCGAGAGCGGCTTCTTCAAGTCGCCAATCGAAACCGCGAATTCGAGCGCGAACGGTGGTAGCGACATAACTCACCGAGAACATCACCTGAGCGATGACGATGGTGATGAACCCTCGTGACCAGTTGATGGACACGAACAAGGTGAGAAGCGAAAAGCCGAGCACGATCTCGGGCATCGTGAGCGGGAGGATGAGGATGGCGCCGATCATTCCTTTGGCCCGGAACTTGTACTTCACCATGGCCAAGCCCATGAGTGTGCCCAGCACGGTGGCAATGGCAGTGACGACAACGGCGATTTTGAGACTGAAGATGAGTGCGTCAGTCAGTTCGGGATACTTGAACGGATCAGTCCAACCGGCAAGCGAAAACTTGTCCCAGATGTAGTTGTATTTCCCGGTGGGTTCGTTGAATGAATAGATGACTGTGACGAGGATCGGCGTGAAGAGGAATATGAGGCCGAGCACTGCCCATACCCACAGCGAGACGCGTCCGATCGCGCGCAACCAATTGGGCGGGCTCATGCGATTTCCTCGGTGCCCAATAAACGCGCATACACAATGACGCCGACGAGGATCATCGCCATGAGCATGAACGACAAGGCGGAGAGTTCAGGTCGGAAGAATTCCTTGCCAAAGTTCTTTTCGATGATCTGGCCGATCATGACGGTGCGGTCGGAACCCAAGAGTTCCGAGTTCACGAAGTCGCCAGCCGCAGGAATGAAGGTGAGGAGTGTTCCGGCGAAGAGGCCAGGTAGCGAGAGGCGGAGAGTGATCTTTCGAAACGCTCTTGATGGTGACGAATAGAGATCAGCAGCAGCATCGAGTAGACGGTGATCCAACTTTTCGAGACTCACGTAAATGGGCAGCACCATGAACGGCAAGAAGTTGTAGGTGAGCGCGGCCACGACTGCGAATGGCGAGCCGAGAATGCCTTGGTTGTCGTTCAAGATGCCGACTGATTGCAAAATGCCAACAACGGGGCCGTTATCGAACAACAGGATCTTCCACGACAGCGTGCGCACGAGGTATGTAACGAAAAACGGGAGTATGACTAATGCAAGAAGCAGGTGCTTGTACTTCCCACCCTTGGTCGCGATGACGTAGGCCAACGGATAGCCGATGATTATCGCTGCAACTGTCGAAATTGTTGCGTACACGAACGTGCGGATGATTACCGTTGAATTGTCGGAAATCACCGTGGAGTAATTCGAGAGCCCGCCATCTTCAAGGGACAGTCGTCCGAGACTGAAGAGCGGGATGATGAAAAAGATCAGAAGCCACAAACCACCTGGCGCAATGAGTAACCAGGGGGTGAACCACCGCCGTGCCGACACGCCAGTGTCGTCTCCGTCGCGTTCACGGCGGGGGCGACGAACGCGCGACGGCACGGCAGCAACAGTCATCGAGTCAGCTACTGCTCAGTTGCGGCAACGAATGCGCGCTCTACCTCTTCGGCAACGTCTGGACTGATGACGTCGAACTCGTACAACGGCGGTGTCGCCGGCGGAACGATGAAGGGACTGGCTTGGGCGGTCGCAGTCATGTACTTCTCGGCGCCGGTGACCGGCGGGATGTACAAGATGCTTTCGTACAAAGGACCAGCAACGGCGGGGTCGTAGACGTAATTGAGCAACTTGTTTGCGCCCTCGGGATTCTTCGCGCCAACGGGGATCATGGCGTTGTCGACCCACAACATTCCGCCCTGACGTGGGATGACCCATTCAAGGCCGGGATTGTCGGCCTGCAACTGCGCGACGTCGCCGGACCATGCAACGGCAATCCATGTATCGCCAAGCGCGAGATCCTCGGTATAGCTATTGCCAGTGACCTTCTTGAACTGACCTGCGTCTCTGGCCTTCTCAATCTTGTCGACTGCGGCAAGCATCTGCGTGGTCGTCCCGGTGGTCGGGTTGGCGCCCATGCCGAGCATGGTGAGTCCAACGGTGTCGCGCATTTCGTCGAGGATCGTGACCTTGCCCTTGAACTTCGGGTTGAAGATCTCGTTGACGTCGGTGATCTTGCCGCCAACTTTGTCGGGCCAATAGGCGAGGCCGGTCTGACCGATGGCCCACGGAATCGACTTGGCGCGTCCTGGATCCCATGACGGGTTGGCGAGGCGAGAGATCACATTCTTTTTATTCGGGAACGCGGCGCTGTCGAACGGCTGCACAAGGTTGTCGCCGATATAGGCCGCGGCGTTCCACGATGTAAGCACGATGAGGTCGGCGCCGATTCCTTGGCCCTTTTCGAGCGTTGCTTGGTACTTGGTATTGAACGACTCGTTGCCATCGATGCTGTTTCTGTAGTCAACCTTGATGCCTGTGGAATCGGTGAAGCCCTTGAGCGTTGCCGAGGTACTCGGCTCATCACCTTCGATGTAGAGCGGCCAGTTGAGAATGGTGATGCCGCCATTACTGCTTCCACCGCCGCCGCCGCTCGAACCTGAACTGCACGCGGCGAGTAATGTCGGGCCAACGGCAAGGCCCCCAAGGGCGAGTCCACCCATGCCTAGGAATCGTCGACGAGACGTTCGGTGTTGGGCCATGGCCTCAAGGATTTCTGGGTCGATTGAGTTGCTCATGTTCGGTCCTCCTGCTGGTGTGGTTGATTAACCCTCGACGACGATGTCATCGAGGGTGCGGGGATGATCCGGGGCATCGGGTAAGACGCACGCGGCGGTTGGTGCCCACGACGCCCACACGCTGTGGCCGGGGCGAAGAAGGGGAAGGTCGGCATCGGGCTCGATGTTGGCGATGATCGGGGATCCATCGGGCGCGCTGAGGGCAAGCCGAACGACCGGTCCCTGAAAAGTGAGGTCAGTGACGGTGGCATTCACTGATTGCATGTCACCGCACGGTGGGTTCATCGAAATTGAGATGCGCTCGGGGCGCACCATGAGCGTGACAGGCGCACCAGCGCGAACAGAATCAGCAATGCAAGAACCGCTGAGCGTCGAGCCACCGAGCGCACTCACTGTTGCCGAAGTTGCCGAACGGTCAGTGACAGTTGCAGACCAAAGGTTTGCTTGCCCAATGAATCCGGCAACGAAGACAGTTGCGGGATTGTCGTAAATCTCGGTGGGAGTGCCGATCTGTTCCACTCGTCCATCGGACATGACGGCAATACGGTCGCTCATCGTGAGCGCTTCTTCTTGATCGTGGGTGACGTAGACGAAGGTGATGCCTACTTCACGCTGAATGCGCTTCAGTTCAAACTGCATCGCATGGCGAAGTTTGAGATCGAGCGCCCCAAGGGGCTCGTCGAGAAGGAGTGCCTTGGGGAGGTTGACGAGTGCACGAGCAAGTGCGACACGTTGCTGTTGGCCACCGGAAAGCTGTGCAGGACGTCGACTGGCAAATTCGGTGAGGCGAACAACCTCAAGAATTTCGCTTACTCGTTTTTTGATCGTTTCCTTATTGATGTTCTTGGCTTGCGGGCCGAATGACACGTTGTCGAAAACATTCATGTGGGGAAACAACGCGTACTGCTGGAAGACGGTATTCACATCACGCTTGTTGGGTGGAACCTTCGAGACGTCAATGCCATCAAGTCGAATGGCGCCACTTGTGGGTTGTTCGAAACCGGCGATCATCCGCAGCGTCGTGGTCTTGCCACAGCCGGATGGACCGAGCATTGAGAAGAACTCGCCTTGCCCAATTGAGAAATTGGCATCGTCGATCGCGACGAAATCGCCGAATCGCTTCACGACATGATCGATCTCGATGACTGGAGCGGAAAGGTCAACCGCAGTCGGAGACGTCATAGCAATTGAGTTCTCTGTCAGCTCTCACCCCTCCGCGATCACAGGTGCGCCGCACCCGGTCGAATTGATAAGGATCACCCGAATTCAGGCTCACCGCAAGAATGGAGCCATTGCGAGTTGATGAACAATGAATTTTGGGGCTCGGCTCGCGGACATCCCTTGCGGTTTGGTCCTTCGTGGCCCACGATGCGGTGACGGAAATCGGACGAGGAGTAAACGTGGCTCATCTCAATTTCATTGGCGGGAAGTGGGTTCCCGCCCAAAGCGGTGCAATAGATGAGGTCGTAGCTCCGGCCACAGGGGCGGTTATCGCCTCTGTCCCGTCCAGCGCCGCCGCTGACGTCGACGCCGCGGTGGCCGCGGCGAGCGCGGCGTTTGCTGAGTGGGGCACAGCCACGCCGAGGGCTCGGTCTGAAGCGCTGCTGGCGCTGGCCGATCGCATGGAAGACAACGTCGACGAACTCAAAGCCATCGAGAGCGAGAACGTCGGTAAGCCGGTCTCGATTATCGATTTTGAATTCGATCTCACGATCGACAACCTTCGATTCTTTGCCGGAGCGGCGCGAACGATGGACGCGCAAGCCGCCGGTGAGTACATGGACGACCACACATCGATGTTGCGGCGAGACCCACTCGGTGTCGTTGCCGGTATTGCTCCGTGGAATTATCCGCTCAACATGGCGATCTGGAAGATGGGTCCCGCGCTCGCAGTTGGCAACACCTTTATTTTGAAGCCGTCGGAGTTGACCCCGTTCACGGCGTTCCGCCTAGCCGAACTGACCGAAGGAATTCTTCCAGCAGGCGTGTTCAACGTTGTCGCTGGTCAAGGTGAAACGGCGGGCGACGCGATTGTTCGCCACCCAGGTATTGCGATGTTGTCGCTCACTGGCGATGTGAACACCGGAAAAATGATCGCTCGCAATGCGGCCGACACATTGAAGCGAGTGCATCTTGAACTTGGCGGCAAGGCCCCGGTTGTTGTGTTCGATGACGCTGACATTGAAGCGCTCGTTGCGACGCTTACCGAGACTGGCTATTACAACTCGGGTCAAGATTGCACCGCACCTTGTCGAGTAATTGCTGGACCGGGCGTGTTCGATGACCTCGTTTCCGGTCTCGAAGCATCGGTTGGCGCGCTTGTAACTGGCGATCCGAACGATGCCGCGACAAATGTCGGTCCGGTGATTTCAGCAGCACAACGAGATCGTGTTGAAGCAATGGTGAGTCGAGCGGCGTCTGGTGGCGCTCGGGTTGTTGTTGGTGGCGAAGCTCTTGATCGTCCGGGCTTTTTCTATGCACCCACAGTCGTTGCCAATCCGGCGCAGGATTCCGAACTCGTGCAACGCGAAGTGTTCGGCCCGGTTGTCAGCGTGCAAAAGTTCTCCGATGAAGCACAGGCGTTAGCTTGGGCCAACGATGTCGATTACGGACTTGCTGCATCGGTGTGGACACGAGATGTTGGTCGCGCAATGCGTATGTCGCGTTCGATGATGTTCGGAACGGTGTGGGTCAATGACCACATTCCGATTGTTTCAGAATTCCCTCACGGTGGATTTAAGAGCAGTGGCTATGGCAAAGACATGTCGAAATACGCGCTTGAGCACTACACAGAGCTCAAACACGTCATGATTAAGCACTGAGAGATTCGATCGAGGAGAGCCCGTGTCCGAAACCGTAAAGACCGAAGTACGTGGTCACGTTCTGGTCATTCGTCTGGAGCGTGAAGAAAAGCGCAACGCGATTGATATCGACATGGCCGAAGGGATCGATGCAGCACTCAATCGTCTTGAGGACGATGACGATCTTTGGGCAGGAGTAATTACTGGAACGAAGTCGGTGTTCTGTGCCGGAACCGATATGCGTGCTGGTGTTCACTCCACTGATCGCGGCGGACAGTACGGAATTATTCGTCGCTATCGCACGAAGCCGCTCATTGCTGCTGTCGAGGGCGCGGCGCTTGGCGGTGGTTTCGAAGTGGTGTTGTCGTGTGACCTTGTTGTTGCTTCGAAAACGGCACAGTTCGGTTTGCCTGAAGTGAAGCGCAGCTTGGTTCCAATCTGCGGCGGATTGTTTCGTGCGCCGAAGGCATTGCCGCGCAACGTCGCTCGAGAATTGCTGCTCACTGGCGATTCCATCGATGCGAAGCGGGCGTACAAGTTGGGACTGGCCAGCATCCTTTCCAGCACAGGCGAAGCGGTCGACGATGCGGTTGCGCTTGCTGACCGGATCTGCAGCAATGGCCCCGTCGCCGTTCGCGAGACCATGCGATTCTTGGCCTCGCTCGATGCGCCCGACGAGGCCCATGGTTGGGACGAGACCTTGGAATCGGAAGATGTCATTCGCAACGCCGAAGACACCCGAGAAGGTGTGAAGGCATTCTTCGAGAAGCGTCAACCCAATTGGTCGGGTCGCTGATTCACCGGCAATGATGGCCACACGTACGTAGGGGGAACTATGGATTTCGAAGAGACACCAGAAGAAGCCGCATTTCGCGCCGAGTGCCGAGCGTTTCTCGACCAGCACTCAACCGTGAAGGCTGCAGGTGCGCCTCGCAACACGATGAGCACATTGAGCGGCGATGAGCATGCCCATGTGCAGAGGTGTCGTGATTGGCAGCGCACGAAGGCAGAGAACGGCTGGGCCGGTCTCACCTGGCCGGAGGAGTTCGGCGGTCGCGGTCTTACCGGTTTACAGCAGGGCATCTTCCTCGAAGAGGAGCACAAGTACGACCTCGCCGTTGGCATGTTCGCTCAGGCCATTGGCATGGTTGGTCCGTCGATCGTCGTCCACGGCACTGAAGAACAGAAGAAGCAGTTCCTTCCGTCGATTCTTCGCGGCGAACAGGTGTGGTGTCAGTTGTTCAGCGAACCGAATGCCGGTTCCGATCTTGCTGCGCTTCGCACCAGGGCTGAACTCGATGGCGACGAGTGGGTCGTAAGCGGTCAGAAGGTCTGGACCTCCTCGGCCCACGTTGCTGATTGGGGCATGTTGTTGGCCCGTACCGATTGGGACGCGCCGAAGCATCGCGGCATCACCTATTTCCTTGTTGATATGCGTTCGCCCGGCATTGAAGTTCGCCCGCTGGTGCAAGCAACCGGTGGCGCCGAGTTCAACGAGGTGTTTCTCGAGGAAGTTCGTATTCCTAAGGAGAACGTTCTTGGTGAAGTGAATGGTGGTTGGGCCGTGGCCATGACCACACTCACCAGCGAGCGCGCCGATATCGGCGCTGGTCATGGCGACGGGTTTGCTGGCGTCCTTCGTCTTGCCCAGCAGTACGGCCGCGCGAACGACCCGGTTGTTCGTCAAGAACTCATGAAGCTCTACACGAGTTACCAAATTTCGAAGTACATCGGATATCGCACGCGCACCGCGGCCTCAAAGGGAATCGCTCCCGGGCCCGAGGTCTCGACCATGAAGATCGCGATTTCTGACCGCCTTGCGTTCCAGGGCGATTTGGTTGAATCGCTCATGGGTGCCGATGGGATGTTGTGGGGCTCCGACGCCATCGACGATGGCTACTGGCAGACCATGGTGTTCATGGGTCAGTGGATGGCTCGCATCGGTGGCGGCACCGAAGATGTGCAGCGAAACATCGTGGGCGAGCGCGTGCTCGGTCTGCCTCGCGAACCGAGCAACGACCGCACCACGCCATTCCGCGAATTGCCGCACTGACCTTCACGGTTTTGTACGATTCCCTGTAGACATTCGGGATGTTCAATCCCTTCGTGCCGGGCTTCGCCGAGTATCCCTATGGGGAATATCGGACCCAGCGCGATACCGAGCCGATCCAGCAAACGCCGTTTGGTCCGTGGATTGTGTTTGAACACGCGGAGTCGATGCGACTTCTTCGTGACGTCACGCTGAGCGTGGATGTACGCAAGGCCATTGAGATTCTGGGCGAAGATCCGCGCGACCGAGCAAAGATGCGAGCTGAGTTGTTCCCCGATAAGGCACCGCGGGAAGACACATCGATTCTCAATATTGATCCGCCTGATCACACGCGGTTGCGCAAACTGGTGAGCAGCGTGTTCACGCCTCGGCGCGTCGCCGACCTTGCCCCGATGATCGAACGCATTGTCGACGAACATCTCGACGCAGTGTCCGGTGGTGAACAGATGGACCTCATTGCTGACCTCGCCTTCCCGCTTCCGTTTGCAGTGATTTCCGAAATGCTGGGAATGCCCGACGGCGATAGCGCGCAATTACGCGAGTGGTCGCATGCTCTGGTGAAGATTCTTGATTTCACGATTGGCCCCGACGAACTGGTGGCTGCAGTGACTGCGGGCGAACACCTTCGTCAACACATTGCGGGCGTGATTGAGTGGAAGCGATCGAATCTTGGCGACGACTTGTTGAGCGCGCTGATTCTTGCCGAAGACAATGGCGATGTTCTTTCCGATACTGAACTTCTTGATCAGGTCAATGTGCTTTTTATTGCTGGTCATGAGACCACGGTGAATCTCATTGGCAATGGCACTTGGGCATTGCTGCAGAACCGCGATCAGTTTGAGTTGTTACGAGACGACCCGTCAGTGGAGGCAACGGCCATCGACGAACTCCTTCGCTACGACTCACCGGTGCAGATTTCGCGTCGCATCACCCTTGAACCAATTGAACTCGCCGGTCATCAAATTCCCGCCGGGGTGTTTGTGCTCACCAGTCTGGGGTCGGCGAATCATGATCCCGCGGCGTTTGGACCCACCGCCGATCAACTCGATCTTCGACGTGCCGATGCAGCTCGTCATCTCGCTTTCGGCAGCGGCACGCACCATTGCCTCGGCGCTTCATTGGCTCGCCTTGAGGGCAACATCGCCATCACTCGCCTGATCCGTCGCTTCCCTGAACTGAAGGCCGCGGGCGTACCAGCGTGGAATGGCCGTCTGGTGCTTAGGGGAATGGACTCGTTGCAACTTTCGCTTCGCTGAAGTTCTTCTCCTGGTGGCAAGATCTCACGGTGACCACTCACGAAGAACTTCTCGCCCGCCATCGGCGGGCGTTGCCTGATTGGTTGGCGCTGTATTACGAAACGCCAATCTCGTTGGTGAGCGGTGAAGGTCGCCATGTTGTCGATGCAGAAGGCAAGCGCTATCTCGATTTCTTTGGTGGCATCCTCACAACGATGACGGCCTATTCGCTTCCGGAAGTTGTCGAAGCGATCAGAGAACAAGCCGGCAAGATGATTCACACTTCGACGCTGTATCTCGTCGAGCCCATGATCGAACTCGCCGAAAAAGTGGGGGAGTTGTCGGGAATCCCCGACGCCAAAGTGTTCTTTGCAACGTCGGGCTCGGAAGCAAATGAAGCAGCGTTGCTGTTGGCATCGACGGTTCGTCGTTCGAACCAGGTGCTTGCGCTGCGTAACAGTTATCACGGGCGTTCGTTCGCCACGATGGGCGTTACCGGTAACCGCGGTTGGTCGTCTTCGAGTCTTTCGCCGTTTGCTGTTTCATACGTGCACAACGGAGACATGTTCCGGTCGCCATTTCGTGATCGCGACGAAAAGGGATTCGTTGATGCGATCGTCGAAGATCTTCGTCACGTCATCGCCACCACAACTGCAGGCGATGTTGCGTGCATGATCGCCGAGCCCATTCAGGGCGTTGGTGGCTTCACAGTTCCTCCAGACGGTTTGCTGGGAGCGCTGCAAGAGGTGTGTCGTGAATTCGGAATTCTCTGGATTACTGATGAAGTGCAAACTGGTTGGGGTCGCACAGGCGAAAACTTCTGGGGCTATGAAGCGCACGGTCTTGAACCCGACATGCTCACCTTTGCCAAGGGCCTCGGAAATGGTTTGGCGATGGCAGGCGTCGTTGCGAGCGCGTCGTTGATGGACAGCGTGAACGCCAATTCGATTTCCACCTTCGGTGGCAACCCGCTTGTGTGCGCGGGTGCTCTCGCAAACCTTGACTATCTAGTAACCAATGATTTGCAGGCGAATTCGCTGCGCCAGGGCGAAGCGATGCAGGCTGCTCTTCGTCCGCTGGTTGACGAGTTGTCGATCGTCGGCGATGTGAGGGGCAAGGGCCTGATGGTCGGCATCGAGCTAGTGGGTGCTGATGGGCGCGAACCGAACATGGCGGCCGCCGGAGCCGTGCTTGAAACCTGTCGTGAGAATGGTCTGCTTATTGGCAAGGGCGGTTTGTATGGCAACTGTTTGCGAGTTGCTCCGCCGCTCACGCTGACCGCCGAGGAATGCGCCGAAGGCGCGGCGATCCTCATTGATGCACTTCGCTCTGTTAACAGTCGCTAACCGAGCAGAACGAACCCAATCCTCGTAGGGTTTGGGCATGCATTTCTCCGTCTTCGCCTACTCGGCTCTCGCAATTGCTGTCGTGATGTTCATCACATGGTTGGTGAGTCTCCCGCTTCGCAACGCGTCAATTGTCGACCCTGTGTGGTCGCTTGGTTTTGTCGTCGTGGGTTGGGTGTCGTTCGCCGCAATGCATCAACACGTCGACGGGGTTCGTACCGGCTTTCTTCTCGTGTTCGTCACCATCTGGGGACTTCGCCTTTCGTTGCATCTCTTCATTCGCAACGTTGGTCATGGCGAGGACTACCGCTACGAGGCCATGCGCAAGAAGCACGGCGCCAAGTTTTGGCTTGTGAGTCTCGGCACGGTGTATTTGCTTCAGGGAATCTTGATGTGGATCGTCTCGCTTCCGTTGCAGTTCGGTATCGGTACGTCAACGAAGACGTCTTGGTGGGTGCTTCCGCTCGTACTCGGCGCCATTGTGTGGCTCGTCGGCTTTGCCTTCGAATCAATTGGCGACGCGCAGCTTCGTGCGTTCAAAGCCGACCCAGCCTCGGCGGGTCAGGTCATGGATCGCGGTTTGTGGCGCTACACCCGTCATCCCAATTACTTCGGTGATGCCAGTGTTTGGTGCGGAATCTTCCTCGTGTCGCTGGGGGCCGGAGGGTGGGCCTGGCTCGGGGTCATTGGCCCCGTAGTGATGACGACGCTCTTGCGCCGAGTCTCGGGTGTGACCCTTCTTGAGAAGTCACTGGTGAAGCGCCGTCCCGGATACGAGGACTATGTGCGCCGCACGAGCGCATTCCTTCCGCGCCCGCCGCGAAAGTGACGAATTCGTGACCCAGCGAGACCGGGATCACCACTAGCCTCATCCTTCAATCGCCGGTCGGGGAGTGATGATTTGTGAGCAAGGTGCGTCGCTACGAGGTCACTGCTGCTGGTGATTTCGCTTCGGTGCTCGCTGTGCTCACCGACCATGTCGGCTTGCAGCTGGTGTCGCTCGAGGTTGTGGAGCGGAGTTGGCTCGATACCGCCGCAGGAACCCTTGCTCAGACCGACACCACCCTTGAGTTCCGCACTCCAAAGGGAGAGGGAACCGCTTCGTTGACCTGGGCCACCGATGGACGGGTTCTGGTGCATGACAGCTGCGTGGCGGCCTCAGTGCCCGTTCAAGTCGGTGACCTTCCTGAATCCGCAGCCTTCGCCCGGCTGGCGCGATTGATTGACGGTGAATCACTCGTGCTCGGTCCAACCGTCAACTCGCAGATCGCCGTACTTGCCTGTCTGGATGATGAAGACAAGACCACAGCACGTTTGGTTTTTGATCGGTCTGAAACGCTCGAAGGCATCGCGTTGCCGATGTTGCTCGAAGTTGTTCCGTTGCGTGGGTACGACTCCGAAGCCGCAGCAATCGAGAAACTCGTACGCCGCAGTGTTGCCCTTTCTGAATCGGCGACACCGATGAAAGTGCTAGTCAAGAATTCGACAGGAACACGTGCGAATTTGTCAGGGCTCTCACGAGAAATGTCGGCGGCAAGCGCATGGCGCATTGTGTTGCAACAACTCACGCAGTCGATCACCGATTCGTTCTCTGGCGTTCTGAGCGGCAACGACTCCGAAGACCTTCATGCGTTTCGTGTGGCAGTGCGCCGGATTCGCACGCTTTTGCAAGATGGTGGAGACGTTATTGATCCAGAGTCACGAGATCGTTTCCGCCACGAATACCGTTGGCTCGGCGACGTCACCACGCCAACTCGTGATGCCGATGTTCACCTTCTCGAGTTCCCTGCGCTTGCGGCTTCGTTACCGCAAGCGCAGCGTGATGATCTTGCCCCGTTCAATGACGTTCTGATTCGTCACCGCAACGAGTGTCAGTCATCGATGGTGACCGAGCTTCGTTCCATTCGCCGTGCTGAGTTTGGTAGCGCCTGGATCGAATTTCTCTCCGATGAGGATGCTTGGACTGGTTGCGGAGAACTTTCCGACGAGCCCGTGCTGACGGTTGTGATTCGCAGGGTCGAAAAGGCCCATCGTGAATTGGTGAAGAACGGCGGGAAGATCACGAAAAAGTCTCCGGCGATTGCCCTTCATGAACTGCGGAAGGAAGGAAAGCGCCTTCGCTACCTCCTCGAATGCTTTAGTCCGCTTTTTGATCAGGAAGCGCTCGCCGCGATTTTGCGCCCACTGCGAGATTTGCAAGATGTACTCGGTGAGTTTCAAGACACCGAAGTGCAAGGGGAAGCCTTGTTTGAACTTGCTGGTGAACTAGCGACGACAGATGACCATCCAGCGTTGGTAGCAATCGGTGGTGTGGTGGAACAACTTGGCGCGCGTGGATCAACCGCACGAAATGAATTCTCGAAAGTCTTTGGTCGCTTTGATGATCGCAAAGTGCAACGAGCAATGAATCGACTTGAAGTCACGAAGTCCTCTGGGAAGAAGAAGCGATGAAAGTTCTCGCCACGTACAACATCAAGGGTGGTGTGGGAAAGACCGCAACCGCGGTGAACCTTGCGCACGTCGCAGCGGTAGAAGGGAATCGAGTCCTTGTCTGGGACCTTGACCCTCAGGGCGCTGCCACGTTCTATTTCCGGGTGAAGCCCAAAGTGAAGGGTGGCGGAAAAGCCATCGTTCGCGGTTCCATCGAACTCGGCGATGCCATCAAGGCCACCGATTTCGACAACCTCGATCTGGTTCCCGCGGACTTCTCGTATCGCCACCTCGACCTGTGGCTCGACGATGCCAAGAAGCCACTGGCTCGAATTCGTCGAGCACTGCTCCAGGTATCTCACGAGTACGACTACATCTTTCTCGATTGTCCGCCCAGCATCTCGCTCACATCAGAAAGTGTGTTCCGGGCCGCTGACGCGTTGCTGGTACCCACCATCCCCACCACGCTTTCGTTGCGCACCTACGAGCAACTCGATCGCTTTGTCGAAGAGAACCCCGACATGGTGCGCGAACTTAAAATTCTTGGGTTCTTCTCGATGGTCGATCGCCATAAGCGTCTGCACCGACGGTTTATGACGGAACTGCGCACTGCGCATCCAGAAATGCTCGAGGGAACTATCCCGAATTCGACCGACATCGAGCGCATGGGTGTTCATCGCGAACCAATCGGGTCTTACGGAAAAGGCAGCCGCGCTGCTCGCTCGTATGAATCACTTTGGTCCGAAATTCAGACTCGTCTCTGAGCGCGAGTCGTTCTATCGAAATGGCTGACGGAAGGTTTGCTCCGAGTCCAACGGCGACATTGCATCTCGGCAACCTTCGTACGGCCTTCATTGCGTGGCTCGCGGCTCGTTCAACTGGCTCGCAGTTCTTTTATCGAAGTGATGACATGGACCAGGTTGCATGTCGCTCTGAACATGAACTCTCAGCGCTTCGCGATCTGCACGCCCTTGGGCTTGATCATGACGGTGATGTTGTTCGTCAGTCGGAACGGGCCGAGGTGTATCGGGACGCAATCGATCGTTTGATTGCTAATGACTTGACCTACCCGTGTTACTGCACTCGCCGTGAAGTGCTGGCGGAAGCATCGGAGTCAATTGCCGCTCCGCATGGAGCGCGACCAACGGGCGCGTATGCAGGAACCTGCCGCACGCTTGATCGAGCCGGTCGGCAAGAACGCGAAGCGGCGGGACGCACGCCTTCGTTGCGACTCAGGTCCGAAGGTGCAGTGGTGTCTTTCACTGATCGCCTTGCCGGGTTTTACGAAGGCGAGATTGATGACTTCGTGATTCGCCGTGTCGACGGAACGCCCGCGTACAACCTCGCAGTAGTCATTGACGATGCTGAACAAGAAATCGGCGAAGTCGTGCGCGGCGATGATCTTTTGGAAACCACGCCCCGACAGATCCATCTCGCTCGACTGATGGGCGTGTCGATTCCCGTCTATCTCCATGTTCCTTTGGTGTTTGGCCCCGATGGTGAACGACTGGCGAAGCGCCATGGGGCGGTGACGCTTGACGATCAACGAGCCATGGGACGAACTCCTGCCGAGGTTCGCTCGGTGTTCGCTCATTCGCTGGGGCTGTGCGAGCAAAGCGAACAGCTGTCTCTTGATGAACTTATTGAGCGGTTTGATGTTGATCGACTTACGCGGGGCGTGTGGGTCCTTCCCGATGACATGGCCAGTAGCGTCGGGCCGTGACCGTTCTTGTTGATGCCGCCGTTTGGCGGTTTGAAGGCCGAAAGTGGGCGCATCTCGTGAGCGACACCAGTTTCGAGGAACTCCATGCGTTTGCGGAAGGTCTTGGTATTCCTCGGCGTGCGTTTCAGGGAGACCACTACGACGTTCCCACCGAGTATCGAGAGCGAGCGATCGACTTGGGCGCGCAACCAGTGGCATCTCGCGAACTCGTGCGTCGATTGCGTGCGGCAGGGTTGCGACGAGTTCGGTCGGCCACCGAACTGCAGACTTCTGCCTAGCATCGGGCGATGGCCAAGTTCCTGGGCTGATTGCTCTCAGCCAGCAGCGATGTCGTCGGCGATCGCTTTCGCCTCGCTTGGACTTATGCCGGCTCGGCCGACGAGGTAGCAGGTGAGTGGAGCAGCAAGGCGTTCTGAAGTGTGGGCCGCAACGCTGGCGAGGTCGAGTAGCGCGTCGATGTCATCCTGAGGAATCGGCTCGAGGCCGAGTCGGGTGGCGAAGGTCGAAATCCATTCCTGTGCATCCATGTGTCGCAGCGTAGATCGGGACGACTCCTAGGCTCTGAGCTATGGCTGAAGATGGTGCGCTGCGAGTAACCGCATCAGTGGTGATCCCGGCCAATGAACTGTCGTGGTCGTTCGGGCCAAGCGGTGGACCGGGCGGGCAGCATGCCAATCGAGCGCACACTCGCGCTGAAGTCCGTTTCGATGTTCAGAGCTCTCCTTCGTTGTCGCAGTACCAGCGCCAGCGAATTATCGATCGATTGGGCGCGGTGGTGACCGTGTCCGCCGATGACGAGCGCTCGCAGTTGCGAAATCGACGGCTTGCCCTCGATCGCCTTCGTCAGAAGTTGGCCGGAGCGCTTCGGGTAGAGACTCCACGTCGTCCGACACGACCGGGTCGCGGCGCAGTTGAGCGACGACTTGAGGCCAAGCGGCAACAGGCGGCTCGGAAGAAAAACCGTCGGGGTGGCTTCGACGAGTAGTGCTCCCTGAGTTTGTTGCGATTAGGTCGACGGCCAATGTGTTGACTCGTTAGCCTCGCCGCATGCGCTTCGGATTTAAGACCTCACCGCAACATACGACGTGGCAAGCAATGCTCGACGTGTGGCAAGCGGCCGATGACATTGAACTTTTTGAGTCGGGTTGGAACTTCGATCACTTCTATCCAATTCATTCGGACAACTCTCATGGCCCGTGCCTCGAAGGTTGGTCGACGCTTACTGCGCTCGCGCAGGCCACCAAGCGCATCCGCGTTGGCGTTTTGGTGACTGGCCTTCCGTATCGCCATCCCGCAGTGATGGCGAATATTGCTGCAACTGTCGATGTCATATCGAACGGTCGTCTTGAACTTGGTCTTGGTGCCGGCTGGAACGATGAAGAAGCCGATGCCTATGGAATCAGTCTTGGAGCAACGCTCACCGAACGTTTCGATATGTTCGATGAAGCGCTGGAAGTGATCGTGTCGTTGTTGACGAATGAGGTATCGAACTTCAGCGGCCAGCACTTCAACCTCACCAACGCGTATTGCGAGCCGAAGCCAATTCAACGGCCCCATCCGCCAATCTGCATCGGCGGCGCAGGGCCGAAACGAACAATCCCTGCTGTTGCTCGATGGGCACAACATTGGAACTTCCCTGGCGGTCCGGTTGATTCGTGGAAAGCCTCGCGAGATCTGTTGTGGGCTGAATGCGAACGTATCGGTCGCGATCCGTCCGAGATCATGACCTCGACCCATTTGCTGGCCGATGCCAACGATCCCGGTGTTGCCGTCGCTCAAGCCGAGGCCTATGCCGAAGCAGGGCTTGATATGGGCATTCTCTATCTGCCGCCTCCGCATACACCTGCGACCCTCGAAGCTCACGCTGTCGCACTCCAGTCACTCGCTGACTGATTACTTCTCACTTCACACTCCCAACAAGGATTCACATGGAAATCGGAATTTTTAGCCAACCCGAAACTGTCGACAAAGCCGTTGAACACGCGAGCCTTTTTGCCGAAGCAGGATTCGGGTCGTATTGGATGCCGCAGATCTTCGGTCTTGACACGCTTACCGCGCTCACGGTTGTTGCTCGCGAGGTTCCAAAGATTCGACTGGGCACTGCAGTGGTTCCGACCTATCCGCGCCATCCAGCAATGCTTGCGGCCCAAGCACGAACCGTGCAGCAAGTTGCCGATGGTCGATTCACCCTTGGTATCGGGCTTTCACACCAAATGGTGATTGAAGGCATGTTCGGCATGACCTTCGACAAGCCGGTGCGTCACCTGCGTGAATACCTCAGCATCTTGATGCCGCTCCTTAACGGCGAAACTGCCGATTTCGGTGGCGAAACGCTGCATGCGCATTTGGCGCTCGAGATTCCCGACTCCACACCCGTCGACACGCTGGTTGCTGCACTGGGCACACAGATGCTGAACGTCACTGCTCGCATGGCTCAGGGAACGGCCACCTGGATGACGGGTCCGATCACTATCGGTTCGCACATTGCTCCGACGATCAACAAGGCTGCGGCTGAAGCAGACCGACCCGCACCTCGCATCGTGTGTGCGTTGCCAGTGTGTGTCACCGACGATGAAGCCGGTGCACGCGCCAAAGCTGCAGAGCAATTTCTTGTGTACGGCTTTCTTCCTTCGTACCGAGCGATGCTCGATCGTGAAGGTGTGGAAGGTCCGGCCGACGTTGCCCTCGTTGGCAACGCGGCAACGGTTCGTGCCGGTATCGAAAAGGTCTTCGAAGCGGGTGCAACCGAGTTTGTTGCTGTCCCTTATGACAACCGCGACGCAACGCTCGAGATGCTCGCAGGATTGTTGTAACCAGCAAAAAATCAGACGGGCGCTTCGGCGTGGCGAAACTCGATCGGTTCTACGAAATTCGCAGCGAGATCAATGAGCAGTTCGTCGCGAAGTGATCGGCGTTCGGAGTCATCCCAGAGGTTGATCTGTTGCAACGGATCAAGCACGAGGTCGTACAGTTCGCCCTCGGTTCCGTCGTGCACCGTGCCCGATTGATAGGTCGTGCACACGAAGTTGTCGCGCATGATCGTGCGCAGATGAACCTCGGTGCCATCGGGCTGACGACTGTCCCACTCGGTGGTGACGCGTTCGAATCCACGAGCGGAAGCATCGGCATCGTCGATAGGCAGTGAACGCCCTTCCATCCACTCCGGCGGCTGTAGGCCAGCAATGGTGCAGAAGGTGGGGGCGAGATCGAGAAGGCCGACTGGCTTAGAGACACGGGCGCTGGCGTCGAGGCCGCCGCCGGCCGATGGGGCCGGGCGCCAGATAAGGGGTATCCGCATAAGCGAATCAACGTGATACGGGCCTTTGAATAAGAACCCGAAATCGCCTTGGAACTCGCCGTGATCGGCGGTGAACACGATGTCGAGATCGTCACTCCAACCCTTGGCTTCGATCGCAGCAAGAACACGACCGATCGCCTCGTCAATGAGTTCGTTTTCTATATGCGCCATCGCGTTGACTTCGCGAATTTGGTCGGCGGTGAGTGTTGCGGGAACCCACTTGTCGGGAGCTTCGTAATTGCTGACGAGTTTTCCGTCGTACCAAAGACGCCAATGGCGCGGTTTGGCGTCGATGATCGCTTCGCGTTCGGCTTGGTTCTGCGGATAGCCAACAGGAAGATCAAGTTCGCGCCAGTCGACGCGATGCAATTCAGATTCGGGCGGATCCCACGGGTGATGTGGATCGGGAAAACTCATCCAGCAGAACCAGTCATCGTCGCTGTTCAAACCATCGAGCCAAGAGATCGTTCGGTCGGCAACCCAATCGGTGTGGTACCAATCGCGCGGCACGGCATTGTGTTTGATCTGCGGAGCGCCAGAGTCGCCACCGGGGACATTGCTCACTTCGAGATCGCCATCGAGCACCTGGAAGAACATGCCGATTGCTTCGGGATGGTTTTGGCGAATCCAGCGTGAGTAGTGCGTGAAACCGGCAGCACCATGAGTGGCAAGTTCCATGTGATCGAAACCGCGGTGGCCTTCAGTTGCGCCGGCAAAACCCTGACGGTTTTCTTCGAAGCGCAAGAACGGGTCGAGCAATGGTTCGAAATGGCTCTTGCCGATGAGGGCAGTGCGATAGCCGGCGTCTCGCAATACCGCAGCAACGCTGGGCGACTCAACTGGAAGCGGAACGCCGTTCATCCAGACGCCGTGAGTGCCGATATTCTGGCCAGTGACCATCGTGGATCGTGATGGCATGCACACCACATTTTGTGGTTGCGCGCGATCGTAAGAAATTCCGTCGGCGGCAAATGAGTCGATGTTGGGCGTGCGCGCGACAGTGCCACCGTTGGCACCGATGGCGTCGTAACGCATTTGGTCGGTGGTGATGAAGAGAATTTTGCGACCCATCAGCGTTGTTCCTCGGTGTGGTCGTTCAACATGCGCGCAAGATTGCCGATGCCTTCGGAGATGACGCCATCGAGCACGAAGGCCATGGGGTCAGGAGAGATTTCAGTGGAGTACATGAGCAGACAGCCAGGCTCACCGTCTTCGATGACGTCCATCGTTCCGAGGTGATACTTCACTGGCAGCGGGCCGGTGATGCGGTACTGGAAGCGACGCATGCGGTGATCAAGCGTGACGATTTCTTCGTGAACCGGAAGGCCGGCCTTCAACATGAGCGTTCGGTTGTTGCCTTCGACGGTCGCCTCGGTCACGCCGGGGAACCATTCAACGATGCGAGTGGGATCACCCACAATTTTCCAGACCTCGTCGGCACTTCGGTTCACTCTCGCATGTGATCTGATGGTGGCCATCGATACTCCGGGGCAGGGAAGTGTTCACGATACCGTCAACTACAGTGACAATTCATGTCTTGGTTTGATCGCCTAAGAGCGCAGGCGCGTTCGGTTGCAACAACGGTGATCAACGCGTCGTGGGAGCGGATTCGTCTCGCTGGTGCGATTAATGCCGAGCACCCGCTGGCCCGTCGCTACGGATCAATGGGTCGCGGCAGCTACGTCGCATTCCCTCAGGGGGATTGTTATAACGCCCACGCCATCCACCTTGGCGAGGACTGCTTCATTGGTGCCGGCACGACGCTCGCAGTGGGAATGCCCACCGAGACCTATCCGGCTGATACGCCGGCTGTAATTGAGATAGGCGATCGCACGACTGTTGGTAAGGACTGCTGGTTCGTGGCCCGACATTCGATCGTGCTCGAGGCCGATGTCACGATTGCTCCGAACGTGTACTTCACCGACCACAACCACACCTATGCCGATCCGTGGCTTCCGGTCGGCAAACAGGTGTTGCAAGGTTTTTCGGTACGTGTCGGTGCGGGCACATGGATCGGCACAAACGTTGTTGTTTTACCAGGCACGTCAATCGGTCGTAATTGCGCGATTGCTGCCGGTGCTGTTGTGCGCGGAGAGATTCCCGATCACAGCGTGGTCGTAGGTGTTCCTGGTCGTGTTGTCCGTCGTTGGATCGACGGCGAAGGCTGGGTGCCGCCGCTTACGAATGAAGTTGTGGTTGTCGAAGGTTGGCCTGTGGGAGTGCGGCCGACTGAAGAACCCGGCAGCTAACGCCGATTAGCGCGTACGTCCGGACTTCACCTTCGTCTTGAAGGCTCCGGAAAGTTCATCCTGCGTGAATGCATCGCCGTTGGGAAGACCAACTGCGAAGCGATAGAGCGCCGTGCGGTAAATGGCACCGAGGGCCGACATCAGGCAGCCGATTACGACAACCCAGATGAATAGCAACGGGATACCCACAACCGGGACAACCAAACTCAGTGCGCCGAAGACGAGGATTCCCGGAAGCATCAGTAGGAATCCGATAAGTCCTATGCCGGCTTGAGCAAACAGGTTTTCGCCCCAAGTCGTTTTCAAGAGGCTCGCGGATTTCTTGATGGCAACGATTGGTCCGATGCCCTCGATGATGATGATCGGAAGCACGAGCCACGTCACCACGTTCCAGGCTGCGCCGATAAGACCGGCAGCAATGTCGCCGAGAAAACCGGCTTTGTCGCGGATCGCTTGAAGAACGAGACCAACTGTCGAGTTGATCGCCGACCAACCAAGAATGGAAGGCGTTCGAGTTGTTGCCTTGGAAAAGGCCTGACCCATGGTGAAGCTGCCGCCGTTCAGCCGTTCATTCGCGGCAGCGATCAGTGTGGCCGCAAACATCTGGCTAACTAACCCAATAATGAAAAGGCCGACAACGCCGACGGCCCACGATGCCGGAGTCATAGCGAAATCGTCTTGTCCGGGTGCGGGGTTGGCAATGAAGTCGGCAGTGAGAATGACTCCGCCTCCGACTGCCACAGCGATAACGCCACAGGTGACTGCAGAAACGATAGGAATCGCAGCCAACTTCTTTTCGCTTTTCAGAACTCCGAAACTTGCACCAGCGAGTGCTTTGCTATTTGCGAATTTTCCCATCCTGGAAGTGTAGGACAGGCTCTGTTTGAGCGCCCGCGATCAGGGCGCCGGAAGTGGGTCGATATCGACGATTTCGCCGTGAGCGCCGTCGGGAAGCAGAAGTGCTGCAGTTGCAGCACAAAGCGCATCGAGTCTGTCGGCAGTCTTTGCATAGACCTCGAGGCCTTCACCGACGGGATCAGCAATGTCATCGGTAGAAATTCCGGCCGGACGGCCTTGGGGCCGAAGTGCAGCAACGGTGGCGCACCATTCACGAACCGATTGATCGGGCCTGCGGGGGCCAACTTTATTTCCGAGTCGGACGATTTCGCCCATAACGAAGGTTCGCTCGATTGCGGAGCGGTCGTGGATAATCACGCCATGAACGTGATCGCGAGTCATGCCGATGATGAGGTCGGCTTCGGCGATGTCGTCACCTTCGAGGCGGCGACTTTCGTGTTCAGAGAGATCGAGGCCACGAGCCGCAAGCGTTTCAACGGCGTGGTTGGTGGCAGGACCGCCCCAACCGAGCGTTCCGGCCGAATGCACGCGTGCGTCCATGCCGCGAAGTGTGAGGTGATGCGCAAGGAGTCCCATCGCCATTGGCGACCGACAGGTATTACCGGAGCAGATGATCAAGATTTCGATTCTGTGATCCTAGGAGCCAGTGGACCTATGCGAATTCGTCGAAGCAACAGCGCCATGTCGAACGAAGTGAGCCGCTGCCGCCGGTGAGGGTATCGATCATTTCGGTGGCGTCGTCGCCGTGGTCAACAAGCACGACCGGATTGTCGTTGTCGCTGTCGATAACTCGAAGCGTGAAGCCTTCGGCAATCGGATCGGTGACGTGTTTGATTCCATCCCGAAGCTCGGTGGCGGACTCTTCGCTCGTGAGTTGAAAGAGATCGAGAAGTGGCGTCGGGGAGGGTGGCCACCAAACCGCAGGGAGCGACGCGACAACGCGGCAGTTACGCCGTTCGACTCGAATATTGCCTCGAAGGAAATCGGGTAATCCGGATGATGAACGTGTGTGCTCGAGGTAGGCATCGCTAGAAAGCGCTTCAAGCGAGTCGAGGTCGTACATCGTGAGGTACTGCGGAGGATCGTCCACATGTCGACCATCTACCCATTCGAACCGTCGTGCGCGTTGATATCCGGGCAACGCAAGTTGCTCGCGGTGATGGTCATCGCACCATGCGGAGAACTGATCGTGGAGTTGCTCGGGTAACCACGTTGCGAGATAGAGAACCGCGCTCGGGGTAGTAGCGGAGGGGTTCGTCATGCTCAGCCTTCAAACGCCGGCAGGGTTGTGAGGGCGGCTTCAGTTTCCATGTCAGCGATGAGTTTCCGTTCCTGTTCTTTCCGCTCTTCGGGTGTTCCCGTGAGGCGCTTGTGTGAGATCACCCGGGTCATTGTGGCTGTGGCCATAAGGGCAAGAACAAAGGTCGTGATGTAAATCGCCCGAAAGCCCCCGAAAACTGCCGCGGCGAGGGCGATACTGATACCCATCGTGGAACCGAGCAGCGCAATCATCCGAAGCGTTGCCATTCCTACTCCGAAGTATTCGGGACTGAGCGCGGCGCCGCCGGCCGATGCAACGGCCGGGCGAACAAAGCCATTGGCGATTCCTTGAACAATCAAGGCGATGGTGACGAGGCTCATTATTTCGGTGTTGTAGCCGGCGAGGAAGAGCAGCATCGAAAGCGCCATCGCGCTCGTACCGATCAAGCCGCCACGGCGTTCGCCGTATCTTGCGGCAACTCGTCCGCCGATGATTGCACCGAAGCACATTCCAAGTGGCAACGGAAGCATGAGGAATGCGGTTTCGGCGATTGTTTTTCCGAAACGCTGCTGCAGCAAGAGTGGCGCGCTGAAAAAGACTGCGTTGCTTGATGCTTGCGAAAGGAATTCAGAGATGGCAGGCATTGAATAGGCGCGGTTGGCGAGAAGGCCAGTGGGAAGAAGTGGGAACTTGGCGCGCTTTTCGATTCGAATGAACAACAAGGCAAGCATCGGGGCGGCAACGAGAAGGCAAAGTTCTACCGGTTGCGTCCAACCCCAGGAACCACCTCGATCGAGGTAGAGCAGGATCGAACCCGTCGCAAGCATGAGGGTGATCCCACCAGCGATGTCGAAGCCGATATTTGATCGGCGCTTTGTCTCGTCGAGCCAACGCAAACAAAGCGGAAGAAACACCAGTGCAAGGGCTCCCTGAATAATGAAGACGCCACGCCAACTGAGGAGTTCGACCATCGGGCCACCAAATGCCAGACCAAGCGCGGGTGCGGCGGCGGAAACGAATGCCCACATGCCAAGTGCGCGTGGTCGCGCATCGAGCGGAAACGTTTCCATGATGAGCGCGACGGCGGTGGGGGCAGTGGCGAAGCCAGCGGTCTGACTAATTGTGCGAAAGGTAATGAGAGACGCAGCGTTCCATGACAACGCTGTGAGAATCGCAGCAGCTCCGCAAACGCTAAGGCCGATGAGGAAGACGCGCCGTTGACCTTTGAGGTCGCCAAGCCGCCCGAAGGTTGGGAGCATGACCGCACCGATGAGCATCGGAAGTGAAAGCACCCATGAAAGCGTTGTTCGAGATGCGTGAAGGTTGTCGCCGATTTCAGGAAGAGCGGCAACGAGAATGACCGCGGGCCAACCCGAGACGAATACGCCGAGCATCGTCGCGACGAGTACCCGCCGTTGCTTCCCCCTGTCCACAGGTCGAGACTACCGGTGGTCTGCGGTGACGACAGCGTGTTGACTTGTTCGCATGCGTGGGGCGGTAGCGTCTCGGCGTCTGGAGGAGGACTATGGCGTCATCAGCTTCAACACTTGTCATCGGATCCAGTTCTGGGATCGGATTCTCGATCGCACAGCGTCTTCGGACCCGCGGTGACTCCATTATCGAACTCGCTTCCACCCTTGATCTCACCAACGCCGAAGCGGTTGGCGAGTCACTCCGATCACTGGTTGGCTCCGGAACAGTTGACTGTGTGGTGCTTGCCGCGATTGACCCTTCAGCGTTTCGCTCTGCACCGATCGTCTCGCTCACCGAATCCGAGTGGGATCAAGCAGCGGAGTATTCGATGCGCTCGGCCTTTGTGGCGCTGCAGCAGGCTCATGGCGTTCTTGCTGATGGTGGACGCGTGATTCTTATTCTGCCAACAGTTGCCGCGACAGGCATCGCTGGTCTTGTTCCGTTATGCACCGCGGTTGAAACAATTCGCGTGATGGCGAAAGCGGTTGCTCGTCGTTGGGGTGCACGTTCCATCACCGTGAACACAATCGAAGTCGAGTTGGCAGCGTTCATGTTGGGTGACAACGACGCGGGTGATACCGAAGTCCCGATGGTTCCGGTGCTGGGCCAGCCAGCGTTACCGCCTGCGTCGGCGGTCGACGATGTGATCGGACTCATTGACATGTTGGTGACACCTGCGGCCGGAGCAATTACTGGCGCACTATTGGTCGCCGATCGCGGAACGGTGATGCAGCCATGAGCAATTTGTCCGGATTGATGGAAGGTCGAGTTGTCCTTGTGACTGGGGCTGCTGCTGGCGTGGGCCGTGGTGTTGCCGCGGCCTTTGGATCTGCTGGCGCAATCGTTGGCATTGGCGTGCGACGCCCAGAAGCAGCCGAGGAAACTGCCGCTGCCGTTGCCGCTGTCGGCGGGACTCCCGTGATCTTGCGCTGCGATGTCACCGATGCCGCGCAAAGCGCTGACGCAATCGAACAACTGGTTCGCGACTTCGGCCGACTCGATGCGGTGGTTCACAACGCCGTAAGCGGTCGTTCGAGCGAAGCAACCGACTTCGAGAACACAACCCTTGATGAATGGGAAGACCACGCATCAGTCACGGTGCGAGCGACATGGCGACTTGCAGTCCAGGCGTACCCGCACCTTCAAAAATCACAGGGCGCTTACCTACTTATGAGCTCACCCGCAGGCATCGAAGGTTCGGAACGAGCGCCGTTCTACAGCGCAGTTAAGGCAGCACAACGCGGTTTCGTGCGTGCTCTTGCTCGTGAATGGGGACCTGACCGCATTCGTGTGAACAGCGTTGCCCCGTTGGCAATTTCACCAGCGCTCGAAAACATGAAGATCCTCGAACCCGAGCGCGTCAAGCGCATTGAGGGTCTTGTTCCGCTTGGTCGGCTTGGTGATCCCGAAACTGATATCGGTCCCCCGTCAGTGTTCTTGTGCAGCGACGAAGCTCGGTACGTGACTGGACAAACGCTTGTGGTGAGCGGCGGTCGATTTACCAGTCTTTAAGACGGGCGCGCAGTTCTTCGTTGTGCACGAACACAGGAAGTTCTTCGCTGTCGTTATAGGTGGGGCGCACTGACGTTCCACCATCGACACACAACACCTGTCCGGTGACGTAGTCCGACATGTCGGACATCATGAACAACACGCCCTTCGCTATGTCGTCACTTGTGCCACGACGACGCATGGGGATGACTTCGAGGTCGTTGCGGTCGGTGTCGCCAGCCTTTCGGGTTGATGCACTTTTTGGTGTAGCGATCGAGCCAGGCGCAACTGCGTTGATGCGAATGTTGCGGCTTCCCCATTCGATGGCGAGCGAGCGCGTGAGCGACAACACGGCGGCTTTTGCGGCGGCGTAGGCCGATCCATATGGCATTCCGTTGAGCGCCGAAGTGGTGGCAATGTTGCAAAGCGTTCCGCCATTGCCTTGTTCAACGAGGCGACGACCAACAGCGCGAACGGTGTTGACCGTAGAGCCAAAGTTCAGCGCCATGACATCGTCGAATGCGGGATCGTCGCTGGCAAAAGGTGACCATTGTGGTGGCCACATACCGCCAGCGACCTGAACCGAGCCGCGAAGCGGCGCGAGTTCGCAGGCCTTGTCGACGACATCGGCGACAGCGGCTTTGTCGCGGCCATCGGCAATGAGTCCGATATGAGTTGTTCCGTCGGCTTCGAGCGCGTCAGTGCACACCTTCAACTTTTCGGCGTCGATGTCCACGGCAACCACTGACGCTCCGGCATGACCAAGGAAGCGGCTTATCGATGTGCCGATGCCGCCACCACCGGCACCCATTACGAGAACAGAAAGGCCTTCAAGGCCCCAGGGGCTCGTGAGTTCAGACATCTTCACTGCTCCAGTGGTCGGGGCGGGTTGCGTCGGGTCGGTGCCATCCGCCGCCGGCCCATGTTCCTCCGTCCACATGAATGGAGGTGCCAGTGATGAATCGCGAAAGATCGGAAGCGAGGAAGAGCGCTGCGGCCGCAGTGTCTTCGGTGGTTCCGAGATAGCCGAGCGGCGGAAGGAAAGCGGGAAGGAACTCTGGGTCGCTTTCGATGAGCGTCGCCTGTAGGCCCTTGTCGCCTTCGGAAGGTTGCGCGTCGGGGGAGATTGAGTTGACGCGAATGCGGCGCGCTCCGAATTCAAGAGCGAGCGATTTCGAGAGACTCTCAAGAGCGGTTTTCATCGCAGCGTAAATGCCGAAGCCCGGACCAGCCTGATGGGCCTCGATCGATGTGATGTTGATGATCGAGCCGCCATCGGGCATGAGCGGAGCTACGCGTCGGATGAAGTGCGTTGCTTGTGTGAAGTTCTCGGCGATAAGTGACGCTTCGCCTTTGGGGCTCACGTCGAGGAAGGGAGAAATGAATGTGCCGCCGGCGTTGTTGACGAGCACATCAACGTGGCCATGAGCGGCTGCGATCTTCTCTACAAATGCATCGACCGCCTCGGAGTCGCGTACATCGAGTTCAGCGGTGATCACCGGTCGACCGAGTGCCTCGATCTGAGCCGCCACATCGGCGAGAAGATCGGCTTGTCGGTCACAGATGGCCAGCGTCGCGCCACATCGGGCGAAGAGGAGAGCGGTATCTCGCCCGATGCCCTCGGCTGCGCCGGTCACGATGGCGACGCGGTCGGTGAGGAGGATGGAACGTTCGTCGAAAAGATGAGCCATGGGCTCACTCTCGCACATCTAGTGATTGCGCGAGACGGACCCGATCGGACGTCGCCAGCGGGTCATCCAAGCCCACACAACCCATGCCATTGCTCCGACCGGAATTTCGAGCAGGTAAACGAACCCGCGGAAAAGGAAAATCGCTGCTGTCGACGCGTTTTCGGGTCCGCCAAAACTAATGAGGGCCGAGGCGGCGCCGACTTCGACGAAGCCGACGCCACTTGGCGTAATCGGGATCGTTTCGAGAAGCCGGGCAAATGCAAAGGCGGCGAATGCTTCGGTGAGTGTGATGCTTTCAATGCCGATGGCTCGAATACACGCGAAGAGGAGGACAAATTGAATGAGGTTGAACAGGAAGATCCAAAACGTGATCAAGAGCCATCGTTCTCGAACGAGGCCGATGCTCTGATGGCGAAAGTCCAGAATGACTTTGACGACATCGGGGGTGGTCACGCGATGGGTGACTCGGCAGAACCAACCGACGATTGCTTGGCCCAGCCGTCCAATTTTTTCCGCAATACCCTCGCTACGCAAAATGAGCCCGAGGACCACTGCCGCAACGACCAGGGCGAGAAGGCCAAGAAGTGTGGGGACGAAGAGTTTGCCCGTCGCGTTGCCCGAGATAATGAGAAGAACGAGCGCAAGCACTGGCATTGCGAGTTTGACAAAAATGTTCCAAATGCCCGATACAAGGATCGACAACGTGACCGATGGTGTGGTGAAACCCCATGACATGTCAATGGCGTAGGTCGCTCCTACTCCTATTGCCCCACCGAACGGCATCACGTTTGAAACAGCGCTGCCGGCAAAGTTCACCGTGAGTGCTTGTGTGCGTTTGAGTCCAGGAAGAGTATTTGTCGATACCCCCGTGTAGGCGAGCATTCCAAGAAACCACAATGCGATAAGCGCAGTCATCTCCCATGCAGATAACTGCGCCATCTGATCCCAGATCTCGGCGTAGTCAGAACCAGTAATTTTTGGAATGACAAACGCGAAAATGATGACGACAACAGAAAGCGAACCACCGATTTCCACGAAGCGGCGGACATTCGATTTTTTGTGAAGTTCGTGACTGACAACCGCGAACGCGTCAGTGGATTCCTCTGCGCTCAGTCCTTGAAGGACTTCGGGAAGGTCCTCTTCGGGAGATTCGGTCATTGACCGACAGAATCGAAGAGGTGAGCGAATGATTCGGGGAGTGCAGTGTTGGAACTGCCCGCGAGGACAAACCATTCGGTACTGAATGCGATAGCAAAAATCTCATCGGGCAGACCAAGGAAGATCGAAAGCGTTCGAACGGTGTCGGGCGCGCCGGTTGCTTGAGTGGCATGTGCGGCCATCGAGGCTTTGCGATTCCCGAGAACAGAACTCACATCGACGGTGTGCGTGATTTCTGCATTTGGTGTGTACCAAGTGGAGAGATCGGCGGGAACGAAATCATCTGGGACTTCAAAGCCCATTCCCTTTGCAAGTTCGATACCGCCAGAAAGAAATTCGCGATCGATTGTTGTTTGCAGTAGAGGAACGCCGAATTTCTCAGAAGCAGCCCAGGCAACACGATGAACCTGTTGATGATCGGGATGGCCGTATCCGCCGTTGCGGTCGTCGGCGAGAAGTAACGACGCCCTTTCCTCGCTAAGAATGGCAACCAGAGCGTCGGAAGCCTCGTTCACGTTCGCCGCGCAGAACGTGCCTTGGGGCCAAACGCCATTGGTGTCGGGTGCATGGCCTGAGTCGAGATAGTCGAGGAATATGACTCGAGCGACACCGATTGCGGCCGCTGATGCCTCGGCTTCGGACGAGCGTCGTTGGGCGAGGCCTTCGTTTGCTCCTAAGACTCCATCGCCAACATCGCCGGCGTCACCACGGGTAGCGAGCACCAAGATGACTCGGTGCCCTGCTTGGGCGGCCCGGGCCAGGGTGCCGGCATCGAGGAGCGCTTCGTCATCAGGGTGGGCGTGAAAAGCGACCAAGGTCCCGTGTGGCATTTGGGCATTCTTACAGGGCGGTGGCGAGGACTACGGTGCACCAGTGTTCGTCCACTGTCCCGAGGAGTCGTATGACCGACGCCGATGACACCTTTGGTTCCAGTTCTGGACGTCTCAAGATCGCTCTGATCTCCGATTGTTATGTTCCGCGCCTTGGTGGAATCGAAATGCAGGTCCACGACCTTGCTCGTCACCTGCAATTAGCAGGGAACGAGGTGGTCGTACTGACAACAACGCCTGGTCCGGCAGTGATTGATGGAGTGCGGGTTCACCGCATTGATGTTCCGCTCCTGCCATTCGACATCCCGTTTACTCGGAAAGCATTCCGGGAAGTCACCCGTCTCCTCCAAGCGGAGAACGTTGATGTCGCCCAGTTTCATGGTGGCGTTGTCAGTCCACTCGCGTATATCGGAGCGCGGGCAGCGCAGCAGGCAGCGATTCCAACAGTCGTCACCGTTCATTGCATCTGGAGTTATGCAACCCCGATGTTCATGGCGCTGAATGCGATAGGTAGGTGGGGTAAGTGGCCAGTGGTGCTTTCTGGGGTGAGTGAGGTTGCTGCGGCCCCCATCCGCAAGATGGCAAGGAAAGGCAGCCACGTTGTTGTACTACCTAATGGGATTGAGAACGATACGTGGCGCGTTGAACCGACTGAACGAGATCCGGCGGTGGTGACGCTGGTATCGGTGATGCGATTGGCGCCGCGCAAACGTCCGATGCACTTACTTCGTATGGTGGACGAAGTGGTTCGCCGCTTGCCCAGTGATTTGCAACTGAAGATGGTCATTGTTGGGGATGGACCTGAGCTGTCACGGCTCGAGAAGTTTGTACGTGCCCACGGACTAAACGATGTGGTGAAGTTGGTCGGTCGTCGCACACGAGAAGAGATTCGCAACATCTTTTCTCGATCCGACGTTTTTGTTGCACCGGCGAATCTTGAATCGTTTGGCATTGCTGCGCTCGAGGGTCGTTGTGCCGGCCTCCCGGTTGTCGCGAAATCACAAACGGGGATCCGCGAATTTGTTCGTCACGAACAAGAAGGACTTCTTGCTGATTCTGATCAGGACATGGTCGAGCAATTGTTGCGAATTGTCACTGATCGGCAATTGCGGGATCGTATAACGGCACATAACCGTGCAACACCATCACCGGTGGATTGGTCCGGTGTGGTCCAGCGCAACGTCGAGGCCTATCGATTGGCGATGAGCCTTCGTTCTTGAACCGAGTTACTTAGGCCGGCGCGCCGTCGTTGGAAACTGCAGGTTCGACTGAGTTTGAAGAGGTCACTATGGGTCTACCCCGACCGGCTCGAGTGACCTTGCGGGCAATGAGATAGGCAACGGTGAAGAGCAGGAATCCTGCGACGGCGTCAAGTACGTAGTGATTGCCCGTGATGACGACGACGTAGACGGTCATGATTGGGTAGAGAACAACGAGGGTCTTTGCCCATCGGGATTTCATCCTTGGGAGTAGCGCAATCAGTGTCCAGAACGCCCAACCGCAGTGCAACGAAGGCATCGCCGCGAACTGATTCGATATTGTCTTCATCGTCTCATCGTTGAATGACCAGAACGTGGGGTACTCCACGAGGGTGTCGACAAATCCAAACCAGTTACCAGCGTTCACCCCGTGTAGGAGAATCGTGTCATCAAGTAGGCGCGGTGGCATGAGCGGGAACAAGGCAAAGCCGATGAGACCGCACAATGTCCCGATAGCAAGTGTGTTTCTGAATAACGAATAGTCATCGGGGAACTTGGAATAGAGGAAGACAAGCGTGAACAACGTTGCGGCGACGTATACCGAACCGTAGAAGTAATTGGCGAAAACAATGAGCGGTGTGTAGTTGAGGGCAAAATTCTGCATTGCTTGTTCGTGCCAAATGCCAAAGTTGCGCTGCCAATCGATGATGAGGAGCGCATTTTCGTATGCTTTGTCCGGTTTTCCGGCAGAAAGATTGCGGATTGTTTCGTACACGACATCGACGACGATGACGATCAGAATCTCGCGCCACCAGAAGAGCTTTTTCCCGTCGGAAAGGGTGCGCCCGGCAAAGATATTGCGTCGTGTTGTGGCGTCATCGGGAACTTCCGTCGTGAAATTGGAATCGGTCATGCCGCCACCAGGCGCTGCACCGATCCGCCAGCGGTAATGAGATACAACTCGCCCTGGCTATCTTCCGCAAAAGCCACAATTGACTTTGCGCCGATTTTTGGGCCAATGGCTTTGTCGTCTAACACGATGCCTTTGCGTTGAAGAAGGCCGTTGACGTTGCCACTACAAAAGTCACCATAGATATAGACACCTTGCAGTTCAGTCACCGAACCCCGGTAGACGAACCCGCCGATAATTGGGCAGTCGCTTCCCGTAGTCGGGCTCACTGCGATGGGTGTCTCGAGCGAGGATGGAGCACCGGCAGGACTAGGGCCGGACTCCTTTCCTTCTTTGAACGGCCATCCGAGGTTGGCGCCCGCTCCACCACCTTTCGAGGCGGGAAGGTAGTCGATTTCTCCAAATTGGGAATGGCCGGCATCTGCGATCCACATATTCCCGTTGGAACGATCAAAACTAAATCGCAGTGGGTTTTGTGCGCCGATGGCCCAAATCTGCGGCAGCCCCCCACCCTTGACGTAAGGATTGCCTGGCGGGATGGCATAGGGGTCGGTTGCTGACGCTTTTTTTCCGCTGGGGTCGATACGCAGAATCTTTCCGAGCAGGGACTCTGGGTTCTGAGCCGTCTTGTCTGCACTCCCATTCGGGGAATCGCCGACACCGATATAGAGGTATCCATCGCGTCCAAGGGTGAGTTGTCCGGAGTAGTTGGTGGTGCCTTCACGAGGGATGGTGAGCAGGACTCGCTTTGAGGCTGGATCAACGATAGGGGCCGGGAGAATGGGAATCGTTTGCGTGGTAGTCGGTGCAGCAGTCGTTGTCGTTGTCGTTGTCGACGTAGTCGAGGATGTGGACGGAGCGCCGGGAACGGTGGGAGCAGGGGCAGTCGTAGGAGGAACAGTGACCGGTGGTGGAGCGGGGTCGGCGACCGTCCATGACGCGATCACGAGATCGCCTTTCTTATTCACATAGGAAAGGAAAAGAGTTCTGGCGTCAGTAGCGAAGGCGATTCCAAGTAGGCCGCGTTCACCCTCGGTCGAGATATCGCCGGAGAGGTCAAAGATCGGGGTGGGGTAGGCCTTGAAGCCATTGCGTTGGGTTTGTCCGAGTTCGAGACTCCACTCCGTCTCAATCTCGATGACCCGCACAGCGCCAGATCGTTGCGTGATCCAAAGCTGATTCCGCATGGGTCGCGAAACGATGTTCGACGCTTTATCGAAACCCTTTGCGACTTCCGTCGAGCGCAGCATTTTGGTAATCGAAGTCGGACCCGCATCTGTGTCGACAGCGGTTGTGGCCGTGGCACCGCCACTGGGGTCATTGGAAGAATTTTGTGTCGGAGATGAGCACGAGACGACGGCGATTCCAACGATGACAGTGAGAACTCCGGCGAGGGCACGGAATAGTGTCCCTGAACTTCTGCGGCGTTCGTCGGTGTGAGCCATAGCGATCTGAGGTTACCGATGTTTGGCCCACCGATGGGCGCACGCTGAGTCTGATTCGACACCTTTTCGACACTTGGCGTTCATCTTGTTGGGATTGATTCACCATGAGTTGGTATGGGGTTGGTTGTGCTTCGCCCATAGGTCCCGTTCACTAAGAGAACCTAAGGAAGTCGTCGAACGTTCGCCGTTTCCTACCCCGCCAACGGAGTTGATGACCTACGTGCCCGGCACACTTGTAGAGGATCGTCCCCTCGCGGGCGACCCCGCTCCCCAGAAGGAGCGGACTCGAAGAGTCATTACTGAAGTGCCGAGTCGAGCTGACCGTCGCTTCAATCAGGTGACGATGGGCGCGGGAATCTCCGTGCTGGTTCTCCTCACGCTTGTCGGTGCTTTCCTGCTGATCCAGAGCAGCGATGCGCTGGGTGAAACAGGTATCTGGACCTTCCTCACTCGCACCGAATGGCGAACAGATGTCACCCCGGCGCGGATCGGTGTACTCGGTCTTCTAGCCGGAACGGTGTTGGTAGCACTTGTGGCGATCGCGATTGCGATTCCACTCAGCGTTTTCAGCGCTCTTGCGATCACCGAGTATTCGACGGCAAAGCGACGAAAGTGGTTGATCGGTGTCGTTGATCTGCTGGCTGCAGTGCCGAGCCTTCTTTTTGGCCTCTGGGGCTTTCTCTATTTGTCCGACAAGATTGTGCCGATTTCGCTTTGGCTGACGCAGAACCTTGGTTGGATCCCATTCTTCAAGACCTCCGAAGATGCGAGCCTGACTGGGTCAATCTTTATCGCCGGCATTGTTGTGGCATTGATGGTGCTTCCGATCATCACCTCAGTTGTGCGCGAAGTGTTCTCGCAGACGCCTCCAGGTGAGAAAGAAGCTGCGCTTGCGCTCGGCGGAACGCGATGGGGGATGATCAAGACCGTTGTCCTGCCGTTCGGAAAAGGCGGGATTATCGGCGGCTCAATGCTTGGTCTTGGTCGTGCGCTCGGTGAGACCATCGCAGTCGCACTCTTGCTTCCGCAGGTGCCGCAGAAAATCGGCGACAGCATTCACATTCTTCAAAACGGTGGCGCAACGGTCTCTGGTTTCATTGCCAACCGAGCTGGCGCTGATGCGTTCACAACATCGGGGCTTCTTGCCGCTGGTCTTGTTCTGTTCATCATCACTCTTGGAACGAACATGATTGCTTCGGTCGTGGTTTCCAAGAGTCGTTCGGGTGCAGGGGTCGACATATGACCTCGACGATTGATCCCGACACAACGGCAACAACAAAAACGACGACAACGAGAAAACCACCTTCGAAGAAGCGGAAGCGCACTGCCCGGCGACCGCGCGAGTTCACGAACTTTGATGTTTGGATTCTTGTCGGGTCACTTATCAGCGCAATCTGCCTGAACTGGTTGATCTTCTATCGCCTGACCGATGGTGCGAGCGCATTCGGCTTCTTTCTTGGTTCGTATGTCACGTTCCTCGTGATCTTTGCTGCGGTGTCGGCAGATCGGGTCGGGCGGCTCGTGGCAACGGATCGGTTGATGACGGTTGTTGTCGTTTCGGCTGCAACGGTCGTATTCATTCCGCTGGTCCTGCTGATTGGCTACATCCTCGTTGAGGGTCTGAAAGCACTTCGACCCGGCTTTTTCTTTAACGATCAACAGGGCATCACGCCGATCATGCCGGCGACCTCAGGTGGTGGGTATCACGCAATTATCGGGACAATTGAACAGGTTGGTCTCGCACTGTTCTGGTCGTTGCCACTCGCGTTGGCTGCAGCGGTGTTCCTGAACGAAAGTCGAAGCAAATGGCGTCGACCTGTGCGCATTTTCGTCGATGCGATGAGTGGTCTTCCCTCGATTGTTGCTGGCCTTTTCATTTTCGCGACGTTGATCCTTCCGTTCGCGAAGTCGGGGAATCCGCTCTTCGGATACAACGGATTGATGGCCAGTCTTGCGTTAGCTATCACGATGCTCCCGACGATTACCCGAACCGTTGAAGTTGTACTCCGACTGGTTCCTGACGGTCTGCGTGAAGCAAGTCTCGCGTTGGGAGCATCGCGAGCCCGAACGGTCTGGTCGGTGGTCTTCCCAACCTCTCGGACCGGTATGACGACTGCCGTTGTTCTCGGTATCGCTCGCGCGGTGGGGGAAACCGCACCGTTGTTGTTCACATCGTTCGGCTACGACCTCATGAACAGCAACCCGTTTGCTGGTTCGCAGGAAAGTCTTCCGCTCTTTGTCTACCGAAATATCCGTAAGCCAGATATCGCTGCAGTCCAACGCGGTTTTGCTGGTGCGCTTGTGTTGATGCTCATCGTTCTTGGGCTTTTCGCCGTTGCCCGATTCATTGGTCGTGACCGTTCTAAGCGTCGTGCGAAGGCCAGCCGGCAGTCAGTCTCCACTACTCAAACTTCAAAGAATCAACTAGCTAAAGGTGTAGCGAAATGACCGATGTCGATGTCGTTGTCGAGAGTGATCTCGAAGAAAACTTGACCGAGTCTGATCGAGACAAAGCCGAAAAGATTTTTGCGAAGAACGTTGAGATCATCGGCGGTCCGCCTCCTGGTCCCGCGACGCTCGAGGCGAAAGACGCGTGTGCTTGGTTCGGCGATCGCCTTGTGCTTGAAGGCGTTGATTTAGTGATGCCAAAGGGTCAGGTCACTGCGCTTATTGGGCCTTCCGGTTGCGGTAAGTCGACGTTCCTTCGTCTCCTCAATCGCATGCATGAACTCATTCCCGGAGCAGCTCTCGACGGTGAGATCCTTCTCGATGGCGACGACATCTACGCCACTGGCACTCGTGCTCAGCAAGTTCGTATGCGAATCGGCATGGTCTTCCAGAAGCCAAACCCATTTCCGGCAATGACCATCCGCGAGAACGTTTTGGCCGCGCTCAAACTTGCCCGCCTTAAGTGCAGCGATAAAGACACGCTTGTTGAGCAGTCGCTCATTCGTGCCGGACTCTGGAAGGAAGTTCGTGACCGGCTCGATAGCCCAGGTGGCGCGCTTTCAGGTGGTCAGCAACAGCGTCTTTGCATTGCACGCTCGTTAGCAGTGCACCCAAATGTCCTGTTGATGGACGAACCGTGCTCCGCGCTTGATCCGACCTCCACGCGTCGCGTCGAAGAGACAATCGATGAACTCCGTGGCGAAGTCACTGTTGTAATCGTGACGCACAATATGCAGCAGGCCCAACGAGTCTCCGATCTGTGTGCCTTCTTTTTGGCCGCTGAGAACCAGCCGGGGATCGTGGTCGAACAGGGCCCCACCGATGTCATGTTTTCAACACCAACTGATCCGCGAACACTCGACTACGTCCAAGGACGGTTTGGCTGATGTTCACTGTGGAGCATTCGTATCGACGATTCCGTCAAGTTGCTGCGGCGATCGTCCTTGCCTTCTTAGCGCTCGTGATGTCGGCTGACATCGGCGCTGCGGCGCCGGCGCGCGTGAATGGCCAAGGCTCGTCGTATGTCGCCCTTGCGATGCAGCAATGGGTTGCAGATGCGCAGACGTCTGGCTTGCAGGTGAATTATCTGCCGACAGGTTCACCGCAAGGTTTGACATCGTTCGGACAATCTCTTGCTGATTTCGCCGGCACCGAGGCGGAATTTTCGGCGCTGTCGTCACCTGGTTCTGGTGACAGTCGCGGTTATCAATACGTACCTAGTGTTGCTGGTGCTGTTGCGGTGATGTACAACGTGCAAGACACAGCGGGCCGAAAAGTTGACTACCTCCACTTGTCTCGGCGAACCGTTGCTCGCATGTTCATGGGTGACATCACTCGATGGAATGACCCTGCGATTTCCGCCGATAACCGCGGCTTAGTTCTCCCTGATCAGCCGATCACGGTTGTTTATCGCGGCGGGCAATCGGGAACCACCGGCCTGTTCTATGACTTCGTCGCCAACGTCGCCCCAGACCTTTTTGGGCCTTGGGCCGCTCGCAATCGTTTCCCTACGAGTGTGCGCATTATTCAGCTCGATAGCTCTCCTGGTTTTGTTCCGAAGTCACAGGCGTTCCAAGGTTCTGATCAGATCGCACAGTTCATTGCCAGTGGACAGGGTCTTTGGAGTGTCGGTTACGACGAATTCGGGTACTCCAAGGTGTACAACGCTCCGTCGGCATGGATCGAAAATGCTGCGGGGGAGTGGATTCTCCCCTACGCCGAAAATATTTCGGCAGCACTCGAAGCAGCAAGGCTGCGACCAGATCTGAGCCAGGAACTTTCGGGCGTCTACAACTCCGGAAATCCGAAGGCCTATCCGATTTCGGCCTATAGCTACATCGTGACGCAGTGTTTCCCGTCACCGGATCGACCTGCTTGCAAAGGCCCGTATTCAAATCCTGGCGTGACCGAAACGCTTGCGTTGTGGCTTCGCTATATCGCGTGTGATGGCCAAGTGAATATGGCGAAGATTGGATACTCGCCCTTGCCGCCCAACCTTTCGCAGGAAGTTGCGAATTCAATTTCTCGTCTTACCGGACAGCCTGCTGAACAATTGAGTGCTGCGAATTGTTCGAATCCGCGATTCTCTGGGTCGGTTGGCGATGGTGGAGGAAGCCCGCCCGATCCGTTGGCGGGGGTTGCGTCTATAGGTGATGTCGCCGGTGGCATTGGTGGGACAACAACAGACGCAACCGGCGTAGGCGCAGCGGGCGCCTCGGGCGTAACAAAGTCGGCTGGCGGTGGAAGCACTGACTGGCGTAAGGCGACACCAGTTGCCTACACCGGACCATCAATTCCAACCTCGAACTCTCTTGCGTTGGTGTTGCTGCTTGTCGTGATGCTGATCCCACTTGGTTTTGGCATTTTCCGATCTCGTAAAGATTCCGGCAGCTAGCCACAAAGAACTTCTGATCGGTGTTGCCCAAGGTTGACGCGAACTTCACCCGAAGTTTGGTCGCTGCGAAGGAACCGTTCACCTGCGCATGTCAATAATCACATTGTGGGCTGGATGCCCAACGCGGAACGTCGTCTCAAAGGCGACTCCGTTTCCACGAAAGGACCCGAAAACTGTGAAGAGTCCCTTGTTCAAACGAAGCCTTCTCGTAGGTGGAGCGCTCGCAACTCTCGCTGCGAGTCTCATCTCAACAAGTACCGGAGCATCGGCAACGGTCACTCCTCAGACTGCTGGTGTTGTTCTCGCCGCCGGTGGTTCTGATACGACCGAAAAACTCATGGATGCGCTCATGGCCCAAACGAATGCAGCAGCGGGCGAAACATGGGTGAACCTCCCTTCGTTCCCCACCACCGCTACTCAAGTTCCGGGCGATCTCAACTGCCCAACGATGAACTGGCAGCCAAGCGGCGTGACGCCAGTCGCTCCTGATCGCACTATCCCCGCGGGTTCAACCAATGGTCGTTCGATGCTGCAGACCTTGATTGCCGACACCAACACCTATGGCTCACCGGCAGTAGGTGTGAAGGGGTGTATGGACATTGCTCGTTCGTCCGCTTACAGCTCCTCAAGCGGTGTGAGTGCTGGTAACTCTGAGTACTACGCCTTCGCTCTTGACGCCGTGTCGTGGGCGACTGGCAGCCTTTCTGCCCCGGCGGCGCTTTCGAGGGTTGATCTCGTCAAGATCTACAACTGCACCTACACCGACTGGTCGCAGGTGCCCGGCGGTTCAGCTGGTCCCATCCAGCGCTACCTCCCGCAGTCTGGCTCGGGTACGTACTCGTTCTTCCTTTCCGATGTTCTGGGTTCCTCCAGCTTCAACTTCGGGACTCCGACAGCAAGCTGCCCGGCACCGATTGTTGTCAACGCTACGGGTGGAGCGCTTGAAGAGAACAACGCCAGTGTGATCAATCCTGCTCATTGGCAGTCGGCGATCTTCCCCTACTCAGCCGGCCAGTGGGTCTACCAGGCCAACAACGCAGCCAACCCAACCATCGACAAGCGAGTGCTTCCGAGCGGTGGCGCTCCCGCACGACTTGGTGGCATTCTCACCAACGTCGATGCTAATGGTCTCACCACGACCCAGTCGATGAATGCCAACCCTGCGGCCTACAACGTCACTGACCGAAAGTGGCAGCTCAACGACGCTGGCCTTTCAGTTGTTCAGCCTGGTGCATCGGGTGGCTATCCGATTACCGAAGCGAGCTCGACCCGTGTGAACACTGTCCCAGCGTTCATCGGCGTGCGCTTCGTGTACAACGTGCTCGACGCTCGTTCACCCAACTACGCCGAAGCGCTTCTGGCGGTTGGTTTTGACAACGTGACCTCCAGCACAACAAAGAGTGCTCTTTGTAACGGTCAGCGAGCTGCAATCATCGCCAGCTACGGCTTCGCTCCGCTGCCAACGACGGTTGTGACCGGAACGGTCGCAGCATCGTCGAACTACAACCTGGCTGGTTCAACCTGTCGGAAGCTCGCAGTCTGACCGAGACTCGTTGGGGCCGGTGCACTGGCACCTGCCCCAACGAACGGTCAGTTACCGCTTCGTTCTTATGAATCGTCGTCTTCCCTTCCTCGGCGGGTTACTTGCCGTCGCCCTTGTGGTTATCACCCTTACGGTGATTTCGACACGGAGCTCGTCGTCTTCGTCGTCATCACTCGATGTAGAAGTAGCAGCTAACGAGGTTGCTGCAGGAGACAATTCGAATGAGAGCACGGAGTCGAGTCCGACGACAGCGGTAAAGGCGGCTCAGCCACAGGGTCCGTACACGACACCAAACATGCCGATGTCTGTATCGGTCTCAGCGACAAACACGTTGGTCTCTGGGGATGTGGTGTCGGTGACGGCGAGTCCTTCGAACGGATCGCAAGCGTTCGGCGTCGAGGCTCGGTTGTGTCGGGGTGATGTGGCGATCGCGTTTGATGGCCAGATGTTCCCAACTCGAGCCGGGCTTTGTCTCCCCAAACCCTTCTCTCAGGGCACTGATTCACTCATCGAAGTAGCGAATCAGCCTCCCTACGGTCCGGTGACCGTGAACTTCACAGTCGGCACCGGCTCGCAAATCTTCACCTTGCAGGACGGCTCGCAAACGACAATCACGTGTGACGCGACCCACCCCTGTCAATTGGTTCTCAAGCTTCAGTACCCCAATGGTTTCGGATTTCAAGGAGTTCCGCTCACCTTTCGGTGAGTACGCCTCCTAAGAGTTCACCTGACGTTGTCCAACGGTTTCCCGCTGCTCAACACCTCGCTCACCTACACAGTTCATTCTTCATTCGTACGCAGATGACTTCTGCACTCTCAACAACGAAGAGGTCGTACTCCGATGTCAAAGCTCCGCTCCCTTCGCACCATGGGCGTCCTTTTCGCTCTTGTGGCCTATCTGTTCTCGATCGTGACCCTCAGCCCAACCGGGGCAGAATCTGCTTCGGTTCCGGTGAACGTCACGGCCTCATCCACTGTGGGTCTGGTTGACGGGCAAGCCATCACCGTGACGGTGACCGCAGGTACCAGTCTGATTTACGGCATCGAGGCCCGCCAGTGTTCCTTAGCTGGTTCGATCGACTACACGGCTGATTTCTCGCCGACGGTCTCGGGAAAGTGCACCCCCACTGCTCTTGGCACTGCTGGCGCCGATGCGTTCAAGACGGTGACTGCAGTTGCGCCGTTCAGCACCGCAACTCTCCAGTTCAAGGTTGGCAAGGGCTCGAGTGGGTCGTTCAACCTTCAGTCGGGTGGAACGTCCACAGTGCAATGCAATGAACTGAACGCTTGCAAGCTCACGCTTCTTCTTCAGGTCCAGGGCGGAACGGTGTTCCAGTCATTCCCCATTGGTTGGGACGGCATGGGGTCACGTTTTAATCCCGTCACCCCTGTTCGTATCCTCGATACTCGTACAACGCTCACCCCAAGTGGTGTCGCTGGCCGTGTTCCCCAAGGTGGCACACTCAATCTTCAAATCACCGGCGCAAATGGCATTCCGGTTGATGCAACCGCCGTCGTGATGAACGTGACTGCTGTAGCTCCGACGGGCGCAGGATTCGTCACCGTCTGGCCTCGTGGGGTTACGCGGCCTCTCTCTTCGAACCTGAATTTCGCCCCTGGCGATGTGGTTCCCAACCTTGTGACCGTCGGGATCGGTTCAAACGGTCAGGTCAGCCTGTACCACCAAGGCGGAACGAATGACCTCATTGCCGATGTGGTTGGTTACTACTCGCCAGTGGCCGGTGATTACTTCACTCCGGTCACGCCAGTTCGTGCGCTTGATACCCGCACCACCAACACGCCGAGTGGAACTGCAGCTCGAGTCGGTCAGGGCGGGGAGATTTCGCTCACCATCGCAAACGCGCGCGGCGTGCCGGCAAATGCGACGGGTGTTGTCCTCAACGTCACAGCGGTCAGCCCGAATGCGGCCGGATATGTCACGGTCTACCCCAATGGCGTGGCTCGACCGCTTGCCTCGAATCTCAACTTCGTGCCTGGTGACATCATTCCGAACTCAGTCATCGTTGGCATCGGTTCTGCCGGCAAAGTCAATCTTTTCAATGCGAACGGAACCATTGACCTTGTTGCCGACATTGTGGGCTACTACTCACCAGATAACACTGCCAAGCAGTTCTTCCCGATTACGCCTATTCGTGCGCTCGATACCCGCGATGGAACTGGTGGCTTCAGCGCAGCGGTTGGTCAGGGTGCATCCATCGACCTCGGTATCCGAGGTGCGAACGGGATACCGAGCACTGCTTCTGCCATTGTGATGAATACCACTGCCGTGCTTCCCACGGGTGGAAGTTTCCTCACCGTGTGGCCAACTGGTATTACTCGTCCACTGGCCTCGAATCTCAACTTCGTGCCCGGTGACACCATTCCGAACCTCGTCCAGGTGGGAATTGGCAGCAACGGCAAGGTGAGCCTTTTCAACAACGCTGGATCCGTTGATCTCGTGGTCGACCTCACGGGGTATTTCGCTTGACGGACACTCCCTGTTCTGCAGGTGGAAGTTCCCGGCGATTCGTCGCCGGGAACTTCGCATTCCTGATTTCGATTTCTGTTGTTGCCCTTGTTGTTTTGTCGATCCTTCCAATGGGAGCAAAGCGGGCTGAGGCATCGAACATATCGACCCCTTGGACGGTGTCGGTTACTCCGTTCGACGAAATCAGCGATGGATCCCGCATTCGAATCAACCTTCAGACTGACAGCGCGCATCTAATTTCAAGTGCGAAAGCACAGGTGTGTCGATCAGGAGTGAACTACGGCACCAGTACGTCCTTCGTTCCTAATGACGATTTTCGCATCGGCGGAGCCAACTGCCCGTCTGTGCCGATCTCCACTTCTGGAGATCTTGCCGCGCAAGCCTCGAACACCTACACCAATGCAGTGCGACCCGGAGGCGACACGTTCACATTTGCTGCCGGTGTCGGAACGGTTGCATGGAACGACACCAACGGCGCGGCGAAGTCCCTCACCTGCGATGCACAAAATCCGTGTGACCTTGTTGTCCAAGTTCGCGGTATTGGTAGTGACGGAATTCTTCGATGGATCCCATACACCCAACGTCTTACCTATCGGATCGACGACCCCATCGCGGGTTGCGGTGGACCAGCTAAGGGGCTCGTTTCGAGTGCGAGTTCCGAGCGGAACACACGCTTGTGGGTTGATCTCACAGTGGCTCAATGCAAGTCTCCGGGTTCGCAAGCCGGTGCTTTAAGTAGTTCGAGTTTCGCCGGCGAAGGTAGTGCACTCGAGATGTACTCCGGAAGCGATGTGGACTTTGTCTACAGCAGCGTTGTCTACGACTCTGCCTCAGGATTTGGCCGGGGTGATTCTTCGGATCCGTTAACCCCGCGCGAGTCAGCTCTGGTTCCCGTCGCGTTAAACGCAACAGTTCTTGCAGTTGGCAATGGTTATCAGGGTGCGAACGGTGACAAACTCCCGTACTCAAACGTCAAGTTGACGCTTGATGAAGTTGCTGCATTGTTGTCTGGTGGCCCTGATCAGATCAACAGCTATCTCTCTGCGATCTACGCACGCAACCCTCAGCTCCAGGGAACGGGCATGTTCTCAACGTCATCTTCTATCCGACTCGGAGCTGCCCCCGATAAAGAAAGTACGACCTGGTACTCGACGGGGATTCTTGACTCATTGCGTCCCAATCTCTGGAAAGTGCCAAACACCGGTACGTTCGGCATCGACGCAGGGCGAGATCGCACGGTAGTCACATCGTTTGCATTGGCTGACCCGTCATTCCAAGGCGTGCTCAATCTCTTTACGGGCACATCTATTCTTGATAAGACAATCAAGACGCTTGGAAACGGCGATTTCGGTGGTGTTTGGGCTGTGACGGATCTCGCAACTGCACGCAGTCTTGATATGACTGTCGTGCAAATTGAAAATGCGGCGGGGGCATTTGTCGAGCCAACTCAGGCTTCGATGCTCGCTGCGGTGTCCTCTATGACCACTGCATCTGATGGCCGCCTCGTTCCCAACTATTCGGCTGCAGCAGTGCAAAACGTCGAGCCGTATCCGCTCACGTTCGTTGAATACGCAGTCGCACCACTGAAGCCACTCGTTGATGATCGGTGCAACCCGCGACCAACCTCACAAGAGCTTCTGACAAATTGGTTGACCTACGTCACTCAAGATGGTCAGCAGATTCTTCCTGACGGCCTGGAAGCGATCACTTCCTCCATGGCGCAGACGGCAGTGACGCAGATTTCTCGAGTGGGAACAGTCGCGAATACGTGTATTCCGATTCCCGATGTCCCGAGTGATTCCGTGAATAGCGGAGGAGTCACATCGGTGTCTCCGCCTTCCGCTCTGACGAGTCGATTCGGATCTTCGGCTGCCAGAGTCGCGCCTGTTGGTTCCACGGTTGCGGTCGACGCGCAGTTGGCCTCGGTGCAGGCAGAGATGCCTGACTTCGTGCGTCGTTCGGTAGGAACCAATGCACTTGCACTCGTCGGTTTGGCCGCGGTGCTGGGCTTGCTCACCGTTTCTGCGATGGCAACCTCAGGCCGATTGTCGCTCAGCCGTTTCGGGCGGAGCGGACGTAGATCGTGACCTCGGTTCTTAATCGCATGGAATCAAACAAACTCGCACCCGCAGCAGAATCTGTGGAACCAGACGAGCAGATCGAGACTGAGGTCGAAGAGACCGGCGCGCCCGTTCAACAACTCTCCACAGGCCAACTCGTCGCGATGTGGTGTGTGATCGCAGTTGTGATCTTCGGACTCGTGCTCTACGTGATTGAGCCGTTATTCCAAGAACGCGATCAGGGAATGCTTCTCGACAACTACCGCACGTCGATCGACAAGGCAGCGAATCAAGCAACAGGCTTGCAGGGTGTCGAAGCCCCGACCGTAGCGCCAGCGTTCGGGAGCCCCGTCAGTGTTCTTGAAATCGGCTCCCTCGGTCTTCAGGCCGTTGTCGTCGAAGGCGTCGATTCAGCAATGACTCGTGTTGGTCCTGGGCACGTTCCGGGAACGGCTGCACCCGGTCAGCCGGGCAATTCCGTCGTCGTTGGGCGCCGCACAATGTTTGGCGGAACGTTCGGTGATCTTTCGTCGATGACTATTGGCGACGAAATCATTGTGACGACAACGCAGGGTCAGACCCTTTACCAAGTCACTGATGTTGGTAGCTCTGAACTCACACCGGATGCGATTCCAATAACGGCACCGTCAGTTGCAGCGCCGACAACGACAACGAGCACTACAACGACAACGATCCCTGCTGTCGAAGGTTCTGCTCCGACGGAGACAGTTCCGCCTAGGGCAGAAGTACTAGTAGACCCTGCACTCGCCGAAGCCACGGGTGAATCAACGACAACAACGGTAGCTCCGGTGGAGTCATCTTTGAATGGCGGCAAACTGGCGCTCAACAGTCTCTACGGAACATCATCCGATGATCGACTTACGCTGGTGACTTCAGCGAGTGCGTTTCCGTGGAACTCGGCCGAAGCCGATGTTGTTGTTGCAGTGATGATTGGTAAGCCATTTGCACCTACACCGCAAAACGGACGCATGGCCGACCAAACAGGAAATACAGGCGACACATCGTCCTGGCCAGTCGTGCTGTTGTCGCTCATCTTCGTTGTTGCCACCATCGCTGGGACAGTGCTGCTTTATCGCCGGTCGTCGCCTCGAGTTGCGTACCTGTTGACAGTTCCACCGCTTGTGGTCTTTGCGATCCTTGCGGCGGAATCGTTTAGCCGACTGCTACCTGCGTGGGCTTAGACGCGCTTAACGCGGAGGCCGAACAAGGCCTTCTTGTACGACAGTGACCGCGAGTTTGCCTTCGCTGGTGAATACCGAACCGGTGGCAAAGCCACGGCCGCTCGCGGCGCTTGGTGTTTCCTGGGCGTAGAGCAACCATTCATCAGCCCTGAATGGACGGTGGAACCACATGGCGTGGTCGAGGCTGGCCATAAAGACATTGTCGATAGGTCCGAGCGCGTGCGGAAGAAGCGCAGTATCGAGCAAGGTCATGTCAGAGGCGTAGGTGAGCGCGCAGGTGTGCAGCACCGGATCGTCGGGAAGCGTTCCTGTGGCTTTCATCCAGATGCGCTGGTACGGCGGCAATTCGCGATGACGGTCTTCGGGTGACCAGTCGCAATTGCGCAGATCAAAAGGCAGATCCATTTCGAATCGGCGATCGTCGTGCTCGGCGGCGATTTCGGCCCACCGTTCTTGCACGGTCGGAAGTGTTTCGGGCGCAGGGACTTCGGGCATTGGTGCAGAATGGTCGAAGCCGTCTTCCGGCACTTGGAATGAGGCGGAGAGGCTGAAGATGGCTCGGCCGTGTTGGATAGCTGTGACCCGGCGCGTCGTGAACGAAAGCCCGTCGCGGATCCGCTGGACTTCATAAAGGATGGGTACCCGAGAGTCGCCCGGACGAAGGAAATAGGCGTGTAATGAATGCACACGGGTTTCTGGTTCGACGGTGCGGGCCGCCGCGATGAGCGCCTGACCAGCCACCTGTCCGCCGAACACGCGTTGCTGTTCGGAAGGGGGACTGATTCCCCTGAACATATTGACCTCGATGGGCTCGAGATCGAGGAGTGTAAGGAGTGCATCTACTGCGGCCTGAGTCACCCTTTTAATCTGCCACATCGGGGACGGTCGCGTTGGCAGTTGTGCTTCATTAGCTGCTGTCGTCCGGGTAGGGTCCGGCGATGGCTACGAGCTTCCCGCAGGGATTTCGATGGGGTACCGCGACCGCCGCACATCAGGTCGAGGGCGGAAACTGGAACAACGATTGGTGGGCGTGGGAACACGCACCGAACACCCCGTGCGAAGAGCCAAGTGGCGACGCGTGCGACCAACTCAATCGCTATGACTCCGATATCGCTCTGTGCGCCGCTCTTGGGTTCGACAACTATCGATTTTCAATTGAGTGGTCGCGAATTGAGCCCGAAGCTGGTGAATTCTCGATCGCCGCGCTCGATCACTACCGCCGTGTTCTGGCGTCTTGTCACGCGCATGGCATTGAACCAGTCGTGACCTTCCATCACTTCACCACTCCTCGATGGGTGGTCGCAGAAGGTGGATGGCACACGGCGTCGACGGTTGATCGTTTTCTTCGCTTCGCCGAGAAGTCAGTGAGCCATCTTGGTGATCTGATTGGAACGGCGTGCACAATCAACGAGCCAAACATCGTTTCGTTTGTTGGCTACCAGATGGGATTGTTCCCGCCAGGTTCTACCGACGACGCAGAGTTCGCTGCCGCCAACGCGAATTTTATTGATGCACATCGACGAGTAGTCCCAGTGCTCAAGGGAGGGCCCGGGGATTTCCCTGTCGGTCTTACGTTGTCGATGGCCGACTACCAAGCAGTTCCACCCGACGATGTCGACGCAATTGCTCGGCGTGATCACGTTCGTGCAGTTTCCGAAGATCAGTTCCTCGACATTGTCCGCGATGACGATTTTCTCGGTGTGCAGGTGTACAGCCGCACGCGTGTTGGAGCGAACAGTATGTTGGGTGGAGAAGAAGGTGTTCCAACTCTTCCGATGGGCTATGAGTTCTGGCCCGAATCGCTCGGTGCATGTTTGCGACGCGCGTGGGACTACACGGGTGGTTCGGTCCCGCTGCTTGTTACCGAAAACGGAATTGGTACCAACGATGACCCGCAACGAGTCGAGTACGTACAGCGCGCGCTCGAAGGAGTCCTGTCATGCATCGACGACGGAATCGATGTGCGGGGCTACACCTACTGGAGTCTCATGGATAATTTCGAGTGGGCGTTCGGCTATCGGCCTCGATTCGGAATCATCGCGGTTGATCGGGCGACACAACGACGCACGGTGAAGCCGAGCGGGGAATGGTTGAGCGGCATTGTCCGCGCAAATGCTCTTTGAGTGGCGGCTTTCGATTCAGAGCCGTGGCTATTCGCAACTAGGGTGGTTGAGTCCGGCTTGAACGCGAGGAGCGCCCCGTAATGGGCCACCAAATCAATCAGGAGTTCCCCGCGTCGTCGCATACGGTGACGCCGCTTCCTGAAACCTTCGGGGTCCTCGGAAGGATTGTTTTCTCAATCCGGACTCGCGGGCTTCGTTACGCCCTCGTGGCTGTCGTCAATGTTGTCGTTGGTCAGAGTCTGCTCCTTGCCCTACAGGGTGTCATGCGGCCAAGTTGGGCCAATGTGGTTGCTGTCGCCATTTCTGCGGTTCCTGCCTATTACATGAACCGTGCGTGGGTGTGGGGAAAGCGTGGCAAGAGCCATTGGAAGAAAGAGGTCCTTCCGTTCTGGCTCTTCACGATCGCTGGGCTGCTTCTTTCGACAATCGCTATCTGGGTGGTCCATCGCTTCACTGATGCCAAGTTGGTCATCAACTTCGTTCAGTTGGTCTCGTTCGGCATTCTTTGGGTTATTCGTTTCTTTGTTCTCGACAAGCTCTTCCACGTTGAAGTCTTCGAGGATGACACTCCCGACGAGGTCTGAGGTCATGGACGCAGCAATGAAGGCGACTGCAGAAGCGGCAAGAGGTTTCATGCCCCCCGATGAGGGCGTCGCGCTTCATGAAGCGGCGCTGCTGGTTGCCGATGGAGCGTCACCGATGCTTGAGATCGGTAGCTACTGCGGAAAGTCGGGTGTCTATCTCGGTTCTGCCGCGCAAGCGCGAAGCACCGTTTTGTTTGCGCTCGACCATCATCGCGGTTCGGAAGAAAACCAGCCGGGCTGGGAATGGCATGAGCCCGACCTTGTCGATTCTGCAGTCGGCGTCATCGATACGTTGCCCCGCTTTCGCCGAACAATTTATGACGCCGGGCTCGAAGGAACAGTCGTCGCGCTTGTGGGGGATTCGCCAACGGTTGGTTCGCGCTGGCGAATTCCGCTTTCGTTTTTGTTTATCGATGGCGGTCATGGTTCGGAACCGGCGCATCGTGATTTCGAACTCTGGACGCCATGGATTGAGCCCGGCGGAATTCTTGCCATCCATGACGTTTTCCCTGATCCCGCCGATGGTGGCAGACCGCCATATGAGATCTATTGCCGGGCGCTTGAGTCCGGCGAGTTCGTCGATGTTTCAGCGACGGGCTCGCTGCGAGTGTTGCGCCGAGTTTGAGCGGCGTTCATCAGTCGGCGCGGTTGTTGATCGAGTCGTCAGCATCGATCTCGACGAGCGGCGGAAGCGCATCGTGGTCGATAAACAATCCCGATGCAGGTGATGTACGACTCAATGCGTCGGCGGCAAGGATGATGGCGGCGTCGGTGTAGGTGGTGCGTTCGTCGGCGGGGAAGTGCACTTCCTCTGGAGAAACGATGCCAGTCCAATAATGCCCGTCATCACAACGCAGGGCTTGAGCCCACTCGAATAATTTCAATGCTTGTTCGCGGTTGCCAACAGAAAGTTCGGCAATAAGACATTCACAGGTTTCGGCTGCGGTGACCCATGGTCGGTCACTCACGCATCGAACGCCGCGATTTTCCATGACGAAGGTGTCGCGTCGAGCGTCGAGGCGTGCACGAGCTTCGGTGCGGGTCAGGACGCCGCCGAGAACGGGGTAGTACCAATCCATGGCCCAGCGAGCTTTTGGAGCAAACGCGTCAGGGGCATTACCCAAACAGTGTTGGCGAATCACGTGCGCCAGACGGGCGGCGCTGAGTTCCCAATCGGGACGTTCATGGCCGAGCAACTCGGCGATCGCGATTGCACAACGAAGGCTGTGGCAAATGCTTGAAGAGCCAGTGAGGAGTGCGAAGGACCATGGGGTGCCGTCGGCGTGACGCGCCCACAGAATTTCTCCGCGTGGAGTCTGCAGATCGAGGACGAACTCGATGGCTCGTTCCACGACTGGCCACATGGTTTCGACAAAGCCAGGGTCTCGGGCGACAAGCCAGTGATGCCAAACGCCGGCAGCGATGTACGCAATCGTGTTCGCGTCGAGCTTGTCTTGTTCGATTCCATCAGCGAGGTAGTACTGGTGCCAAGAGCCGTCATGGCGTTGCATATCGGCAAGCCACTGATAGGCGCGTTCTGCTTGAGGGCGCATCCCGGCGAGATCGAGCGCCATTGCTGCTTCGATGTGATTCCAAGGGTCAGCGTGGCCACCTGGATACCAGAGCACCATTCCGTTGGGCTGTTGCCAGTCGGCGATCGCCTCTGCGGTCTGAAAAATCTGTTCGCCGGTGATGATGTCATCGACGGATGGAATTTCGGTCATTTCGAACCTGCCATTGCGGATTGGTGAATCGGTTTCGTGGCGTAGACCACAAGCGATTTACCCAAGATCGGGTTGAGGGCTTTTTCGGTGAGGCGTGTGATCGGCGGGGCCGAGATGATGTCCCATTCAAGGAATTTTGTATACGCCTTCACCGCCACATTGGTTTCGTTGCGTGGTCCGACTGCGCAACGCAGCCACCAGTACGGAGCATGAAGTGCGTGGGCGCGATGTGAACTTCCGGGGAGAAGTCCGGCCGCTGTCATTTTCTGTCGAAGATCAGATTCGGAATAGATACGAACGTGGCCACCGACTGACTTCGGCGCGTAGTACTCGTCGGAGAGGCGCCAGCAGATCTTCTCGGGGAATTCGGCGGGAACGGTGATGGCGATTGTTCCGCCGGGGCGAAGAACACGGATGAACTCCGAAAGTGCAGCACCGTCGTCAGGGACGTGCTCCATAACTTCCGATGCGATGATGCGATCAAACGACCCATCAGCGAAGGGAAGCTTGGTGCCGTCACCATTCACTGACGTGCAAGAAAGAGTGGGCGCAATTTCGCCGGCTTCTTTCATAGCGAATGCCGTTGCCGCGACCTGTTCAAGTTCGGGAACTGCCATGTCGCAAGCGACCACTCGAGCGCCACGGCGAAGTGCTTCAAACGCGTGGCGACCAAAACCACAGCCCAGGTCAAGCAGTCGGTCTCCGGGCCGTAAACCCAATCGGTCGTAATCAGCGGTCAGCATTGGTCAGGCCCCTGGCCGTGTGATGCGTGAACGTTGGAAACGGGGGGCGGCACCAGCTCCGCCGGGACGGCGAGCTTGAATGTGGGGCGTCTCTGCGAGAAGCGCGCGGTAATGCTCAACCGTGCCGGTAGCGGTGTGACGCCAGGTCCACCGATCAATAACGCGTTGACGCCCGGCAGCGCCGATGCGATCGCGAAGTTCTGGATCATCAAGCGCGATGCCCAGCATGGCGGCGAGTGCTTCGCTATCGCCGGGAGGAACAACAAGCGCAGTTTCGTTGTGATTGCCGACGACCTCGGGCAATGCTCCACCACTGGTGGCAACGAGGGGAACGCCGCAGCTCATGGCTTCGATGGCCGGCAACGAGAAGCCTTCATACAGCGAAGGAACAACGGCTACCTGGGCTTCGGAATAGAGCTCAATGATGCGTTCTTCGGGGACGCCAGTAATGAACGTGACGGCATCGCGAAGACCAAGTTCGTCGATGATCCGAGCCGATGGGCCGCCTTCTTTCAAGCGACCGATGACAACAAGCTCAATATGACGTTCGGTGCGAAGTTTGGCGATGGCCTCAAGGAGATAACGAAGACCCTTCATCGTCACGTCGGCACTGGCGGTGGTGATGAGGCGCCCGGGGATGCGCGTAACGCTGGGAATGGGCTTGAACAGTTCCTGATCGACGCCGACGGGTACGACGTGCAGGCGATCAAGCGGCACTTTTTGGTCGGCATGAATGTCAGCGAGTGAATTTTGCGAAACAGTAATGACGCGAGGCATACGAGATGCAACTCGTGTCTGCATCTTTGTAAAGCCGTACCAGCGACCCTTTGAGAAACGCTTCCACGAAGTTTCGGCGTGTTCCATCTCGAGACGACGATCAACGGTGATCGGATGATGGATGGTGGCGAGCACAGGAAGTCCAGCGCGTTCAATGCCGAGAAGGCCGTAGCCAAGGCATTGGTTGTCTTGGACAAGGTCGAACTCGTTGACACGAGTGCGCAGGTGCTGCCACGCGCGGTAGCTGAATGCGAGGGGCTCGGGGAACGAACCGGCCATGAAGGTTCCGACCTCGATGGCGTCGCCGAGGGTCTTGATCTCCGATGGGAACGGAAGGCGCATCGGGAAGGCGTCGTTATAGATGTCGAGGCTGGGGAGTTCGACCAGTGGGACGCGGGGATCGAGGATTGGGTATGGCTGTCCGCCGAGCACCTCGACCTCGTGGCCCATATCGACAAGGGCCTTCGTGAGGTGTCGGGTATAAACGCCCTGACCACCTACATGGGGTTTGCCCCGATAGGTGAGGAAAGCGATGCGCAGGGGGAGCTCGCCGTCAGCGGCGAGATCGGTGCGCCCGGTGGGTTCGGGGCGGGGGGACATGGATCGTCAAGTTTCGTCGGGAGCGTTGACAAAGGTCAAGACAGGCCCGGATCGTTATCCACAGGCCCCATCGGGGGCAGACCAGGCGGGCGAGAATCGCTCTTGCTTGGGTCAGAAGGCGTTCTTCGCTGGGCCTTGGCTCGTCACAGCGAGCGCTGTGACCTCAATTTTGAGCGCAGTGTTGTGAATCGATTGGTGGCGAACCACCAGGCGAGCGCAACGAGGATCACCGAGAGCCAGACGATTGGTAGTGGTCCGATGACTGTGGCAATCGTGTCGCCTGACCGAAGCGCGACATCTTGTTGAAGCACAGCTTGTTCAGAGATTGATGTTCGTTGCACGACGTCGCCTGTTGGCGTCACGATCGCTGACAACCCAGTCGGCGCTGCTTGCAGTACCCACCGACCAGTTTCAATGGCACGTAATTGGCTCGATGCAACTTGTTGCGTTTGTACCTGGGTTAACCAGTAACTCGAACCATTTGTGGGATTGAGCAGAATCTGGCCACCGTGCAACACGCCATCGCGGGCGCGATTTGTAAAAAAGATTTCCCAAGAGATTGCTACCGCAAGGGTTCCGGCGGGTGTGTGCAGGACTGCGGGTTGTGTTCCCGCAACTGCGTCTCGCGACGAGAGCCCACTATTTGTTCCGGCGATACGTTCGAGGAGGCTTCGCAGCGGAACATATTCGCCGAACGGAACACGATGCACTTTGTCGTAACGCTCACCGGAACTTCCGTCGGGCAAATACACGATCGACGCATTTGCGAACTTCGATGAATCGATTCCTTCGGTTATGCCGACAACGAGAGTGGTATCGAGTTTCTTCGCCAGTGCTGAAAGAACAGCATCCTCACGGTTGACAGCAATCGGACCTTCGACCTCGACGACGTTCTCGGGCCAAACGACCAGATCGACGGGGGTGGTTACGAGCGTGGTGGCTTCGACATGACGAAGAAGAACATCGCGAGGATTCGTTTCGCTGGCACGAGTGCCTTGGGGGCCGCCGCCTTGGACGACTGCGGCATTGATGGTGCCGATCTCATGACCGCTTGGAGCAATGATGGCAACGAACCAAAGTGCAATAACCCCAGCGAGTGCAGCGGCGGCAACGATGTGACGTCGTTCCCATGCTGCTGAGAGTGCAACTCCGATCACGGCGACTGCGAACGTCACCCCGACGGCGCAGAACACTCGAGCGATTTGGCCTAGAGGAGCACTGGCTTGTCCCATTGCAGTCGTTGCGAGGGGAACGCCACCGAATGGAAAGGTGCAGCGAGCGGCTTCGGCAAGTGTGAATGCGGCCGGAAGAGCAAGCCACCGAACCCATGAACTCGAACTGCGTCCGGGGACCGCGAGACCAGCCACTCCGACATACAGCGAGAACAAAATGACAGCGATGGCGTAACCCGGAGCAGTGAGGTCAACCATCCACAACATCGACGGTGTGAACCACGCAATGCCGAGCACCGTGGAGCGAAAGAATCGGGCACGTGGTTTTGCAGTCGACAACAATCGATCCCACATGGCGATGCCGATAAACGCGAGCGGCCACCAACCCCAAGGCGGAACTGATGCGGCAAGGCAGAGCCCAGCAATGACAGCGCGCAGGAGGGCTCGAAGTGTGCGTGGATCGACCATGCGCCTACGCGTGCGCGGGTTGAGCGGTTCGACCAATGCGGCTGAATAACTCGCGCCCGGCAAGCACGATGAAGAAAATGGCAACGGCTGTACCCGCCATCGTTGCGCCGGCTGCTGTATCGAAGTGATAGGTGATGATCAGCCCAATGAAGATCGACGACACTCCGATGGCGCACGCGGTTGCCATCATCGCTGGAACTCGGCGAACGAGAAGCGCAGCAGTCGCCGGTGGCGCAATGAGTAAACCAAAGACAAGCAGTGTCCCGACTGTGCGAAATGAGGCCACGATGGCGACGGCGATCAGCGTGAGCATTGCGATGTGAGCAAGACGCGGCCGCATCCCCAACGTTGCTGCTTTGTCGGAGTTAAACGAGAGCGCGAGAAACATTCGGTGGAAAACGATGACGGCGAGAAGTGTGAGTACCGCAGCGACGGACTGCAGCAAAATATCGGAGTCCTTCACGCCCAGAACAGAACCAAAAAGAAAAGAGGTGAGATCTCCGGAAAACGAACGTGTTCGAGAAATGATCACAACGCCGAGTGCGAGCATGCCGACAAACAGCAGACCGATGCCAGTGTCGGTAGAAAGTTTCGATGCTCGATTCACGAGATTGATGCCGATCACCATGATGATCGCGGAAACAAATGCACCTATGGCGATGTCGATGCCGATGATGAAGGCCACGGCGATACCTGGCAGCACTCCGTGGGCGAGTGCATCGCCCATGAATGACATTCCCCGAATGACGACCCACGTGCCGATGAGTGAGCATGTGACCGCGGCGAGACACCCGGCGAACAACGCTCGCAGGATGAAGTCGTAATGAAAGGGGTCAGTCAGCCAGTCCACAGTGATTCGAGGTTAGAGGGTTCGTTCCGGCAAGGCCGGTTTTTTAACGACCATTGAGGCCGTCGGCGATGAGACGAGCCGTGGTTGTGATGAGGCCTTGGTACGTGCTGGTGGGGCTACCTGATTCGCCCAGCGTGTCGGTTGACAGTTCGACGATCGAGATCTTCTTGCCGACTTCTCGGCCCACAGTGTCCGCGAGTTTTGAGGAACTGGTCGATTCGCTAAAGATGGCCGTGGCGCCAGAGGTCTGGATCGTTACAACGAGTTCACGGAGGTCCGAAGCACTCGGTTCCGCAAGCGTTGAACCGCCCGGAATGATGGTGCCAATTACTTTGTAGCCAAAGCGATTGGCGAAGTATTCGAGAGCGTCGTGGTTAGTGACGAGAAGACGCTGTGTCTCGGGAACGGTGTTGAGAGTGAGCGTCGCGTATGCGGTGGCAACTTGAACGGTGTCGGTGTAGGTCTTCAGATTTGCATTGAGCCTTGATCGATCGAGGCCTGTGACGCGACCGAGCTCGTCGGCAACCAGCGAGGCAGCGCGAATCATGCGATCGGGATCAAGCCAGAAATGAGGATCGGGCTGGTCGGTATCGGGTCGGTTCAGTGGGTCTATCAGTGGACCCACTTCGAAAACCGTTGCTCCGTCTTTGGACGCACTTTGCAGCGTGCCTTCGAGTCGCTCTTCAAGGCCGAGTCCGTTGGCGACAATGAGCGTTGCGTCGCGGAGGCCCGCAGCTTGGGACGCGGAAGGTTCGAAATCATGGGGGTCGGCGCCACGGGGGATAAGGACATCAACGTTGACGTCATTGCCACCGATCTGTTGCACCAGATCGCCCAAGATCGAGGTGGTGGCGATAACGGTGGGCTTGCCGTTGCTGGCTTTTGCCGATGGCGTACTGCCGCACGCGGCGATGAGCAGGGCACCCAGAAGCGTCAGTCCAAGAACGGTGAGCGCGCCGGACCAGCGGCGATGGCCACGACCCAGGATCTGCTCAGGTTGCACCACGAAAACCTCCAAATGGGAATGAGAAGCATTCTCATTATGGTGTTCGGGTGGTGAAAAGGCAACCTGCCTGACTCAAAGGCCCTATTGGCCGGCAGGAAGTTTCAGCCGGGGTGGCAGCATCCGGTCGGCGATGACCGTATAGGGCTGGACCTCTGCCTCAATGGTGATGGCACCGGCTCGCTCGAATTGCAGAGTGATCGGAATCTTCTGGCCGATGATCAACGGGGAAGTGAGTCCGCGAAGAAGAAGTTGATTTCCTCCGGCTATGAACTTCATATCGGTGAATCCGGGAATATTGATGCGCTCCACCGTCATGTAGGTCCCGCCTATCGCAGCGGACTCAGGAGTGCTCGTGGTTGTGGTGGGGTCGATGATCTGCAGCACCACCGAAGCGGCCGCAGGCGTAGAAGCGCCAAGCAAGGTGTCAGAACCGCCGGCGTTTTGGAGGAGAAAATATGCCCCGGTGGGGTCGTTTTCTGCACCAACAAGTTCAGACCTAAACAACAGCGTGGGCTCTGGGGACGTAAACGGTCGGATGAAGGCGACAAGCACCAAGATGCCGATACAGAAAACGATGACGTAGAGCGGCGCAAAGCGCATGATGCGCGCGTAGATGTCCGGCTTGTGCTGTGGCGCTGGGACATCTGCGGGGGAATCGGTGGTCATTGACGGTCCGTCTTCGTAGCGATGCCCTCATCCTTACCGCCGCACAGGGCGTTGGTCAGATCGGGGGAGCGTGGGGTTCGTCACCCAGAGAAAGCGCACTGAGCCAAGCCGCTAATTCATCGATAAGGGGCGTATCGAAGCGATGTCCACCGTTTACCTCGACCCAACTGACGAGTGCATCAGCGCGATGAAAGGCCTTCGATGCGGAACGGCCGCGGATCGGTTCAATGAGTTCGTCGTTTTTGCCATGAGCAAAAAGTACGAGTCGTTGTGACGCGCGCGAAAGCTCAATGAGCTCTTCGTCGCGACTCGGCAGGTACGACGCGAGAGCGGCAACAGCACGCGGAGTCACCGTTGAAGTGGGATCGACCAAGTGTGCGAGTGCCAGTGCGCCACCTTGTGAAAAACCAGCGATGACGAGTGCGTCTTCGCTCAGACCGGTTTCGGTGAGTATCGATGCACACAACGCATCGATCGCACGAAGCGCCGATGCAAGAGCAACAGGATCAGGACCGTTCTCCTCGACGTCGTACCAGTAGGGACCGCGATCGCTGGGTATCTGCGGTTCGACAACAACAACCAGCCACTGCTGGTTGGGGTCGAAGGTTGCGGCGCGTTCAAGAAATGGTTCGGGCCTATCGCCATAACCAGGAATGAGTACGAGCAGTCGTTCAGGCGTTGAGGGCCCTCGGCGAATGCTGCGCAATATGTTGGTCATCGAACCCTTCCAGCTGCAGTTGTTGCGCCTGTCCACCAATAGATGGAGTCATAGCGCACCACACTTGAGCTGTTCGGTGAGTGAATCATCATGCCGTCACCGACATAGAGACCTACATGGTCGGGTTGCCCGCCGCCAAAGCCCCAATCGAAGGTGAGGTCGCCGGGTTCGAGCTGGTCGAGCGAAATGCGTTCGACGGCTGCCCATTGGGCGCCAGAGTTGTGGGGGAGTTCAACGCCGAGCTGGGCCCAGACCCATTGGGTGAAGCCTGAACAGTCGAATGCGTTGGGGCCAGCGGCCGAATACACGTAAGGAGTGCCAAGTTTGGTTGCGCCCGCATCGACCACGGCCTGGCCTATCGCCATGCGCCAAGCGGCAGCGGTGAGTTGTGCGCCACTTTCGGGAATGGGATCGGTGGCGACAGGGGTCGATGCGGCAGCGGGGGCAAGCATCGGTGCACTCGTAACTGCGGTTAGAGCGGGGAGGGCCGAGGAGGATCTCGGGGCAACCCACAGCCCGAGCGCCAGCAGGGCAACGGCCAACACGGGGACGACGATGACGGCGAGAACGAGGCGGATCCGGCCTAAGGGGTTGCTACTCATTGTTACGAAAGTGTTGCGGTTTCATCGCAGTTCCGCAACGCAGGCGTAACATTTTCATCGTGAAAACGCTCTGAACAGGGAAAATGTGGCGGATATTTTCTGTCACAGTCCCGGTGATTTCGACCTCATTCGAGGTTCTGAGGTCCCGAAAATCTGAGATTGCGGCGTGCTCTCGGGGTACTCAGGCGATGGCGGCAGCGGCCTGGCGACCCTGTCGGATGCATGCGGGCAGGCCGAGTCCGTCATAGGCCGCTCCGGCCAAATGGATACCGGGCGCTTCGGCGCTCACGTCTTCTCGCCAGGCCGTGACGCGAGCGGGATGGCCAGGTCGGTACTGCGGGAGTGCGTCGATCCAGCGGGTGACGCGCCACGCGAGCGGTGGGGAATCGATCCCCATCGTGGTGGCGAGATCGAGGGAGAGCGCGTCAACGAGCGACGAGTCATCGAGGTCGAGAGCGTGTGTGTCGCCAAACTTGCCTGCCGACACTCGCAATATCGCGACCTCGGGATCGTCGAGGTGCGACCACTTGGCCGAGGCCCAAGAGCATGCGGTGAGGGTGGGCAGTGGGTCGGTCTGGGCGACGAGGAATCCGCTGGCATCGAGGGGAAGTCCAAGTGAGTTTTTCGATACGGCGAGGGTGACCATTGCCGCTGATGCGTAGTCAAGGTTCGCGAGGTCGGCGGCCGGTTCGGGCGCGATCGGTGAAAGGAGTCGAGCGCTTGCTGGCGCCGGTGTTGCGAGAATGATTTCGTCGGCGGCAATCGCTCCGAGTGGCGTGGCCAGAGTCCAACCGCTTCCGTCGCGTGTGATTGCTGAAACCGGACACGAAAGATGCATCGGAATATCAACTTGCGTGATTCGAGCAAGAAGTAAGTCGGTGAGCGTTTGCGTACCAACCGGTATGCCGCGGAACACCGGGAGTTCCGGATCAGTTTTTGCAGAAGCGAGTTGGTCTCGCAACGCGGTGATGAGACTTGGTGAACGGCGGGCGGCAACCGCAATCTGTGCGGCACCGGCAGCAAGGCTGAGGTGATCGGCATCGCCGGCGTTCACACCAGAGAGAAGCGGCGATACCAACTTTTCATGCACTTCATCGCCGAGACGAGCGCGAATGAGTTGGCCGACCGATTGGTCGTCGTTGCCGTTGGGATCGGCACCGTTCGCGCTATCGATCCATTCTGTGCGGGTGAGATCTTGAGCAGCGCGCGCAATTCCATCGGCACTGACAATTCCTGACGCCGCGAGTGCGTCGAGATCAGTTGGAACACCGAGGACGAGTCCGGCCGGCAGGCGATGAAGACCGCCATTCACCCACACGTAGGCCGACTTCTGAGCGGGCGAGGTCAGGATCGTGTCGAGTCCAAGTTCGCGACAGAGATCAATTGCTTCGGGGACTCGTGCGAGGAACGCGTCAGCGCCGCAATCGACGGGACGACCGGCGAACGTGGTAGTGAGAATCTTCCCGCCGGCTCGTTCGCTGGCTTCAAGGACAACGATGTCGAGATCGGGTCGTTGTGTGGCGAGCGTGAACGCTGCGGTGAGGCCAGTGATGCCTGCACCTACGACAACAACCCGCCGGCGTTTGCTCATTGAATCTGTGCGACAACCAGATCAGCGAGAGCGTTCATGACGACCTCGTCGGCGTTGAGTGAGCGCGTGCGACCAAAGGCAAGACCGAGTTCTTCCGCGATCTTCGCTGCTTCGATATCGAGGTCGTAGAGAACTTCGAGATGATCGGCCGTGAAACCTTGCGCACACACCAAGACGCCATCGGCAGAACCTTCGGCGGCGATGCGACGAAGCTCGTCGAGAATGTCGGGACCGCGCCAGGGCTCGGGTGTGCGGCCGGCACTTTGCCAACCAAGCGACCAACTCTTGAGCCCGAGATGTTCGGCAACCCAAGTCGCGCTCGCGGCGAGTTCGTCCGGGTACGGATCGTTTTCCAGCACTCGTTCGGGAAGAGAATGAGCAGTGAAAAGGACCGTTGTGCGCTCGGGGAGTTCGGTGAGTGCATCGCGAACGGCCGCGGTGAGGAAGTCGAGATAGGCCGTTTCGAGGTGCCAGTGGTCGATGCCATGCATGGTGAGGCCACGTTCCGTGCCGGCTTCGGCGGCCCGACGCTGGTACTCGCCGACGCTGAAACCGGAGAAGTGGGGGGCGAGCACAATGCCAACGGCGTCGGTGATTCCTGCATCGGCCAGCGTTGCGACGCCATCTTCGATAAAGGGGTAGGCGTGTTTTTGGCCAAGCACAACCATCCATGCCCCGGGCATCCGCGCTTCGAGCGCTGATTCAAGAGCAGCACGTTGTGCTCCGGTGAGGCTGGCGAGCGGTGAGATTCCGCCGATGGCGTCGTAACGCGAAATGAGATCGGCGAGTTGTTGGGGCTCTGGCGCTCGACCGCGACGGATGTGTGTGTAGTACGGCTCAATATCTTCAGTCGTGCGTGGTGTTCCGTACGCCATTACGACGAGACCAATTTTGGATTCAGTAGTCATGATGCGACTCCATCGCAACGTCCTTCGTTGTGTACGAGTTCAACCACACGTTCAAGAATGGTTGGGTCGGTTTCGGGCATGACGCCGTGGCCGAGATTGAAAATATGTCCGGGGTTACCGGCGTTGCGACGCAAAACGTCGCGCGTTGCTTCGGCAACGACATCCCACGGAGCAAAAGCAAGAGCGGGATCGAGATTTCCTTGCAGCGCCATGTTTGCGGGCACTCGTGTTCGGGCGACGTCGATCGGGACTCGCCAATCGACACCAACCACGTCGGCGCCGGCACTGGCCATAAGGCCAAGAAGTTCACCCGTTCCAACACCGAAATGGATTCGGGGAACATTGAGGTCAGCAACTTCGGCAAACACGCGCTGGCTATGAGGAAGGACGAACTTCTCGTAATCGGGAGGGCTGAGTGCGCCGGCCCATGAATCGAAGATCTGAAGTGCAACGGCACCATTTTCAATCTGCGAACGCAACGACACGATGGCGAGATCGGCCAGTCGTTCCATCAACTTGTGCCACAGGGCAGTGTCGCCATGCATGAGCGCCTTGGTGCGCGTGTAGGTGCGCGAGGGCTGTCCTTCAATGAGATAGCTAGCAACGGTGAACGGCGCACCGGCGAAACCAATCAGCGGCACGGGAAGTTCACGAGCAAGGATGCGTACAGTTTCGAGCACGTACGGTGTATCGGCCTCGGGATCGAGCGGGCGCAGTCGTTCAAGATCGGCTGCGCGAGAGAAGGGCTGTTCGACGACCGGTCCAATACCCGGGGCAACATCGACGCCGAAACCAATTGCGGCGACTGGTACGACGATGTCGGAATAGAGGATGGCGGCGTCGACGCCGTAGCGCCGAACCGGCTGCATCGTGATTTCGGCCGAGAGTTCGGGGTCGGCAATCGCGTCAAGGATGGAACCCGATCCGCGGATCGAGCGATATTCCGGCAGAGAGCGGCCGGCCTGGCGCATGAACCAGATGGGGACACGATCGCCGGGTCCGCCGGGGATGCCGCGACAGGCTCGGAGAAATGGGGGGAGGGCAGCGGCGGGAGCGTCGTTCACGGGGCCACGCTACCGACAAGGTCTTGATGGAGAGAATCCGGCGAGGTGCTTTGCGGTTCGGGCACTCGCCTGAGGCCGTTCAATGGTGGCCCGCTAGAGTGAACCACCCCCTTCTGAGCCCCGCTGGCCCCGGCCCGCAAAGCAAGGAAGGCAACCAGTCTTACTGAGAGAGTCCGTGGCCGCACATCCCGATCTCGATGCCGAACAGGCCTATATCGATCACGCCTATGCGTGTCTCGAGGAGTCGCGGAAAGCCGCGTCACGGCTCACGTCGATGGTTGAGGTTGGTCGTGGCGGCACGGAACAGGCGCGGTTCGAGCGGGAAGTCATCCACGAAACGGTCTTTCAACGTCTGACGCAACTGCAGCTCGGCGATGCGGCGCTGTGTTTTGGGCGCATCGACCGCGAACCTGAATCATCCGAAGAGTCGATGGAAAGCTTTTATATCGGCCGGATCGCAGTGAGTGATTCAGAACAAGAACCGATCATCGTCGATTGGCGCGCGCCAGTAGCCGAGCCGTTCTACCGAGCGACTGGTCGACAGCCGATGGGGCTGGCCCGTCGTCGCCATTTCGCTACTCGTGGCCGTCGTTTGTTGGGTGTTGAAGACGAACTCTTCGGCGCAACATTGGCGAGCCTCGGAATGCCGGTGGGCGAAGGCACAGGTCACACAGAGAACGTTGTACGCGGACAAGGAGCGCTCTTCACCGCTTTAGAAACGGCGCGCACCGGACGGCTCGGTGACATTGTTGCGACAATTCAAGGGGAGCAAGACGAAATCATTCGTGCTCCACTTCCTGGCGTGCTTGTTGTTCAAGGCGGACCAGGAACAGGCAAGACCGTTGTTGCGTTGCATCGCGCGGCGTATCTGCTTTACACCCATCGCTTTCCACTCGAAGGTCAGGGCGTTCTTGTCATCGGGCCAAATCGACTTTTCCTTGGCTACATCGAACAGGTGCTGCCATCGCTTGGTGAAGCAGGGGTTGAACTCGCGGTTCTCGCCGACTTGGTCCATGGCGTGAGCATCCGCACCTACGACCTCGGTCTCACATCGCGAGTGAAGGGCGACCCACGCATGGTGTCGTTCTTGTCGAAAGCAATTCGCGATCGCGAGCGTCAACTTCGATCCGATCTGGTCGTTGGCTACGGCTTGCAACGCTTGACCGTTTCCCGTTCTCGTAGCGCGCAAATCATTGCTGATGCTCGGCGCCGTTATCGACGTCATAATTCCGCGCGGAAATACGTCGAAAACGAGCTCTTTGCTGAACTCGCGTTCTCGGGGCGTGGCGACCTTGCTCCGTCCGAAGTGAAAGAACGACTGCGCCGCGACCCAGTCATCCGCGAAGCACTTGAGTGGATGTGGCCGCTGCTGTCTCCAGCTCAATTCCTGCATGATCTTTATGGCGCGCGTGGGCTTCTGCGAAATGCTGCTGGATCGCTACTGAGTGATGAAGAGTGGGAATCGCTTTACCGCGAGCGGTCGGAAACCATTGAAGAAGTTAATTGGACGCACGACGACGCGCCGTTGCTCGACGAAGCACGTTCGTTGCTCGGGCCGAAACCGAGTCGACGTCGCCAAGGCGAATCCAACGACGATGACGAAATCCGCACTTATGGCCACATCGTGGTTGACGAGGCGCAGGACTTGTCGCCCATGCAGTTGCGCATGCTGGAACGACGTTCGCTCAACGGGTCCATGACGGTTGTTGGTGACATTGCACAGGCGACGGGACAGTGGGCTCACGGCTCGTGGGATGAAATCCTGTCATTGCTTCCGGCAAAGCGCGAGCCGCGTCGCAATGAACTCACGCTTGGCTATCGCCTTCCTGCCCCGATCATGGCTTTGGCGGCTCGTGTGCTTCGACGTGCCGCTCCCGAACTTCGTCCGCCGCGATCGGTTCGCGAGGACGGGGCCGAACCGTTGATCCGTCGAGCCGAACCAGGGCGACTTGCAGAAACAGTTGCGGCGGTGGCTCGTGTAGAACGAGCTGCAGTTGATCCCGGCCAGGTGGCTGTCGTTTGTACCTCATCAATCATTGACGAGGTATGTCAAGCGCTTGAAGAAGCAAATATCGCATATGGACGCGCAACTCGACACGGCCTTGAACATCGCGTCACGGTGGTCGAAGTGAGCCTGGTCAAGGGTCTTGAAGTCGACGCCGTGATTGTTGTTGAGCCGTCACTGATTGTTGCCGAGCAGGCGCAGGGGAATCGAGCGTTGTATGTGGCACTTACACGTGCCACGAAGCGTCTTGCCATCGTGCACGAAGAAGAACTTCCCGAGTCGTTGCTCGACTGAGAAATGCTTACGCGGCTGTAACTAAGATTCGCTTCGTGGCGAATTGAGTGATTTCGACGGTCTGCCCGTCGATCTCGACAATGGTGATTCCACCAGCGACGAGTTCGGTGATGACTCCGGAGTGTCCAGGAAGAAGTGATGACGTCTCAAGGAATTCCAGCAAACCGGGAGTGAACTCGAGTTCCTCGGGGATTCGCGAGACCGTGAATGACTGACCAACCAAAAGCGTGTCGAGTGTGACTGACGACGGCGGCTGGTAGTCGGTGCCGGGGATTGGATTTCCGTGCGGACACGTTGTGGGGTCACCGAGGGCGCGCATCATTGCCACCTCGACGGTGGGAGAGATGATGTGTTCCCAGCGGCCGGCTTCGTCATGCGCTTCGGCCCACGAAAGGCCGAGCATGTCGGTGAGAAAGCGTTCGGCGAGGCGATGGCGCCGAACGACTGTCTCGGCGAGCGCGAGTCCGTCGGGCCGCAATCGAATCTCGCCACTGTTGATTTCGATGAGGTCGGCGCCTTCCATGCGGCGGATCATTTCCGATACCGCCGGACGAGAAACTTCGAGGCGATCAGCAATGCGCGCTTGAATAACATCGACGTCGTCTTCACGAAGTTCGAAGATCGTTTCGCAATACTCCTCGAAGGCGGGATGCCATTCGCGTTGCTTATTCGGCGCCATGGGCAAAGTCTACGGGCGAGATTGCGTTTGCGTCATGACAAGTTGGGGACCTAGCCCCGGCCCATGATGCGAGTGATCGCGATTTCGATGACGACGCGATCGTCGCGCTGTTTCGGTTCCCGATAGCGATCGCCATAACGCTTAACCGCCATAGCGACTCGCTCGGGATCGCTGGTCACGGTCGCCGTTCCTTCAAGCGAAAGCCAGCGTCCACCGTCGACCTGACACACGGCTGCCGGGGAACCGGGACGGTCATCAACATTGCGCGCTTTGCGACTGCCTGCCCATGTGATGACACGGACAAGCGATTCTTCGGGATCCCAGGTGAATCCAACGGCGACAACGTGTGGAGTGTTGTCGGCACGCATAGTTGTGAGCGAGGCCAAGTGACGCTCGGTAAGAAACGTTGTGATCTCAGTGTCGAGTGCAGCGGGGTTATGCGCCATCAGTCGCTCGAAATCGCCTGGAGTACGTCGAGACGCGCCGCCCGACGTGCGGGGTAGAGCGCGGCGCCAACGCCGGCAAGGATCGCGATGATCACGATGATGACCAGTTGTGACCAAGGAATAGCGAAGGAGGTGATCCCTTCATCAGCCAACGCGGAGACGAGTGCCCATCCAAAGATGATGCCGATGACGAGGCCGATGAGCGTTCCCATCAGACTGATGACGACCGATTCAAGTCGAATTGTTGAACGAACCTGTCGGCGACTCATGCCGACTGCACGCAATAGGCCAAGTTCGCGGGTTCGTTCGTACACCGACAGAAGCAGCGTGTTGACAACGCCGACGATCGCAATGATGAGAGCGAGAGCAAGGAGCACATAAACAATTTGTAGGAATTGGTTGACCTGATCGGTCTGAGACTTCTTGAACTCGTTCAGGTTCTGGAGTTTGGCGCCGGGAACCACGTCGGTTACTGCTTTGAGTCCCGGGAGTGCCGCATCGACTCCAACTGCAGATGTGTCATCAAGTTTGATGTAGATGGACAAAAACGTTTGCTGCGAGGGTGGAACCAACGTATTGAACTGATCGGTCGAGATGATCCAACCCGGTCCTTGAATAGGGAATTCGGTCTTGTAGATCGAACCAAGGGTGAGAGTGGTTGCCCCACCTTGGATGAAGACCAATTGAATGGGATCGCCGATCTTTAGCCGCTTCTCCTCGGCCAGTTTTTCGGGGACGGCAATCTCGCCAACTCCGAGCGAAGCGAAAGATCCCTCAACATCAGTAAATTCGATGACCTGGGAGATTGCATTTGGATCAACAGCGAGAATGATTTTGCCCGAGTTATTGATATTGGCGAATGTCGCGCTAATTCCGGCAGCAACGCGAACTCCCGCCACTTCATCAAGTTCCGCTGCCAGTGATTGTGGGAGTGCGGTTGAACCGAAACTTTCAGTTGTCACCACGTATTGGCCAGTGACCGATTGGTTGATCGCGTCAACGGTGGAGGCCTTCACTGACTGAGCAGTTACAGCGATGAATCCGACAAGGCCGATGCCGATCATGAGTGCCGAGGCCGTGGTCGAGGTTCGACGCGGGTTTCGCATGGCGTTTTCGCGGGCGAGCCGACCAGTGATTCGACTCGCCTTCTGAAGGGGCCAACCAAGAACGCTGGCAAACGGTGTCGCGATAACCGGGCCTATGACAGTGAGTGCGATGAAGACGAAGAACGCGCCGCCACCAATGATCTGAAGGCTTGAATCGGAATTGCCGTTGAGTCCGAACCAAAGCATGAATGCGCCGAGTGCAAGAAGGATGAGTCCGAATGCGACACGAAGTTTCGATGCCCCAGAGCGGTCTACAGCGACATCGCGCATTGCTGCGATCGGCGGGACTGTTGCCGCGCGGCGTGCCGGGAAGAGTGCAGAAACAAGGGTGATGATTGTTCCAACAAGCAGAGACACGACGACTGCAACTGGCGGGATGACGATGGGTGTGTCGGGGCCGGAGAAGCCAATTGACTGCATCAACTTGTTGAGACCAATCGCCAACAGAACGCCGCAGCCCACACCAACGATGGAAGCGGTAAGCCCCACGAAGAAGGCTTCGAGGACAATCGATCGCAACACTTGGCCGCGGCTCGCCCCGAGTGCACGGAGTAGCGCGAGTTCGCGAGTTCTCTGCGCAACGATGATTGAGAAGGTGTTGTAGATGATGAACGAACCAACAAACAATGCAATGAGAGCAAACACCAAGAGGAATGTGCTGAAGATCCCGATGATCTTCTGGAAAGCGCTCTGACTTTCTTCAGTGAATTCTGCTCCGGTAATTGCTTCAGTTCCTGCTGGAATGACTTTGGAGATCTCGTCACTCAGTTGCGTCTGCGACTCGTTGTTCTGGCCGGCAACGGAAATCCAGTCATACATCCCAGGTTCGCCGACCAGCGTCTGGATAGTGGAGGTGGCAAACAGGGCGGCTTGTGCGCCGCCCCAAGTTTCAAGTTTTCCGAATTTCGCGATGCCCACGACCTTGAACGGCTGCACGCCATTAGTGACGGAAACATTGACCGTGTCGCCAACAGCGTATTTCCCCTCTTTTGCGCTCTTTGCGTCAAGAACGATGTCGCTAGCGGCAACAGGTGACGTTCCGTCGACAATGGTCCATCCATTGAGCGCCGGAGACGTGAGCCAGTTGAGTCCGAAGTTCGGAGGTCCCTGTGCGGCGACAAGCGGCTGATTGTCCTTGTCGAGCACCCTGATCTGGCCGACAACTTGTCCCTCGGCTGCTTCGACTCCGGGGACACCGACGAGGGTGGGAAGCACCGCTTCAGAGATTCGTGTCCGCTCCGGACCAAATGGGGTGTCCACTTCGTTGGTCGAACGAACGACGACATCGATCGAGGCGTAAACGTCAGCAAAGACTTTGTCGAAGCTCGCACTGACGCTCGACGTAAGTACCTGTGTTCCGGACATGAAGGCGACGCCGAGGAGTACAGAGACAGCGGTCGCGATGAGGCGAACCTTGTGGGCCATCAGCCCACGCAACGTGACTTTCAGCACGTCAGGCCCCGAAGCGCTTCATGCGATCGATCACCGAATCTGCGGTGGGCGATTGCAGTTCGCCGACGAGAACACCGTCGACGAGGAACACGACGCGATCGGCGTAACTCGCAGCAAGGGGATCGTGCGTGACCATGACAATTGTTTGAGCGAACTCGTCAACGGCCGTGCGCATGAATTGAAGAATTTCTGAACCGCTGCGCGAATCAAGATTGCCCGTGGGTTCGTCGGCAAAAATAATGGCGGGCTGACTGGCAAGTGCACGAGCAACGGCGACGCGCTGTTGCTGACCACCGGAAAGTTCACTTGGTCGATGTGAAAGGCGGTCGCCGAGACCGACAGTGGAAACGATGGTGTCGAGCCATTTCTGGTCGGGAGCGCGACCGGCGAGGTCCATCGGAAGCGTGATGTTCTCGAGAGCGGTAAGCGTTGGTACAAGATTGAACGATTGGAAGACAAAACCGATGGTGTCGCGACGCAAGCGGGTGAGTTGCTTGTCGTTCAGCCCGCTCAGGTCGACATCGCCGATAAAAATTTTACCGGAGTTGATGGTGTCGAGTCCCGCAACGCAGTGCATGAGGGTTGACTTGCCGCTCCCTGAAGGGCCCATGATGGCGGTGAACTTGCTGCGTTCGAATGAAACGCTCACGTTATCGAGAGCGGTCACGAGCGTGTCGCCAGCTCCATACGCCTTGGTCACGTTCTCGGTGTGAGCGGCGGTGGCGGTATCGGCGGGGGAGGGATTCGTCGTCATTGTCACGGCTGAAAGGCTAGGCCCTAGACGCGCAAATGGGACAGGCGGGCGCCCGTCCCCTTTGACGAATCGAACTGCAGGTTTTTCAGCGGTTGGGCTGAGGTGTAATGCGAAGGTACGGCTTGAGCTTCTTGAATCCCTTGGGGAAACGCTCGGTTGCCTCTTCGTCGGAAAGAGCTGGGGACACGATGACGTCGTCGCCGTCTTTCCAGTTTGCCGGCGTTGCGACCTTGTAGCCATCGGTGAGTTGCAGCGAGTCGATGACGCGAAGAAGTTCATCGAAGTTACGACCGGTGCTGGCCGGGTAGGTGAGGATCAAACGAACCTTGTTGGCTGGATCGATCACGAACACGGAGCGAACAGTCATCGTGTCGTTAGCGTTCGGGTGGATCATGTCGTAGAGGTCAGCCACCGTGCGGTCCGGGTCGGCAATGACCGGGAAGTTCACGGCCTGGCCCTGGGTCTCTTCAATGTCGCCTTCCCATGAGAGATGGGAGTCAACGGGGTCGACCGAAAGGCCGATGGGCTTCACGTTGCGCTTGTCCCATTCGGGCTTGAGTTTGGCCACGGTGCCCAGTTCGGTGGTGCAGACCGGGGTGAAGTCCTTCGGGTGCGAAAAGAGGATCGACCATGAGTCGCCCTTCCAGTCGTGGAAGGACACGCTGCCCTGTGTGGTGTCAGCGGTGAAGTCGGGGGCGATGTCGCCGAGGCGTAGTGCCATGTTTCTGAAGCCTCCATGGCTAGAGAGTGGGTGAGTCAGACATCTTGCCCGATTCAGGAGTAAAAGTCGACCCGGTAGGTCGGGAATTACTTTTCCCGAGATTCGAGAAACGGAATCAATGCTTTCCGGGTACGTAACGGGCGAGTGATGCTTCGATCTCGGTCCATGCAGCATCTTGCCCTTCGAAGTCGCCGACTTCGGAAAACTTGTCGGGTTCGAGATCTTTGTAAATCGAAAAGAAGTGTTTGATCTCAGCGAGAGTTTCAGATGGGATGTCGTCGATATCCATCGCATCGCGCCATCGTGGTTCACGGTGGTGGACGCAGAGGATTTTGGCGTCACGACCGGCGTCATCTGTCATCCACATCACTCCCACGGGACGGACATCGATCCAGCAGCCAGGGAAGGTCGGGTCTTCAGTAAAGACGAGGACGTCGAGGGGGTCTCCGTCCTCGGAGAGCGTGTTGGGAATGAATCCGTATTCCGTCGGGTACGTGGTCGCAGAAAAGAGTCGTCGGTCGAGCCGAATTCTTCCGGTTTCGTGGTCGATTTCGTACTTGTTGCGGCTTCCGCGAGGGATCTCGATGACGACATCGATGGTTTCCATTGCTCTATTCTGCCCGATTCTGTGCCCCTTCGACGTAGGTCGCGATAGGGGACTGTGCGAGACTCAACGACCGTGACCACGCACAAACTGACCTCAACTGATGGTTTCATCGTTCTCGATCTCGACGATGCTCCGATGGCTATCGGCATTGCTCGTTCGGCGCCAAAGGTGCTGGTCGATGGAGCGAACTGGCTGGCTCGGTCGGAGACCTACCGCTATGCGTTTTTCGGCCGCAAGGTTTCTGGAGCTTCTGCTGCAGTAAATGCGGCAGTTGACGCCAAGGCAGAGGCGATAGCGTCGTTCGCGACTGAGCTTGCAGGCGACGCGTACTCCACGGTGCACCTGAGCGCCGGCCGCGGTATTTCCGCCGATGATCTCGCCGGCCTTCGTTCGCGTGATCCGCGTCCCGAATCTTGGTGGTCAGAACGCGACGCGCTCACCGCAGCGGGGATTGTTGCTGCTGCGGGCCAAGCCGTGGGTGGACTTTCTGGTCGCACTGTTGCGATTGAAACTTTCGACGCGATGACCGAGTCGCTCGCCGATCTGTTCCGTTCGGCAGGTGCAACCGTGGTTGAACCTGATGTTTCTGAAGATGCCAATGCAGTTCTTCATGCAGATGTCGACGTGTTGGTTGCTGGTTCAAAGGTCGGTCTTATTGGCGATGCAAACGCGGCAAATGTGTGTGCCCGCATGATTGTTCCAAGTGGTCCGATGCCCGTCACCGCGAAAGCGTTTGCGGCATTCGGGCGACGAGAAGTGACGGTTCTTCCCGATTTCGTCACAACTTCCGGGCATCTCGCCGCGTGGCCGGTTGATGGCTCATCGACGGACGCCGCCGAGCTTGTTGGAGCGGCGATCACGCAGGTCATGACTCACGAAAAGGGTCCGCTCCTCGGAGCGTGTGAAACCGCCGAAGCATTTCTTGGCACGTGGGCGACGGTTCCATTCGGTCGACCAATCGCCTGACTGTTATGGCTACCTCATCTGGTTTGGTGTGGTTCCGGCGAGACCTTCGTCTTGATGACAACCCAGCGTGGTCGGCGGCAACTTCTGAGCATCAGGAAGTCACCGCGCTTTTTGTTTTAGATCCTGCTTTGTTTGATCGTGCGAGTTCGCGTCGCGTTGCTCGTTTGCTCGGCGACCTTTCTGCGCTCGACGAGTCACTTGCCGAACACGGTGGACGTCTCCTCGTTCGTGTCGGCAATCCTGAATCGGTTGTTCCCGAAGAAGCGCGGCGACTGGGTGTGTCAGCGCTTCACCTGAACCACGACGTCACGCCGTACTCGACAGCGCGCGACAACGTCGTGAACAAGCGGATCACGGAACTCGGTATCGAGTGGGTCCCCGAGTGGGGAACCTTGGTGCACGAACCCGGCCGCATTTTTACGAAAGCGGGTTCACTTTCGCAGGTATTTACTCCCTTCTTTCGCGTTTGGGAACGAACTGCATGGTCGCCCTGGCCTTCGCAAGGCGATGCCACAATCGCTGCCGATCCGGGCGGTGGTATTCCTCAATCCGAGCGGCCGTATCCGCTGCTTGATGGTGAAACGGGCGATGCGGCGCTTCCCGGTGAACGGGGCGCACAGGCTCGACTTGATCTGGCCGTTTCTCGGGCAGATTCCTATGACGGAGATCGCAACACGCCTTCGGTTCTTGGTACGTCGCAACTTTCGATCGACCTTCGATTTGGAACGCTGTCGCCGCGTTTGATCGCTCAGACGGTGGGCGAGTCAAGTCCTGATCGTGCAGCGCTTGTGCGCCAACTCGCGTGGCGTGATTGGTATGCGCATCTGCTTTTTGCAACACCGACACTCGTTGAGCAACCGATGAAGCCCCAGTACGCGGCAATTCAGTGGCGGCAGGATGACAAGAGTTTCGAAGCATGGAAGAACGGACTCACGGGTTATCCGTTTGTCGACGCAGGTATGCGTCAACTGAAAGAGACAGGATGGATGCATAACCGCGTGCGGATGGTTACGGCGTCGTTTCTCGTGAAGAATCTGCTCATCGACTGGCGTCGTGGCGAGCGATATTTCCGTCATGTGCTTCTTGATGCTGACGTTGCCCAAAATGTTGGAAACTGGCAGTGGGTAGCCGGCACTGGCCCCGATGCTTCGCCTTACAACCGTGTCTTTAACCCGGTACTTCAGGGACAACGATTCGATACTGAGGGTGACTACATCCGTCGCTGGGTGCCCGAACTTGCAGTTCTTGATGCGAAGGCGATTCATGAGCCGTGGGCGGTTGGTCCACTTGAACTCGCATCTGCTGGCATCGAACTCGTAACCGACTATCCAGAACCGATTGTCGATCTTGCGTTTAGTCGTGGTCGGGTGCTTGACGCCTACGGAGCAGTCAAGCGTTAACGGTCACGAAGCGCGTGCAGCGTCTTGTACTGATCGGCGACTAATTGAACGGGGGGAGTGTCCAGCAGCAGCTCGCTGCTCTTCGTTTTCTCCGCCCCAATATCCGTTTTCGCGATTATCGCGAGCGAGTTCGCGACAAGCAATGTTGACCGGACATGCATCACACATTGCTTTGGCCGCAACTTCGCGACGTACACGGCGTTCGGGTCGCTCTCCTGCAACCCCGAAAAACAAAGTGGTTCGACCCTTGCACGAGGCGTGGTCCATCCATTCAGGGCGGGCGGTTGTGAGCAGCGTGGATTCCATCTCGACTCCAGTGGGGTAGGTGCACCGAGGGAACAGCGGTGAAGCACTTCTGAATTTAGTGCTAAATCCTCCAGCTTCCACTCGGAATCTTGGATGAATGCCTGTGCCATCGATCACAGGAGCGATGGCCGTGGATCGGCGATGGCTCGGCAGGGTTGAGAAGCAGGCGTGGCCCCTAGGCTCAGCCCGTGACTGTGTTTCTCGTGGGAGCCGGACCAGGTGATCCGGGGTTGCTGACCTTGCGTGGGGCCGAGGCCTTAGCCATCGCCGATGTTGTGGTCTTTGATCGGCTTTCGGTTGGCGCGCTGCTTGAACTCGCCCCGCTCGCTGCTGAACAGATCAGCGTGGCGAAATCTGCTGGTCAGGCCGTTATGGCCCAGGACGACATCAACGAGCTCTTGATAGAGAAGGCAAGGCAGGGCAAGACCGTCGTCCGGCTCAAAGGCGGAGATCCATTCGTTTTCGCCCGCGGGGGCGAGGAAGCCGCGGCACTCGCAGCGGCCGGTATCCATTACGAGGTCGTGCCCGGCGTGACCTCTGCGATCGCAGTTCCGGCCTATGCCGGAATCCCCGTGACGCTGCGCCACTCGTCAACTTCGTTCACCGTGATCACCGGTCATGAGGATCCCGACAAGGGCGACGAGGTCAATTGGGAAGCTGCCGCTCAATTGGGCGGAACCATCATCATCCTCATGGGGGTTGGACGACTGCCAAAAATTGTTGATCGCCTCTTGGCCGGTGGCCTCGCGCCCGACACTCCAGCAGCGGCGATTCGATGGGGAACACGTCCGGAGCAACACACGGTCCGCTCAACGCTTTCGGCGATCGCTCGCGAACCACTCGAATCGCCGAGCGTCATTGTGGTTGGTCAAGTGGCAGCGATGGACCTTTCGTGGTTCGAATCCCGTCCGCTTTTTGGCAAGAAGGTCATCGTTACTCGACCGCGGCATCAATCATCGGTGCTCGCTGATCGTTTGCGTGATGAAGGAGCCGAAGCGCTCATGGTGCCAACAATCGAAATCGTCGATCCCACTGATCAAGGCGCAGCGCTTCGCTCATCGATCGATCATCTTTCGTCCTATGACTGGTTGGTTCTGACGTCTGCGAACGGTGCGTTGCGGTTCTGTGAGTTGTTGCGAGATGGACGCGATCTCGCTGGTGTGAAAATTGCTGCCATCGGCCCGGGTACGGCGGAAGTTCTTGCTGACTTCAATCTCATTGCCGATCTGGTGCCCGAGCGATTTATTGCCGAGTCGTTGCTGGAAGCATTTCCATTGCCAAGCGAAACCGATCAACGTCGCGTGCTGCTTGCTAGAGCAGAAGTAGCACGAGATGTTCTTCCTGATGGTCTTCGCGATCTTGGTTGGCGAGTCGATGTTGTTGATGCGTACAGAACAATCCCCGTTGAACCCACCGACGAAGAACGCGAGCGCATCACTCAAGCCGACATCGTCACGTTCACGTCGTCGTCGACTGTGGAAAATTGGATCGCCGCTTTCGGAAGCGACACATTGCCAAAAGTGGTTGCGTGCATCGGTCCCATCACCGCCGATACTGCGCACCGTGCCGGGCTTCGAGTCGACGTCATTGCCGAGGTGCATACGATCGATGGACTCGTTGATGCCCTCGTTGAACGGGTCGCTCACCCCGATGCACCAAAGTCGACAGTGCGTCGACGCACCAGTCGTGGTCTCCGATTCGGCCGCAAACCGCGGCGTGCCTAGGCTCTGCTTCGATGAGTTTCCCGCAACGTCGACTTCGACGGCTTCGTCGCACTCCGGCTCTGCGCCGGTTAGTAGCCGAAACACGTCTCTCTCCCGATGATTTCATCGCGCCGTTATTCGTGCGTGAAGGGATCACCGAGCCTCAACCGATTGCGTCGATTCCTGGCATTGTCCAACACACGCTCGGGTCGCTTCGCGCTGAAGTCGCTGACCTTGTTGGTTTGGGTGTGCCCGGAGTAATTCTCTTTGGCGTCCCAGAGCACAAGGACGAGGTTGGTTCCGGAGCATGGGATCCAAATGGAATTGTTCAGGTCGCATTGCGAGAATTACGCGACACGTTCGGCGATCGCGTTGTACTCATCACCGATCTCTGTCTTGATGAGTACACCTCGCACGGCCACTGTGGTGTCCTCGATGGACGCGGAAGTGTCGACAACGACGCCACTCTCGATCTTTACGCGAAGGTCTCTCTTGCTCAAGCCACTGCGGGCGCCGACATTGTTGCTCCTTCAGGGATGATGGATGGTGCTGTTGCCGCAATTCGCCGCGCACTCGACGGAGGAAATTTCCTCGAAACCGCGATCATGGGGTACTCAGCGAAGTATGCGTCGGCTCTTTACGGTCCATTCCGCGATGCAGTTGATGTGACGATCGAAGGCGGCGGTGACCGCAAGGGGTATCAACAAGATCCCGCTAACGCCCGTGAATCGCTTGAAGAGATTCGCCAAGATCTGCTTGAAGGCGCCGACATTGTGATGGTGAAACCAGCGATGTCCTATCTCGACATCATCGCGAGGGCGCGTCAAGAAGTCGACGCTCCCATTGCGGCATACCACGTGTCTGGCGAATACGCGATGGTGAAAGCTGCCGCTGAACGCGGATGGATTGATGGCGATGCAGTTGCAATTGAACACCTGACTTCAATCCGGCGGGCTGGCGCTGACATGATCCTTACCTATTTCGCCCGCGAAGTCGCTGAACTTCTTAACGATTGAGCTCATGAAACAAACAAACGAATCGTTGTTCGAACGTGGTCAACGCGTCATTCCTGGTGGCGTGAATTCTCCAGTGCGGGCGTTTCGCTCTGTCGGCGGAACCCCGTACTTTGTTGCGAGCGGAAGCGGCGCACGAGTAACTGACGTTGAAGGATCGACGTTCCTTGATCTCGTTCAGAGCTACGGGGCGATCATCGCTGGTCATGCTCATCCGAAGATCATCGAAGCGATTCAAAAAGCAGCAACCGATGGAACATCGTTCGGTGCGCCAACCCCTCGTGAAGTCGAATTAGCCGAAGCAATCAACGAACGCGTTCCGTCATGTGAAAAGTTGCGCATGGTGAATAGCGGCACCGAAGCAACGATGAGTGCAATTCGCGTAGCGCGCGGTGCGACAGGTCGCCCAAAGATTCTCAAGTTCGCTGGCAACTATCACGGACACAGCGACGGACTCCTTGTTTCTGGTGGAACCGCAATGGCATCGCTTGGAATTCCTGCCTCGGCTGGCGTTACCGACAACGCGATTGCTGACACAGTTGTCGCTCCCTACAACGTGGTCCCTGCCCTTGACGACTCCTTCGCTGCCGTCATTGTCGAACCGTGCGCAGCGAACATGGGACTCGTGCCGCCGGCACCCGGTTTTCTTGAAGGGTTGCGCGCCGAATGTGATCGTGTCGGCGCATTACTCATCTTCGATGAGGTGATTACAGGATTCCGTGTTGCGCGCGGTGGAGCGCAACAACTTTTGGGCGTCAAACCTGATCTGACTGCATTCGGAAAGATTATCGGCGGGGGATTGCCTGTCGGTGCATTCGGTGGTCGCGCCGACGTGATGGACAACCTCGCTCCTCTAGGTCCCGTGTACCAAGCGGGAACGTTGTCGGGAAACCCATTGGCAACTGCAGCAGGTCTCGCCGCGCTTTCACTGCTCGATGACGACGCATATGCACTGATCGAATCGCGCGCCGATTGTCTCGCCGGTTCACTTGCGAGCGCCTTCGGGTCTGCGGGCATAACCGTTTGTGTCCCGCGCTTTGCATCGCTTGTCGGATTGTTCTTCGGCGCCACCGCGCCAACGGACTACGTGAGTGCGTGCACAACCGATGAAGCGTTGTATGCATTGTTCTTCCACGAACTTCTTGATCGCGGCGTTGCGATTGCGCCAGGCGCGTACGAAATCATGTTCCCGGGCCTCGCTCACGACGACGAAGTTCTCACCGCGATTAGCGATGCTGTGCATGCGGCCGCTGTTGCGGTCGCATCACGCTAAGTACAAAGCACGGAACGCGAAAGGACCCCGCCGAAGCGAGGCCCTTTTCAAACCCGATCGATTAATACGATTACGACTTGCTACCGGATGGTGTCGTCCAATTCGGCTGAATGGTGAGTTTGCCGGCTGGATCAAAGAGCAGTTTTCCTTCAGGCGTAATGAGTTCGCCGGCAGCATCGAGCATGGGCTTGCCATCGGCGTAGGTGATGTTGCCTGCTGCATCGACTGTGGTCTTGCCACCCGAAAGTGTTTCCCACTCGTAGCGAATAACGGCGAGCAACTCGGACTGGCTGAGGGACTTGTCGAAGTTCGGCATCGGATTGCCGTTGTAACTCAGCGTCTTGTGCTGTCCACCTGCACGAGCCGGATCGCCATATGGCGTGCCTGCGGGCCCGGTGCCATTCGAACCAATCCAGACGAACTCGAGTTGTCCGATGATGTCGGGGAAGGTGGCGACTAGGGCGCCGTCGGTCATCACACGTCCGACGCCACCGCCACCGCCAGCACCGTGACAGCCGGCGCAATTGGTGGCGAAGATCGCTTGACCTGTTGCAAGTTGTGATGGCTCACCATTTGACGAAGGGGAAAGGCCTCCGATGTAAATGACGGCCCACAGCGGTAGAAAAGCAAGCACGGGCATGGCCCAGTAGGGGATCTTCTTCCGCTTGAGCGCAGCTTCGACATACGGCGGAACTGGTTCCGGCGCGGCCGCAGGGACAACGGCAGCAGGCGCGGCGGCCGCAGTGGCCTTCTCGATCGGGGCACTTTGGGCAGCAGGCGCGGCCTCGGTCGCGTCGGGGGATCCACCGTCGAGCGATGTCCGACGGTCTTTAGAGCGCTTGAGCAGGTGCTCGGGTACTTCGGTCACGGTTCCTCCGAAGCGGACGGGGAGTTATGGGAGCAGTGATCTTGGCGGGTTCGCCGGCGAAGCCGACGGACACCGGCCGCAAGGGTGCAAACCTAGACGACGCGGAGAGCGCGGAGCCAAGTATGGGCTCTCGAATCTCTGTGTCTCGCAAAAATCTTTCCGGTGAAATGTCACCCCCTTGAATGTCTCAACTCCCCCGCGGCGGTGCTAGACAAGTGGGGCGCCATACGGCATGTTCGGCATGGCAGAGTTACGTCCAGACCATTTGTGCAAACGTTCACGAGGGAGGCCAACCCGGGTGGTTGCGTTCATCGCATCGGTAATTGTGACGGTCCTCTTGACCGCACTTGTTATTCCGATGGCCAAGCGACGTCCAGTAGGTACACCGCTCACATGGGGTGAGGCAATGGTCGTCTCTGTGTATGCGTTTTTCCTTATGTTTTGGGCCTATGGGCTCGTCCCTCATCTGTTTCTCACGTGGACGGACAATGAACTGGGTTGGCGTCCCGACAAACTTCTTTTTGGTCCCGGGTCGATCCTCAAGCCTCAGGCTCTCGGGGGCTGGAGCCCAATCACGATCACCTACCAGACCCTTCGCGATATCGCGGCGGTCTTGATCTACGTCGTTCTTCTCGCCGCGCAGATCGCCCTCTGGATCTGGTGGCAGAACCGGGGCAAGCGAGCCGCTGCCGCCGAATCGGCGCAGGCGACCGCTACCTCTGAATATGGCCGACCCTTGGTCCGGAAGAGCTGACTATGGCCCGCATTGACGCCAATCCTCCGATGCCCGAATTCCGCGACGATTACGTCCTGCGGGAAGTCGACGCGGAATGGCTGTCGAAGGCGGTCAAGCCCAAGCAATTCATCCATATTGACCAGTCCGAGTGCATCACCTGCGAAGGCTGTGTCGATATTTGCCCGTGGAAGTGCATTCACCTGGTTCGCACTTCTTCTATTGACGAGGCCATCGGCACCGAAATGCCGGGGGATGACCCAGGCGACCATTCGGTCTTCCTCATCGACGACGATGTTTGTACCCGATGCGCACTTTGCGTCGACCGCTGTCCCACAGGTGTCATCATTCTCGGAAAGGTCGGCGCCGCGCCGGCCGATGGTGACTCCCACCAACGCACGGCCACCCATGGTTATGGGTACGGCATGCGCCTCGGTTAGTTCCAACTGTTTTTCCTTTGTTTTTCTGTCTTTTCTGTCCAATCTGAACTCGAATCACCCCCCCGGGATCGATCATCGATTCCGACTCACACGGAGTAACTGCCTTGGCCAAAACCATGGAGCGTCCCAGCGGGAAGAAGACCCCCGCACAGCGCGTCAGCGAAGTCGTCGACAAGACGCAGGGCTCACAAGCCTGGAATTCAATCTTTCGACCAGGCTCGGTCTTCCGAAAGGGCTACACCGATAGCCCCCGTAACCGTTCGTACGTGATCATGAACAGCGTGCTGTACCACCTTCACCCGGTGAAGGTGAAGCGACACGCGGTCAAGGTCAGCTACACCCTGTGCCTCGGCGGCCTGAGTTTTTTCCTCTTCATCCTGCTGACCATCACGGGTATTTTCCTGATGTTCTTCTACCGCCCCACCGCGGCGCAGGCCTGGAATGACATCTACACACTGCAAACCTCAGTGGCCTTTGGTTTGCTCGTGCGAAATATGCACAGATGGGGAGCCCACCTCATGGTGTTGACGGTCTTTTTGCATATGGCCCGCGTCTTTTATCACGGCGCCTACAAGCCACCTCGAGAATTCAACTGGGTGATCGGCGTCATTCTTCTGACCCTGACCCTTCTTCTCTCCTTCACCGGCTACCTGCTTCCGTGGGATCAGCTCGCACTTTGGGCGGTGACGGTGGGTACGAACATGATGGGCTACACCCCTGTGTTCGGTGACCAAGTGAGATTCGTGCTCCTTGGTGGTAAGGAAATCGGTACCGACACCCTGTTGCGTTGGTATGTGTTGCATGTGTTGTTTGTTCCGTTCGTGACCGTCATCTTCCTTGCGATCCACTTCTGGCGGGTCCGCAAGGACGGCGGCATCTCCGGACCGTTGTGATCGAGGAGCCATGACAGAGATCCCCGAACATCTCCGCAAGCGAGCCGAAGAGGCCAAGGCCAAGGCAGCAGCCAAGGCCGCTGGCGACGCGCCCGCCGAGGCCGCCACAGAAGCACCCGCGGCTGCCGAAAGCGCAGGCGATAGCCGTATTCCGGCCCATCTGCTTGCTCGGTCAAAGTCCGCAAAGGCCAATAAGGAAGCCGGCGCGCCAGCTACCGCTCCTGCTGCAACCGGCGGCGGCGTCGCCACCGCAGTTGCCGATGCCGCCCCGCCTCCCACCGCCACTGGTCCCGGAGGACACACGCAGCGTCTCCTTACCGTGGTGAAGGCCGGCTCGATTCAGGACCTCAAGTCGACCCCGATCGACAAGGTTCATACTTGGCCACATCTGTTGGCCGTGGAATTTGTTGCCGCGTTGGCCATCACGGTTTTCACTTTGATCTTCTCGATCTTCGTGAATGCACCGCTGCTTGAACTGGCGAATATCAACCAAACCCCGAACCCTTCGAAGGCCCCTTGGTATTTCCTCGGTCTTCAGGAACTTCTCACCATGTTCCACCCCATGGTCGCTGGTGTGACCATCCCGGGCATGGGCATCTTCTTGCTCATTCTTTCTCCATATATCGATCGCAATCCTTCAAATAAACCTGAGGATCGCAAGTTTGCGATCTCACTTTTCACGATTCAGATGATGTTCTGGGCCGTGCTTGTCATTATTGGCTCCTTCTTCCGTGGTCCTGGCTTCAACTTTGTGACGCCTTGGACTGGCGGTCTGTTCTTCGAGTTGTGATGGCGCAAACGCAGGAGTCCCCCAAATGAATCCTCTAGTCATCGTCATCCCCGTCGTCGTTGTTCTTGCCGGCGTGGTGTTGTTCGCTGCTTCACGTCGACGCGATAGCGGTGGTGCGACTGGTGCGTTGAGCCGCGAAACGTTCAAGCGCGACAAGCCAGCAACTGCGCTTGAAGCCGATGCTGAACTTGTTGGTGTGTCGGGTCGCCAAGTGGAAGCGTCCGCTGCGCTCGATCGTCGACCTGCCGCTCCGGCAACAACGAATACCGAAGTTGCGCCATTCGTTCCGCCCGACGTCGATGCACTGGGTATCTCGCGTCGTAAGTTCTTCAACCGCTCCATCATCGTGTTGATGGGCCTTACCCTTTCGGGCTTCGGTGCAGCGACTCTGGCATTCCTTTGGCCGATGCCGAAGGGCGGCTTTGGTTCGAAGATCCGCGTCGGCACTGTGGCCGATATTTCCGCCAAGATCACGGCGAGCAAGGGGTTCCTCTACTCCGCCGAAGGTCGCATGTGGATGACCAACTATCCGATTTCAGCGTTCGAGAAAGCGAAGAAGGTCTACCCGGCAGCGGTGCTTCCGTCGATGGAAGCGGGCATCGTGGCGCTCTATCAAAAGTGTCCGCATCTCGGTTGCCGTGTTCCTTCTTGTGCAACCTCGCAGTGGTTCGAATGCCCGTGCCACGGTTCGCAGTACAACTCGGCCGGTGAAAAGAAGGGTGGTCCGGCACCTCGGGGCATGGATCGCTTCGCCACTTCTGTCACTGGCGGCGTGCTCACCGTCGATACGGGCCAGATCTTCCAAGGTCCGCCGATCGGCACCAACACCACTGGCCAAGAAGCTGAAGGCCCGCATTGCGTGGGTGGAGGAAAACACTGATGCACGATCTGTATCTTTTGGCCAGCGCACAAAAGACGATCGGCTATGTGGTTGCCGCCGTTTTGCTTCTCGGGTTTGTGGTCGCCATCGCCGTCAACGTGCGCAAGGGTCGCGCCGAGGTGGGTTCGGAAATCGAACTTGCCCCGAACCGCAAGCCCTACATGGACGACGAGGAACTCGAAACGAAGAAACTCGACCGCACACTCGGTCTTGGTCTCGTTGCGCTCGGTGTCATTGCCCTCGCATTGCCGCTCTATTGGCTCGCTGAACCAAGTCGTCAAACTGACATGGTGCAGGAATTCGAAGACGTTGCGGTCTCACGTGGCGAAAACATTTATGTGAATGCCGCGCAGTGCGCGAATTGTCACGGTCCTAACGGTGTTGGTGGTGCTGCGAGTTACACGATCCTCGATCCAAAGACCGGAGCGTATGTTGATCAGGTTCAGTGGAAAGCTCCCGCCCTCGACACGGTGATGTATCGCTACACCCCCGAGCAGGTCACCTACATCCTCAATTACGGGCGGGGCTACTCGCCGATGCCAGCATGGGGTGCACCTGGTGGTGGTCCGCTCACAGAACAACAAATTGCCGACGTCATCGCGTATCTCACCTCGATCCAATTGCCGGCCGAAGAATCACAAAAAGCTGTGCAAGAGGAACTCGACCAGGTGTGCAAAGCCGACGCGGCCAATAACTGCACCATTGCCGGAGGTTCCTACAAGACACTCGGTGAAGCAATCTTCAACCTCGGTTATTCCGATGGCTTCGCCGCGGGCGCCTATGCCTGCGGCCGTTGCCACACCTCAGGATGGTCCTACGGCAAGGCGAAAGTCGCCGGCGGTGGAGCTATGGGCCCCAACTTCACCGGTGGGTCGGAAATTCGCCAGTTCCCAGTGGCGGAAAAGCAGGAAGAGTTCGTGTCGGCGTATCCAAAGATGGGTACGGCCTACGGAACCAATGGTTGGTCAAGCGGTCGCATGGGCAGCTTCGGCACCAACCCCAACGCAGCTGATCCCAAGACCGCAATCATGAGTCAGGATCAGGTCATGCTCACGCCCAATCAGATCGCGGCAGTTGTCGCTTACGAGCGGACCCTCTGATGCATACCCTCCAAATCATCGCTGGTATCTCTTTCGATCCGGGCATCCGCGGCATCCTCGTTGTGCTGGTTGGCGTCTCCGTTCTTATGGGTTCGACGTACCTCATCCTCGGCACCAACCTCGGGGCCCGTCTCGGTTTTCTCGTAGCGTTCACCGGTCTCTTTGGTTGGTTGGCGATTCTCACGTTTATGTGGTGGCTCACCCCTCCCGCCATTGGTCCGCGCGGGAATATCCCAAGCTGGAAGCCAGTCGAGATCTATGTGAACGGTGGTGGCGATACCGCCAAGACCGACGCGGTGAATCAGTTAGTGAATCCAGCCTCGCTACCCAAGGCCGACAAGATCCTTGCGGATAATCCTGATTTGGCGAAGGACTTTCCGAATGCAAGCGGCACATCGCTTTCAGATATTCAGAGCAATTACCCCGATGTGGTGAGTGGCTACATCTCTCCCGATTCGCTGAACGGATGGAAACTGGTCTCCGCCTCGAGTGCCGGTGAGGCTCAGGCTGCAGCCGACGCCGAACTCGTGGCTTCGGGAGTTTTCAAGACCTCCTCCGATTACAAGAAACTCAATACCTGGCAATTCGGTGGCAAGCCGACGCTGGCTGAAGACTGTCCCGATGGCGGCATCATTTGTCGAGTGTCGCATCGCGTTTCCTCGGCCTTTCAGATCAAGAATCCCCAGAACTTCACGGTTGTTCAAGTGCAACAAGTGATTCCTCAAGAAACAATTCCGGGTCAGGCGCCTCCGATTCCGAAAGCCGATCCCACGAAGCCGGTTATCTCGGTCGTGTTCATCCGAAATATCGGTAACGAGCGAGTGATCCCATTCTTGTACTTCGTGATCTCCTTCGCGCTGTTCATCCTTTCTGCTGCGGCCCTGCACAACCGTGACAAGACGCTCATGAAGAACAAGGCGATGGCCGAAGCCGCGAGCAAGGAAAGCTGAACAACGTGGGCCAGTATCTGCCGATCTTCGCAATGCTTGTGCTGGCGATCATTTTCGCCGTCGTGAGTCGCGTGATTTCTCAACTACTGGCACCCCGTCAGCCTTCCGAAGCGAAGTCCTCGCCCTACGAATGCGGGATCGTTCCCGATCATGCGACGCCCGAACGATTGCCTGTGAAGTTTTTCCTTGTGGCCATGATCTTTATCGTGTTCGACATCGAAATCATTTTCTTGTTTCCGTTCGCCGTGGTGTTTCGTTCACTTGGCGGTTACGGAATCGCCGCAATACTCATCTTCACCGCAGCGGTTTTTGAATCGTTTGTGTACCTGATTGGCAACGGAGCGCTTGACTGGGGTCCGGTCAAGCACCTTCGTCGTTCCGACATCGTTTCGCCTGCCCGAACCGCCACGAGCACCATTCGTCGCGTCGGATTCGAAGGTCGTTCAAAGGATAAGGCGGCATAAGTGTCAAACGAGACCAGACCTACTGGCGGACTCCTTGAGTCAGGCCTTGAAGGACTCAGCCACAACTTCTTCACCGGCACGCTTGAGGAGCTCGTGAAGTGGGCTCGTCGTCATAGCGTGATGCCCGCGACCTTTGGTCTGGCGTGTTGCGCGCTCGAGATGATGGCCGCCGGCGGACCGCATTACGACCTTGCTCGCTACGGAATGGAAACGTTCCGCGCGTCGCCGCGCCAAGCCGACCTCATGATCGTTGCCGGTCGTGTCTCGCAAAAAATGGCACCGGTTCTTCGCCAGATCTACGACCAGATGATGGAACCCAAGTGGGTTATTTCCATGGGTGTTTGTGCATCCTCGGGCGGCATGTTTAATAACTACGCCATCGTTCAGGGCGTCGATCAGATTGTCCCCGTCGATGTGTACGCCCCAGGTTGTCCGCCTTCGCCGGAAACGCTTATGCACGCGATCCTCACGCTGCACGACCAGATCAAAAATGGTGAACTCACCCGCCGCAAGGGTGAAGGCGCCGGTCTTGTTGTCGAACAACTTGGTCCCAATGGGCCTGTGCCTGTCACCCTGGGTCAGGGCTGACCATGACTGATGTCGACGCCCAAGACGGCGAGGCTGACATCCCGACCGAGGTTGTACCCGAGACACTTTTCGGAGCCTTGCTGACTCGTTCCCACGAGCAACTGGTGCTGCATCCAACTCGCGATGAGTACGCCGGACTGTTGGCGACCTTGCAAGCCGATGGCTATCACTCGATCATCGATCTCTGTGGTGTCGATTACCTCACCAATTTTTCGCGTGAACTTCCTGCCGGCGTTACGCCTGAGCGTTTCGAAGTCGTCGTGAATCTCATCAACCACCGCGAACATGCTCGTCTGCGACTGCGCGTGCAGATACCTGAATCCGATCCAGTGCTTCCAACTGCGTTTGGGCTCTACGCGGGTTCTGAAGCAATGGAGCGCGAAACGTTCGACATGTTTGGTATCGCGTTCGATGGACATCCTGATCTCACCCGAATCCTCATGCCCGAGGACTGGATTGGTCACCCGCTGCGCAAGGACTACGACATTGGTCGTATCCCGGTTCAGTTCAAGGGTGCCCCGGCGAATCGTTGATCTCATGACCGCTACGCACGAACTTCCAACCAACGTGAACCAGACCTCTGAAGGCGCTCAGGAACTGACCTCCGCCGGCGTCGTTGCTGCAGGGGAGCGGTTGCGCGAGTTGGGCGCGGTGCTCCGGCTTTCAGAAAACGACGCGCTCCACGCCGAACGCGAATACGTTTCAGACGACGAAACCATGATCATCAACATGGGTCCACAGCATCCGTCGACTCATGGCGTGTTGCGTCTCATGCTTGAACTTCAGGGAGAAACTGTTCTCCGGTGCAAGCCGATCATTGGTTATCTGCACACCGGCATGGAACGCACCGGTGAAGAACTCACCTATCTGCAAGGCCCCACCAACGTGACGCGCATGGACTATGCCGCGCCGTTGTTCACCGAGTTGGCATTTTCGCTCACCGTCGAAAAGCTTCTCGACATTGAGGTTCCCGAGCGCGCGATCTGGATCCGCATGCTCATGACCGAGATGAATCGCATCTCGTCACACTTACTTTTTATGGCGACAAACGGTATGGATCTTGGTGCCGTTTCCATGATGCTGTACGGCTGGCGCGAGCGTGAAGAAGCGCTTCGCTTCCTTCAAGAAGTCACCGGCCTGCGCATGAACCACAATTACATCCGTCCTGGAGGCGTGGCTGCTGACCTTCCCGACGGTTGGCGCGATGGTGTGCTGCGTCTTCTCGACATGCTCCCTCCTCGCCTTGCTGAATACGACACGCTGATGAACCAACAGCCGATCTGGCGTGAACGCCTGCAGGGTGTCGGCGCAATCACCGCAGAGGAATGCCTTGCTCTGGGCGTTACGGGACCAATGCTTCGTTCAACAGGTTACGACTGGGATCTCCGTCGCGACATGCCGTATTTGGCGTTCGATCAGATCGAATTCGATGTCGTTGTCGGTTCTTACGGAGACTGTTTCGATCGTTACGCAATTCGACTTGCTGAAATTCACGAGTCAATGAAGATCGTGCGTCAGTGTCTCGAGAAGATGCCAAAGGGCGACTACCGCATTCAGGACAAGAAAGTCACTCCGCCGCCGCGTGCGCGTATCGACGAGTCCATGGAAGCGCTTATTCATCACTTCAAGATCTTCACTGAAGGCTTCAAAGTTCCTGAAGGCGATGCCTACGTCGCAATCGAGTCTCCTCGTGGCGAACTTGGTTGCTACATCGTGAGCGACGGTTCTTCGAAGCCCTATCGCATGCATGTTCGTGCTCCAAGTTTCGTGAATCTGCAAAGCCTTCCGCACCTCATGCAGGGCAGTCTCGTGGCCGATGCTGTGGCCATTATCTCGAGTGTCGATCCCATTCTTGGGGAGGTCGATCGCTGATGGCTCGCCTCACGAACGACAACATTGAACTCGCGCGCGAAATTATTGGCCGCTACCCGCGACCAAAGTCTGCGCTCATTCCGCTGTTACATCTTGCGCAAGAACAAGACGGGCACCTCACCGACGAAGCAATGGCTCAGATCGGTGATCTCGTTGGCGTTTCGTCTGCCGAAGTTCTCGGAACGGCTTCGTTCTACGAAATGTTCAAGATGGAACCAGTCGGTCGATACATGGTGAACATTTGCACCAATATTTCTTGTCAGTTGCGCGGCGGCGAGGAACTCCTTGCGCATGCCGAAAAAACACTCGGAATTCGTCCGGGGCAAACCACCTCCGACGGGCTTTTCACCCTTGAAGATGTCGAATGCATCGCCGCCTGCACCGAAGCTCCGTGTTTGCAGGTGAACTATCGCTACGAACATCGCATCTCGAACGAAGGTTTCGATCAACTCATGAACGATCTGCGCGATGGTCGTCGGTCTGACATTCCCTCTCATGGTGTGCTGGCTCAAATTCGTCAGCACATCCCGGCCGATCGGCGCGCTGGCAATGTCAGCCCTGAAGACACGGCGACGCCGAACTGGATCGCAGCAGCGGGGGAGGGCGAGAAATGATTACTGATGCTCCTCAAATCATCACGTCGCGTTTCGATAGAGCCGACAGCCACACGCTTGCTGGTTACGAAGCCACCGGTGGTTATCAGGCGTTGCGCAAAGCACTTTCGATGGATCCGGCCGCAGTCGCGGACGAGGTCAAGACCGCAACCCTTCTCGGACGCGGTGGCGCCGGTTTTCCTGCCGGTGTGAAGTGGGGCCTTACTCCAGAGAACGTGTGGCCGCGTTACCTCGTCGTTAATGGCGACGAATCCGAACCCGGCACCTACAAAGACCGTCTCCTCATGGAGCGCGATCCTCACCAACTTATTGAGGGTGTTCTTCTTGCGAGTTACGCCGTCGGTTGTGGTCAGGCCTTCCTTTATGTCCGCGGCGAAATGCCCCTTGCTCAAGAACGCATTGCCGCTGCATTGAACGACGCCTATGCCGCTGGCTACGTGGGCAAAAACATCCTTGGTTCCGACTTCTCTGTTGATGTCGTACTTACATGGGGTGCTGGCGCATACATCGTGGGCGAAGAAACCGCGCTCATTGAAAGTCTTGAAGGCAATCGTGGAATGCCTCGCCTTAAGCCTCCGTTTTTCCCGGCGGCTAAGGGTCTGTACATGCAGCCCACAATCGTGAACAACGTCGAGACTCTTTCGAATCTTCCCTGGATCGTCACCAACGGTGGCGAAGCATTTGCTGCGCTTGGTGCCGAAACATCTCGGGGCACTCGCATGTTTGTGGTCTCGGGTCACGTGAAGAACCCCGGTGTCTTCGAAGTTGAATACGGCGTCACAACGTTCCGCGATCTGATCTATTCCCCCCAATATGCGGGCGGCATCCTCGGCGATCGCGCTCTTAAGGCGTTCATTCCGGGTGGCGCGTCAGCTCCATGGTTCTTTGAAGAGCATCTCGATCTGCCGCTTGAGAAAGTCACCGTTGACCGAGCCGGATCAATGCTCGGTTCGGGAGCCGTCATTGTGATGGATGAAACCACCGACGCGGTGAAGGCCTGTTTGCGTGTGGTTCGGTTCTTCGCTCGTGAATCCTGCGGCAAATGCACGCCGTGTCGTGAAGGTACGACGTGGCTGCAAAATATTCTCCAGCGAATTCAAGACGGATACGGTCGTCCCACCGATCTTGATTTGCTGATGGACGTTTCCGACAACATTTCTCCTGGAATTACTTGGCCACCGAAGCAGACCACGATCTGCCCGCTTGGACCATCAGCGGTGTCGCCGATTGCTTCCGCAATGCAGCGATTCCGTCCCGAGTTCGAGGCACGTATCGCGCAAGCCGAAGAAGCTCGTCACTCGGTCCCGGTGGACATCACGAAGGCGTTGTCGCATGGCTGAGTCTGACGTGACCGCAATCGACGGCGTCGCTGTTGAAATCAATGGCGTTGAGTTCATCGCTCGTAAGGGCGAACTCCTTATCGATGCCGCAGAGCGCGCGGGTACCTACATTCCGCGTTTCTGTCACCACGAGCGCATGAAGCCGGTCGGCATGTGCCGCATGTGTTTGGTCGAGGTCGACACTGGTCGCGGTCCCGCGCTTCAGCCGAGCTGCATGATCGAGTGCACGCCGGGAATGAAAGCCGACACCGAATCTGCAGTGACAAAGAAGGCGCAAGACGGCGTTCTCGAGTTCCTCCTCGCCAATCACCCGCTCGATTGTCCGGTTTGCGATAAGGGCGGCGAATGTCCGCTCCAAGATCAAACAATGGCCTACGGGCCTGGTGAGAGTCGCTTCATCGAAGAGAAGCGACATAACGAGAAGCCGCTTCCGATCAGCGACCTTGTGCTGCTTGATCGCGAACGGTGCATCCTTTGCGATCGATGCACGCGCTTTGCCAAGGATGTTGCCGGCGATCCGCTCATTCACTTCATTCATCGCGGCAACAACACCGAAGTCAACACGTTCCCTGATGAACCGTTTGCGTCGTACTTCAGTGGCAACACCGTGCAGATCTGCCCGGTGGGTGCGCTTACGGCCACGACCTATCGCTTCAAGGCCCGTCCTTGGGATCTTGAGACCACCGAATCAACCTGCCAAACCTGTTCGGTTGGCTGTCGTATCTCAATCGATTCCTCACGCGATCAGGTCCAACGATTCGCCGGTGTCGATATCGATCCGGTCAACTGGGGCTGGCTCTGTGATAAGGGTCGTTTCTCAAGCCAAGTCGTTACCTCAGACTCTCGACTCTCCGAACCACTCGTGCGTGATGGGTCGAACCTTGTCACGGCGAAATGGTCCGATGCGCTGAATCGTTTCGCAAGCGCCCTCGACAACGCGTCATCGGCGCAGTCGATCGGGGTTATCGGTGGTTCACGTCTGACCAATGAAGACGCCTACGCATGGTCGAAACTTTTTAAGGGCGTTCTCGCTACCGACAACGTCGATGCACAACTCGGCGATGGTCTGCCTGCGCACGCCGTTCTTGGGCTTCCAGCTGCAACAATCGACGAAGTTTGCGCTCCGGGTGGCACGGTGCTGCTTCTTGGCCCCGACGTCAAAGAAGAACTTCCGGTTCTTTTCCTCCGACTCCGTCACGCCGCTGTTGAAGATCGCGTCACTCTTGTTGAGGTTTCGCCGCGTTCGTCTGGGCTTACGTCTCTCACAAAAGCATCGGTGCACCCACGTCCGGGCGAAACCGCGGATGTTGTTGCTGCACTTGTGGGTTCAGCGGCCATCGATCGCGAAATTGGCGGCGTTTCCATCGCCGAACTCGAAGCAGCTCGGAATTTGCTGAACGCCGCAACCGGTCCGATCACTGTTGTTCTCGGTCGGGCATCGTTAGCGGAAGCTTCCAGTGTGACAGTTGCTGCGGCGTCAACAGTTCTTGCCGCTCGCCCTGACACCACCTTTCTTTCAGCGCTCCGACGTTCCAATGTGCGTGGCGCTCTCGACATGGGCCTCGCTCCGGGTCTTCTTCCTGGGCGTGTCACTCTCGACGATGCTCGTGAGTGGTATTCCGAAATCTGGCCTGCACTCCCGGTTGCCGAGGGCCTCGACACTGAAGGCATCCTTCGCGCTGCTGCCGACGGCCGCATCGATGTCCTCGTTCTTCTTGGCGCTGACCCTCTCGCCGATTTTCCCGATGCTGACTTGGCCGAGCGCGGCCTCACAGGTGCTCGCACTGTGCTGGCGGTCGACACTGCACTCAATGCGTCGAGCAAACGAGCCGATGTCGTGCTCGCAGCAGCGGGCTTTGCCGAAAAGGCGGGTACGACAACCAATATCGAAGGTCGCGTCAGCACGCTTTCGCAACGCGTCACTCCGCCCGGTACCGCTCGCGCCGACTGGATGCTCGCCGCCGAGGTTTCGTCACGGCTTGGCACCGATCTTGGCTTCGAGAACTTCGCCGATGTGCTCGCCGAGATCTCAGCAGTCGCTCCGGCGTACCTTGCACTCGATCAGGCCATTGCCGAGGGTTCGCCCGATGGTGTTCTGCTCCCGCTCGATGTTGTTGTGATCATCGATGAAGACGACGACGACATTGTGATCGTTGACGAAACTGTCACGATGTCCGAAGACGGAGCGGCTGTCGATGTCACTGCTGATGTTGCCGACGACAACGCCGAAGATGCCGGCGATGGCGAAGGACTCATCGAACTGATCGCCGACGATTTCGATGTTGCCGGTTCTTTGCCTCCGTTTGTGCAGTTCGCCCCGGTCACAAACATTGCGTCGCCGCCTGTCGATTCCTACGGGTTCCGTCTTGTCGCATCGCGAAAGCTGTACGACCAAGGAACTCTCGTGCAGTCAGCACCTGCGCTCGCTCCGCTTGCTCCTGGTTCGACGGTTTCTCTCAATCCGTGGGAATTCGATCGACTGGGAGTTGCCGAAGGCGGACGTGCTGTTGTTCGTACGGCAAAGGCCTCGGTAAAGGTTGTCGTGCGATCCGATTCCGGCGTGCCTCGTGGCGTTGCCGCAATGATTGTGAACCAAGCCGACGGCCGCGTAAGCGATCTGGTTTCTGCCGATGAGCTTGTGGCCGAGGTCAGAATCGAGACCGATTCATGAACTCGATTCTCGTTGCCATGAACCAGTTCCGTGGAGGTGTTGCCAATGCTTAGTGGCGATCCGCTTCTCTCTGGACAGATTGACCTCGCTGTCGTACTTATTGTCTTGCTCAAGGTCGGCGCCGTTTTTGCGTTCCTTTTGGTGGCGACCATGCTCATGATTTGGTTTGAGCGCAAGGTCGTTAGCGATTTCCAGAATCGTGTTGGTCCGAATACGGCTGGCCCGTTCGGCATCCTTCAAACACTCGCCGATGGCATCAAGTTCTTTTTCAAAGAAGACCTCATCCCCGACAGGGCAGAACGACGCGTCTTCATCCTTGCGCCGCTCCTTACTGTTGTTCCTGCGTTTTTGTTGTTCACGATCGTTCCCTTCGGCGGCGACTTCAGTAATGGGCACGACGGTTCAGTCGAATTATTTGGCCACACCACCTATCTGCAGTTGGCAGACCCGGCGATTGGCATTCTTTTTGCGCTCGCCATGTCATCGATAGCGGTTTACGGCGTCATGCTCGCCGGTTGGTCGTCAGGCTCGAAGTATCCGCTCCTCGGATCCGTGCGTGCCTCGGCACAGATGGTGTCCTACGAAGCTGCACTTGGTCTTTCGGTATGTGCAGTCGTTCTCACCGCAGGAACACTCAGCACGCACGGCATCGTGATGGCCCAGGCCGGCAGCGGCTGGGGCGGATTCATTCCTCATTGGAATTTGATCGCGACCGGTTTCGTTCCGTTCGTGGTGTTTTTGCTTGCGAGCCAAGCGGAACTCAATCGTCCGCCCTTCGATCTTGTTGAAGCGGAGCAGGAACTCGTTGGTAGTTATCACACCGAGTATTCGTCTATCCGTTTCGCGCTTTTCTTTGTTGCCGAGTTCATGAACTCCGTCACGATGGCGGCCATTATCGTCACGCTGTTCTTGGGCGGCCCTGCCGGCCCCGCACTTCTCGGTCCAGGTTGGCTCTGGGGAATCATCTGGTTCCTGCTCAAGATGACCGCGTTCCTGTTCTTGTTTGTCTGGGTTCGCAGCACACTTCCGCGAGTCCGCTACGACCAACTAATGGACCTTGGATGGAAGGTGCTTATTCCTCTTTCTCTCGGATGGTTGCTCCTCCTCGCCACGTTCTGGGTTGCTCGTGATCAGCAGTGGAACGGATTCGTGACGGTCGCGCTTGGTGCCGTAGTCGGGCTTACCGGTTACGGGCTCCTCAAAGGCGCGATTGCAACTTCTAAAGCACGTCGACTCGAAGGGGTGGTGGACTGATGGGATACCTCGGAGGTTTCCTCGTCAGCCTGCGTCAGATTGGTCGCAAGCAACGAGTTACGACGCAGTACCCGAAGGAAAAGGCACCAAAGCCGATCCGAGTTCATGGGCGTCATGTACTCAATCGCTACGAAGACGGAATGGAAAAGTGCATCGGTTGCGAACTCTGCGCTGGCGTCTGTCCCGCGAAGTGCATCTTTGTTCGTGGTGCTGATAACCCGATTGACGATCCCGTTTCTCCCGGCGAACGCTTTGGGTACATCTACGAGATCAATTATCTCCGTTGCATTCACTGCGATCTCTGCGTCGAGGCCTGCCCGACCGAAGCAATTACCGAAACCAAGATGTTCGAGTTCTCGTTCACTAACCGGGCCGATGCGATCTACACCAAAGCTGAACTCGTCGTTGACGACGATGGAATGCCGCAGAAGATGCCATGGGAAGACTGGCGCGAAGGCGAAGACCTACCGACGTCAGCCTGGATGCGCGCCACGTCGCCGTCTGGGTCTGCCGCGTTCGAGGGCGTCGTCGGGTGGTCTGGTGAACTTGGTTACGGCATTCGCGCTCCGGAAGCCGCGCAGGAGATCAAGGACTCGGTCACGACTCCTCTCGACATGATCGATGAGCATGACCACGGGCACGAGGACCACGCCCCAGGAACCGCTGAACATGTTTCGCCTGGGCACGACGATCACGCTGACGATGAAAGGGGCGGTGATCTCTGATCATGGAGACCGTCGTCTTTATTGTGAGCGCGCTGATTGTGCTTGCTGGTGGCCTCGGAGTTGTTTCCTCGCGCAATCCGGTGCACGCCGCGCTCAGCCTTATCGCCACACTGTTCGGAATCGCAGTGCTGTTCCTCAACCTCGGTGCGCAACTCCTCGCAGTTGTCCAGGTCATCGTCTACACCGGAGCGATCGTCGTTCTGATTCTGTTCGTCATGATGTTGCTCGGCGTCGATAGCGAAGAAGACCTCGAAACCGAGCCATTGGTGGGCCAGCGTCTTCTTGCCGGCCTTATTGGTCTTCTTTTCTTGGGTGCGATTCTCGCGATCATCATCATGGGCAAAGACGCCATCGTGACGGGATCACAATCAGTCACCGGTGCAATCTCGCCAACGATCTCCAACATCTCGCAAATCGGCACGGCGCTGTTTACGACCTATGTGTTCGCGCTTGAAGTCACTGCGGGTCTTCTCACGATCGCTGTGGTGGGAGCTGTTGTTCTTTCCCGACGCCCGAATGATCTTGCACCGATTCCGGAGCCCGAATCCATGATCAATATGGGCGACGAACCTCTTACTGCCATTCCCGAGGAAGGAGCGCACTGATGGAATCAAACCTTTCCTTGGCGTACCTGATGCTTTCGGCGATCCTCTTTGTGATCGGTGGCGTTGGCGTGCTTATCCGTCGGAATCCGCTCGTCATGATCATGTGCGTCGAACTCATGCTTAACGCCGTGAACCTTTCGTTCGTGACGTTCGGAAAGATGCTGAATGACATCTCTGGTCAGATCATCGTGTTCTTTGTGATGGTCGTTGCTGCAGCTGAAGTTGTGATTGGCCTCGCCTTGATTGTGGCGATGGCACGACGTCGTCCCGGCGCTACCGCCGATGACCTCCGGACACTGAGGGGATAAGGGACATGGTCGGTCTGGTCTGGTTAATTCCTGCGCTTCCTTTGGCTGGGTTCTTGCTGTTGGTGTTCTTCGGCAAGCGCATTGGCGAGCCCCGTTCCGGTTGGATCGGCACCGGCGCGGTGGCCCTTGCTTTTGTCACCGCTTGTCTCGTGTTCGCTGGGCTTTGGGGAGAGCCAGAACACACCTACGAACTTTCCCTGTTCCAGTGGATTCCCGCCGGTAATTTCAACGTCGATATCGGCATCCTTCTTGATCCGTTGTCAATGACGATGGCGCTGTTCGTCACCGGCATCGCCTCTTTGATTCACCTGTACTCCATTGGCTACATGCACGGCGATAGCCGATTCCCACGTTTCTTTACCTACCTGAACTTGTTCGTGTTTTCGATGCTGGTGCTCGTACTGGGCAACAACATGGTTCTCACGTTCCTCGGGTGGGAGGGTGTGGGTGCGTGTTCGTACTTCCTCATCGCCTTCTGGTTCGAGAAGGAAGAAAACGCCAGCGCCGGCAAGAAGGCCTTCATCACCAACCGTGTTGGTGACTGGGGCTTCATGATCGCAATCTTCATGACCTTCTTTGCCTTCGGTACGGTCACTTACACCGAGTTCCTTCCAATGGCTCCTGGATTGGCTCAGACCACCGCAACCTTCATCGCTCTAATGCTGTTCGTCGGCGCCATTGGCAAGTCGGCGCAGATTCCGTTGTTCATCTGGCTGCCCGACGCTATGGCTGGCCCCACACCAGTGTCTGCACTTATTCACGCAGCCACCATGGTCACCGCCGGCGTTTACCTGCTGGTTCGAGTCAATCCGATCCTCGCGGCATCGGCTTCATGGATTCCATGGATGATCGCCATTGTCGGTTGTGCCACTGCGTTCCTTGCAGCAACGATTGCTCTGGCGCAGCAGGACATTAAGAAAGTTCTCGCGTATTCAACTGTCAGCCAGCTTGGCTATATGTTCTTGGCGGTTGGTGTTGGTGGCTACAGCGCAGCGATCTTCCACATGATCACGCACGCATTCTTCAAGGCGCTGTTGTTCCTTGGTGCAGGTTCTGTTATTCACGGAATGCACGATGAACAAGACATGCGCCGTATGGGCGCATTACGCAAGATCATGCCTGTCACTGCCATCACGTTCATTGTGGGCTGGTTAGCGATTTCCGGTGTTCCGCCATTTTCGGGCTTCTGGTCAAAGGACGACATCCTCGCCTACGCCCTTCATAAGAGCGTGATTCTTTACATCTTCGGCCTGATCACTGCGCTACTCACCGCGTTCTACATGAGCCGTCTTGTCTTCCGTGTCTTCTATGGCGATGCCCGATGGGGAGAATCCGCCGAAGCAGAACTCGCGAATCTCAATGCTCACACCGCAACCGACGCTGTTGACGCTGAAGCAGATGCTCACAGTGGCTCCCATGACGATGCCCACGGCGATGCTGGCCATGGTGCGGTGCATCCGCACGAATCGAAGTGGCCAATGTTGGTGCCGCTCATTGTTCTGGCCTTCTTCGCTGCTATTGCGGGAGTCCTCAACCTTCCGTTCACCGAGCACCTTGAATTCCTCAATCGATGGCTAGAACCAGTCGTCGGCGAGAACCAAGCACATCTTTCGCTCGGGGGAGTGCAACTCACCATTGAGTTGTTGCTTTCAACAACGATTGCAATCGCCGGAATTATCGCGGCCTACCTCGTGTATTTGAAACACAAGGTCGATCCTCGACGCATCGAGCTGCCGTTCTTCGCCAACGGGTGGTACATCGATCAAAGCATCACCAAGTTCATGGGCGGCGCTGGTCGCAAAGGATTCGAACTCATCGCGATGTTCGACAAGGTGGTTATCGATGGCGCCGTTAATGGTGTCGGTCGGGCTACTCGTGGTGGTGCGGCCCGACTCCGTTCCATCGAGAACGGTTATGTGCGCTGGTATGCACTCATGATCGGCATTGGCGCGGTTCTCCTCGTCGCCTTCGCAATGACGCAGGTGAGCTTCTGATGACCGCCTCGATCCTTTCCACCGTGTTCGCCTCTGAAGGCGCGGCCTCGTTCCCAATTCTTCCGGCACTGATTTTTGTGCCGTTGATTGGAGCAGTTCTTATTGCGCTCATGCCGCAGTCGCGCCCCGAACTTTCGCGACAGATGGCAATTATTACGGGGCTCCTCACGGGCGTTCTGAGTATTGCATTGTTGGTCGAGTTCAAGACCGGCGACGCCGGATTCCAGTTTGTCGTTCAGCAAACCTGGGTGCAGTCCCTCGACATTAAGTTCTTCCTTGGCGTCGATGGCATCTCGTTATTCCTTGTTGTGCTCACAGGCATCTTGTTCCCGATCGCGCTTTTTGCAGCGAAGCCAGAACACAGCCCGAAGGGTTACTACGCGTGGCTCACACTGCTCATGGCGGGCTGTATGGGAGCGTTCCTTTCGCTCGATCTTTTCTTGTTCTTCTTGATGTTCGAAGTGACCCTGGTTCCGCTCTACATGCTCATTGGTAAGTGGGGCCACGGTCGTCGGGTCTACGCCGCAACAAAGTTCTTCCTTTACACGATGCTTGGTTCAGCGTTCATGCTGGTTTCCATCGTCACCCTGGCGGTCGTTGCGGGGGCGGGCGATAACGGTGGCGTGTCGTTTGACTTCACCAAGATCATCGCTTCTGACAGTTTGGCAACAAGCACCGGCCGTTGGTTGTTCTTGGGCATGGCCATTGCGTTTGCGGTGAAGGTCCCATCCTTCCCCTTCCATACGTGGCTGCCCGATGCGCACACCGAAGCGCCGACCGCGGGCTCAATCGATTTGGCTGGCGTCCTTCTGAAACTTGGCACCTACGGTTTCCTTCGTTACGGACTTGAACTGTTCCCCGAAGCGACGGTGTGGTTTGCACCAGTGATGTTGACCTTGGCCACAATTGGTGTGGTCTATGGCGGCATCGTCGCGGCCATGCAACGCAACCTCAAGCGCCTCATCGCCTATTCGTCGGTCTCCCACATGGGCTTTGCCCTTATGGGTCTGTTCGCACTGAACGTCGAAGGCATCGAAGGTTCTGTGCTGCAGATGATCAACCACGGCATCTCAACTGGTGCTCTGTTCATCCTTCTCGGATTCCTTTACACCCGTCGCCACACCTACGAGATCTCTCAACTCAAGGGCATCGGCAAGGTCGCACCGGTTTTTGCTGGAATCTTCACCCTCGTGATGCTCTCCTCGATCGGTGTCCCTGGCCTCAACGGATTCGTTGGCGAATTTCTCATTCTTCTGGGCACCTTTACGGCCCACCGTTGGTGGGCTGTCGTCGCGGCGACCGGCGTCATCATCGCGGCGTTGTATCTCCTCTGGGCCTACCAGCGCGTGTTCCAAGGCGAGCCAGACGAAGTAAACAAGTCATTCCCGGATCTCAATATCTCTGAGAAACTTGTGATGGTCCCGCTCATTGCTCTCATCATCTTCCTTGGTATCTATCCGAAGCCAGTCCTCGATCGCATCGAGCCTTCAGTGAAGCGGGTAGTTACACGGCTTGAGATGAAAGTCGATGGGTTCCAAGAACCAATCACTCGTAACGGCGCTGATTTACTCCGCATCACCGAGTCATCGCACACAATGAATGGTGAACATGGCCTTGGCATCGCAGCGAACGGACAGGAGGCGAACAAGTGATCGCTTCCCTCCTCGCTCAGGCTGCTGCCACGTCAGCGACAGCTGATAATGGGATCGTTCATGTTGCTGGACCATCCATTGATTGGGTCGCCCTCCTGCCGCTGCTGATCTTGTTAGTAGGCGCGCTCCTTACGCTCACGTTCTCCTCCTTCTTAAAGGGTCATGCGCCGAAGAGTCTCTTCACCTGGACCACTGTTGCGGTCGCTGTCGGCGCCGCGATCAGTGCGGTTCCAATGTGGGCGCGAGTGCAGGGCTGGAATTCGCTGCTGTGGTGGAACCTCGATCACGCTCAAACCGGACCGTTCAGTACGGCTGGGGGAGCGGTTGGTATCGACGGTTTCTCACTGTTCATCACGGTGGTGCTGTGTGTCGGCGTTGTGCTTGCAGCGCTCCTTGCCGATGATTTCTTGCGCCGCGAATCAATGAGTGGCCCCGAGTTCTATGTCCTGCTGCTTCTGTCGGCGGTCGGTGGCGTCATCATGGCCATGTCGAACGATCTCATCGTTCTGTTCATTGGTCTTGAAACACTCTCTATTGCCGTTTATGTGCTCGCGGGTATGAATCTGCGTCGAGTGCAGTCTCAGGAATCAGGCCTCAAATACTTCGTTCTTGGTGCATTCTCTTCTGCCTTCCTGCTCTACGGCATTGCGATGCTTTATGGAGCAACTGGATCAACAAACTTTGTCGACATTCGTGAGTTCATGGCGACGGTTGTCCCGATCCACAACGGATTACTGCTTCTCGGACTCGTACTCGTACTTGTTGGTCTGGCATTCAAGATCTCTGCCGTGCCATTCCACGCATGGAGCCCCGATGTTTATGACGGCGCTCCCACTCCAGCGACTGCATGGATGGCTGCCGGCGTGAAAGCTGCCGCAGTCGCGGGCCTCGTTCGGGTCTTCATGCTGACGTTCTCGAATTACGCCTCGACATGGAAACCCATCATGTACGTCTTGGCCATTTTGTCGATGGTCCTTGGCGCTGCGCTCGCGATCGTTCAGAGCAACGTGAAGCGGATGTTGGCCTATTCCTCAATCAGCCATGCCGGTTTCATTCTCATGGCGATTCAGGCGAACAGCGGAAACGGCATCACCGCAGCAGCGTTCTATGTCGCCGTCTACACCTTCATGGTGGCGGGCTCGTTCGGTGTGGCTACCATTGTCGGACGCAAAGGCGATGGAAACCACGAATTGTCTGATTATCAGGGCCTCGTTCGCTCGAATCCGTGGTTAGCGGGCTCATTTATCCTGTTGCTCTTAGCTCAGGCCGGTGTGCCATTCACCGCTGGCTTCTTTGCCAAGTTCCTGGCCATTACCGCTGCCGCCGATGCTCACGCAGTGCCATTAGCGCTGGTGGCCATGGTCTCTGCCGTGATTTCGGCATTCCTGTATCTCCGGATCATCGTGGCCATGTTCATGTCTGGTGGCGACGACGGACTCGAGGACGTTCCTCGTTCAAACCGGCTCCGGGTTCCATTTGCGGCCGGACTGGCCATCGGAATCTGTGTCGTTGTTACTGTCGTTTACGGTCTGTTCCCAGACCTGCTTCTTCACAATGCTCGTGCCGCCACTCCGGCTGCGGTTCAGTACGAGCGTTCCTCCGCCACAGGGTCCACCACCGCCGGTGGCTGATCACACAAGATTGAACTGCTTTCTCTATGCGACAAGGATTTCATGCCGTGTTCGGTCCTTCTATAGTGTCCGGGAACGATGACTGAATACTCCGATTTCGTCAGGCAGTACCTCACCGTCGTAATTTTCGCGGGCCTTGGTATTGGTATTGGTGCTGGTCTGCTCGGTATCGGCAAGATCTTCCGCCCCACTCGCCCTCAAGAGCAGAAGTATCTGGTCTACGAGTCAGGCGTCGATCCGGTCGGAACGGGTTGGTCACAAAGCCAGATTCGCTATTACATCTACGCGCTGCTCTTCGTTATCTTCGATGTTGAAGCGGTCTTCATGTTCCCGTGGGCCACACGACTTGAGGCTTATGGTGTCTTTGGTCTGGTCGAGATGCTGATTTTTGTGGCGATCTTGGCGCTTGGTCTGCTTTATGCCTGGCGGAAGAAGGTGCTCCGATGGGCTTAGTTGAAAGTGGCAAGCTGCCCAAGCCGCTGGCCAAACTCCTCAACATTTCCCGTAAGTATTCGATTTGGGCCTACCAATGGGGTCTTGCGTGTTGCGCGATCGAAATGGGTGCGGCGTTCGCATCGCCGCGTTACGACGTCATGCGCCTTGGCGTGATCCCGTTCCCCGCGAGCCCGCGCCAAGCCGACCTTGTTGTGATCGCGGGCACGGTGACCGACAAACTTGCTCCCGCTGTTGTGCGACTTTACGAGCAGATGCCTGATCCGAAGTACGTCATCTCAATGGGTTCCTGCGCCAATTGCGGCGGCCCTTACTGGGATAGCTACTCGGTGACTAAGGGTGTCGATCAGTTGATTCCGGTTGACGTTTACGTTCCTGGCTGCCCGCCACGTCCAGAAGCATTGCTTGAAGGAATCATCCTTCTTCAAGAACGCATTGCTCACGAGGACATGGCTGAGCGTTGGAAGGGTGGGCCAATTGTCATCAGCTGACACGGAAACGCCCGAAGAGGCAGCGCCCGCGACCGACGATGCGCGAGAAGCCGTTCTGGCCGAGTTCACATCGCGCCTTGGCGACGGTGTCGTTGGCTCGCACATTCGCGTCGGTGACGATCTTTGGATCCGCGTCGATCGCGCCCATTGGCTCGAAGCGGCCGAGGTCGCAAAGTCGATGGGCTACCGATTCTTCGATTTTCTTTCTGCCATTGACTGGCTTCCTTCGCCGTTCGGTCGCGACATGGATGCGCAAGAAGACCTCGTTGTTGCGGGCACTCCGGCCAAGGAACCTGAAGCAATGGTGCAGGGCTACGCCGGCGGCGACACTCGTTTTCAACTTCTTGCTCGTTTGTACTCAATCAGCGCGGGAATGGGCATCACCTTCAAGTGTGATCTTCCCGACGACGACCTCACTGCGCCGACATGGTCAAACGTGTTTGCCGGTGCGAACTGGCACGAGCGTGAAGCGCGCGAAATGTTTGGCTTTTCGTTCGATGGCCATCCGAACATGATCAACATGTACTTGCCTGCCGATTTTGTGGGCAATCCGCTTCGTAAGGACTTTCCGTTGCTGGCTCGCCGGGTACGCCCGTGGCCCGGCATTGTTGACGTTGAACCAATGCCCGGTGTTGCCGATGAGGAAGGAGAGGGCGAATGACCGCTGTCAGTGATCCGCAATCCGTTGCTGCCCTCGTTGCCGAAGCGAACGACAACCGCGTGAACCTCGATTTCGAAACCGAGGGAATGACCCTCAACATGGGTCCGCAGCATCCCGCTACGCATGGAACGCTTCGCATCATCGCTCGCCTCGATGGTGAGCAGGTGATTTCTGCCGAACCGATGTGTGGCTACATGCATCGTGGCTACGAAAAACTCACCGAGGTTCGTACCTATCCGCAGATCAATGCGCTTATCAATCGCATCGACTGGCTCGGAAGTTTCGCCAACGAGGTTCCGTTCATCCTCGCGGCGGAGAAGTTGATGGATGTTGAAGCACCGCCTCGTGCGCAGTGGATACGCACAATTCTTTTTGAAATGTCGCGTGTTGCAAACATCTCCCTGTTCCTCGGTGACTTTGGTTTGCAGCTTGGCGGCATGACCGCTGGTTTCTATGCATTCCGTGATCGCGAATGGGTGCTCAACCAGATTGAATCTGCGACCGGGGGTCGGTTCCACCCGAACTTCGATCGCATCGGCGGCCTGAAAGACGATCTGCCCAAGGGTTGGATCGAAGAGTCACATACGGCGATGAACAAACTCCTCGCTTTCTGTGACGAGATGGAAGATCTTCTCGTCGGCAACGAAATTTTCCAAGGCCGGACCCGCGGTATCGGTGTCATTCCTGCCGAGATCGCGCTTTCCTATGGTCTCTCCGGCGCCAACCTTCGCGCCTCCGGAGTCGATTGGGATCTTCGTCGTGACAATTGTCCTCCTGGACTCGTCTATGACAAGGCCGACTGGAAAGTCTGGACACATCCTGACGGCGATTGTTTCGCTCGCACCTGGGTCCGCCTTCAGGAAACTCGCGAAGCAGCAAAGATCGTGAAGCAATTGCTCGACACCATCCCGAGTGGTCCGGTTATGGCCAAGGTTCCGCGCATTATCAAGGTGCCTGCAGGCGAGGCCTACGTCGCGACCGAGAATCCTCTTGGCGAAATGGGTTACTACGTCGTGTCGAAGGGCGACCTCGTTCCCTTCCGAGTGAAGATCCGTTCGGCGTCGTTCAACAACATTTCCGTACTGCCGTGGGTGGCCCGGGGCGCGTATGTTCCCGATCTCATCTCGATCCTCGGCAGTCTGTATTTCATTTTGGGTGACATCGACCGATGACACTTCTCGTTGCTTCGTTCGCGCCGCCGTATTGGCTCTCGACCCTCATCAAAGTTCTCGTCATCAGCGCAGTCGTGCCTACTACTGCTCTGATTCTCGGCATGGTCTTCTTGTTCAAGATCATGTCGTGGATGCAGAGTCGTCTTGGTCCGCAAGAAGCAGGCCCGCGCGGAACCTTGCAGCTTCTTGCTGATGGCGTGAAGTTCCTTCAGAAGGAAGACATCGCGCCCAATGGTGCCGATCTTTGGGTCTTCAAGGTCGCCCCACTCGTCGTACTGATGTCAACACTCGTTCTCTACGTGGCATTGCCGGCTTCAATGCATCTTGTTGTCGCCGACCTTGATGTCGGCGTGTTCTTTGTGCTCGCCGTCGCGTCGTTGTCGGTCATCGGCGTGCTCATGGCCGGGTGGTCATCGGCGAGCAAGTACTCACTCATGGGCGCGCTGCGTGCTGCTGGTCAGCTCATCGCGTATGAACTTCCGATGGTGCTTGCCGTCATCGGCGTGGTCATCCAAGCGGGCACTATGAGCCTCAATGGCATTGTCCTCGCTCAGAACAACGGTTCGATCTTTGGTTGGAGCGGAATCGGGTTCCCGTACATCCTCACTCAGTTCCTCGGCTTCTTCATCTTCATCGCCGCTGTGCAAGCAGAACTCACGCAACCTCCGTTCGACATGCCTGTCGCCGAATCGGAGATTATTTCCGGTTATCAGGTTGAGTACACCGGTTTCCGATTCCTCATCTTCTTCTTGGCCGAGTTCGCCACAGCGTTTGTATTTGCCGGAATAGCTGCGGTGCTCTTCCTTGGCGGCTGGGCCGTCCCGTGGCTTCCCACCGAGAGCGATTGGTATTACGTGCTCGGCCCGATCGTTCTGTTCGCGAAGGTGATGATCGTTTCCTTTATCATCTTCTGGGTGCGTTTCACCTACCCACGTTTCCGTGAGGATCAGCTTCAGAGCCTCGCCTGGAAAGTCCTTATCCCGTTGGCCCTCGTAAATATTGTGGTCACTGCTGTGCTGAAGGTTGTGCTCTGATGCCTCCCAAGCCCAAGGTTCCAGGCCTCATCAAGGGTCTTGGCGTCACGTTCGGCGAGATGGTGAAAACCCTCAAAGACGGTCCGCAGACAACTCGCTATCCGCATGAGCGTGAAGAAGTCGCGCCGCGTGCTCGTGGTGTTATTGCGCTGCACGAAGAGAACTGCACCTCGTGCATGTTGTGCGCGCGAGAGTGTCCCGATTGGTGCATCTTCATCGAGGCGCATAAGTACCTTGCTCCGCCTCGCCGTGAGGGCGGCAAGCCTCGTCAGAAGAATGAGCTCGACCGTTTCGACATCGACTTTTCACTCTGCATGTATTGCGGAATTTGTGTTGATGTCTGCCCGTTCGATGCGCTGTTCTGGAGCCCGGAACACGAGTACTCCGAAGTCCGTATTGCCGATCTTCTTCACGACAAGACTCGTCTTGACCAGTGGATGCAGACCGTTCCCGAATTTGAGGCCTACGAAGCTGGCGCTGAAACCAAGGTCAAGAAGGTTCCGCGCTGATGCTCGCACTGCTCGTCGCTCAGAACATCGCGTTTTATATTATTGCCGCCCTGATGGTGGTTGGTGCTCTGCGCGTTGTTACCTGTAAGAACCTGATGCATGCCGCGTTGTGGCTTGTTCTTGTTCTTGCCGGGGCTGCTGCGCAGTACATCCTTCTGGCTTCCGAATTCGTCGCCATCACTCAGGTGTTGGTGTACTTGGGTGCCATCATCGTGCTGTTCCTGTTCGGCGTCATGCTTACTCGAGCGAAGACCGGCACTGACGAAGATCTCGACAATAAGAACTCTGCGAAGTTCATTGGCGGCGGAATCGCTGTCCTGCTGCTTGGGCTGATGGGCTACTCACTCATCGACGGTTTCAAAGACACCGAGTTTGGCAACCTGATGGTGCAGCGCACCTCCGAGGTGAGCGATTCGATTTTCTCCACGTATTTGATTCCGTTTGAGGTTCTGTCGGTGCTGCTGCTTGCAGCTTTGATCGGCGCAATCGTGATTGCGAGGCGTGACTGATGTATCTGAACCAGTTCCTCCTCTTGGCCGCAATTCTTTTCTGCATCGGCGTGTACGGCGTGCTTGCCCGCAAGAACGGCGTGCTCGTTCTCATGTCGATTGAACTCATTCTCAACGCCGTCAATATCAACTTGGTTGCGTTCGGCGCTTATTGGAATGCCAACGACAACACCAATGTCTCAGGCCAGGTATTCGCACTCTTTGTGATTGCCGTCGCAGCGGCCGAAGTCGGAGTCGGCCTCGCACTCGTGCTTCTCATCTACCGAAACCGACAGAGCATCGATATCGATGATGTCGACATGTTGAAGGGCTGATCAGCGTGTTCAACATGATCGACAAAGTTTGGATCATCCCCGCCCTAATGGCGTCGTCGTTCCTCGTGATCCTTTTCTTCGGTAAGCGCTGGGGCACCCGGGCCACCGCCGGAATCGGTATTGCCGCTGTCTCAATTTGTCTCATGCTTTCAGTAATCGTTGCTGGCAACTGGATCAGTCGCGTGAATCACCCGCCCGCTGGGGTCGCCTTGGCTGCAGAGGTTCTTCAAGCCAACGGCCTCACTCCGCAAACCAGTGAGAACATCGCCGGCGAAGTCAACGCCGAAACGCACGATTCAGGTGAGACCGTTGCTGCCGGTTCACACTCATCGACGAGCGAGGCCACCACCACCGAGGCGTTGGCTTCGGAGCATGGCGGCGAACACGAATCTATTCCGCCGGTTGTTCGCACCGTTACCTGGTTCCAAATCGGCGGCATGGAATTCGAAATGGGCACGCTGGTCGACGGCCTCGCCGCCATGATGCTCATCACGGTTTGCATCATTTCGTTGCTCGTGCACATCTACTCAACTGAGTATCTGCGCGGCGATGTGCGCTTCACTCATTATTACGCATTCCTGTCATTGTTCACCGCGTCGATGCTCTTCTACGTCCTCAGCTCAAACACACTGCAAATGCTTGTGGGCTGGGAATTGGTGGGCGTCTGTTCATTTGGGCTGATTGGCCATTGGTGGGAAGAGAAGAAAAACACCGATGCTGCGCTCAAGGCATTCCTCACGAACCGTGTTGGTGATATCGGCCTCATTCTTGGTGTCATCATCACGTTCTTTGCCGCAGGCGGAACAAGCTTCAACGTTCTCCATATCAACGAATACGCGCTGTCGCAGGGTGCGAACACCACGCTCCTTCTCGTAGGAGCGCTGTGTCTTTTCGGTGGCGTCACTTCGAAGTCGGGCCAATTCCCGCTGCACACATGGTTGCCCGACGCCATGGCCGGCCCCACGCCAGTGTCGGCGCTTATCCACGCCGCCACCATGGTTGTCGCTGGCGTGTATCTAATCGCTCGTCTCTACGCAGTCTTCTTTTCTGGCCTTGCTATCGGCAGCAGCACGTTCCACTACGTGGCGTTCATCGGCGGCTTCACCACGATCGTCGGCGGACTGTTGGCATTCGTTCAGACCGACCTCAAAAAGGTGCTGGCCTACTCAACGATCTCGCAGCTCGGTTACATGGTCATGGCCCTCGGTGTTGGCGCCTGGACCGCCGGTGTGTTCCACCTCTTTACCCACGCGTTCTTCAAGGCGTGCTTGTTCCTCGGTGCTGGTTCGGTGAGTCACGCGTGTCACCACACCTTCGATATGCGTGAAATGGGTGGTCTCCGCAAGAAGATGCCGGTCACGCATGCCACCTTCCTGATCGCCACACTTGCGCTCGCCGGAATCTTCCCGCTGGCGGGCTTCTGGTCGAAGGATGAAATTCTCGCTGGCTCTGCGAGCGGCCAAGACAACGCGTACACGATCATGTTGATCTTCGGTCTGATCACGGCGTTCCTTACTGCCGCTTATATGGGTCGCGCCTACTGGATGACCTTCTGGGGCGATTATCGCGGCCATGCAAAGCCGCACGAATCACCGAAGGTCATCACCGTTCCGCTCATGATCCTTGCTGGATGTGCAGTGGTGTTGGGCTTCACGAACTTTCCCAAATCGTTCTTCGGTTTCAAACTGCCTGGGAGCTTCACCACGAGGTTCGAACATTTTGTTGAACCCACGTTTGCCTTCCCGCCGATTCAGCATGCTGCGTTCACCCCGTGGTTGGCGATTGCGTCAACGATTCTTGCGGCCGGTGGTTTGTTCGTCGCCTACCAGTACTACGAAAAGAACCGTGGTCCGCATGGCCTGACCTCGCGTAACAAGGTTGCCATGGCTGGTTACACGTTCCTTGAGAACAGGTACTACCTCGACGAGCTCTATACCGGTGTTGTCGCCGGCAGCACCAAGGGCCCACTCGCTCGTGGTGCAAATTGGTTCAATCAAAACATTCTCGATGGCATTATCAATGGCATCGGTCTTGGCGCTCGAAAGATCGCCGCAGTGGTGTACGTAGTTGCCGATCAGCTCATCATCGATGGTGCAGTAAACGGATCTGGTCAGGGTTCTGAAGGAGCAGGTCAACTGCTTCGGAAGATCCAGACCGGCAAGGTCCAGCAGTACGCCTCGATTCTCTTTGCCGGTGCGGTAGTCCTCGCCGGTGTACTCGTGTTCGTCGTCTAGGAGCCCAGGACAATTCGATGAAAGATTTCCTGAACAGTTGGGGTATCAGCCTGATGGTGTTCCTCCCCCTTGTGGGAGCGCTCGCCATGTTGGTCGTGCCCAAGGCCAAAGAGCAGTTCCACAAGGTCGTCGCACTCGCGGCAAGCCTCGTGGTCGGATTCATTGGAATCCTGCTCATGACCAACTTCGACTACGACGCGAGCGGAAACTTGCAGTTCGTTATCGACAAGGCATGGATCCCGATCATTAATAGTCGGTACATCGTGGGCATCGATGGCATCTCGCTGCCGATGATCGCCCTCACGTTGCTCATCGTGCCGTTGTGCATCATCTATTCCTGGAATCGCTTCCCGGAGCCGAAGAATCCGAAAGCGTTCCTCATCCTCATCCTCATTCTGGAAACAGGAATGCTCGGAACGTTTGTCTCACAGGATCTCATCCTGTTCTTCGTCTTCTTCGAGGTTGTCCTTCTGCCGATGTACTTCATGATCGGCGTCTGGGGTGGCGAGAAGCGTCAGTACGCCTCGCTCAAGTTCTTCCTCTACACGTTGTTTGGTTCGGCGCTCATGATCGTCGCCTTCCTTGCGCTGTATTTCTTGTCTGACCCGATCGAAGTCGGCGGACAACTCATGCATTCGTTCGATATGCGCATCCTGCCGGAACTGGCAACAGGCATTTCAACGGGCGCAGCGCTCTGGATCTTCGGCGGAATGTTCATGGGCTTCGGCATCAAGGTGCCGATGTTCCCGTTCCACACGTGGTTGCCCGACGCACACACCCAAGCGCCGACCGTTGGCTCGGTCATCCTTGCTGCAGTGCTCCTGAAACTCGGAACCTACGGCTTCATCCGCATCGCCATTCCGATCCTTCCGAGTGCTGCTGAAAAGTGGGCGCCGTTTATCGGCCTACTTGCAGTCATCGGCATTATCTACGGAGCGTTGTGTTGTTTGGCGCAGTCCGATATGAAGCGACTGATTGCGTTCTCATCGGTCTCACACATGGGTTTTGTGATGCTCGGCATCGCCACGCTGACCACCTTTGGTTTCCAAGCCGCCATCTTCGGCATGGTCGCCCACGGCCTCATCACTGGCTTGCTCTTCTTTGTGGCTGGATCCACCAAGGACCGCTATCACACCCTCGATATTTCTCGCCTCGGCGGAATGCTCAAGTCCATGCCTCATATGGGCTGGATTCTCGGCTTCTCGGTGATGGCTTCGCTCGGTCTTCCCGGTTTGGCGGGCTTCTGGGGAGAATTCCCAGCGATCTTGTCTGCCTACAACCCGGGCCTTGGTCTGAACGTTGCCTTCTTCCGTGTACTCATGGTGATCGCTGCGGTCGGTACTGTGCTGGCAGCTTCGTACTTGCTGTGGATGTATCAGCGAGTGGGCTTCGGCGTGCCGACGAAGGAATACGAAGACGATCCGCACCTGCACGACGTCACGTTCACTGAGTGGTTGGCCTGGACGCCAATTCTCGTGCTCATCGTTGTGCTCGGCTTCATGCCCAACATCATTTTCAAGGTCACCGATGGTGCGGTTGAGCGCACAATTGCGATCGTGAACGGGCTCGGAGGCTGATCCGTTGCTCGCCCAGTTGCTGACTTTCGCCTGGACCGCACCCAGCATCGACTACCACGCCCTCGCGCCCGAAATCATCGTGGCCGTGACCATCGTGGTGTTGATTGTCCTCGACGCGTTCACTGGCGAGCGCTCGCGATGGGCCTCGTCCTCGGTCGCCGGCATCGGTCTGCTGTTCGCACTCATTCCGATCGCAACGCTTGCGTACGACGGAGTAAACCGGGTGATGTTCGGCGGCGGATTCGTCGTCGACAACTACGCGCTCATCCTGCAGGCGTTGTTCCTCGTTGCGGGTTATGTCGTGATTTTGCTCTCGACGAACTACATCGCCGAAGGGGATTATCACGAGGGCGAGTACTACACCCTCCTTCTCTCTTCGATCCTCGGCATGATGGTCATGGCCTCGGCTCGTGATCTCATCAGCATCTTTATTGCCCTCGAACTCGTTTCCATCCCGGCGTACATGTTGGCGGCCTGGCGCAAGCCTGACCAGAAGAGCAACGAAGCCGGTTTGAAGTACTACCTCATGGGGGTTTTCGCCTCGGCGATTCTGCTTTACGGCATGTCGCTGATTTTTGGAATCACGGGTTCGACCTTGTTGGTCGTGATTGGTGCTGAGCTCGGTTCGTACGTTTCTTCGCAGCCGATCATCACGCTGGGCATCGTGTTCGTGCTGATTGGGTTTGCCTTCAAAGTTTCGGCCGTGCCGTTTCACCAGTGGGCACCCGACACCTACGAAGGTTCACCCACTCCGGTTACCTCGTTCCTTGCCGTTGCTTCAAAGGCGGCGGGCTTCGTCGCCATCTTGAATGTTCTCTTCATCGGCTTCTACGAGCGCCACGACGTTTGGGAACCGCTCATGTGGGCGCTTGCCGCGCTTTCCATGACCGTGGGTAATCTCATCGCCCTTCGTCAGACAAATGTCGTGCGCATGCTGGCTTACTCGGGCATCGCTCAGGCCGGTTACATCCTTGCTCCGCTTGCCGTTGCTGGAGCCACGCTTGGCACCGGTAGCGAAGCGCTCCGGTCCATCGTGGTGTACCTGCTCATCTACGCCGGCATGAACCTCGGTGCCTTCGCCGTCGTTCTTGCGGTCTCTCGCAAGACTCGCTCCGGTGACATCAAGAGCTTTGGCGGTCTGTTCTCCTATGCCCCCACGCTCACGGTGTGCATGACGATTTTCCTCTTTTCCCTCGCGGGCATTCCACCCGCAGCGGGTTGGTTTGCCAAGCTCTCGATCTTCAGTTCGTTAGCTTCAGCCGGAAGTGCCTCGGGTTACATTCTCGCTGTCATCGTTGGTCTGAATTCGGTGATCGCATTCGGTTATTACGGTCGTCTGATTCGTGTCATGTGGATGGACGAGGCTCCCGATGGTGATCGCACGCCAATCAAGGTGCCAGCCTCGCTTTCGTTCGCACTCATCATCACGGTTGCCGTCACCCTCGTATGGGGTGTGTTCCCGGGTGCACTCACGCACTTCACCGACCAGGTCAACCTTTTCTCATTGCTGCGCTGAACCACTGAGGTTCGCGCTGCGCTGAACGATCATGACCGACGAGTTCCGATCTCGGTTTCCAGTCGGAACAACGTTGCCATTTGCGCAGTACATGGACGTTGCGCTCTATGACGAGTCTGTTGGCTTCTACTCAACGATTGGTCGTGCTGGTCGTCGTGGTGACTTTCTGACCAGTCCCGAAGTCGGCCCCTTGTGTGGCGCGTTGATTGCTCGACGACTCGACGAGGAATGGTTGGCACTCGGTTCTCCCGAAACATTCGTGGTCGTTGAGTTCGGAGCGGGGCCGGGAACGCTGGCTCGCTCGATTGCGTTCGCAACACCCGAGTGCGGCTCGGCTCTTCGCTACCTGATGGTGGAACGTTCCTCTGAGCAACGCGCAATGCATGCCGATCATCTTGAAGGTTGGATGGGCGACCTCGACACGACAGGCGTTGACAGGTTCGTGCGCGGCGTCGGTCCCGGTCCACAGTTCGCCTCGAGCCCCATTGCACCGTATGGAATTACTGGCGTCATTTTGGCCAATGAACTGCTCGACAATCTGGTTTTCGACATCGTTCGCCACGATGGTGCAGGGAACTTCGAACGACTCGACGTGCATCACGCCGAAGATGGTCTTGAGTTTGTGGTTGCTCCAACCGAAGTTCCCTTGTCACTGGCCCCGGTGTTGTCATCGGCGGCGGCGGGGGAGTGGATGCCGCTTCAGGAACATGCGGTGCAATGGCTTATGGAAGCGGTCGATCGTGTCGAACGTGGTGTGGTGATTGTCATTGACTACGGCGCAACAACCGCAGAGATCGCTGCTCGTTCGGAAATGGGCTGGCTCCGGACATTCGTTGGGCAAGAGCGCGGTGGGCACCCACTTGATACTCCTGGAAGTTGTGACATCACCACCGATGTTGCGGTCGACCAACTTGGGACCGCAGTCCGACCAACGGTCATCACTACCCAACAACAGTTTCTCGAACGGTTGGGAATTGCAGAGCTTGTCGAAGAAGGCCGCCAAATCTGGACCGAGCGGGCGTCGGCCCCCGATGTCGCGGCGTTGCGTGCGCGCAGCAGGGTTGGGGAAGCGGAAGCGCTTCTGGAATTGGGCGGTTTGGGTGATTTTGTCGTTCTTGAATGGACCATCGGAAAGCCGGAGACACCCGAGGGGTCACCAGAGAACCTTCGGTAAGATCACCAACGCAAAGGGCGAGCGTTCGCCCACCGTTTACGGGGAGTGTCATGGCTGAACCGACGATTGAGGACTATCTCCACGAGAACCGCTTGTTTCCTCCGTCACCGGAGTTCAAGGCAAATGCGCTGACGTCCGACGATTCGCTCTATCGCGAAGCCGATGCTGATTATGAAGCATTCTGGGCGCGCCAGGCTCGCGAACTTCTCACTTGGAACTCCGATTTCACCACCACTCTTGAATGGGAACTCCCATTTGCAAAGTGGTTTGTTGGCGGAACCCTGAACGTCTCTGAAAACTGTCTCGACCGTCATGTCGCCAATGGCATCGGCGATCGCGTCGCGTATTACTGGGAAGGCGAACCGGGGGACAAGCGCACCATTACCTATGCCGACCTTCTTGAAGAAGTGAAGAAGTTCGCCAATGTACTGAAAGGTCTTGGACTCAAGAAGGGCGACCGCGTCGCGATCTATATGCCGATGATCCCGGAGCTTCCGGTGGCGATGCTGGCGTGCACCCGAATTGGTGTTGCTCATTCGGTGATTTTTGGTGGTTTCTCGCCCGATTCGATTCTTGATCGCGTTCAGGATGGCGAATGCAAAGTCATCATCACCGCTGACGGTGGCTATCGACGCGGTGCAGCTTCACTACTGAAGCCCAATGTCGACGAAGCCGTGGGTTCGTGCCCATCGGTTACCGACGTTGTCGTTGTGCAACGCACCAACTCCGAGGTCACGATGGTGGAAGGTCGTGATCACTGGTATCACGACCTTATGGAGTCAGCATCGGCTGATTGCCCAGCAGAACCCATGGATTCCGAGCAGTTGTTGTATTTGCTCTATACGTCAGGAACCACGGCGAAGCCCAAGGGCATCATGCACACCACTGGTGGTTATCTGACGCAGGTCGCGTTCACGTACAAGTACGTCTTCGATCTCAAGCCTGAAACCGATATCTATTGGTGCTCCGCTGACATTGGCTGGGTGACGGGTCACAGTTACATCGTTTACGGACCGCTTGTGAATGGTGCGACTTCGGTGCTGTATGAAGGCACTCCCGATACGCCGGGCAAAGATCGCATGTGGGACATCATCGAGCGCTACGGCGTCACGCAGCTCTACACCGCGCCCACTGCCATTCGTACGTTCATGAAGTGGGGAGAACAGGAACCGCAGAAGCACGATCTCTCGTCGCTTCGTTTGCTGGGTTCGGTTGGTGAGTCAATTAATCCAGAAGCGTGGATGTGGTACCACGAACACATCGGTTCAAGCCGTTGTCCGATCGTCGATACGTGGTGGCAGACCGAAACTGGTGGACAAATGATTACGCCGCTTCCCGGTGTCACCACTCTCAAACCTGGGTCTGCGTGCATGGCATTGCCGGGGATTGGCGTTGAAGTTGTCGACGAGGAAGGCCACACCATTGAACATGGTGGTGGTTACCTGACGCTCACCCGTCCGTGGCCATCGATGCTGCGCGGTATCTGGGGCGACCCCGAGCGTTACATGGACACCTATTGGAGTCGTTATCCCGGTCGTTATTTCGCTGGCGATGGCGCCAAGATCGATGAAGACGGCTATCTCTGGTTGTTGGGTCGCGTCGATGACGTCATGAATGTTTCGGGCCACCGAATTTCCACCACCGAGGTTGAAAGCGCGCTTGTCGATCACACGTCTGTCGCGGAAGCTGCTGTTGTTGGAGCGACCGACGATCTCACTGGTCAGGCCATTGTGGGTTACGTCATTGTGCGCGGGGGAGTGGTGGCCGACGATGCGCTTGTCAATGAATTGCGCTCTCACGTGGCGACCAAGATCGGGCCCACCGCGCGTCCTAAGCGCGTCATCATCGTCCCCGATCTCCCGAAAACCCGAAGCGGAAAAATCATGCGTCGTTTGCTGCGCGACATCGCCGATGGCCACGAATTGGGCGACACCACAACCTTGGCCGACCCATCCGTTGTCGACGCCATTCGCGAAAGCGCGTTGCACGGTCCGGGTAGTGGAGTGTGAACGCGCCGCACGACAATTGGCATTGGCGTGTCGGTCCGGTTGAACCCGGCCCCACCGTGGTCTTCGACATGGATGGTGTGCTGTCGAACGCCAGCGATCGTCAACACCACATTGCCAATCGCGATTGGAACGCGTTTTTCGAAGCGTGTGGCGAGGACGAGGTCATTCATGAACTATCACGATTACTCAGTCTTTTAGCGCCTGATCTTCATGTGGTCCTACTGACCGCACGACCATTGCGCGTGCAACCGCAAACGCTTGAATGGCTTGCTCGCCATGACTTACGTTGGGACCTGTTGTGTATGCGTCCTGATCGATCCGGACTAGAAGCCTGGCAATTCAAACAGCAGACTGTCGGTGAATTACGCGAGTTCGGATTCGATTTGAAACTTGCGTTTGAAGACGACCGGAAGAACGCCGACATGTTTCACAGCGAAGGCATTCCGTGCGTTTACATCCACTCGGGGTACTACGAGTAGTTCGTTTAGCGTTAGTCGCGGAAGTTTTCGAACTGCAGCGGGATCTCGAGATCAACCTCTTTGAGCCCTGCGATCACGGCCTGTAGGTCGTCACGCTTTTTCCCGGTGACGCGAACCTGTTCGCCCTGAGTTTGCGAAGAAACGCCTTTTAGGCCGAGTTCTTTGATCGCCTTGTTGACGGCTTTGGCTTTCTCGCTGGAAATGCCCGCAACGATTTTGATGGTTTGGCGAACGGTGCTGCTTGCAGCGTCTTCGACTTTGCCGTAGTCGAGGGACTTGAGCGATACCTTCCGCTTGACCAACTTCTCTTCAAGAACCTGGCGAACGGCATTGAGCCGATCGGGACTTGCCGACTTCATCTCGATGGAGAGTTCTTTGTATTCGACCGATGAGTTGGTGTTCTTGAAATCAAAGCGAGTGGTGAGTTCACGTGACGCCTGGTCGACGGCATTACGAACTTCCTGCTCATCGACCTCGGACACAACATCGAAGCTCGGCATGGATTTCCTCGTTTCGACCGATCGCCCAGGGGCGAAGGTGAGTGGGTTCCAGCCGGCAGCCCCGCCCGATGGGCGGGGAGCCGGATGGTGGGCCGGGATGGATTCGAACCATCGAAGGCAGAACCGACGGGTTTACAGCCCGTTCCCTTTGGCCACTCGGGCACCGACCCTGAAGGGGGGAACCTTAGCGGAGCACTGTGGAGGCTCCGAATGGGCTTCGCTGGGAGGAGATGCGGCGCTGCGGTCGGCTCAGAGCATTCGTTGCATGAGGACAACGTCGAGCCACTTGCCAAATTTTCGGCCGACTTCCCGTTCGGTTCCTACCGCGGCGAAGCCCAGCGACTGATGAAGTCCGATCGAGGCATCATGGCCACCAACGATTCGAGCCATAACCGAATGGAATCCGCGAGCTGCGCCAATCTCGAGAAGTTCGCCCAAAAGCGCTCGGGCCACCCCTTGGCCGCGGAAATCGCTATGGACATAGACCGAGTCCTCGACCGTGGTGGCATAGGCCGGCCGGTCTTGATAGGGCGAAAGTGAGGCAAAGCCCACAACCTGGCCGTTGATTTCGGCCACGACCACGGCCATCGCCCCAGAACGCTGGTCGAGCCAGGCCAGTTGGTCTTCGAGCGACCGTGGCACAAGATCAAAGGTCACCGTGGAGCCGGTGACCTCGATGTTGTAGATCTCACGGGTCGCTTCGGCATCTTCGGGGCGGGCGAGACGAAGGTTCACACCGGTCACCGTACCGGCGGCTCCGGTCGTGAGTTGGGAATCCCCTGTGGGGCGTGCCAAGATAATGCCTCCTTTGTCGGGCTTGCCCGACGCGCCCCCTTAGCTCAGTCGGCAGAGCGTTTCCATGGTAAGGAAAAGGTCGACAGTTCGATTCTGTCAGGGGGCTCTGTGCCGGAGGGGCTCTCGCCCGACCGGCCGCCATGTCGGCGTAGCTCAGCTGGTCAGAGCACTCGGCTCATAATCGAGTGGTCGTCGGTTCAAGTCCGACCGCCGACACCAACCGGGAATTCGGTTCCCACTCGGTGCAAAATGCAGGAAATCCGCACCAACCGCAGTACCAAGTTCGCAGTACCGAAGTCAGACGCACAGAACACAATCTTACAAATCCAAGTTTTATAAATACAGGCAATGGCCACGAAAGGCACCAGGAGAAATCATGGCACGCGAGAAGTTTGAGCGGACCAAGCCCCACGCGAATGTGGGCACGATGGGTCATATCGATCATGGTAAGACCACGTTGACCGCGGCGATCACAAAGGTGTTGGCCGATGCGGATCCGAAAAATAATTCGTTTACG
>JASJMB010000035.1:0-4710 GCA_037620085.1 Acidimicrobiales bacterium | reverse complement strand
AACAACCCAGACATGCCCGAGGGCGTCGCCGCCTTTGCCGAGCGCCGGTCACCGAATTTTGTGTGGACGCCCGAAGAATCGTTCTAAAGTCCAATTCTCGTTCAACAAAGGGGCCCCACTATGACGCTGAGCATTGAAGAGATTTCCGACCGCATGGAGATTCAGGACCTACTCGTCCGCTATTGCTATGCCGTCGATCACCGTGACTTCGACGACCTTGCCAATGTCTTCACGGCTGATGCGATCATTGATTACTCGGTCTATGGCGGCAGTGTTGGCAATCCCACCGAGACCATCGCGTATCTCAAAGAGGCAATGCCGATGTTCGCTTCGTTCCAGCACATGATCTCGACAAGTCGCATCGAACTCAACGGGGATACCGCCAAGGTCAAGACCATCTGTCATAACCCGATGGTGATGCCGACGGGCGAAGAACTCGTTGTCTTCACCTGTGGTCTTTGGTACGTCGATGAAATGGTGCGCACTGCCGATGGCTGGCGAATCTCAAAGCGCGTCGAGGAAAGTTCGTACATGAAGGACATGCCGGGCATGCCCGTTCAGGGACCAAAGAAGGTCTGAACTTCAGTCATTCGCTGATCTCGACAACATGACCGGTACCCTTCGTTCCGTCTGCCGACGGAAGGTCGTGTCATGTCGACGCTCGCTCAAAGAGTTCAAGCGAAGTCCTACGACCGGCGATGGGCGATCCTTGCAGTCCTTTGTTTTGGTCTACTCGTCATCGTTCTCGACAACTCAATTCTCAACGTTGCCATTCCGACGATCCAGAACGACCTCGATGCATCGTCAAGTGATCTGCAATGGATCGTTGACTCCTACACGTTGGTCTTCGCCGGCCTGTTGCTGAGCGCGGGCGCGCTTGGTGACAAGTTCGGTCGACGCGGAGCAATGCAGATTGGTTTCATTCTCTTTGGTATCGGTTCGATCGCGTCAGCGATGGCTGCTACTTCGGGCCAATTAATTTCAACGCGAGCGTTCATGGGTATTGGTGGCGCGCTCATCATGCCAGCCACGTTGTCGATCATCACCAATGTGTTCCCACCCGAAGAACGGTCGAAAGCAATTGGCTTTTGGGCCGGAACCGCTGGGCTCGGGGGCGCGCTTGGTCCTTTAACTGGTGGATTTCTTATTGAACATTTCTATTGGGGCTCGGTTTTCTTAGTGAACATTCCGATCGTTTTGATCGGCCTTATTGCGGGCGTCTTTCTTATCCCCACATCGAAAGATCCGTCCGCTCCTCGCCTCGACCCAATCGGTGCCCTTCTGTCGATCGTTGGTCTCGCTCTGTTGCTCTTCGCCATCATCGAGGCGCCTCACAATGGCTGGACCTCATCAAAGACACTTGCCTATGGCGGCGTGGGGATCGCGCTGCTCATCGCGTTCGGAATTTGGGAAGCAAAGAGCGATCACCCGATGCTCGATGTCACGTTCTTCAAAAAAGCTCGTTTCACTGCCGCGGCTGGTGCGATCACACTGGTGTTCTTCTCGATGTTTGGTTCGCTGTTCTTGTTGACGCAGTACTTCCAGTTCGTTCTTGGGTACACCCCGCTTGAAACCGGCATTCGGATGTTGCCGTTTGCAGCAGCGATGATGGTCATTGCTCCGCTCAGTTCACGAGTGGTTGACCGCATCGGCTCCAAGTTCACGGTTGCCCTCGGTCTCGGCCTTGTCACACTCGGATTGGTGTCGATGGTCGGGCTGCAGGTCGACACGCCGTATTCCAATATCTTCTGGCGACTCATGTTGATGTCAGCCGGAATGGGTCTGACTATGGCCCCGGCGACCGAGTCGGTCATGGGGTCGCTGCCAATTTTCAAAGCCGGCGTTGGTTCGGCAGTCAATGACACCACTCGCCAGGTGGGCGGTGCCTTGGGCGTCGCTGTTATTGGTTCGGTCCTCGCGACCACCTACGGCAATCAGGTTCGTGATTTTCTCAGTGGGCTTAGCCTTCCACTTCCGCAGCCATTCATCGATGCCGCCCACAACAGCATTGGTGCGGTGCAGAACGGGATCGTTCCGATGCTTCAAGACAAGGGCCTCACCGACGTGGCCGATGCAGTAAGTGCCGAGGCCAATTCCGCCTTTGTCAACGCCGTGCATTGGGGCGTGCTCACCGCTGCTGCCGCGACTGCGATCGGTGTGGTGATGGTGCTGTTCTTCCTCCCTGCCCGAGCCCGAGCCGAGGATGTTCAAGAGCAGGACTTCCAATTCGCGGGCGAACAGGTCGAGGATCTCCTGACCGAGTAATCCACGACTAACCTGCGCAGCCGTGATCCTCTCTGACCGCACTATCCGTGAAGAGGTCGAAGCCGGCCGCATTGTTATCGAGCCGTACGACCCCAGCTGCGTCCAGCCCTCATCGGTCGATCTCCATATCGATCGTTTCTTCCGGGTGTTCCGGAATCACACGATGGGTCACATCGACGTGAAGCAGAACCTCGAGGATCTCACCGAACTCGTCGAGATCGGCCCCGACGACACCTTCATGCTGCACCCAGGTGAATTCGTTCTTGGGTCAACCAGCGAGCGCGTTGGCCTTCCCGCCGATCTTGTTGCGCGTCTCGAAGGTAAGTCATCGCTTGGTCGACTCGGTCTGCTGATTCACTCCACCGCTGGCTTCGTTGACGCCGGTTGGGATGGTCAGCTCACGCTTGAACTTTCGAACGTGGCCAGTCTTCCGATCACGCTTTATCCGGGAATGAAGATCGGGCAGATCTCCTTCATCCGCATGACGACGCCAGCGGACAACCCGTACGGCTCATCGGAAGTTGGCTCGAAGTATCAAGGCCAAATCGGCCCGCGCCCCAGTCGCTACTGGGAAAACTTCCGCTGATTCTTTGGTGGGTTGGTGCTAGCGGTCAGAGGAGATCGCATTCGCGAAGCTGTCTGCGAAACGGGTCAGTACTGGTCCCGCGACCGCGAGAAGTAACACATACGTCGCTGTAAGTGGCAAGAGGCGTTGATCGATTGTGGTGCCGACGGCAAGTCCTGCGATGACAATGGAAAACTCTCCTCGAGCGATGAGTGCCGTGCCGGCACGAATTCGTGCACGCGTTGCAAAACCGTGACGGCGACCAGCCCACCAGCCAGTGAGCATTTTGGAAGCAATGCCAACTGTTGCGAGCGCTATTGCCGGTAACAGAACGGGGGACATGCTCTCCGGATCAATTCGGAATGCAAAGAGCACGAAAAAGATTGCGGCGAAAAGATCTCGAAGTGGCTCGATGAGGGAGGACGCTCTTTCTTGAACCGGGCCCGAGATTGAGATGCCAACGAGGAACGCTCCAACGGCAGCGGAAACATTGAGTTCTTGAGCGACTCCTGCGATACCGAGAGTGAGGCCGACGACACCGAGTAGGAGGGATTCATCGCTCCTTGTGTTCATGACGCGACTTATTCGATGTCCGAAGCGAACCGCGATGAGAAGGAGTAGACCCGCAATTGCAAGGGCAATCGCCACGGCCAACGCTCCGGATCGCAAATCGGAACCTGCGATCATGACCGCGACGATGGGAAGGTAGAGCGCCATGATTAAGTCCTCAATGACGAGCACGGACAGAATGACAGGTGTCTCTCTGTTTCCCAGTCGCTTCAGGTCACGAAGGACTTTGGCTACTACTCCAGACGATGAGATGTAGGTGACGCCGCCGAGTAGGACAGCTGTTGGAATGGACCAGCCGAGAAATAAAGCAAGAAGGACTCCTGGTGCTGCATTCACTACGAGGTCGATTAGGCCGGTGACTGCATTGGTCCGTAACCCCTTCGACAACTCCTTTGGTGTGTACTCAAGTCCGAGGGTGAATAGAAGGAGAACAACGCCAATTTCACCAGCAACGTCAAGGAACTCAGTGGAGAGGTTTGGACCGATGAATCCCCCGCTACCGAACGCCAGACCGACAATCAGATAAGCGGGGATTGGACTCAAGCCAATTCGGTCCGAAAGCCGCGCCAGTAAGCCCAGCACAAACAAAATGAGACCAATTTCGATGAAAACTACTGCCGTATCGCCAGTGGTTGCCGCAGAAACCACGAAGAGTCTCGTCAATTCACGCGGAGATGAGCGGTGAGTGTTTCTATTCCTTCGTCGCTTCCGACCGCGACGACCTTCGTCCCCGGTTGAAGGAGTTCGTTTGCCCCGGGAGCCGCTATCGATCCATTGGCAGTAATGATGGCAACGATTGAGACCCCGGTTCGTGTATGCACCTCTGCTTCACCCAATGTGCGATTGGCCCACTCGGCACTTTCGTCGATGGTGATCCAGTCGATCGAAAGCCCTTCGACCTCTTGGCGAAGATTGTCGAGTTGCTCAATGATTCGAGACGCACCGAGCATCTCGGCGAGCGTTCGTGCCTCATCGCTTTCTAGTTCGATAGAGATCGCACACTCGTCAGGATCGTCCTGGCGGTAGACGAGGAGTTCGCGTCGACCGGTTTTGTGCACGAGGACGCCAACGCGGGTGCCGTCCGAGGTCAGAAAATCGAAGCGAATTCCAATACCGGGAAGATGGGTTTCCTGGATATCTGCCATCCCCTGAGACTAGAGCCCATTGGGGAGCAGGTCATGAGGGAGTTCAGACGATCGGTGTGATCGTTGCTTCAGCTTCTGAGCGTTCGAGTGCGTCAAGGATGTGCATCGAAATGTCAGCGACCTTCACTTGGTCTTCTCCGATACCCTGCGCCTTCACGCCATCGT
>JASJMB010000034.1:0-32395 GCA_037620085.1 Acidimicrobiales bacterium | reverse complement strand
CTGCTGAAAGCGGTTTACAACCCGAAGGCCTTCATCCCGCACGCGGCGTTGCTGCGTCAGGCTTTCGCCCATTGCGCAAGATTCCCCACTGCTGCCTCCCGTAGGAGTCTGGGCCGTGTCTCAGTCCCAGTGTGGCTGATCGTCCTCTCAGACCAGCTACCCGTCGATGCCTTGGTGGGCCATTACCCCGCCAACTAGCTGATAGGCCGCGAGACCCTCCCAAACCGATAAATCTTTCTTCATCTGACCATGCGGCCAAAAGAAGGTATCCGGTATTAGCACGGGTTTCCTCGTGTTATCCCAGAGTTCGGGGCAGGTTTCTCACGTGTTACTCACCCGTTCGCCGCTAGATCTTCACCAGTATTGCTACTGGATGGATCCCGCTCGACTTGCATGTGTTAGGCACGCCGCCAGCGTTCGTCCTGAGCCAGGATCAAACTCTCCATCGAAACCGTGTCCACATCCCGCCATACCCGAAGGTGTGGAAAGACATGACTCGATCATGAAAAGTCCGAGAGAGAGGGGCTCACCTCTCTGAATCTCGAAGTGGATTGGTTCTTTCGAACCGCACCGTGGCTTTCCCCCATACACATGGGTTCGGCCGGAATTGCTTGGTGAACGATCACGACTCGTACCTTCTCCCCATTCCCGATCCGGCAAGCCGGGGCGCGAATGAGCACGGGGAAGGCCGGTTGCGGTGATCGCCCGCACTGGCTTTTTCGTCCTCTGTTCCGTTTTCAAGGAGCACAACCCGAGGGGGCTCAGTCGAGAACGACCGGCCAGAACTCGGTGCACCCGAAGGTGCGGCAGCCGACGAATGTGAATTCGTCGGAAACGACTTAGCTACCGGAGCAACTTCCAGTTGAGGAAGCCGCCTCAGGAGCGGAGAATCACCCTAGCGGGCGGGTCCGACCCACGCAACTCAACAGCGCAAGAAGTTCACGGTTGTCGAAATCAGGGGGGTCGACCGCCCCGATGCGGCGAGGCCGCTCCGAGGTGGTCAAAGCAACATAGCGGTCCCTTCCGACAAACGCACATCGACAACTGCTCGTCTCCCCGCCGAGGTTCGCTTCGACCCCGCGAAACTTCAGGGTTTTGAAGGAAAGTGCAGAAGAAAACGCTGTTTTTTGCCCCTACGCGCCAGTGCGTAGCCATCGGCATTGAAGTCCTCGGCCGAGAGCACTCTGCCGTCAGTGACCACCGCGTCGTTGAATGTCAGTCCCGATTGGGCGATGAGCCGGCGGCCTTCACTGCGAGAGGAAATGGCGCCGTTCTCCGCCAAAAATTCGACGAGATCACGGCCCAGATCGGCTGGAGTGACCTCGAAGGTCGGCAGGCTTGTTGCCAACTCGGCCCAATCGGCGCCGGAAAACTCCCCGACCGCCCGAGTGAATCCCTGCGATGCGACCGCAGCTTGCTCGGCCTCGGCCTCGCCATGGACCAACGCAGTCACCGACTTCGCCAGCACCTGCTGAGCGTGACGCTTTCCTGGGTCGGCCTGATGGTCGCTCAGCACCGAAGCGACCTCATCGACGGGTAGCAGTGTCATCTGCAATAGGAACCGCTCAACATCTCGATCGTCCACGTTGACGAAATATTGAAAGAACGCATACGGCGTGGTGCGCTCTGGCGACAACCACACGGCGCCATCAACTGACTTTCCAAACTTCTGACCATCAGCCCGAGTCACAAGTGGAACGGTCAATCCGTGAACGTGAGCTGCTTCTTTACGCCGAATGAGATCGATGCCCGCAGTGATATTGCCCCACTGATCGGAACCACCGACCTGTAATTCCACCTTCATTTCATTGAACAAATGGTGAAAGTCGTTGGCCTGAAGCAGCATGTAACTGAATTCGGTAAACGAGATACCTGCATCGGACTCGACGCGTGATTTCACTGAATCCTTGGCCAACATCGTGTTGACGGTGACGTGCTTGCCGACGTCACGAAGAAATTCAAGGACGCCCATGGGGGCGGTCCAGTCCCGATTGTCGACCAGCGAGGCTTGCGTGTCACCCGGAGTGAAATCCAACAACATCTCGAGCTGCGGTTTGATGGCGGCGAGATTGCTGTCGAGCGTTGCGGCATCGAGCAACGACCGTTCTGATGACCGCCCGCCTGGGTCGCCAATCATTCCGGTGGCCCCTCCGGCGAGGGCGACGGGTCGATGACCAAAGAGCTGGAACCGGCGTAGGAGCATCAGCGGAACAAGATTTCCGACATGAAGGCTGTCGGCGGTGGGATCGAACCCGGCGTAGACCGCCACTGGCCCCTGACTCAGGCGGTCACGGAGCGCATCGATATCGGTCGTGTCGTGGATCAAACCGCGTGCGGCAAGATCATCAAGAATGTCGGCGGTACTCACAGGGGGTCACTCTCTCCCGTCTTGGTGATCTAGTCCAGCCGGTATTGCACCGAACGTGGCGGATACGCGCTCCCCCGGTCGCCCGCTTTGCCAGCGGGGGTCCCACGGGCAACAGTTAGAGGCCATGGACATCAATGACGCCGCCTCCTCCGTCTCTGACGAGGAAAGCGAACCGATGTCCTTTCGGGCACGAACCGCAAGGATCCTGGCGCTGCTTGCAGTTTTGGTCATTGTCTTTCTCTGGGGATGGGCGCTGTTCTTCCCGCCATCTACGAAAGCTCCAGGAATCCTGCAGGACCGGACGTTCCCGGAGGCTGCCGACCAAATCTGCACCACGGCCGCAGGCGAGCTGACCCTGCTTCCAAAGGCGTACCAAACCACCGACCCGATCTCTCGATCTGAAGTGATCACGAAGACCGACGTGATCCTCAACGCAATGCTTGACAAATTGAAGAGCATTGCTCCCCCGACCGATACCGAGGATGGAAAGAACATCTCGGAATGGCTGGCGGACTGGCGCTCATTCGTTGGCGATCGTGCGGCGTACGCAGAAGCGCTTCTCACCAACCCGAAGGCGCGTTTCTATGTGTCGACGAAAGACAAGGGTCAAGTCACACGACCCATCGACTTTTTTGCCACGTTCAATAAGATGTACAACTGCGTGACACCTGACGACATCTAATAGGCGTCGGTTCAGTCCTTCAGGTAGTGCAAAAGCGGTACTCCCTGGCGCACAAGACGACGCACGCTTTCATCGACATCGAAGTCATCAAGTTCACGTTCGGTGACCCAGCGAAGTTCACGAGATTCATGGTTGCCTACGGGAACAGAACCGTTGGGAGCGAGGACCACGAACCGAATGTCGAGATGAAGGTGAGGTGCTTCGTTCGGAGGCCGGACCTCGTGAATATCAAGATCGAATGCGGGGCACACAACGCGCAGTCCTTCTATACCTGTCTCTTCCTGTGCCTCCCGCAGTGCAGAAGCGGCGAGGTTTGCATTTCCATCGACATGACCGCCTGGCTGTAACCACTTCTGCAGTTTTGTATGGAAAAGAAGGATGAACCGATCGGTACCTTCCTCGACGACGAGTGCAGAACCGGTGAAATGTGCTTCGGGGCAGGTGCGGAAAAGTGCATCGCTATGGCTGCGTGCAAAATCGGCCATTCGTTGTGCAATGGCAAGCTGTGCGGGATCTTGGGTGTCGTGATGATCGAGGCGATCGATAAGGATCGAGAGATCCTGGGAAGGGGCCAGACCTTCGTCGGAAACGATGATCGGAAACGCCAAAGTTGGTCGCGGATCAACCTCGCTACTTTCTGATCGCTCCATCGGCAATTAACTCCGAGCCTGGTCGGCGACGACTCTCGCGCTGAAGGCTTTGAGTTGTTCGGCAACGGGTGCGGGGCCGCCACCGCCTGGAGTTGTCCGGCGTGTCACCGCAACACCGGGTTCGACGAGGAACACTGCGTCGGGACCAAGTTCATCCGACGCAACGACAAGCTCACGGAGCGCAATACCTTCATCGAGACTTCTGCGAACTAAGGCGCCGACGATTGCATGAGCATCTCGGAAGGGGGTGCCGTTCACGACCAACCATTCGGCAAGGTCAGTTGCCGCAGCAGTTGGCGCGTTCGCAGCAGCAGTCATCGCGTCGAAGTGAAACGTCGAAGAGGCCAACAACCCGGTCATTGCGCCAAGAGCAAGAACAACGGTGTCGAGCGAATCGAACAGTGGCTCTTTGTCTTCCTGCAAGTCTCTGTTGTACGCCAACGGAAGGGCCTTCAACGTTGCGAGAAGACCGGTCAGATTTCCGATGAGTCGCCCAGTCTTGCCACGCGTAAGTTCCGCGATATCGGGATTCTTTTTCTGGGGAAGCATCGATGACCCCGTGGAATAGGCATCGGCGAGGCCAAGGAATCCGAACTCGTCGGTTGACCAGAGGATGATTTCCTCTGCGAGCCGCGACAGGTGCACCCCTAACAGCGCAAGCACGAAGAGCGACTCAGCTACAAAGTCACGATCACTCACCGCGTCGAGCGAGTTGTTGAACACTCCGGCAAACCCAAGATCAACTGCCGTGGCGGCCGGGTCAAGAGGTAATGACGACCCGGCAAGCGCGCCGGCGCCAAGCGGGGAAACATCGAGCCGCGTACGCGCGTCGATGAGCCGATCGATATCGCGAGCGAATGACCAACCATGTGCCAATAGGTGATGGGCAAGCAGTACTGGTTGTGCCCGCTGCATATGGGTGTAACCAGGAAGTGACGCGTCTCCGACTTCACCAGCCCTATCGAACAGCACCTGTTGAAGGTCTAGAACCTTCGCGATAACTGTTCCGATTTCGCGTTTAGTGAAGAGCCGAAGGTCAGTTGCCACCTGATCATTTCGACTCCGACCGGTGTGGAGCTTCGCTCCCGCTGATCCGGCCAGTTCGGTGACACGACGTTCTACTGCGGTATGAATATCTTCGTCGGAGGCCACGAACAGAAATGAGCCGTCGGCAAGTTCCTTCTCGACTTCATCAAGGGCAGACAGAACTGATTTGCCCTCTTCATCAGAGAGGATTCCGGCACGGACAAGCCCACGCACGTGCGCGCGAGAGCCTGTGAGGTCATCAGCAGCCAACCGAGAGTCGAAAGGAAGACTTGCGGTAAATGCCATCAGTTCCTCAGCTGGTCCGCCTTCGAACCGGCCGTGCCAGAGAGTGCTCATGTGTGGTTACTTTCCGTCAGTGGCGGTCGACTGTCGAGCCGCCCAAGTTTGAATGCCGAGTCCCCAAAGCTTTACGAAGCCTTCGGAATCAGCGTGGTTAAACGTGTCTTCCGCGTCGTAGGTTGCCAATCCGTAGTCGTAGAGGCTCCACGGGCTCCGACGACCAACCACATAGCAACGACCCGGCTCAAGGCGGAGTCGAACCTCACCTGTGACGTACTGCTGCGTCGACTCAACAAACGCATCGAGTGCATTCTTGAGCGGCGAGTACCACATGCCGTCATAGACAAGATCGGCGTAACGACCCTCAAGTCGTTGCTTCTCATGCATGACGTCGCGCTCAAGGCATAACGATTCGAGATCTTGATGAGCGAGGATGAGCGCAAGCGCAGCGGGTGCCTCATAAGTCTCACGACTCTTAATGCCGACGCGACGATTTTCGACCATGTCGAGCCGGCCCCAACCATAGGAACCAACAATGTCGTTCATCTCAACGATCAGCGCAGCGAGTGAGCGAGCGTTGCCATCAATTGAGACCGGAATGCCTTTTTCGAAACCAATGACGACTTCCCGAGCTTCTGACGCCTTCACCGTTGTCATTGACCACACACCTTCTGGCGGACGCGACCACGGATCTTCCATCTCTCCACATTCAATGGCGCGACCATAGAGATTGTCGTCGATTGAGTAGAGCTTCTCTTTCGTGGCAAGAACAGGGATGTTGTGCTTCTCGGCGTAGTCGATCGACATCTCACGGGTCATTCCCCAGTTGCGAACCGGAGCAAGAATTTCGAGATCGGGGGCAAGGGCCCGCGTTGCAACTTCGAAGCGGACCTGGTCGTTACCCTTGCCGGTGCATCCATGCGCCACTGCGTCAGCGCCATGAAGCCGAGCTGCTTCCACCAGGTGCTTCACGATGACTGGTCGTGAAAGCGCCGAAACGAGTGGGTATTTGCCTTCGTAAAGCGCATTGGCCTTCAGCGAAGGAGCGAGAAACTCATCGGCAAACTCTTCCTGACAATCAACGACAATCGCTTCGATCGCGCCAGCAGCGAACGCCTTGGCCTGAAGACCTTCCCAGTCGCCCTCTTGACCAAGGTTGCACGCAACGGTGATCACCTCAACGCCATAATTTTCAATCATCCATCGCACAGCGACCGACGTGTCGAGACCGCCGCTGTATGCCAACACCACTCGTTGTGCCATTGCTCTTCCTTCGTTGAATCGACTGTGACTAAGAACTGGTCTCAAAGACCAGCAAGATCAGAAAGCTGTGCTGCGACCGTGGAACCACCAATTTCCGACGCCACCACGATCAGGATGGTGTCGTCGCCGGCAACGGTTCCAAGAATTCCGGCCAGACCAGAACGATCAAGGGCCGAAGCGACCACATGAGCGGAACCGGGTGGAGTGCGGATGACCACAAGGTTGTCGGAAGTCGCAACTTCAACGACCCAATCACCAAAAACACGGCGAAGGTGATCTTCAGGAGCTCGTTGCTCTTTGGGTAAAGCCGGAATGGCATAAGCCGACTCGCCACCGGGCATTCGTACTTTGATGGCGCCGAGGTCCTCGAGATCGCGAGAAACCGTCGCCTGCGTCGCCAGCACGCCTTCAGTTGCGAGTAACTCGACAAGCGCTAACTGGTTGGCAACTACCTGTGACTCGATAAGTCGGGCCACCAAATGCTGGCGCTGCGTCTTTCCCAATTTCGACGGTTCTTTGATGTCAGTCATCGTTGCTCCATCAGCCAGACCAACGCGCCTCTTGCGGCGTGCATCCGGTTTTCGGCTTGGGGCCACACTCGGCTCCGTGGCCCTTCAAGGACCTCAGAAGAGACTTCCTCTCCCCTGTGTGCCGGCAGACAATGCATAAAGATTGCATCGGCAGCAGCGTTCGCCATCATTGCGTTGTCCACGGTGAATCCAGTGAATGCGGCTCTGCGTTTATCGGCCTCAGACTCTTGCCCCATTGATGCCCAGACATCGGTGTAGACGACGCTTGCGCCAGCCACAGCAGCCAATGGATCGTTCGTGGTCTGGAGATCGGCGCCCGTCGCAATAATCCGAGCAACATCGTTCTCTGAAAGTTCGTAACCGACCGGAGTGGCCACGCGGACGGTCATGCCCAGCATGCCGGCACCAATGGCCAAGCTTCGAGCAACATTGTTGCCGTCGCCGACATACGCGATGGTCCGGTGACCAAGCGCGCTGATGTCGCCAAACTCATCAGCGATCGTCAGTAGATCGGCGAGGGCCTGCAGCGGATGAGCTTCATCGGAAAGCATGTTCACGACGGGAACAGAACTGACTTGCGTCATTCGTTCTAGTTTCGAATGTTCGAAGACCCGTGCACCGATCGCTGCGTGGTAGCAGCACAACGTCCGGGTCACGTCTTCGACGCTCTCGCGTGTGTCGAGACCGACTTCGTCGGGCCTGATTGTGAGCGGATGGCCACCGAGTTGAACGACTGCCATCTCCATTGAATTGCGTGTACGAGCCGAGGGCTTCTCGAAGAGCAACGCCATACCAAGTCCGTCGAGGCTTCTCGGAACAGTCTTGGCCCGGCTCAGGTCGAGCATGTCGACCAGTTCGGTCGTGGAGAGGTCGTCGACCTCGAGTAAATTTCTCATGACTTCGCCTTGGTGAGGTGAGTGGCAAGAACGGCCGACAGAAGATCAACCGCTTGCACGATTTCAGATTCAGAAACGATGAGTGGCGGAGCAAACCGCAATGCGGTCGGCGAAACCGCATTAACGATCAGTCCCCTGCTCAGGAGATCGGCTGCCACCGCTTTGGAATCGATACCTTCGGCAAGCTCGGCAGCCAGCAACAACCCGAGTCCGCGGACTTCGACCACGCCATCAATGGTTTCGAGCGAATGCCGCAATTGAGCGCCAGCCTGTTCAGCGAGTTGTGGTGCGTTGATCCGTTCAAGGATCGCGAGGGTTGCCCGAGCGGCCGACGCAGCAAGCGGTTGACCTCCGTAGGTGGTCCCATGATCGCCAGGTTGGAAAACCGCTGCGACGTCCTTCTTCGCCCAACACGCACCAATGGGCATTCCGTTGCCAAGTGCTTTTGCCATGGTGACAACATCGGGTTCGACACCAAAGTGCTGGAAACCGAACCACTCGCCGGTCCGACCCAGGCCGGTCTGGATTTCATCGACAATCATGAGGAGACCGCGTTCATCGCAGAGTCTCCGCACGCCTTCGAAGTACTGAGCAGTTGCCGGATTCACTCCGCCTTCGCCCTGAATCGGTTCGAGTAAAACTGCGGCGATACTTGGATCGATTGCCGCTTCGAGCGCCTCGAGATCGTTCCATGCAACGTGACGGAAACCTTCAGGCAGCGGTTGAAACCCTTCCCACTTCGCGGGCTGACCAGTGGCATGAAGAGCACCAAGGGTGCGTCCATGGAACGAGCCGTACGCGCTGACGACTCCATAACGACCGTGGCCGCCCCATTTGCGCGCAAGTTTGATGGCGCATTCGATGGCTTCTGCTCCGGAGTTCGTGAAGAAAATCTGTCCGCCACCACCGAGCAGTCGATCGAGAGTGATCGCAACTTCTGTACCGGGCACGCTGCCGTAGAGATTTGAAACGTGAACCAAGGTGCGCGCTTGTTCTGCGATCGCCTCGGCAATTTCCGGGTTCGCATGTCCTACGCCAACAACAGCAATACCGGCTAGGAAATCGAGATACTCATTTCCGTCTTCGTCCCAAAGCCGGCACCCTTCGCCCCGAACCATCCGCACGGATGGAGCACCGTAAGTGGGCATGAATGGGCAGTGATCGAGACCAGCTGGCGCATGCATTGCTTCTGAGTGAACGCTCATGACACGACCTCCGAGGTGATCATCGTTCCGACCCCCGCTTTGGTGAACAGTTCAAGAAGCACGACATGTGGAACTCTTCCGTCGAGCATGTGCGCGGCAGGAACTCCGGCGTTGATGGCTTCGAGGCAAGCTTCAACTTTCGGGATCATTCCGCCCGAGAGCACCCCATCGGCGATAAGGCCTGCAATTTCCGATGGTGTTGTTTGCGCAATAAGGCTGGATTGGTCGTCGACATCACGCAACAAGCCGGCGATATCGGTGAGATAAATGACTTTGGTTGCACCGAGCGCACCGGCGATCGCGCCAGCAACGGTGTCGGCGTTGATGTTGTAGGACTGACCACTGAGATCGGCACCGATGGTGGAAACCACGGGGATGAGGTTCTGCGCCAAAAGCGATTCGACGATGGCGGGATTGATATTGGCGACATCGCCAACGAAACCGAGTTCGGGATCGCGCCGATTGGCCTCGATGAGCCCTCCGTCTTCACCCGAAAGTCCGACAGCCAAAGCGCCGTGCGTATTGATCGAAGCAACGATGTCGCGATTGACCTTGCCCACGAGCACCATGCGCGCCACATCGAGCGTGTCGGCATCAGTGATCCGTAGTCCGTCCTTGAATTCGGATTTGATACCAAGCCGGGCAAGGAGATCGCCGATCTGAGGTCCACCGCCATGTACGACAACAACCCGAATGCCAACCGAATGCAACAGCACGATGTCGGCCGCGAAAGATTCCGCCAACGCCGAGTCGGCCATGGCGTTGCCACCATATTTCACAACGATGGTTTTTCCCCAGAACTCACGAATGAATGGAAGGGCTTCGATGAGGACTTCGGCGGTGGCCATTGCCGGGCCAGCGTGTGATGAAGGAGCCGATGCTCCTGGCTTCTTTGCGTTGTTCGCGCTCATGAGGTGCCCATGTTTTCGTCGATGTATGCGTGTGAAAGATCGTTGGTGAGAATTGTTGCTGTGCCCGGGCCAAGACCGAGATTGGCAACGATTTCTAGGTTGCGTCCCGACATGTGTTCGGCGACGGCTGCGATGTCGTGATCGGCATCGATGGCACCACGACACACCGTGATTTCGCCGTAGGAAACCGAGAACGTTGCAGGATCGAAGTCGATGCCGCAGGAACCGAGATCACTGGCGATACGGCCCCAATACGGATCACATCCGTACCACGAACACTTCACCAGATTGCTTCTAGACACGTACCGAGCGCCGATGAGCGCTTCAGCGTCCGACGCTGCTCCGCTCACCGTCATGCGAACGACTTTCGTGGCACCTTCAGCATCGGCACACATCTGTGTAGCGAGGCTGGCGCACGCCTCGGCCACCGCGGAATTGAGGGCGTTCTCGTCGACAGGACCAGCTAGCCCGCTGGCAAGCAGTAGGACCGTGTCGTTCGTTGAAGTGCAACCATCGACATCGAGGGCATTGAACGAATCCGCAACTCCGTAAACAAGTGCTGCTTTGAGCTGCTCGGGCGTTGCCGCGGCATCGGTCGTGAGTACAGCGAGCATCGTGGCCATGTTCGGCGAGAGCATTGCTGCCCCCTTGGCCATCCCGCCGACGACAAACCCGTCCCTTTCCACAACAACCTGCTTGGCCACAGTGTCAGTCGTCATGATGGCGGTTGCGGCGGCCTGGCCACCCTCAGCAGAACGGGCCGCGACGACCGACGGAATGCCGGCGGTGATGACATCGATCGGGATGGGAATTCCAATAAGGCCGGTGGAACACACGAGGACTTGCTGCGATTCGATGCCAAGCGCGGACGCAACCGCTTCGCACATCGCTTCGGCATCATCAAGACCTTGTTGCCCAGTGGCCGCGTTCGCGTTGCCGCTGTTGAGGACAACAGCAACAGCGTGACCGGCGGTGGCTTCGAGATGAGCGCGGGTGGTAATTACCGGCGCCGCAGTCATCTTGTTGCGCGTGAACACTCCTGCCGCAGAGACCGGAAGTCCGTCGGCGGTTGCCACGAGAGAAAGGTCGAGATTGCCCGATGCCTTGATTCCGGCAGCAACACCGGCCGCAACGAATCCGGGCGCAGCGGTGACGCTCATGGGTAGACCCCAATCGAAGAAAGACCGGTTGCTTCAGGAATGCCAGTAAGGATGTTGGCGCACTGCACGGCCTGACCAGAAGCGCCCTTTGTGAGATTGTCGATTGCTCCGATCGCGACAATGTGGCCGGTCCGTTCATCGGCCCGCACAGTTATGTGTGCGGTGTTGGAACCCAAACAGGCTTTTGTCGAAGGAGAACCGTCGGTAACAACAACGAATTGTTCGTCGGCGTAAAAGTCTTCGTAGATCTCGAGCAACTGCTCGGTGGTCTGCGAACCAGTCGGCCGCAGATAACACGTGGCGAGCATCCCCCGATTCATCGGTGCGAGATGTGGTGTGAAAAGCACGGACACCGCAGAACTTTCCGATGATGCCAAGCTCGCAATGTTCTGTTCAATCTCGGGCGTATGCCTGTGATTCAGCAAGCCATACGCGGTGTAGTCCTCGTCGACTGTACAGAACGTCGTGTTTGGTTTCGGTGGCCGACCGGCGCCTGAAACCCCGCTTGCAGCGTCGACAACGATGCTGTCGAGATGCACCAGACCGTTTGTAATAAGTGGCGCGATCGCGAGTGACGTGCATGTCGGATAACAACCCGGAACAGCTACCGCTGACGCACCGATGATCTGGGACCGATACAACTCGGGTAATCCGTAGGCGAACTTCGGTAGTAACTCGGGACAAGGGTGAACATCTCCGTACCACTGCGGATAGAGAGCAGCATCTTGCAACCGAAAATCGGCAGCGAGATCGACAACCCATTTCACGTTCTCGACAAGCATCGGCATGAGCGCTTGAGAAGCTCCGTGCGGCAGCCCACAGAAAACCAGATCGACACCGTCGAGCAGCGATGGTTCAAACAACTTGAACTCAACCTCGCTATAAGCCGCCGAAAGACTTGGATAAAGATCGCCCACAGCCACTCCGGCCTGACTCTCGCCCGTCGCAAAAGCGAGGTCGAGCTCAGGATGGGTGGCGAGTAGCCGAAGAAGTTCCGCCCCGGTAAAGCCCGAAGCGCCAAGGATGCCGACAGAAGTCACTTGCCCACCTTACAAGGTCATGCACAAGGATGCAAGATTATGCACAATGCCGTCATCCCTGGCCTCGCCATCAAGGCTCAGCCTCGGAGAGTGGCTCCTATGGCGCCAAGTGCCTCGACCACCGAGCGCTGAACGCCGCCGATGTCCTCATCGGTCAGGGTTCGATCGGGGGCCTGTAACCGCAAACGGTAGGCCAGACTGCGTCGCCCATCGGGGATCAGGTGGCCCCGGAAGACGTCGAAGAGGCTCACGGTCACGAGCAACGGGCCAGCAGCGGATCGGACCGCTGCTTCGACTGAGGCGGCGGCCACCGAGTTATCGACCTCAAAGGCCAGATCGAGGTCGCTCGACGGGTAGCGACTGATGTGGTGATAGCGGTGTTCACCATGGGGTGCAGCTAACGCCACACCGAGGTCGAGCTGCAACCACGCAACGCGCTCACTCAGACCGAGCGAATCGAGGACACCTGGGTCGATCTCGCCAACCTCTCCGAGTTGCTCTCCCCCACGACGCAGTACGCCACTGCGTCCCGGATGAAGACCAGTCGGAGGCGCCGATTGATCGATGACGACATCGTCGAGCCCGAGCGTCTGAGCGAGTAGTACCCAAACATTCGCAGCAGCCGTTGCATCACGACCAGCGAGAGCAAACGCGAGATGCTCACGCTCATCGGGAAGGGTCTCGCCAGACACAGGAAGCGCGAAAACTTTGCCAAGTTCGAATAACGCAACGCCATCGGTCCGATGCGATTCGTTGTAGGCAATGGCCCGCAACAATCCAGGACGAAGCGACGTACGTAGGACGCTTTCTTCAGCCGCGAGCGGATTCGTGACCGTGACCGCTTCGGGCGGAAGTCCACAACGAGCGAGATCACCTGGAGCGAGGAACGGAAGCGGCATTGCCTCATGAATTCCGAGCCCAACAAGGATCTGCCGGATGCTGCGGCGATCGCGTTGAATCGGTGTCAAGAAACCCGTATGAGCAGAGGTCGGCGCGCGGCCGACGATCTTGCTGTAGCCGTAATGGCGGGCAATCTCTTCGATGACGTCGGTTTCATTGGTGGTGTCGGGACGGAATGTCGGAACCGTGACAGAGAGAACATCGCCTTCATCTGTGGCGCTGCAAACGAAACCAATCGGCGTGAGCAATGAAACGATCTCGTCAGTTGCAATGGCGGTGCCGAGCAATTGGTTGACGCGCCTTGTACGCACACGAACATCTGGCGTAACGGACAGGTCGCCGTCGACGCTCACCGAACCCTGCATAAGACGGGCGCCCGATGGAGCCAACAATTCAGCAATCCGGCGAGCAGCAAGATCAACGATGGCAGGATCGACACCTCGTTCGAACCGAGCAGATGCTTCGGAACGAAGACCCATGAACTTTGATGAGCGCGCAATCGCCATCGGCTGCCACCACGCACATTCGAGCAACACAGTTGTGGTGGTCTCAGAAATTTCTGTGGATGCACCGCCCATAACGCCGGCGATTCCAACCACTGAATCGCTTGCATCGGTAATGACGCCATCACGACCGCCGGTGAGGGCGCGTTCGACACCATCGAGGGTGGTGATGGTTTCGCCATCGCGCGCCCAACGAACTCGGAGAACTCCACCTGCGACCTTCGAAAGGTCATAGGTGTGATTGGGCTGGCCCAGTTCGAGCATCACGTAATTGGATGCATCGACCACATTGTTAATGGGGCGCATACCCAAGGCGCTGAGGCGATCGGCAATCCAGCGCGGAGAAGGTCCGATCTTGATGCCGTCGATGACTCGAATGTGGAAAAGACCACAGAGGTCGGGGTCGATGATGTCGACCGACGCGATCGAGCCTGCATCGCCAGCGAGCTCTTCAACCTCTGGTGCCGGGATCGCGAATGGCAGACCGAGTCGCGCCGCAAGGTCGCGCGCAACGCCGGCAACCGACATTGCGTCGGGACGATTGGGATTGATTTCGAGATCAAACAAAACATCGGGCGTAATGCCAAGCGCTTCGACGATGGGCAGGCCTAGTGCGAGCGAAGGATCGAGAATGTAAATACCGGAATGGTCTTCGCCAAGAGCGAGTTCGCGCCCTGAGCACAACATTCCGTTGGACCATTCGCCGCGCATTTTGCGACGAGCGATTTCCATGCCATCGGGCATCGTGGTCCCGAGGGTGGCTAAAGGAACAACATCACCAACGGTGAGGTTGGTTGCACCGCAACAAATCTGAAGGGCCTCACCATCGCCAAGATCGACGTCGACGAGTTGAATCTTGTCGGCATCGGGATGCGAGCGAAGTTCTAGAACCTTCACTGTGACGATGCCATCGAGGCCTTCACCCATGCGCTCAATGGATTCAACCGCCATACCCAGATCGCTCATGACGTCGCCGAGCGCGACGGGATCGTCGCCCGGGAAGGGAGCGAACTCCTGCAACCACGACAGCAGCACCTTCATGATGGGAACTGCTCTAAGAATCGAACATCGCCGGTGTACATCTCGCGAATGTCATCGACACCGTGACGCATCAGCGCCAGACGATCGAGACCGAAGCCGAATGCGAATCCCGACCATTCCTCGGGATCGAGACCGACGTTGGTGAGCACTGTTGGGTGCACCATTCCGCACCCACCGAGTTCGAGCCAACCGGTTTGTCCGCATGTGCGGCAGCCGCTTCCTTCACAGAAAACACAATTGATGTCGTATTCAGCGGATGGTTCGGTGAAGGGGAAATAGGAAGGACGCAAGCGCGAATGAATCGAGCCCCCGAAGTACGCACTTGTGAATGCCTCGAGAGTTCCAGCGAGATCGGCAAACGAGATGTTGCGATCGACGACAAGCCCTTCGATCTGATGAAAGACGGGCATATGCGACGCGTCGGCGGTGTCGCGTCGATACACGCGACCAGGCATGACGGCGTAAATCGGCGGTTCGCCGTCGGTCATCACACGGATCTGCACTGGCGAAGTATGAGTTCGAAGAAGAACAGTTTCGGGATCGCCGAGATCGACATAAAGCGTGTCCCACATTCCGCGCGCGGGGTGCGCTGCCGGAATATTCAGCGCTTCAAAGTTGTACCAGTCGGTCTCGACCTCTGGACCCTCGGCGACGGTGAATCCCATACCGATGAAAACATCGACGAGCCGGTCCCAAGTTTGTGTCACCAGATGTAGCGATCCGCGCTCGGGGATTCCGAGAAGTTCAGTGAGATCGAGTTGCTCAGTGGCAACCATTGACGCTCGCTCGGCGCTCTCAAGATCGCTTCGGCGAACAGCGAGCACGGCCTCGATGGAGTCGCGCGCATCGTTCAGCGCAGACCCCGCAACCTTTCGGCCTTCGGGATCGAGACCACCCATACCCTTCTTGAGAAGGGTGAGCTCACCCTTCTTGCCGAGCAGGTCAGCCTCGACGGCGCGCAACTCGTCAACAGAGCTTGCGCCGGCGATCAGAGCGGGAGCCGCGGCTGCGATTCGGGTGATGTCGTCGATCATCGGAGGGTGAGCCTTCTAGCCACGGAGAGCTGGGTCCAATTCATTTTGCGACTCATTGGGAGAGGCGACGTTGACGGGCACACTCGAACAGTACGACGGCACCGGCCACTGCAGCGTTAATGGACTCGACGGCCGACTTCATCGGGATGGTGACTGACAGAGAACACTGATCGACGACCTCTACCGGCAGCCCATGCGCCTCGGATCCGATGAGAATCGCCACCGAACCGGAAAGGTCGATCGTTTCGGGTGCTGCTCCCCCGTCGACCACCGTGGCCACCAGAACTCGTCCACTCGACCTGAGTTCCGCAATGACCTCGGTAATGTCGCCGGACTCGGCAATTGGCAGCCGAATGATTGACCCAGCAGCAGCGCGAACCGCTTTCGGACCAAACGCATCGGTAGACGAACCCGCAAAGATCACGCCGACACATCCAGCGGCCTCGGCGGCACGCACGAGCGTTCCGGCGTTTCCTGGATCAGAAAGATCAACGAGGACCAGGACAGGCCCGTCGGCAGCAACAAGTTCGGGGATTGTGGAGACGGAACGAACCGCGCTCGCAAGCGCACCTTGCGGTGAATTCGTATCGCTCACCGAGGCGAACACCGAGGAGGGCAGACCCCAGACTGGGATCCCCGCTGCTTCGGCGTCACGCACGACCTCGCGTAAGGGTGATCGATCGTCGACTGACGACCACTGATCGAGATCGACATAAAGCTCATCGAGTTCGGCACCAGCAGCGAGCAACTCGCCAATTGGGACCGGACCTTCGATCACGAAACGACCAGCATCGAGACGCGCCTTACGGCGCCCCGAGAGGCGCCGTAAGGAAGCGATTCGTGGATTATTCGCCGAAAGCGGCGTCGGTTCGACGACCACCGGGCGAAAGATTTTTCAGGCGCTGGCCGCAGCAGCAGATGCTGCCTGGACCAGAGCGGTGAAGGCCGCCGGATCAGTTACCGCAAGATCGGCAAGGACCTTGCGATCGACCTCAATGCCAGCTTCCTTCAGCCCGTTGATGAACCGGCTGTAGGTCGTGCCGTTAAGACGACACGCCGCATTGATGCGCTGAATCCAGAGCTGACGGAAGTCGCCCTTACGAGCGCGACGATCGCGAAACGCATACTGGAGCGAGTGCATGACCTGCTCGTTGGCGGCGCGATACGAACGGCTCTTGTTGCCGTAGTACCCCTTCGCACGTTCGAGCGTCTGTTTACGGTGCTTCTTGCTGGCGACAGCGCGCTTGACTCTTGCCATCGGTGTCTCCTATTCAGTGAGAGATTCAGTAAGTAATTGGAAGAAACGGTTTCAGATACCGAGCTGGCGTCGCACGCGGGCGGCGTCGCCAGGAGCGAGCACAAAGTCACCCTCAAGGTGACGCTTCTGCTTCGGTGTCTTCTTTTCAAGGATGTGATTCAGACCTGCCTTGCGGCGGGTGATCTTTCCGGAGCCAGTGATCTTGAAACGCTTCTTGGCACCGCTGTGGGTTTTCATCTTCGGCATAACTGCCTCCTGCTGTGATCCGCTCGGGGCGGGTGGGTATCAGGCTTCTTCGGTAGCGACGGGTTCGGTCGCTTCGACTGGAGCTGCAATAGGTTCGGCGACAACTGCTTCGGCAACGATTGGTTCAGCCGGAGCTGGTTGCGCTGCTTCTGGTGCAGTTGCTTCTGGTGTCATTGGAGTCGAGGCCACCGGTGTTTCCGAATCGTCGGCACTGCGTCGCTTTTCAGCAGCAGCCTGCGCCTTCTTGTCGGGTCCGAGGACCATCGTCATGTTGCGACCATCGAGCCTGGGGTAGGCCTCGATCTTGGCGACCGCAGTAACCGCTTCAGCAACCTGGTCAAGGATCTTGCGACCCAATTCCGGATGCTGCATCTCGCGGCCTCGGAACATGATCGTGACCTTGACCTTGTGCCCTTCGGTAAGGAACTGCTCCACCTTCTTGGTCTTGGTATCGAAGTCGCCGACGCCGATCTTGGGTCGGTACTTCATTTCCTTGACCACGACGTTGGTGCTCTTCTTGCGTGACTCCTTCGCTTTCTGTGCGGCCTCGTACTTGTATTTGCCGTAATCCATGATTCGACAAACAGGAGGGTTGGCCTTATCGGCCACCTCGACGAGATCGAGTTCAAGCTCTTGAGCCATCCGAAGTGCTTCGGGTAGCGGCGTAATTCCGATCTGGGCGCCATCGGGTCCGACGAGCCGCACTTCGCGTGAGCGAATGCGATCGTTGATCCGGGGCTCGGTGTTTGCGGCCGTGACTATGGCCGATCACTCCTCATTCGTGCCAGGTCCTCCCTGTGCATTGTGATTAGGACGTGGCGCCAGTTGTGCCTCGCTTCTGGGCGGACCCAAAAACGAAGAACGGCAGGCGCCGGGCGGAAGCCGACACCCACCGAGACCCTCCGGTACACACCGGAAAGACCTTTCGAGGCAGCCATGCAAGAGCACGACATCCCCGAAAGAGAGGAGAATGTTGCGACCCGGGCGCACGGTTCAGAGTTATGCAACTGCTCTGAGGTGGCCGGGTGGGAGCCGAAGCCCCGCTTCCGTTCAGTTGTGAGACGCCTACGATACCGGTTCCACCCCACCCCAGCGCAATACGAGCCAACCGCGGCTCCTGCGATGGGGCCTGACCGGTACGAAAGAGAGCCCCCGATGAGCCTGTGGACCCCAGATGGCGAGGTGCCGGTCGATCGATCAGGTGCCAAGGAGCGACCGGCCACGAGCGCCTCAGAAATGCTCGGAGGCCCCAATCTCGATGACCTCTCCCCCGAGGAACGGGCCCAGGCCGAGCAAATGATTGCCCAGATGGCCGAGGTGCAGCGCCAATTGATGTCGCACCCAGCCTCGGTCTTCGTGGCCAACCACCTCATGGGCCTCTACGAACTGGCCGCCGTTCACCTTGATCAAGCCGAGCCAAAGTACGAAGAGGTTCGTCTTGCGATTGACGCAATGACCTCGATGCTCGATGCCACCGAAGACCGTCTCGGCGAAAGTGGTTCCGAACTACGCCAGGCGCTCACCGTTCTGCAGACGGTCTACGTGCAACGGGTCAACGCAACGAAGTCCTGAATCTGGTCGGAACTACTGGGCATAAGCGGAGATTGCTACCGCTTCCCATCGACCCATCCTGCCCGGAGCAACTGAGAACGAAACCGCGGATCCAACGTTGATCGTTCGCGTCCCATCGACAATTGCCGTGCAATGAAACGGGTATTCAGTACCGTCTTCCCTGCGCACTACGCCGAGTCCGCGAGGATCATCGAACGACGCGACCACTCCCCTGCCATCGCTCAACGGCACGGTCTGTAGCGAGTTCGCCACGGTTACGGAATGATCTTAGAGATCGGAAGTTCAAGAATGTCGGTCGCCCCGGCATCCGAGAGTGCGGGAATAAGCACGTTGATTCCACTTTTCTCGACAACGGACTCAACCGCGTAACCCGCACCACCAAAAAGTTCGTTGACTGTTGGCGATTTCATTGACGGAAGCACGGCGATCACCGAGTCGAGGCGATCGGTTGGAACATTCAGTTTCACAAGCACCTTGCCGCGGGCATCGAGCACTCCCTCGAGCAACGTGCGGATCTGGCGCATTGCGTGTGCTTTGGCCGGATCGGCGTATGAATTCGGATTCGCAATCAATTCGGTATAGGAGACCAAAATAGTGTCGATGATTTTCAAGCCAGCGGCGCGAAGAGCATTTCCGGTTTCGGTGATATCGACAATGCAATCGACAATGTCGGGAACCTTTGCCTCGGTCGCGCCATACGAAAGCTTGATATCGGCGTTGATTCCCTTGTCGGCGAAATATCGGCGAGTGAGTTCGGGATATTCGCTTGATACCCGCACACCTTGCGGAAGCTGCGCAACGCTCTCGTAAGGCGAATCGCTGGGGACGGCGACGATGATGCGAACGGGATTGCTGGTGACTTTCGAATACTTCAGTTCGCCAAGCGACTCAACCGTGGAGTTCGTTTCTTCGATCCAGTCTCGACCTGTGATTCCTAGGTCGAAGAGCCCTTCGGCGACATAGACCGGAATTTCTTGGGGACGCAGGATGCGCACGTCGATGACTCGCGGATCATCGATCGTGGCCTTGTACTGGACAGAGGAACTGCGAGACACCTTGAGATCGGCCGCCTCGAACAGTTCGAGGGTTGCCTTTTCGAGCGACCCCTTGGGAAGAACGAGCTTCAACATGTGACCAACCTACCGTCCACCTCCCGCAACGTAGAAACCCATTACGGGCTGAGAACGCTTTCGAACGCCGTAGACTTGAACGATGGCAAGGCACAACGAACCTCACTACACCCACCGAACAGGCTGGATCCGGGCGTCGGTGCTTGGGGCCAACGACGGCATCATCTCCACGGCTGCGCTGATTCTCGGAGTCGCTGCCGCTAATTCAACCCGGACTGTCATTCTCACCGCCGGCGTTGCAGCACTTACAGCGGGGGCTCTTTCCATGGGCCTCGGCGAATTCGTCTCGGTCAGCTCGCAGCGCGATACAGAAGAAGCAGATATCGCCAAAGAGGTCTGGGAATTAGAAAACACCCCAGAGCGCGAACTGGCTGAACTCACTGCCATCTACCAAGAGAAGGGCTTGAAACACGACCTTGCCCGAGAGGTCGCGATCGAACTCACTGCCCATAACGCTCTCGAGATTCACCTCATCGAGGAACTTGGCTTCACCGAATCCACTCGCGCTCGACCCTTTCAGGCCGCGTGGTCATCGATGGCATCGTTTGCAATCGGAGCAGTACTGCCACTTCTTGCTGCAGCATTTGCGCCGAATGGTGCGCGAATTCTCACGACGCTGTTCGTCTCGGTACTTGCACTGATCGCACTCGGCTATGCCGGAGCCCGAGCCGGTGGCGCGGCTCCGTTGCGTCCCATGCTTCGAGTGGTCGGCGGCGGCATCGTTGCCATGACTGTAACAATGGTCATCGGCAAACTTTTTGGCTCAGCAATCGGTTAAACGCGATTTACCCTGCGATTGTTCGAAGAAGGTTGACCATTTCGAGCCCAGTCCGAACACATTCCTCACCCTTGTTGTCCTCTTCGGAGGAGCGAGAAAGAGCTTGTTCGAGATTCTCGGTGGTAAGCACACCGAAGATCACCGGAACACCGGTTGCCAGTTGCACATCCATGATCCCGCGTGCACATTCACCGGCGACAAAGTCATAGTGCGAGGTTTCTCCGCGAATGACTGCTCCGAGACAAACCACAACGTCGACCTTGCCACTGTCAATGAGGCCTTTCGCCGCCATGGGGGCTTCATAGGCACCAGGAACCCAAACTTGAATCACATCGGCTTCAGCGACGCCATGAACAGCAAGAGCATTTTCAGCGCCTTCGATAAGCCGATTCGTGATGTGGTCGTTCCAGCGACCACATACCAATCCAACCCGAACTCCTACACCATCGACGTTGCTCGGAAGTGAGTTCGCGGCGCGAAAATTCGATGACATCAGTCGAGCCCCTCAAGAATGTGACCCATCTTTTCGCGCTTGGTGCGCAGATACGCGATGTTCTCTGGATTCGGAATTGTTTCCAACGGCACGCGTTCGACGATGTCGAGTCCGAATCCATCGAGGCCACCGTATTTCGAGGGATTGTTCGTAAGTGCGCGCATCGTTGTAATGCCAAGGTCTACGAGGATCTGAGCACCGATGCCGTATTCCCGTGAATCGATAGGAAGCCCAAGGCTTACGTTCGCTTCTACAGTGTCTTGCCCAGCGTCCTGCAATGAATAGGCGCGAATCTTGTGGCCAATCCCGACACCTCGGCCCTCATGCCCCCGGAGATACACAACGACGCCGAGTCCTTCGTCGTCGATGAGTTCCATGGCTTTATCGAGCTGGATGCCGCAGTCACAGCGCAGGGAACCAAAGACGTCGCCAGTGAGGCATTCCGAGTGAACTCGCACAAGCACGTTGTCTTCGCCCTGTACCGCCCCTTTTACGAGCGCGATGTGTTGCTGCCCATCGAGAACATTTTCGTAGACGTAACACGTGAAGTCGCCCCAGTTGGTGGGGATACGTGCCTCGGAAATGCGCTTCACCAGTTTTTCGTTCTGGCGGCGATAGCGAATGAGCTCGGCAATCGAGATCAGTAGAAGATCATGGGTCTTGCAAAACTCAACAAGATCAGGAACCCGCGCCATGGTGCCGTCGTCATTCACGATTTCGCATAGAACACCTGAGGGATACATCCCTGCCATGCGCGCAAGATCCACCGCTGCTTCGGTATGGCCTGCACGCTTCAGCACGCCGCCTTCGGCGTAGCGAAGCGGGAAGATATGACCCGGTCGGGCAAGATCGCCCGGACGAGTTTTGGGATCGATGAGTGCTTGAATGGTCGCCGCGCGATCGGCAGCCGAAATGCCGGTTGATGTGTCGTGGCGATAGTCGACCGAATAGGTGAAGGCCGTGCGCTGCGCTTCGGTGTTGTCACGAACCATCAGCGGAACTTCAAGTTCGTCGAGCCGTTCACCAGTAAGAGGCGTGCAGATAACGCCTGAGGTGTGGCGAACGAAGAACGCGATCTTCTCGGCGGTGGCCGATTCGGCCGCCATGATGAGATCGCCTTCATTCTCTCGATCTTCATCATCGACAACGACAACGATTTCGCCGCGAGCAATCGCAGCAATGGCGTCGGGAATGGTCGCGAAGTGCTCGGACCAATCGGAACGTTCGTGTTTGGACATCAGTCCTCCTCGGACCGGGTGAGTGAAGCAAGTTGCGCTTCGATAAGACGTTCTGTGTATTTCGCCATGACATCGACTTCGAGGTTTACTGGCGAACCAGGACCTTTCTGGCCAAGCGTCGTGACTGCAGAAGTGTGGGGAATGACCGCAACGGTAAAGCCATCGTCGAGTGGTTTCACAACGGTGAGTGAAATCCCGTCAACAGTGATCGAACCTTTCTCGACCACATAACGCAGCAGCGAGGCAGGCATGCGAATCTGAAGGTCAGGAACAGGGCGAACGATTTCACCGACGGCATCGACATGACCTTGCACGAGGTGACCGCCGAGCCGGTCTGCAAGTCGCACTGGGCGCTCAAGATTTACCGGATCGCCGGCGCCGAGTGCACCCAGATTGGTGCGAGCGAAGGTTTCATCGCTGACGTCGGCTTCCCACCAACCATGTTTGGCATCAAAAGCCACGATGGTCAGGCAACAGCCATTCACTGCGGTGGAATCGCCGATGGACGCGCCTTCGAGCACATTTGCGCAGTTGATGCGCAAGCGCGAGCCATCACGAGATGCCACGGTTCCGAGTTCTTCAACGATTCCGGTGAACATGATCAGGCCTCAATCTCCAGTCGAAGATCGTCCCCCACCCGAGCCACGTCCACAATTCGACCCCGCCAGAGCTCGTTTATTGAGTCGGCCCCAGGACCGGCAAACAAACCTTGGGCGTTGTCGCCGCCGAAAAACGCTGGAGCCATATAGAGAACGTAGCGATCGACCAAACCGGCCTCGTGAAAGGCCTTCGCTACCGTGGCTCCACCCTCGATCATCAACTGCAGCACCCCACGGCTACCCAAGTCATCGAGGATCGTGCCTAAGTCGCCCGAGAGCTCGACACACGGTTGCGCTGCAGCGTCGGATGGCGCCGAACCCAGAACCACTCGAAGCGGTTCGGTGTCATCGGCATGACGCTCTTCGTTTGGCAGTCGAACAGTCAGAGCCGGATTGTCAGCCTTGACCGTTCCAGATCCCACCAGCACTGCATCGCTATCGGCCCGAAGTCGATGCGCGTCGAGACGAGCTTCGTCGCCAGTGATCCATTGCGAGGTGCCATCGGCTGCCGCGGTTCGACCGTCGAGCGTCGAGGCCAATTTGAGAACAACGAACGGGCGGCCGGTGGAACGGTGGTGAAGATACGGAGCAAGTTGGCGCGACACCTCGTCTGCGCGACAGCCAACTGAAACTTCGATGCCCGCTTCGCGCAAAAGCGCAATACCTGCTCCCGAGACATTCGAATCGGGATCGCTGACACCGATAACAACTTTCGCGACACCAGCAGCGATGATCGCTTCAGCGCAGGGGGGCGTGCGTCCGTGATGAGAGCACGGTTCGAGCGTCACATAGAGCGTTGAACCCTTCGCCGCATCACCTGCAGAAGCCAATGCCACGACTTCAGCGTGAGGGCCCTCACGTCCATCGGTGGCGCCCTCGAATCCCGGATGTGTGGGCTCTCCCGCCGGAACAACGACAGCACCGACCCAAGGACGGGGCGCAACACGCCGCCGAACGGTTGCCGCGGCGCTCATCGCCTGGCCCATGCGGGCCTCGTCAGTTGAGATGATCGCGATGGAACGATCGTACCGGCTGCGCCCCGAACCGGTTCAGTCCGAAACCAACGCCACCCAGTCACACAGCGTTCGTGAGGGCGTTCTTCAGTCCCCGGCCAACAATCGAATGGCATGAGGGATGACATCGAGAATGGCTTCAAGACACTCGATCGCACCAGAAGTTGAGCCAGGTGTATTCACGACAAGGGCTTGACCGCGAGTACCTGCAACCGCCCGCGAAAGTCGACCGAGAGGATTTACTGCACGCATCGCTTCGGCGAAACCAGGAGCCTCGCGATCGAGCACCATGCGAGTGCCCTCAGGCGAAAGATCGCGCGGCCCAAAACCAGTTCCGCCGGTCGTTACGACGAGGCCATTGAACCCTTCAGACATTTCAAACACTGCTTCACCAACAGTTTGAATTCCGTCGGCAACGACACGGTGTTCGACAATCACAAAACCTTCGGCAGTGAGACGATCAATAAGTGCCGCCCCACTTTTGTCCTCGCGAGTTCCCGCAACCACCCCATCGGAAACCGTCAGCACTTTGGCCGATAACCCTGCAGCCGGTGTCGTCATCGCGGCATGGTCAGTCATAGTTTCAACTCTCGCTCATCGGCAGGCACACGAAGGCGAAGGATATACATGCCATCGGTTCCCTCATCCTGTGGGAGCAAAATTGCGCCTCGTCCCAATGGGGTCCAGGGAGCGATCTCAAGTGGTCGAGCGACGAGGTTCGGATAAGCCTTCGCGACCCATTCATCGAGTCCGAGTGTTTCCGCTGACGTAAGTGTGCAGACGCTGTAGACAACTTCACCGCCCGGTCGAGCCAACTCAACTGCTTGAGCAAAAAGCCGGCGTTGAATTTCGACAAGCGTGTCTATGTCGTTTTGCGTGATGCGCCAGCGCGCATCGGGACGCCGGCGCAGAGCACCGAGACCTGAACACGGTGCATCGAGAAGCACTCGATCAAAACTGTTGTTTCGAAACGGAGGGGATGTTCCATCGGCACCGACGATGTGCATGTCGGTACTACTGATATCGAGTCGATCGCGATTGGTCGATAGCAGCGTTAACCTCGACTGCCGCATGTCAGCAGCAACCACAATCGCTCCTTCACTTACCAGCGCTGTCGCCTTCCCGCCGGGTGCTGCACACATATCGAGAATCAAGTCGCCGGGTTCTGCGTCGACGGCAGCGGCCACGAGTTGTGACCCTTCGTCTTGGATGTATCCATCGTCTCGGGTCGTAACCGATGCTGCTTCGTTCATTGCTTCGAGAGCGGCAAGTGCTCGCTCGGGCCCGAGGTCCTGGGAAAGCCGAGCGACCAACCAATCGGGCTGGGAAAGCCGAACCTCGTCAGAGGGCCAAACCACTGGCAAAGATGTCGCCACTTTGCGCAATACCGCATTACATAAACCACTGATCTTCTTCGGAGCGGCCTCGACCGTTGCGCTCACCGCTGCATGCGGTGGCGTGCCGAGAAACGCAAGTTGGAATGCCCCGAGCCGCAGCCACGTGCGAGCGACGAGGTCGACTCGTTCGGGATCGGGAAGAAACCGGTCGACCAACCAATCACATGACCGTCGCATGCGCGTCGTTCCGTAAACCAGTTCGGTGACGAACCCCTTGTCTCGCTGTTCGAGTCCACTCGAATCGAGAAGTGGCGAAAGCACGATGTTCGCATAGGCGCCATCGCGCTCAATTCGAAGAAGCGCTTCGGCGGCAAGTTGACGAGCAGCAACACCTGCGATTTCTGAGGGCTTGCGAACAGGTTTCTTTTTTGCTGGCGCGGTCATTGACCCAATCGATCGTTAGGAGTTACGCGAGCGCCGTTCTTCCAAGAGCTCGCGTCTTGTTTCGCCTTGCCTTCGGGCTGCACCACAAGAAGTTCGAGCGCACCTTCGCCACACGCCACAACAAGCCCATCGACCGATCCCGGCGTTCCCTGAGCCGCGACTACAGACACCTCGTGGATTTTTAGACGTGTTCCACGGAAGGTTGTCCACGCACCGCCAAGGCGTATGATTCGATCTACCTCGGTAGAAGTCCTGGCCCAGTCAATGTTCAGTTCCGCAGACGAAATCTTCTTCGCATAGGTGATCTCACCCGTTTGTGGTTGCGGGTCAGGAAGCCCTTGCTTCAACGAATCGACCAGCAGTGTTGCGCCCATCTGCACAAGTCGCTCTCGAAGCGAGGACAGTGTGTCGTTGCTGGCGATTTCCGTTCTCGACTCGGCATAAACGTCGCCAGTGTCGAGTTCGACTCCGATGTCCATCAGAGAGACACCAGTCTCTGCGTCGCCGGCAAGTAGGGCTCGTTCAACCGGAGCAGCCCCGCGCCAACGCGGGAGCAATGAGAAATGAATGTTGATCATCGGCACGTGTTCGAGAACTGTTGCCGGGATGATTCTGCCGTAGGCAACGACGACGGCGAGATCGACAGTGGCGTTGAGGACATCGTCGAGTTGATCGGAAACAGCTAGCCCCATCTCGATGGCCGCAGCCTTCACCGGTGAAGGTGAACTCTCACTCCCCCGACCCCGTCGTTTATCGGCGCCGGAAACAACGACGGCAACGTCGAAACCTGCAGCCACGAGAGCCCGAAGTGGCTCGACGGCAACATCAGGGGTTCCGAAATACGCGATGCGTTGAATACGGGCCGGCGGACGCGCCAGAGTCAGTTCGGTCATGAGGTGCTCAGAGAATCCGGAATCGGCCGACGCCGACCTCGGGTTCTGGGAGTTGCCCTACCCCGAGAGCACGCAACTCACGCAGAGTCGATCTTGCTTCGGCAAGTTGCTCGGCCGTCAGGTGCTTCTCCATGAGGATGCCCTCGAGATGATCGATCTCGTGTTGGAAGACTCGAGAGGCGAAGTCGTCGAGTTCAAGATCGAGCTCGTTGCCATCGAGGTCGTAGCCCTTCACGTGGATCTCGGCGGGACGAACGATATCGAAATGTAAGCCCGGAATCGAAAGGCAACCTTCGGAGAATTCCGCTTCGCCACGAGTTTCGACGATGACCGGATTAATGATCACGCCAGGCTCATCGTCATAGTCAAAGACAAAGAATCGTTTCTGCACGCCAATCTGGGGAGCAGCAAGACCGACCCCAGGGGCTTCGTACATCGTGCCGAACATGTCCTGCACGAGCTTGGCGAAAGCACCATCGACGTTGGTTACCTCGGTGGCGCGTTGCGTAAGCACGGGATCACCGATGATGCGGATCAAGTGCGGGGCCATACCTCAAGGGTAGCGTCGTGACATGTCCGGTCCATCGTCTCAGTACTTCTCCCGGACTCCAGCGGTGGATTCCGCCGAGCAAGAGATCCAACTCTCTCTCGCCGACCTTGAACTCCAGTTCACAACCGACCGCGGTGTTTTTTCACAGAGTCGCATCGATGCAGGCACCCGACTGCTCTTACAAGAGGCGCCTCACCCCACTCCCTCGATGACCAATGTTTGCGACCTTGGCTGCGGCTACGGCCCGATTGCCGTGAGCCTTGCTCGTCGCTTGCCCGCCACCTCGGTATGGGCCGTTGATCTGAACGAACGTGCGGTCGCATTGACCGCCAAAAACGGTGTGGCCAACGACTGTCCCGATATCCACGCGGTCGTTGTTGACTCGGACGGATCCGCCATCGATGGCACACCCGAAGACCTTGCGGCCTTGCCAACCACTCAATTCGACGGCCTGTGGTCAAACCCATCGATCCGAATCGGTAAGCCGGCGATACATCACATGCTCACGGTTTGGCTCGATCGACTTACACCGTCGGGAATGGCATGGCTCGTCGTGCAACGTCACCTCGGGGCTGATTCTCTTGCCGATTGGATGACGGCCCAAGGTTGGGCCACAACTCGCGTGTGTTCGCGCGCGGGATATCGACTACTTGAAGTGAAGGCCCGATGACTCGAAATCTTGGTGGCACAGAGCTCAAACGTTTACACCGCGACTGGCGGCGAAAGAACGATCGAAAAATGGCTTTGATGCTTGACGGGGTGCAGAACCCCTTCAATCTCGGCTCCATCCTTAGAACCGCAGCGGCCTACAGCGTCGATCATCTGTGGCTCGTTGGTTCACCTTCGCCAACCGACGCCAAAGTTCAGAAGACCGCACTTGGTTCACAGAAATACGTCACGACGACTGCCTGCGAAACCTCGACCGAAGCGCTCGCTGCAGCTCATGCCGCTGGCTATCGGATTGTTGGCGTCGAACTTGCCGAAGGTGCGGTCCCGCTTCATGAGACAGACCTGTCGGGAAATATTTGCATCGTCATGGGTCACGAGGATCGCGGACTTTCCAAAGATTTACTTGCCGGCGCCGATGCACTTGCCTACATCCCACAGTTGGGCAAGATCGGCTCGCTCAACGTCGGAACCGCTGCGGCAATCGCAATGTATGAAACGCGACGCGCGGGCTGGATCGCCGAGGACTGAGTACCACTTCCGACTCCACCGCCGTGTGGGCCGAAGCGTTAGAACCTGAGCGGGTCAACTTCGATGCGGAGTCGACCCGAAGGCCGGCTTGCCGCGGCGAGCGCGTTGCACAGCGTGTCGTGATCGGATGCACGCACGATCCAACGACCATCGGCAGGGCCGAGGACTTCAATGCCGATCGGGGCGACGAAGGCGCTCACCCACGCCTCCGCTGACGCACCTGAGATCAACGCCATCACCTTGGCTGGCGGGAAGCCGAGCGACTCACGCCGGGCTCGTTCTGCGTCAGAGACTCGCGTGGGTTCGGCGAGCAACGCTCCCTGGAGTACTTCGTGATGCGGAAGTCGGGTCTGCACAAGCAGACGACCTCCGCCCTCACGTCCACCAACAACACGAGCGGCGCGAGCAAGTAGTGCCATCGCTTCCTCAGCCGCCCGATATCGAGGAGCAAGAAGTTCCTGATCGAAATCAAGAAAGGCCACAACATCGGCGTTGTGAACTCTGTAGAGCGCAGCTTCGGTACCCACGATGACTCGGGTTCCGGTTCCACCTGCATCAGTACCACGCTCGGCGGTGAGCTCAGCGACTGGTTCGCGCACAAGAGCTTCGAGTTCCTCTCGGACACGGTTCACGCCGGCGCGCAGGTTCTTCATCTTTGTGCCGCCGCACTTGACGCAGAGCAATGGGCGAACGGTGTCGCAGCGAAGACAAACAAGAGATCCATCATCTCCCTGCACCACCGCTGCCGCGCACTTCTCACATGCTGCGACCTCACCGCACGCAGCGCATGACGAAAGCCGCGAACGTCCTTTTCGATTCAAAATGCACACCACTCGGCCATCGCTACGCAACGCGTCGACCAAGCGTTCGCTAAACAGACCTGAACCTGGCGGCTCGTCACGCCTGTCGATGAGATCGACAAGCGGCCAACCTGCTCGTTCGGCGCTACGCGATTGCGTAATCAATCGCCCAGCATCGAGGGCCTCAAGCGATGGCGTCGGACTCACCAAAACACAAGGAATACCCGCTCGTCGTGCTCGTTCAATCAACACATCACGCGCATTCCATGTCGGAGCTTGCTCTTGCTGAAACGATTCATCGTGTTCGTCGAGGACAACGATTGCCGCCGGTGAAGCGATCGGTGCGAATGCAGCCGAACGCGAACCAAAAACATTCGCCCATCCAGCGCGCGCGAGTGACCAGTCGTCAGGAAGGAGCGCGACGGGAAGTCCAGCCCTGCGCAGCCGAACCCCAAGGTGTCGCGCCGTCGAAGCAACCGGAGCAGCAACAAGGATTGGACCAAGGGCGGCAGCGGCAAGAAGTAACGGATATGGGTCGACTGCAGGCGCAAGGCGAAGAGTGGCAACACCGCCAGCCAGCGCCTCTTGGGCGAGATCGTGAACCTCGTCTGATCCGATCGGGGCCGGCGGTGGAGTTCTCACCGGCGCACGTGGCAAACCACGCACCACTGCCGATGGTGATGCAGTGTTCAGCAGCGCTGCTGGTCGACCAGCCCATCGCCACGAGGCCCACTCGGCGAGATCAAACAGTTCGGGCGGCGGCCCCCATCCCGATACTTTCGCCAGCGACTGGAGTTTTACGCCTTTTGGCGGATGGACTCGGTCTTCGACAACCCAACCACCGACACGACGACCATGCAGAGCAATGCGCACGATCGTGCCAACGCGAATCTGCTCAGACATCTGCGGCGGAACGAGATAATCGAACGTTTTGTCGATCGCCGGCACATCGGGCCGCACGCGTACAACGTGTTGATCAGACAGGTCGATGTCTGCAACCGTTCCCTCGGGAGCAATCGTGATCTCGATGTCAGACTCATTTGAGCCCTCCGACTGTGGCGGCTCAAATGACAGCGAAGGTTGTTGCGGATCGGCGGCCATTTCAGCGCCGCTCCGAGTGACCCAAGAGAATCAGAGACCGAGTTCCGATTTGAGAGCGTCGACGCGATCGGTACGTTCCCAGGTGAACGCATCGCCTGTGCGACCGAAGTGCCCGTAGGCCGCCGTCTGCTTGTAACGGGGCTTACGAAGATCGAGGTCGCGAGCAATCGCTGCGGGACGAAGATCGAAGACGTCGCGCACTGCTGCGGCGATCTTCTCTTCGTCAACCGTGTTGGTGCCGAAGGTTTCGACCATGATCGAAACCGGGTGCGCAACACCAATGGCGTAGGCAACCTGAACTTCGCAACGATCGGCAGCGCCAGCGGCCACGACGTTCTTGGCAACCCAACGAGCGGCGTAAGCAGCCGAACGATCGACCTTTGAAGGATCCTTGCCTGAGAATGCCCCACCACCGTGACGAGCCATGCCGCCGTAGGTGTCGACAATGATCTTGCGGCCGGTGAGTCCTGCGTCGCCGACGGGACCGCCGATAACGAATCGGCCCGTCGGATTCACGAGTACCTGGTAATCGTCATTGGCGAACTGTGCGGGGATGACTGGTCGAATGACGTGTTCGATGAGGTCGGGGCGAATCGCGTCTTCGCGATCGATGCCTTCATCGTGCTGCGTTGAGATCAGGACCGTGCGCAAACGAACTGGCTTGCCATTTTCGTAATCGAACGTGACCTGTGTTTTGCCATCGGGACGAAGGTACGGAACTGTTCCGGCCTTTCGGACATCGGCAAGACGCTCGGCCATGCGATGGGCAACGTGAATCGGAAGTGGCATAAGCACATCGGTTTCGTTGCACGCGTAACCGAACATCATTCCTTGGTCGCCCGCGCCCTGCTTATTGAGGATGTCCTCGCCTGACGTACCGGTGCGAACCTCTTCGGAGTCATCAACGCCTTGGGCAATATCGGAAGACTGCGCATCGAGGCTGACCATGACGCCAACGGTTTCGCCGTCGTAGCCGTAGGACTCGCGGTCATAGCCGATGCCCTTGATGGTGTCGCGCACGATGCTCGGGATGTCGACGTAACCCGTAGTTGTGACTTCGCCGGCGATGATGGCCAAGCCTGTGGTCACGAGGGTCTCACATGCGACACGACTCATTGGGTCATTGGCCAGCATGGCATCGAGAATGGCATCGGAGATTTGATCAGCCATCTTGTCGGGATGGCCCTCGGTGACCGATTCTGAAGTGAAAGTCCAGCTGCTCACGGAAAGCTCCTGCGTCGTTGGTTCGGGGAGAAACCTAGTCGGGCTGAGGCCCTTAGTGGTCGGACCTCAGCGCCACGACAGCATCGAGGACCGCCTTGGCAATCGCTCGCTTGTCGGTAAGGCCAATGCTGATGTCGTCGGCAGTGGCCGAGAGAATCGTCACTGAATTGGTGTCGTGTTCAAAGCCCACGCCATCGACGCTGACATCGTTGGCCACGATCAGGTCGAGGTTCTTACGCTGAAGTTTACCGCGCGCATTTTCCACGACGTTTGTGGTTTCAGCAGCGAAGCCCACGATGACCTGACCAAGCGCTTTCCGCTGGCCAAGATCGACAAGAAAATCATGTGTCGGTTCAAGAACGATTCGGGGCTCGCCTTGCGCGCCTAGTTCGTCCTTCTTGATCTTGTGGTCGGCGATCGTGGCCGGGCGGAAGTCTGCAACCGCTGCAGCCATCACTATGACATCGTGTGAATCGGCTCGAGGCATGACAGCGGCTTCCATGTCGGCAGCGCTCACAACCTCAACAACATCAACGCCTACCGGTGCAGGCAAACTTGCAGTGGTAACGAGGGTGACCTTCGCTCCACGTGACAACGCTTCCGCAGCGATTGCATAGCCTTGCTTACCTGAAGAGCGATTTGTGATCACTCGCACTGGGTCAATTGCTTCGCGAGTTCCGCCCGCGGTCACAAGCACCCGCACTCCGGCTAGATCGTCATTTGCTGACAGCGCTTGTTCGATCGCAGCCACGATGTCGGCGGGTTCGGCACGGCGACCAGTGCCGATGTCGCCGCCGGCAAGTCGTCCTTCGCCCGGAGGCACGATGATAACGCCGCGCGACGCGAGCAGTGCGAGATTGTCTTGCACCGCCGGGTGTTCCCACATCTCGGTATGCATCGCCGGGCAGATGACGACCGGGGCCCGGGTGGCAATGAGGGTGGCGGTCAGAAGATCATCGGAATAGCCATGGGCATAGGCTGAGATCAATCTTGCAGTGGCCGGTGCCACCACG
>JASJMB010000033.1:0-6375 GCA_037620085.1 Acidimicrobiales bacterium | reverse complement strand
GTCATTCGATGGCCGGGCTGTTGGGATTGCCGACGATGGCCGACTGCTCGTTGACCGAGACGGAAGCATTGTTTCGGTGACAGTGGGCGACATCGTGCACGCGCGCCTGTTGTCGTGAATTGTCGCTAGGACGCAGACAAGTTTTCGATGACGTCATTCGCAGCAGCGGTCTGCTGCGAATCATTCGCGAATTGGAGTTGGTCCACTCGGTGCACGGGTACAACACCCGTTATCGACGAGGTAATAAAAATTTCTGTTGCCTGTGCCAGATCAGCGGGGAACAGGTCGCGCTCGGTAGCGATTCCTTTTTCGAGAAGCACTTCTCGAATGATCCCGGGCAGGCATCCGGTATTGAGGGCTGGAGTAAAAATCTTTTCGTCAATGACTGCAAAGAGATTTGCCGTTGTGCATTCGCTGAGTCGACCGGTGCTGTCACAAAGAATTGCGTTATCGAATCCTTTGGTTCGGGCGAAACGGAGGATGGAAGCGTTTTCGCCCCAACTCGTGGACTTGAGTCCGGCGAGTGGAGATCGTTCATTGCGGACCCAGTCGACGGTGCACAGCGAAACTGATGAAGGCTTGGCGTCGAGAGGAACTGCCGTCATGACGGTCAATGGCTGAGTTCCGCGCTCAAGGGCGGAAATTCCCGACCCAGGGGTAAGGGTGATTCGCACGCGAGCATCACTCAAGTGGTTTGCATTGAGAAGCTGCGCTATCCCCGAGGTGAGTTGATCGTCGGGCGGGGTGTTGCCAATGAGAAGTCGGTCGATTCCTGTTCGAAGACGTCGAAGATGGCGATCGATGAACACGGGTTTTCTGCCGCGAGCGATCAACGTTTCGAAGATGCCATCTCCGAGGAGGAATCCGTGGTCACTGGCCGACAGCGAAGGGGCCGAACTATCGAGCAGTTCGCCATTGACCCAGATGAGTTGCGCACTCATACGGATCGGGAAGAAGCGAGAGCGATGAGACGTTCTGCTTTGAGTTCTGTTTCGGCCCATTCATCGTCTGCGGTGGAGTCCCATGTAATTGCGCCACCCGTGCCAAAGCAAAGTCGATTCTCATGAGCCCAGAAGGTGCGGATTGCAACGTTCAGTTCACCGATTGATCGATCAGCATCGACCCATCCGATTGAGCCGCAATAAATATTGCGGTCGACCGGCTCGAGTTCGTGAATTCTTCGAACGGCTGCGATCTTGGGCGCACCGGTCACTGAGCCGGGAGCGAAGGTGGCCTCGATGAGTTCTGACCAACCGACGTTCGGCCGCAACTCGCCTTCGACAGTGCTGACGAGATGGTCGAGACCAGGGTGATGTTGACGTTCGAGAAGATTCGGCACGATCACAGAGCCCGGGAGACATACGCGACCAAAGTCATTTCGCACCAGGTCGACGATCATGATGTTTTCCGCGCAGTCCTTCTCGCTGAAGTCACCACCCGTTGACGTGGTTCCTTTGATCGGAGCTGAGCGCACTCGGGAACCGTCGCGAGCCAAGAAGAGTTCAGGTGACGCCGATGCGATTCGGAGATCGAGTGATGGAAGTTCGATAACTGCGGAGAACGGTGCGGGGTTTGCCGCAGCAAGTCGTTCGCCCAAGGCGAGCATGGAAGCTTCTGGGGGAAGCGGAGCGGACAATTGGCGTGTGAGGTTCACTTGGTACACATCGCCGGCAGCGATGGAATCGCGAATGTCGTGAACTCGTTGAGAAAACTCGGCTCGAGAAAGAGACGAGGTCCACGATTCGAGTGCTGGGCCGCTCCAAGGCCGCGCAGAACGTGGAAGGGACACAGTTGGTCGGCGACGCTCGAATCGCGCACAGATCGGTTCGCCATCGAATGGCAGAACGACAGCCCACCAGCCCGATGAATCGAGAGCGGCAAGATCTGAGGTCACATCGGCAAGACCAGACGCGACCATGCCACCGACTACAGCGATGGGTTCGATACTCAGAGCGGTAAGGGTTGATGTGTCCACGTACTTTGGAGCCTACGACGGTCCCCGCGGCATCGACAGGTGGGCGACGTGGGCAACGAGGAACGCTCCGGTAGTGTTCGCACGTGAGTCATCCCTCCCGCACGTGGCCTCAACGGCTGCTGCTCTCACTGAATATCTTCATCGTGTTCGCCTGCCTCCTAGCGGCAGGCGGTTTGGCGTGGGCGTACAACCAGGCGAGTGCACTGCCAAGGATCGACGTTGGTTCATCGCTTCAGGCGGCAAGCGCTCCAGGCGAGGCAATGAATATCTTGCTGGTGGGTATTGACGATGGCATGGGTTTGGCCGAAGGCGATCCAGTACTTCGTGGCCGGAGCAAGTCGCTCAACACCGACACGATCATGATCCTGCGGGTCGAGCCGAAAACGCAGCAGGCATCGTTACTGTCATTGCCGCGAGACCTGTGGGTCAATATTGCCGGTGGCGGTCAAGGCCGCATCAACTCCGCACTTGCGCTTGGTGGGCCAGAGCGTTTAATCCAGACGATCAATCAGAACTTCGGTATCCCGATCAATCACTACGCAATGGTTGACTTCCAGGGCTTTGAAGCGTTGGTCAAGGCAGTTGACGGTGTGCCTGTGTATTTCAATTTCCCTTCTCGTGACCAAGCCACAGGATTATTTCAATACGACACCGGATGTCAGATACTGAATGGTGCGCAAGCACTCGCATTCGCTCGATCTCGTCATTTCGAAATTTCTCGCGACAATATGAAGACCTGGCAGGAAGATCCGACAAGTGATTTCGGTCGGGTCACTCGGCAGCAGCAGTTCATCCGCGCGGCATTAAAGAAGGCCGTTGCTCAGGGCGTGCGCAACCCGTTCATTTTGAAAGACTTCCTCGATATCGCGAAGAAAAATGTCACGCTCGATACGGAGTTCACGGTTCAGCAACTTGTTGATCTTGGTTCACAATTCCGAACGTTCGATCCGGATGCTCTGGTGAGTTTCACGCCTGTCGCCACCGGCATGATCGTGGGTGCCGCGAGTGTTCTTGAGTTGAACATTGCTGCATCGCAGCCAATATTCGATGTGTTCCGCGGGCTGCGTCCGATCCCTAGCCCAAATGCTGTTCCGGACTTGAGTGGGCTTACGACGTCGACCACGGCATCGTCACCCTCGATCTCAAGCGGGGTAACCGCGTCAACACTTGGAACCACAACCACGACCCAGGTCATCACTACGACAACGTTGAGCGAATTCATTCCTCGCGTGCCCGACGGTCAGACCTGCGGCTAAGCCTCTGCTGAAGGCTGCGATCAGACGGGGCGAGCTTCGGCCTCGACGCGATTCGCCAGGTACCAGTCGAGGGTTTTCTTCAGACCTTCGTCGAACGTCGTGCCGGCGTTGAATCCGAATTCCTGGCGCGCTCTCGAACCGTCGACACCTCGGCGGGGTTGACCATCGGGCTTGGTGGTATCCCAGCGGACTTCGCCTTCGAATCCGACGAGTTTCACAATGATTTCGACGAGTTCTCGGATGGGCAGTTCTCGATCGGCGCCGAGGTTGACCGGCTGGTCACTGTTGTAAAACTCAGCGGCGAGAGCGATTCCTTCCGCAGCATCATTGACGAAGAGGAATTCCCGACTCGCTGAACCAGTTCCCCAAACCTCTAGGGAATCGGCACCTGATTCTTTCGCGTCGACAGCTTTCTTGATGAGTGCCGGAATCACATGTGAAACCGCCGGATGGAACTTGTCGCGCGGACCGTAAAGGTTCGTTGGCATGAGATAGATCGCGTCTTGGCCATATTGGGCTCGGTTGGCTTGAACTTGAACAAGTTGAGCGAGTTTGGCAATTCCGTAGGGTGCGTTTGTTTCCTCGGGATACCCCTGCCAAAGCGATGCCTCGGCAAAGGGAACAGGAGTGAATTTCGGGTAGGAACAGATCGTGCCGACCATCACGGTCTTTGGTGTGTTCTGGAGACGGGCTTCGTCGAGTACGTAGGTGCCCATAAGGAGATTGTCGAGATAGAGCTCTGCGGGGCGATCCATATTGGCTCCGATACCTCCAACTCGCGCCGCAAGATGAATAACGAGATCGGGTTGCGTGTCGGTGAACATCTTCGTGACGGCCAAGCGGTCGCGTAGGTCATACTCAGCGCTTGAGGGAGCAAAGAGTGCCTTCGCGCCTCGTGCTTGCACCCGATCGACAACTGCTTGGCCGAGAAACCCACGTCCGCCGGTGATCAGGACCTTTCGGTCGTTCCAGAAGGCGCGGTTTGGTGCAAACTCCATGGCGTCACCCTACTGACCGTCAGACCATCACTGGGTTGCTTTGAGGGCGATGCCGGGACCGCTGTCGGCTCCGTGGGAGACTTGCTCGCCCATGGAGCGATGTCGTCGGGTGGCAATCACCCTCGAGCAGTGTTGGCACGCCGTTCCTGGCGGCACGGCTCGCGCCGCCCTTGGGAGCGTGAGTGCTCTTCGGCGGTTCACCGAGCTCGATCTTGTTGGCGTGAGTGCTCGGCACCGGGGACTGCCAGAGGCGGCGTGGGTGCCCACGATTCCGGTCGCACAACTTCGGCTTCCTCGGCTCGCGTTATACGAGTCATGGCACCGACTTCGGCGCCCCTCGGTGGAACGAGCAACTGGTCCTGTCGATGTCATTCACGCAACGGGAATGGCGATGCCTCCGCCGAGTGTTCCGATTCTTGCCACGGTCCATGATCTTGCATTCCTTCGTGACCCGTCACAGTTCACACGTCGCGGAGTGTCGTTCTTTCACCGAGCGATCGATCTCGCCAAGCGTGATGCTCAAATCATTGTTTGTCCGTCGCAAGCGACTATCGATGAATGCGTTGCGCACGGTTTTGATCATTCTCGACTTCGACTCGTGCCGTGGGGGATCGATCCCGTGGCAGTTGATCAATCGATGATTGATGACATGCGATCTCGTTTGGGACTCCACGGCCGATATGTGCTGTGGGCTGGAACGATAGAACCGCGCAAAAATCTCCCGGTGCTTCTTGATGCGTTTGAGGGGATCAAAGATCGGTCTGTAACTCTCGTTCTCGCTGGGCCCAAGGGATGGAACGAGCAATTGGATCAACGACTCGCTCGTCTTGGATCGCGGGTTCTGCAAGTTGGTTTCGTCGAGCCTGAAACTCTTGCGGCATTACAAACCGATGCTGACCTCTTTTGTTTTCCTTCTCGCCAGGAGGGGTTTGGGCTTCCCGTGTTGGAGGCCATGGCTCAAGGGACAGCCGTGATTACCTCGTCGGGTACGTCGACCGAAGAAGTGGTGGGCGACTGCGGCGTTGTCGTCGATCCATCCGATGTCGAAATGCTGCGATCGGAAATAGATCGGATTCTCGCTGATGACGCTGAGCGAGCACGGCTCGGGCGCGCTGGTTTCGATCGCGCCGTATCGGCCTTCACATGGGAAGAGACAGCGCGCAAACTTGAACAGGCTTATAACGAGGCCTTGTCATGAGCGATCGGGCAGTGCAGCGCGTCGGAGTGAATCTGCTTTGGCTCGTTCCTGGTGAAGTTGGGGGTAGCGAGGAGTACACCGTTCGGCTATTGCTTGAACTCGCTGAGCTACGTCCCGACGATGTGCAGGTGTTTCTCTATGTGAACCGGCAGTTCAGTGCGGTATACCCCGAGCTTGCTTCGAGATTCACAACCCGCGTTGCGCAAATATCTGGGTCGTCAAGGATTCTGCGAGTGTTTGCCGAGTCGACATGGCTTGCCATTCGGTCGTTTAGCGATCGATGTGTGCTCCTTCACCATTGCGGGGGGACAATGCCGTTTTTACGACTCACCCCCGGTGTTCTTACGTTGCACGATCTTCAGCCATTGGCGAACCCCGATCGGTTTGGATTCGTTAAAGGTTCCTATATCCGATTTGTTGCTCCGCGATCTTTGCGGCGAGCACGAACGGTTGTGTGCCTTTCTGAATTTGTCGCGAACGATGTTGTCAATCGAGTGAAGATCGAGCGCAAGCGAATTCGGATTATTCCTTGTGGCGTCAACGAACCTGATGTTGCATTCGATCAGGATCGTCTTGCCCGATTACTTGCGAGTCTCGGTCTAACCAAGCGTCCGTTCATCCTCTATCCAGCGATCACCTATCCGCATAAGAACCACGAGACACTCGTTGCTGCATTCGCCCAAATCGTGAGTACTCGTCCGGAACTTCGTCTTGTCTTTACGGGCGGAAGCGGTTCAAGTGATGGAACTGTTGCGGCGACGATTGACGCTTATGGACTCACCAATGCCGTTGTACGTACCGGGCGTATTCCTGAATCCGATCTTGACTTGCTCTACCGGGCCGCGACCGTCATGGCGTTTCCATCGCTCTATGAAGGGTTTGGAATCCCAGTTCTCGAGGCCATGTCACGTGGTTGTCCTGTGGTGGCAAGCGATGTCGGTGCTCTGC
>JASJMB010000032.1:0-56651 GCA_037620085.1 Acidimicrobiales bacterium | reverse complement strand
CAGGATGGGTTTCGGGTGCCGATCTTGAAACCTCCGGGCGTACCGCGTCGATCGTTGCTGGCGAAGCAATCTCACACATGGGTGCGCGGCCACAGACCAATCTCACAGCCTTGGTGAAGGGTGCGTTATGAGCGAAAGCTGTTTTGATGTCGAGCTAGCGAACAAGGTCGCACACATCCGCCTGAACCGTCCCGAGCAACTCAATTCGATGGTGCGCGAATTTTGGGTTGAACTCCCCGAAATTGTGCGGAACCTCGATGCTCGTGGTGACGTTCGTGCGATCGTGCTGTCATCGACTGGCCGTCATTTTTGCGCCGGCATGGATCTCGGTGTCTTCACCTCTGGAGATACCGCAATCACTCCAGGTGATGCCGATGAAATGGGGAGGGTCCGGGCCCGACTTCGCCAGACCGCTCTCATGCTGCAAGAAAGTTTCACGGCTTTCGAAAAAGCGCGGATGCCAGTTCTGGCTGCGATCCAAGGTGGGTGCATTGGTGGGGCGGTAGACATGGTCACTGCTGCAGATATGCGCTATGCGTCGGCCGATGCCTTCTTTGTGATCCAGGAGATCAATATTGGGATGACGGCCGATGTCGGCACATTGCAACGTCTCCCGAAGATTATTCCTGACGGTGTCGCACGTGAACTTGCCTACACCGGGCGCCGAATGTCAGCGCAACGCGCACTTGAGGTTGGGCTCGTGAACCAGGTATTCCCCACCCACGAAGAACTCGTGGCTGGCGTGCTTGAGATCGCCAGTGAAATCGCTTCAAAGAGTCCGCTTGCGATCTGGGGGACCAAAGAAATGTTGTTGTACTCGCGCGACCACAGTGTTGCCGACGGCCTCAATCACATCGCCACCTGGCAAACAGGAATGTTTCAGCCCTCGGACATGGCTGAGTCATTTATGGCGAAAGCAGAAGGCCGCGAGACAAATTTCCCCGACCTGCTACCGGTGCCGAAAGAGTTCTAATTCAGCGGTTGGCTAGTCGTGCTGTTCGATCGCGGGAAGAAAGTCCCATGCGAGGTCTCCAACCTTCACGAGGATCGACGAAATCCAACCGCCCATGGCACCGAGGTTGTCGTCAAGCCGAGTTCCGTCTGCCAACGTTTCTTCGTCGACTTCGTAACTTCCTTCATAGCTCACTTCGATTGCATACTCGGGGTGATCGAAGCTTCCTTCGAAGATTGTCTCGACAGTTGGACCCGAGCGCTCAAGTCGGTCTTGCCCAATCGCCGGGCTGGTGTCGGGAAGCGCGGCGATAAGTGCTGCGGGGTCAGGAGCCGATGACAGTCGTTGAACTCGCAGAACGAGTTCAATGTCGATACGTGGCGTCTCGTCAAAGGATTCACCGATGTACCAGGAGCGGTAAGCGGTCTGCGCCCATGTTGGCCAGGTCAGGGTGAGGTCGGCCTGAACCCGGGGCGGTATTCCTTCTCCCGGAAGTCCATAGGTGGTCTCCCAAGTCATGTCACCTAGGAGCATGTCCATGTTGAATCGCTCTTCGAACGCTTGTCGTTCGAGCATCGCGCCTTCGAACGCGTCGCGAAGGGCGCCGATGGCATCAGTAAACACATGGTCAAGCACGATTGGACCCTACCTGTCTTGCTGATGAGTAGCCGGGTCTGGGTTTGTGATGGCGAGGAGGTCTGTCCCGAAACCGGATGGTCTCTGCGGTAGTTTCGGTGCAGGTCGTTGCCAGTTGGTCGACCAGCAGTCGCCTTGCGAACCCTCCTATTTCTCCAGCCACCCGGTAAGCCGCCCCATGCTTTTCCCTACCGTCGATTTCGCGGTTTTCTTCTTGGTGGTGTTCACCGGGAGCTGGCTGCTGCGACCGCACAAGATCGCATGGCGTTGGTTCATCCTTGCTTCAAGTTTCGTGTTCTATGGGTGGTGGGACTGGAACTACTTGGCGCTTCTGTCTCTGAGCATTGGGATCAACTGGTTCTTGGGCCTGGCAGTTTTTCGGTCGCTCACCCCTGAAGGGGAACGCACGAATGCCAGTAGGTGGCTCGTTCGAATCGCTGTTGTTGTAAATCTTGGGATTCTTGGATATTTCAAGTACTTCGATTTCTTTGTCTCGACAATCGCCGACAAGATGCGCTCGATCGGAATTTCGGTTGATGCCCCGATTCTGAACATCATTCTTCCGATTGGTATCTCATTCTTTATCTTCCAAGCAATCAGTTATGTGATTGACATCGGTCGAGGGCAATGGCGTAAACCGCTCACGATTCTTGATTTCGCTGTGTATCTGTCTTTTTTCGCTCATCTCGTTGCCGGCCCGATTGTTCGAGCAAGCGAGTTCGCGCCGCAACTCGATGTATTACCCGATCCGCGATACGTGCGATCCGCTGAAGCATTCATGCTCATTTTCCGCGGCATGTTCAAGAAGGTCGTGATCTCGAGCTTTCTTGCAATACAGATTGTGGATCCGGTTTTTGCCAATCCAAATGCCTACGGACCGCTGGCCGTGCTGTTGGCGATTTACGCCTACGCGATTCAGATCTACGCCGACTTCAGCGGCTACACCGATATCGCTATCGGCGTGGCGTTACTTCTCGGTATTCGATTCCCGCAGAACTTTGATTCGCCCTATATCGCCCTGTCATTGCAGGACTTCTGGAGTCGCTGGCACATGACTTTGTCGCGGTGGCTGCGCGACTACCTCTACATACCGCTTGGCGGAAATCGTGGCTCGAAAGCCATGACCTATCGGAACCTTTTCCTCGTCATGATTATTGGTGGACTTTGGCATGGGGCGAACTGGACGTTCGTCGTCTGGGGAGCAATTCACGGCTCCTACTTGGTGGCCGAACGAATCGTGAAGGAGAAATGGAAGGGCCACGAGTTGGGCCTGCCTCCGTTGTTGGTGAAAGCGATGCAATGGTTCTTGGTCTTCAACGTCGTCTGTCTGGCGTGGGTGTTCTTTCGGGCAACATCGGTTGATGAGGCCTTTGCGTTGCTCGGGCGACTGTTTGCCTCTTCTGGTTCCTCTGCTGGAGTGAGCCTTCTGTTGATTTTCGTGATCGTTGCGAGTGTCGCCTCGCAGTTCGTTCCTCAGCGATTCCCCCAAAAAGCTGAAGTCTGGTTTGCGACCTGGGCACCTGCCTTGCAAATCGCTGCTCTTGCCGGTGGACTTGTCCTTGTTGATGCGCTTGGTCCCGAGGGAATAGCGCCATTCATTTACTTCCAGTTCTGATGAGGAACCTCCGATGACGTCACCAGGGCGCAATCCGATGAAAGGCAAATCCGGGATCCCTTCGGGGGGACGGTCGCCGTTCAATTGGCGGAGCCTTTTCGGGCCATTGCGGCCGCGCCGCGAAGGGACGATGCCTGCGGGTCTGATCATTGTCGTGATCGTTCTGGCGCTATGTGTCGCCGGGCTTTTGGATGCCGATTCAACGCTTCGCAAAAGCAACGCAAAGGGCGAAGGGTGGCGAAATGGGATTGCAAAGACTGTCGCCTCGGTGACCGACACACTTCATATCAATTTCTTCCGTAATTCAATTGATGATGCACTCGGCAAAAATCAGGGCACGAAGATTGATGTCGAGGAACTTCTCCGCCAGCAAGCAGAGGCAGAAAGCGCCGCATCAGCTGAAGCCGCGGAGAAAGTGCCCGAACTTCCAGCGCCGACCCCGGCGACTCCAATGAAGATCTGGGTCGGCGGCGATTCCATCACTCAGACGTTCGGTACGTCGTTCCAGCGAATTACGCAGTCCACTGGGATCTTCACCCCGACGCTCGATTTTCACGTCTCGACCGGATTGGCTCGTCCCGATTTTTACAACTGGCCCGAGCACTTAGTGAAAACTGTGTTCCCTGCCAATCCATCGATTCTTGTGATCATGTTCGGCGCAAACGACGGCCAGAACATGGTCGGTGCCGACGGAAAAGTTCTCGAGCGCACTTCCGAGCCGTGGATGACCGAATATCGCCGACGCGTTGCCGCAACGATGGATCTTCTGAAGTCGCCTGATAATCAGCGCATCACGATCTGGTGCGGACCGCCTCCGATGGGGCCTGGTACGAAGACTCGCGGCATGGACCAAATGAGTTATATCTATTGGAGCGAAGCGCAGAGTCGGCCATGGATCCAGTACTTCGATACATGGCCATTTTTCTCAGATTCAAATCTTTCCTTCGCGGCAAGGCTTCCGAACGCTGATGGCGTTGTTCGGGGTATGCGTCAGAAGGACAACGTCCATTTCTCGACCGTGGGCGGAGATCGTCTTTCGTGGGCTGTCATCGATCGCATCGGAAAACTTGTGGATCTCTCGGCCGGCAAAGTCACTCCGCCGGCCGGACAAGCCCCTCCGGCGAGTCTCGTTGAGCGCACCGAAATCCCTCCGAGTATGCCGGGAGCGGAATAACTGCAGTTCGTTTTACGGATGAGATGCAGTAACGGTGGTGAGAATGCCACCGCGGACTTTCCAAATGGTTTCAATGGTCATCCGCCGTGGAGACAATGCCTGCACGAGGTCATCAAGGATGGTGTTGGTGACAGCTTCGTGAAACGCGCCTTCGTCACGGAACGACCATATATACATCTTGAGGCTCTTTAATTCGACGAGTAATTCGTTCGGCACATAAGTGACGCGCACGGTCGCGAAATCCGGCTGACCTGTTACAGGGCAGAGGCATGTGAGCTCATCAGTTTCGCACAGGATCTCGTAGTCACGACCCTTCTCAGGGTTCGGGACAGTGATGAGCTCCTTCGAGGGCTGGCTAAACACAGTCGTTAACGACGTGCAGAATCAGCCGCGACCGGCGTTGGGCTTGGTGCCGTGATTCGCCGGTTTACGACGGGCGTTCGTCTTGCGCTTCGAGGTTTTCTTCGACATAAGACCGAAACTCTAGGCCGGAGGTGGGGGGATGGGCCAACTGAGAGCGTTCGTGTGGCCTCAGGTCATGTCGTCGGTGGCTGACGGCACTACTAGCCTGCCACTCCCATGGAAAAGTTCGGATTCGTCGGATTGCCAAACGCGGGTAAGTCCTCGCTGTATAACGCGCTCGCTGGCGGGGGGGCTCTCGCAGCCCCGTATGCCTTCGCCACAAAAGACCCCAATGTCGGAGTGGCCAAAGTCCCCGACGATCGGCTTGAGCAGCTCGCAATTATGAGTAAGGCCAAGTCGGTGATTCCGGCCAGCGTGCAGTTTGTCGACATCGGTGGTCTCGTCGAAGGGGCGAGCACAGGTGAAGGCCTGGGAAACAAGTTTCTGGCCAACATTCGCGAATCTGATGCGATCGTCTTCGTTCTTCGTGCTTTTGTTGACCATGACGTTCCTGGCCCGTCGGATCCGCTCGAGCACCTTCGAATCGTCGAAACCGAACTTGCGCTTGCCGATTTGGAAACTGTCGAGAATCAGATCGATAAGCGTCGAAAAGCCGCCAAACAAGATCGAATGATTGCTGATGAGGTTGAAGCGCTTGGCAAGGCGCTTGAGATTCTTTCTGAGGGAACGCCGATTTATCGAAGTGATCTTGATGCCGAGTCTCGTGATCTCATCAAGAGCTATTTCTTGCTGACAAATAAGCCCGTCCTCGCGATCGTCAATGTCAGCGAAGATGGTCTTGAGCAGATCGACGAACTCATCGCTCCTGTGGTCGAAGAATTTGGTGGCCGCGGTGAAGTGATTGGTATGTGCGTGCAGCTTGAAGCCGAAGCAGCGATGCTCGATGCTGACGAGCGCGTCGAAATGCTTGAAGGACTTGGCCTCGGTGAAGGCGCGCTCCCACGGTTTCTGCACGCCGCCTACCGCATGTTGGGACTGCGCACGTACTTCACGACGGGCGAAAAAGAGACCCGCGCCTGGACATTCCGTGCCGGGTACAAGGCCCCACAGTGCGCGGGTGTCATCCACACCGATTTCGAGCGTGGCTTCATCCGAGCTGAAGTCATTCATTGGGATGAATTGCTCGAGGTGGGCGCATGGTCCAAGGCCCGTGACGCTGGAATCCTGCGGGTTGAAGGCAAGGAGTATCAGCCTGCCGATGGTGACGTGATGGAGTTCCGCTTCAACGTCTGAGGCTCGTAGCATCGGCGCTATGTCGTCGAGCGAATCTTCGGGGAATTGGCTCGTCCTTGAAGGGCGCGTGCTTGCCACGCTTGAGATTGCGACAAACCGGCGCGATCGTCGGCGCGGCTTACTTGGGCGCGATGGGGTTGAAGGAGCGATGCTCCTGCTACCGGCGAAATCGCTACACACGTTTGGCATGAGATTCACGATCGATGTTGCCCATCTCGATGCGGATGGCACGGTTTTGCGACTTAGGACAATGAAGCCGAATCGTCTCGGTGCGTTCTTGCTGCGCTCGCGTTCGGTGATCGAAACCGAAGCCGAAGCATTCGCCCGTTGGGGCGTCGTTGAAGGCGACCGATTGGAGATTCGATGAGTTCTTCAGTGTCTGGTCGCTTGGTTCTCGTCGGAACACCCATAGGCAATCTTGGAGATATTTCGCCGAGGGCACTCGAGGCACTTGGACAGGCAGCAGTGGTCGCTTGCGAGGACACGCGCCGAACCGGTCGGTTGTTGTCGCATTTCGGGATCGCGTCGCCGACCTACATCGTCGTGAACGAACACACCGAAGGCGAAGCCGCAGAACGTGTACTCGGACATGTGCAGCGTGGCGACGTCGTTGTTCTCGTGAGCGATGCCGGGATGCCAGGGGTTTCAGACCCTGGCGAATTTTTGGTCTCGAAAGCGATTGAAGCCGGCGTCACCGTCGAAGTCGTTCCCGGTCCTTCGGCGTTACTTCATGCACTGGTTGCGAGCGGCCTCACGACATCGCGGTTTGTCTTTGAAGGATTTCTCCCTCGTAAGGGATCCGGGCGCGCGCTGCGACTTCGAGAACTCGCGGACGAACATCGAACGGCGGTTTTGTTCGAGGCCCCTCATCGACTTGCGAAGACGCTCAACGATCTTGCCGAAGTTTGCAGTGGCCAGCGTCGCATTGTGCTTGCACGCGAGTTGACCAAACTCCATGAAGAAATCTGGCGTGGCTCGCTCGGTGCCGCGATCCAACGGTGCGCTGAAGTGGATCCGCGTGGCGAATATGTACTCGTTCTCGATGGCGCCCCGCCGGCAACGGAAGCCACAGATGATCAACTTCGAGAAGCGGTGGAACTTGCCATCGGTCGCGGAATCTCCAAAAAAGATGCAGCCGCGGAAGTGGCGGAACTCTTTTCAGTTGCTCGTAACCGCGTGTACGAGATTGCTATCGCGCTCTGAAGATCAGAGCGCGATAGCAATCAGTAATGAATTACTGAGCTGGTTTGGCGCTCAACATCGACAGCGCTGCGAACCCAACCATGTATGCAGCGACATCGTTGTTTGGCGCGGCAATGGTTGACATGCAGTCGGGTTGTTTCGTCAAGAAGGAGGTGTCAGTTGTCGAGATCGGAACGACAACTTCTCCTCGAACTGCACCGGTTGCGCAGGTCGGGATGTTCAGGTTGAACACCTGGGTCTTGTCGATAGTTCCGTTAGCGATTGCGTCGCGGTTCTTCTTGAACCATTCGATAACGACCTTGGCTGATTCGGTAAATGCAAACGGTCCCGCAATCGCTCCGTTGCTTGTTGCCATCGCCGGAATTCCACGCTGCACTGCGGCGCGAGCGGCACCAACCGTTCCTGAAAGGTCAACAACGGGCCCGAGGTTGGCGCCGGCGTTAATTCCGGAGACAACAAAATCGGGGGTGAAATTGACACCCTTTTGTTCAATCGCCCAAATCATTGCGTCGGCTGGTGTTCCAGCAACGGCTTTTACGGGGTAGCCACCTTTGGTCTTGAGGTCGGTGGCGCTCAGCATGCCACCAGTGACGGTGCCACCCTTTCCGCTTTGTTGTGTGGCGGGAGCAACAACAGTGACCTCGACATTGGGCTGTGCGCGCAGTGCTTCGGTGATTGCGTTGAGGCCATCTGAGTCGTAGCCGTCGTCGTTGGTCACAACGATTTTGAGGGTCCTCGGCGCTGCAGTGGTGGTGCTTGCATCGGACTTCGCCGAGTCGGTACTGGAGTTGCCGCATGCGCCCAAGAGGAGCGCCGCAGCGACAACGACGGCACCGAGTACATGCTTCGGGGGGAACTGAGTCTTCATGGTGTCCTTTTCTTGTCGGGTGACCGACGGGACGTTAGGACAAAGAAAGTTCAGTCGAAAGCAGGAATAACCTCATGCCCGAACAGGCGAATCATCGCGGCGATGTCCTCGAAGTTTCCCAACGAGGCTTGGCCGGTGTCGGCGGGCAGACCAGCACCGAATGCCGTGTGCACGTGGTCGCACCGTGTGGTTGCTTCATAGCCGCGGATTTGCCCGATCACGCGTTCCGGGTCGCCCCAAAGTAAACGATCGGAGGCGATGTCTTCAGCGGTGATGTTCTCGCCGGCATCGATGCGAGCGAAGAGTTCCTTCTCTTCTTTTTCCTCGGCAGATTCGCGCCAGTGGATCATCAGTCCGTCGACGTACACCGGCAGAACTTCGGTGCGAACTTTCTCGTCGCTTTCTCCGACCCATGCGTAGCGTCGGAGTATCCAGTCGGCAGGTTTACTGAGTGCGGCGCAAGCTGGCCGGTAAATGTCGAGACACCGGAGAGCGGCTGCGAGAGATTGCACCGGACCGCAGATCCATTCATCACCCAAACGCGCCGCCCGATCGACCGCGGCCGGAGCCACGCCCGCAACCCACAGCGGTGGACTGGGGGATTGAAGAGGCCGCGGATGCACGGTGAGTTCGGGGAAAGAGTGAAAGCGACCTTCGAACGAGGTGTTCTCGTTCTGCCAGACCAAGCGCAGAATCGTCAGCGCTTCTTCCATCCGGGCGCCGCGCTCTTTGAAGTTTGAGTCGTGCACGTCGTATTCGAGTGGCCACCAGCCCATGCCGACGCCGAGGGTGACACGACCGCCTGAGATCTGGTCGATGGTTGCGACCTGTTCAGCAACGCGCACTGGGTTGTGGATTGGTAGTTGAAAGATTCCAGTGCCGACACGCACGGTTGAGGTTCGGGCAGCAACTGCAGCCAAGAATGTGAGCGGATCGCTCAAGTTGCCGGGCATGAAGTGGTGATGGCCGATCGTGACGGTGTCGAAACCACATTCCTCGGCAATGCGAGCAAGATCGAAGGTTTCGCGAAACGGATCAGACGAAGAGAAATCTTTCAGAAGCGGAAGAGAGAGTGAAAACTTCACAGCTCGAATGGTCCCTTGCCCATTTGGTCGCGAACGGTGACGACCTCGGGTTGGGTAAGCGAACGTCGCTGCCAGTTCGCGCCATCGACGACAAGCGTGTGACCACTAATGAACCGGGCATAGGGCGACGCGAGAAATGTTGCGGCCCATCCGAGTTCGCGTGGTCGACCAACGCGTAATGCGGGCTGACACGCGTCTTTGTCATTAGTTCGTGCGAGGTTGCCCTTGATGTCATCGGTCATGTCCTCGTGCGGCATCAGCCCGGGAACCAATCCGTTGACCTGGATGCCGTACGGGCCCCACTCAACCGCAAGCGTTTCGACCATGTTCTTGACGCCGGCTTTGGCTGCTGCGGAATGAGCAAACCCAGGACCGCCCGTCCATGCATAGGTGGCCCCGATGTTGATGATGGAACCCGGCGTATTGGCATCGATGTGACGACGGGCGAATTCCCGAGCGCAGAAGTACGTGCCGTTAAGTGTGATGTCTACGACAGTGCGCCACGCGTTTGCCGACATGTCTTCGGCAGGAACGGGGAAGTTGGCCGCGGCGTTGTTGATGAGAATGTCGGGAAGGCCAAACTTTGAAACCGCTGCATCGAATGCAGCCGCGATCGAATCAGGCTCGCGAATGTCGCACTGCACGGTGAGTGCAGGTGCGCCGAGAGCAGCCATTGCTTCATCGGCCTGCTCAAGATGTTCGGGCTTTCGACTGGCGACAACGATACTTGCGCCGAGTCGCGCGAATTCGGTGGCAACGGCGCGCCCGAGACCAGTTCCGCCTCCTGTAATGAAAACAACTTTCCCGTCGTAGATTCCGGCGGGGAGTGCTTGGGCGCCAAGTTCTGGTGCGTCAGGAAGTCCAATGGGTTCAGAGGTGGACATGTCAGCTCCCGCGGTAGTTGGGTGTGCGATCTTCGGCGCGTGCAGCGCGGAATTCGGCGTAATCCTCGGACTTATTGAGGAAGGTTTGGTAAATCAGTTCATCGGCCATCGAGGTCGTGATTTCGGGCTGAGCGAGATGTTGAATGACGCGACGGGCCAACTTGATCGTGACCGCAGGTGACGCGGCGATCTTCAGTGCCATCTCCATGGCGGTGTCGTCGAGTTCCTCGCGAGACACGACGCGAGACACGATGCCAAGAGCGAGCGCCTCTTGAGCGTTAAGCGACCGTCCGGTGAGCACCATGTCGCTTACGACGCCATGGCCGCACATTTGAAAGAGACGGCCAACGCCGCCAGTGTCAGGGATGACCCCGTGGCCTGCTTCGGGAAGCATGAATTTTGCATCTTCAGCAGCGATACGAATGTCGCACAGAAGAGCTCGCTGGAAGGAACCGCCGATGGCCCAACCTTGAATGGGGACTATGACGGGAGCATCGAGATCAAATAGCTGCTGGATGCCCTTGTGGCCGCGGGTCATTAATTCGTGATGAGTGAGGCCGGTGGTGTCGTTGCCGATGGAACCAACATCTCGACCTGACGACCACGAATGGCCTTCGCCTCGCCAGATAACTGCTCGAACGGCAGGTGTGGCACGAAGTTCTCCGAGAATGTCGAACAACTGCTTGTCCATGTCGTCAGAGAAGGCATTTCGCTTCTCTTGGTTGTCGTTGGTGATGACGGCGATTGGGCCATCAATCTCGAGTCGGACCTGTCCACTCATGGTTTCCCCTAGCAGCATGCGAGTCGTCGCAGTCTTGCCGACTCTGCCGATCCGGGCGAACAAGTCGAAACCTTCGGCGGGGTGAGCCACACTTGAGCCAAACGAGGGGGAGCTATGCGCTGGAAAATCGGTGACGTCACTGTCACGAAGGTTGTGGAACTTGAACAAGAGTTGCCCCTGAAGGGGTTGCTTCCTGCTGCGACCGAGGAGGCGCTTGCACCGCACCTTTCTTGGCTCATGCCCCATTTCATTGATGACGAGGGGAATACCGACCTCTCGATTCACGCGTTTGTGGTTGAAAGCGATGGGCTTCGAATCATCGTTGATACATGTGTAGGCGATCGAGACATGGCCGGACTCCCAGGCTTTACTGGCGACCCCGCCTTTCTGAAGCGACTCGCCGCAGCAGGTTTCCCTGCCGAATCAATCGACATCGTGTGTTGTACGCATCTGCATTTCGATCATGTGGGATGGAACACACGTCTCGAGGACGGCAAGTGGGTGCCGACATTCCCGAATGCCCGCTATCTCTTTTGTCGAGCCGAATACGACGCATGGATGGACGAACCCGGTGGTTATGCCTGGAACCTTCCTGACACGGTTGCGCCCGTCGTTGAAGCGGGGCTTGTGGATCTCGTCGATGCTGATCATCGGGTCACGAGCGAAATCAGGTTTGTTCCGACCCACGGTCATTCGCCCGGGCACATGTCGGTCGTTATTGAATCGAAAGGTGAGCAAGCGCTCATCACGGGCGACGCGACCCATCATCCGGTGCAGTGGGCCGAACCGGACTGGGGAATGAGCGGTGATTGGGACGGTCCAATGGGCGCCGAGACTCGCCGCCGGATGCTCGATGAACATGGCGATACGGGCACGCTCATTCTTGGAACGCATTACGCCGCGCCAAGCGCTGGTCACATCGTTCGACGCGACGGGCAATGGCAATTCGAAGCCAGTAGCGAAGAAGGCTTCTGAAGTGGCGAGTGCGCTGTTCGATCTCACCGGCAAGGTCGCGCTAGTAACCGGAGCGAGTAAGGGCCTTGGGCGAGCGATGGCGTTGGGTTTTGCCGATGCCGGCGCCGACGTTGTTGTTTCAAGCCGACGCGTCGACGCGTGTGAAGAAGTTGCCGAACAGATCAGGACAAAAGGACGCCGAGCACTCGCAGTTGGGTGTCATGTGGCCGACTGGAGTCAGTGCGACTCTCTCATTGCTACAGCGGTCGCGGAGTTCGGCAAGATCGACATTCTGGTCAACAACGCGGGCATTGCTCCGGTTCCGCCATCGCTTGCTGGAGTTACCGAAGAACTGTTCGACAAAACGTTTGGGGTAAATGTCAAAGGTCCGTTGCGGCTGATGGCGATGGCTGCCGAGCACATGCCGGCTGGCGGATCGATCATCAACATCAGCACGAAAGCATCTCAACGACCTTCGCCGTTCACTGTTGTCTATGCCGGTTCCAAAGCTGCTCTTAATGCAATAACCCAGGCGACTGCTCAGGAGTTCGGGCCGCGCGGCATCAGAGTGAACGCGATTGTGTGCGGTCCATTCATTACCGACAGTTTCAGCAAGGCGATTCCGACCCCTGAAGCGGCCGAACACCTCGCCAAGATGATCACCGTTGGTCATATCGGACAGCCCGAAGAGATCGTTGGAACTGCGCTGTTGTTGGCATCTGATGCTTCGTCGTACATGACCGGCGCTCTTATCAATCTCGATGGTGGCGGTTCGTGAACAAGGAACTTGTCAACGTCAAGCGCCTTGGCGTTTGGCTCGATGATCTTGGCCTTGAAGTCGGCCAACCGATGACAGTGGCGCCGCTCATGTCTGGTCGATCGAACGCGATGTTTACCGTTCTCCGTGGTGGCTCTCGTTGGGTACTTCGCCGGCCCGCGCTCGTTGCAATTGAACGTGCAGACGAAGGAATGCGCCGTGAGTTTCGAATTCTCGATGCGCTGAATGGTTCGAACGTGCCTCATCCCGAAACCGTGGCGCTTTGTGACGACCGAGAGGTGCTTGGGTGCACATTCTTCTTGATGCAGCAGGTTGAAGGGATCAACCCTGCGCCACCGTTGCCTGAACCATTCGCCGCGGAAGATCAGCCAAGCGTTGCGTTTGCGATGGTCGAAGCGCTTGCTGCGCTGCATGACTTCGATTGGAAATCGAACGGTTTGGCCGATTTCGGAAAGCCGGATGGATTCCACGAACGTCAGGTTCAGCGTTGGACCTCGCAATTGGTTTCGTACGAGGGACGCGAATTGCCGCGACTCAAGAGCGTCACGTCGTTTCTCTCTTCCAACATCCCCGACACATACGAACCATCGCTCATGCACGGCGATTTTCATATGTTCAATGCTTTAATCGCATCAGAACCGCCAGGCAGGGTGACAGCAATCCTCGATTGGGAAACGGCCACGATTGGCGATCCGCTACTTGATCTCATCGGCTTCTGCGAGATATGGGGAAAGGCGACCGCTGCGCCAGGTTGGCCCCGTCGGCAGGAACTCATTGCTCGCTATCAAGAGCGCCGTTCGATTGAGATGCCCAGCGACCTGGCGTATTACGAGGTTCTCTATAACTTTCGTATGGCGGTGCTCTTGGAAGGGATCTACCAGCGCTCCTTGCACGACTCCACGCGGCCGAATCTCGAAGACGTTGGGGCAGGGGCGATGGGATTCCTCACTCGCGCTCTTGAGGTCCTCGACAACCGCTGAACTGTGGCCGCGGCGCGCTTGGTTCGTGAGAAGTGTCAAGCCTGCGTAGCCTTGCACTGTGTCTGAACCCTTCTACGTCACCACTCCCATCTATTACGTGAACGATGTGCCCCATATCGGGCATGCCTACACAACGGTGACGGCAGACGCGCTTGCTCGGTGGCATCGGTTGGCGGGAGATCCCACCTTCTTCTTGACCGGCACCGATGAACATGGCCTCAAGATCCAGCGTTCGGCCGACGCCAACGGGATCACACCGCTCGAACAGGCTGACCAAACCAGCGCTCGGTTCAAGGAAGTTTGGGAACTGCTGAATATCAGCAACGACGATTTCATTCGCACCACCGAGCCACGGCACATCACTTCGGTACAGAAGTTCATGCAGGCGATTTTCGATAATGGTTGGATCCGTAAAGGTTCCTATTCCGGCCACTACTGCGTTCCGTGCGAGGCCTATTACAACGAAGCCGATCTGGTCGATGGTAATTGCCCGATTCACGGCCGTCCCGTTGAATGGCTTGAAGAGGACAACTGGTTCTTTGAACTTTCGAAGTTCGAACAGCCCCTTCTTGATTGGTACGCAGCGAATCCGGGATGTGTGCAACCCGAAGGAAAGCGAAACGAAGCGCTGGGAATCATTAAGCAAGGCCTTGAAGACGTTTCGGTGTCGCGCACGTCAATTTCTTGGGGAGTCCCTGTCCCATGGGACGAGGGCCATGTTTTTTACGTCTGGTACGACGCTCTCATTAACTATGCGACCGCAGTGGGCTACGGCGATGATCCCGAACGTTTTGCTGAATGGTGGCCGCAGGTTCACCATCTACTCGGCAAAGACATCCTTCGATTTCACTGCGTGTACTGGCCTGCCATGTGCCTTGCCGCTGGCATAGAACCGCCGAAGAAACTTGGGGTTCACGGGTTCTTGCTCGTCGGCGGCGAAAAAATGTCGAAGACCAGCCTCAATCAGATTTTCCCAGCTGATCTTGTTGCTGACTTTGGGGTCGACGGATTCCGCTACCACTTCCTGCGTGACAACCCATTTGGTCCAGACGGAGACTTCTCCTATGAATCGATGGTCACCCGTTACAACGCTGACCTCGCCAACAACCTCGGTAATTTGCTCTCGCGAGTTGCCACCGTTGTCGCCAAAAAATGTGAAGGAATCGGTTCTGCGCCTGCTGCAGATTCGCCGCTCGCGGCAATTGCGGCGCAATCGTTGACTGACACGATCGCTGGTTGGAACAACATGACGCCGAGCATTGCGCTTGAAGCAACATGGCGTCTTGTCGGTGCGGCAAACGCGCATCTTGAAGCTAATGAACCTTGGAAGATGGAACCAGGTCCTGCGGTTGATGCAGTCATGGGCGACGCCCTCGAGGTTCTGCGCATCGTTTCGATCTTGGCCACACCGGCGATGCCTGAGACGTGTAGGGAGATATGGGAACGAATCGGATTGTCTGGCTCACCGGCCGATGCTGGCGTCGCCGGAGCGGAGTGGGGCGGGTATCCCGGTGGTCGTCCCGTCGTAAAGGGCGATGGCCTGTTTCCGCGCATGGCAAAGCCATCGGTCGGTTGACGGAGTAGCGATGCGCTGGACTGATGATCACTGCCACCTCGGTGATGGTTCCGATAAATGGCCCGAGGCCGCTGCCACGATTGCTGATGCCCATGAAGCGGGTGTCATGCGAATGATCACGGTCGGCTGTGATCTTGCATCATCGAAACTCGCGGTCGAAGTTGCGAGTGCCTATGACGGAGTCTGGGCCACCGCCGGCGTGCATCCCCACGATGCATCGGGTGGCATCGATGGCATCGCCGAACTTCTCGCTGACCCGAAGGTGGTCGCTGTAGGGGAGTGCGGTCTTGACTACCACTACGACCATTCGCCGCGTGAGGTGCAACGAGCGGTTTTCGCAGAGCAGATTGCGTTGGCGAAAAAACATGACCTGGCGTTAGTGGTGCACACGCGAGAGGCATGGGACGACACATTCGCGATGTTCGCAAGCGAAGGCGTACCCGATCGAACGGTGATCCACTGCTTTACCGGTGGCCCCGAGGAAGCGCAGAAGTGCCTCGATCTCGGGGCATGGCTTTCCTTTAGTGGCATCGTTACGTTCCCTGGTGCGCCCGAAGTGCTTGAGGCAGCCACCCTTTGCCCCCTCGATCGACTCCTCGTAGAGACCGATTCACCATTTTTGGCCCCGGTTCCTCATCGTGGAAAACCGAATCGCCCGGCGCTCGTTCCCTTTGTGGGAACGGCAATTGCCGATGCGAAGCACATTCCAGTGGCAGATGTGGCAGATGTCACATGGAGAAATGCCGCGATGGTCTATCGGCTCCCCGAGCAGGGAGAACGCGATCTCCCATAGAGGTCGGGCTGTTGTGGACAACTCGTGGCGATCGGCTGAACAGGGGTTACGCGCATCTGAACGGCGGGTGTCTCAGGCGCTCTGAATAGTTGCGGGTCCCGGACGACCCTCCTAGGTTCTTCAGACGGCTCCGGGCGGAGTTTGCACTGTGCGGAAGCGCAGGGCGTCCTCCGTTCGTTTCCAGGATCTATTGCTCGACGAAGGATGCAGCTCTGAACTCCACCGTTCACCCGACGCAACGCCGACTGCTGATTGCACTCGTTGTCACGCTCGCGTGTTTGCCGTTGCTGGTGATCGACATGTTCCAGCGCTCCCCGAGCAGCGGTGCAACCCAAACGGCAAGCTCTACGGATCAGAGCCTCGTTGTTGACTCTGTCTCGACCGAAGATTCGACCACGACAACCGTGGCTGTCACGGTTCCGGCCACGGTCCCGGCTCCAGTCACCACGGTGGCCCCTCCGACAACAATCGCCCCGCGCCGGGCACCGACCACCACAACCACTCAGCAACGCGTCACGACTCCACCGGCACCGACCGGGAACGCCACGACCTCGCCGAATCGCTGGGACCGCGTCGCCGCCTGCGAAACCGGTGGAAACTGGTCAGCGAACGCTGCTAACGGATACGGAGGTGGACTTCAGTTCGCCCACGGACCCGGATGGTCGACATGGCGCGCCTTTGGCGGCGAGGAATTCTCCGCTCACCCATGGGAAGCGACACGAGAGCAGCAGATCGTCATCGCCGAGCGTGTTCTTGCCAGAACCGGATGGAGCGCGTGGCCCGGGTGCTCGCCCCTCTAGGCGAGACGAAGCGTTCTTGGTGTGTTTCCGATACGACGGCTCTCGTCATCACCACGCGCCATCTGCGGGTGACGGCGACCGCGGAAGGTTCGCGGTGACTTTGTGACACTCACGCGTCGTGACATCACGGAACTACTCGAGCGCCATGGACTCGAACCAAGTCGCGCGCTCGGTCAGAATTTTCTCGCGGACCCGAACACGGTGCGGCGCATTGTCCGACTCGCCGAAATTGATACGACCACGAACGTTGTCGAAATTGGTCCAGGCGTTGGTTCACTTACGACGGAACTCGCGGCCACTGGCGCAAACGTTGTTGCGGTTGAACTCGATCGTCATTTGCTCCCCGTTCTTGCGGAAACAGTCGAGCCACTCGGAGTGCGCGTCGTGCACGGCGATGCGCTCGAACTTGATTGGGCCGAGGTCTTGCCGGCAGATCGCGTCTGGAATCTTGTTGCCAATCTTCCTTACAACGTGGCCACGACGATCGTTCTTGACCTGCTCGATGACGTTCCGCAGATCGAAACGATGCTTGTCATGGTTCAACGCGAGGTAGGCGAGCGACTCGCGGCTGGGGCTGGCGATGGCACCTACGGCATTCCTTCGGTGAAGTTGGCCCTCTGGGCGACGGCCTCCGTTGTGGCCAGAATCCCAGCCACGGTGTTTATTCCTCAGCCGAGGGTTGAATCGGTAATGGTTCGGATCCAGCGCCGATCTGAACCCATCGTTAACGTCGACCACGATGCACTGATGGATCTTGTGCGCACTGCATTCGGTCAACGACGAAAGATGCTGCGTCGATCGCTTTCGACCAAAGTCACACCCGAGCAGTTCGAGGCGGCGGGGATTGACCCCTCAGATCGCCCTGAGCGCCTCGACATCGTCCAATGGGGCGCCTTAACCGCAGCGGTCCACGCCCAGGCGTGATTCGATGGGCGGCATGTCTGAGGGAATCTTGCGACTCTTTGCGCCAGCCAAGCTGACGACCTCGCTGAGAATCGTCGGTAGGCGCAATGACGGCTTCCATCTCATTGATGCCGACATGGTGTCACTCGATTTTGGTGATTGGCTTTTTGTGACCGAAGCGGAATCGCCGGTCGTTGAATTTGTCGATTCGGAAGGAAACGAACTGCACCTTGGCCCCGACGATCTGGTTTTGCGGGCGCTTCGGCACGTCGGTAGCGACGTGAGTGTTCGGATCGAGAAAGTTATTGCCGCTGGCGCTGGGCTTGGAGGTGGTTCCGCCGATGCCGCCGCGATTCTCCATTGGGCTGGTCACAGTGATCCGGTTGCTGCGACATCGCTTGGGGCCGACGTCGCATTCTGTGTTGTCGGCGGGCACGCACGAGTCCAAGGCATCGGTGAACTGATCGAACAATTGCCCTTTGAAGATCGGGTCTTCACACTGCTCACTCCGCCGGTGATGTGTTCAACGCCGGCGGTCTATCGCGCTTGGGACGATCTGGGCGGACCATCGGGAGACAACGGCAACGATCTCGAGCCTGCAGCGCTGGTTGTTGCTCCTGATCTAGCACGTTGGCGCGATGAGCTTGGCGATGCCACCGGAGTCCGGCCTCGTCTCGCCGGTTCAGGCTCGACCTGGTTCGTGGAAGGTGACTATCCCGGCGAGGGCCGAGTCGTGGCGCACACGAGCCCAGCTCGTTAGTTCATTCTCGGACCGAAGCGGAGATTCTTGATCGTCTGCGAGGTTCTGGAGAGTGGGCCCGTACGCGGACCCACCCGGCTCTCGGGCCGGGTGGAGTCAAAGAGAAGTATGGGCACAAAGGGCGTCAGGGACGCCCGAGCTCACTTACCTGCAGCTCGTCGCTGGAAGCGAGTTCGCTTCAGCATCTTCTTGTGCTTCTTCTTTCGCATGCGCTTGCGGCGCTTCTTAATAAGAGATCCCATGGCGGGACGATTGTAGCGGTCCGGGGCTCTCTTATGCGAAACGACCTCCTCGCGGCCGCCGATCGGGGAGATCGTGACCGGTGGAAGAGGTAAAGCTCGGGGGCAGGGACTCGAACCCCGAATGACTGGACCAAAACCAGCCGTGTTGCCAATTACACCACCCCCGAAAGGTGCGGCCCCGGAAGGCGAGGCAGACCGTACTAGAAAGACATGCATGTCCCCGAGGCCGCTCTCTGCGATCGTGCTCGCCGCTGGCGAAGGCACTCGAATGCACTCTTCGCGTCCGAAACCCCTGCATTTATTGTGCGGAAGGGCAATGGTCCTCTATGTGCTCGATTCGCTCGCTGGATGCGAGGTTGGCCGGGCTGTTGTGGTCGTCGGTCACGGTGCCGAGCGTGTGACCAAGAAATTGCTCGACGAGGCTCCAAATGTCTCGCTTGAATTCGTGGAACAGGAAGTCCAACGCGGCACCGGTGACGCTGTTGGTGTCGCCCTCACCGCGTTCAGCCCTGAAGAACTCGATGACGTCGACGCCGACATCATCGTGCTCCCCGGCGATACGCCGCTCCTGCGTGCTGAAACCATCTCTGCGCTGCTTGCGACGCATCAGAGCACCGATGCTGCGTGCACATTGCTCACAGCCCGAGTGACCGATCCCACCGGGTACGGACGCATCATCCGTGGTCGAGATGACCGTGTCGACCGCGTCGTCGAACAAGCTGATGCTTCAGAAGCGCAGTTGGCAATTACTGAGGTCAATACGTCGATTTATTGTTTCCGGGCCAGCGTCCTTGGTCCAGCATTGCGCCGAATCACCCCAGAGAACGCTCAGGGTGAGTACTACCTCACCGATGTCGTCGAGGTGCTTGCTTCGGCGGGGTATCGCGTCTCTGCAGTTATTGCCGAAGATGCTTCGGATACCGCCGGAGTGAATGATCGTTTACAGCTGGCTGCGGCCGAGATGGAGCTGCGCCGCCGCACGAACGAGGCTTGGATGCGAAAGGGAGTCACGATGGTTGATCCCGGCCGCACCTATGTCGATACGACAGTCGAGCTCGCTGCTGATGTGACCTTGTTCCCCGACACGATCCTGCAGGGTTCGTGTGTGATTGGGGCTGGGACCGAACTCGGTCCAAACACCCGGTTGGTTGATTGCCGAGTTGGGGCTCGATCAGTCGTGGAAAATTCGGTTGGTAGGGGAGCCGACATCGGCGACGATGTCCGCCTCGGTCCATTTGCAGTTCTCGAACCCGGAGCAATTGTTTCTGACGGCGCCCGGCCCGGACCGTTCTACACTTCACCAACAGAATGACCAATCAACGCACCGGCGAAAGAAATCGAATGGAACTCGTCACCAAAAAGCGCCTGCATATCGTCTCAGGTCGGGCCAATCTCCCGCTTGCCGAAGAAATTGCTGAACGCCTCGGTGTCGAATTAGGTGACGCGAATCTTGCAGAATTCGCCAACGGTGAACTTCATACGCGTTTCGGCGAATCGGTGCGCGGTACTGACGTGTTCATTATCCAATCGCATGTCGGCTCCGGAAAGATGACCGTTAACGACGCGATCATGGAACAACTCATCATGGTCGATGCCGCTAAGCGAGCTTCAGCGAAACGAATCACTGCTGTCGCTCCGTTCTATGGCTATGCGCGCCAGGACCGAAAATCCGAAGGTCGCGAACCGATTACCGCGAAGTTGATCGCCAACATGTTCAAGGCCGCCGGAGCAAAGCGCCTTATCTCTGTCGATCTGCACTCCGGTCAGATTCAGGGTTTCTTCGATGGACCTGTCGACCACCTCACCGCAATGCCGGTACTGGTTGATTTCATGGCCGGTCTCGGCGATGACCTTGTGATCGTTTCTCCCGACGCTGGTCGCGTGAAAGTTGCTGAGCGTTATGCCAATCAACTTCACGCCGATCTGGCAATTGTTCACAAGCGTCGCGTCAAGGGGCTCAAGAACACTGTCGAAGCTCGTGACGTCGTGGGTGAAGTCGATGGGCGCATCTGCGTTCTTATCGACGACATGATCGATACCGGCGGAACGATCGTTGCTGCAGCCGAACAACTCAAGGCCCGCGGTGCGACCGAGATCTATGCGGCGTGCACCCACGGCGTGTTCAGCGGTCCCGCTATTCAGCGTTTGAACGATTCGTGCATTTCGAAAGTTGTTATGACCAACACCCTTCCGCTTCCGCCTGAAAAGCAGTCGGACAAAATCGAAGTGCTTTCGGTTGCCGGCATCATCGCCGATGCGATCGACGCGGTGTTCGAAGACACTTCTGTCAGCGAAATTTTCGACGGTCATAACCAGAGCTGATTTCTGGTTGCGTTGAGAGAACGGAGCGATCACCGCGCCGTTGCCCTGGCCAAGTCTGCCGATTTCGTGGACCGCTGTCGGGGTGGGCAAAGGTGTGAATGAGGGCGTTCGAGTCCGCCGCTGAGTGGCGAAGTCCCCCCAAGAACAGCCTCATGAAGAGCGAGTTCGCCTTCTCAGAGGCAGATCGGTAGGATTGCCACCCGTTTCACGAACGTCAGCCGACGGCGCGCACCAGCGCAGCCTCCAGGAGCCCCCAAATCATGGCCATCACCCTCACCGCATCAACCGGACGTATCGCCGGTTCCCGCTCATCGACCCGTCTTCGCACAGACGGTCTCGTGCCTGCGGTCGTTTATGGCTTAGGCCGCGATGCAATCGCTGTCTCGGTGCCGTGGCCCGATCTGCGTCGTGCGCTCACGACCGAAGCTGGGCTGAACGCTCTCATCACCCTTGATGTCGATGGCCAGAAGGACCTTGCCATCATCAAGGATCTTCAGCGTCACCCGGTGCGTCGCAACGTGCTGCACATTGATTTCCTGCGTGTCGACCCCGACGCTCCCGTGGCCGTTGAAGTTCCGCTCATCCTTGTTGGTGAAGCGAAGCTCGTTGAGGCCCGCAAAGGCATCGTTGATCAGCCGCTCAAGTCGCTCACCGTCAAGGCCAAGCCTGCTGACATTCCGAGCCAGATCGAAATCGACATCACGAACCTCGACATCGGTGTCGCCATCACCGTTGAAACGCTCACCATGCCCGCCGGAGTCACCACCGACATTGACGACAGCATTCAGCTCGTGCTTGGTCTTGCGACTCGATTCTCCGCTGAAGATGGCGCCGAGGCCGACGAAGGTGGCGAAGCCGCTGCAGTAGGCGAGCCGGCTGCAGCAGCCGAGGGCGACGCCGAGTAAGTGGTATTTGGCGGCAGGGGTGGCAATCGCCCCCGACGCGGCACGCCGGCTGACGTTCTCGTCGTCGGTTTAGGCAATCCCGGAAGTGAGTTCGATGGCACGCGCCACAATGTGGGCTTCGCTGTTATTGACCTGCTTGAGCGTCGCCACAACGGCCGCCTGAAATCGGGCAAGGAACGTGCCCTCGTAGATGAGGTACGAATCGGTCAGAAGCGCGTGGCCCTGGCCAAGCCGACAACATTCATGAACCTTTCCGGCGAATCGGTATCGCCTCTGGTTCGTCGCTTTGGCATTGAAGATCAAACAGCGCTTGTCATCGTTCACGATGAACTCGATCTTCCAACTGGCACAGTTCGAGTGAAGATTGGTGGGGGACTCGCGGGCCACAATGGTCTGCGGTCGATCAAAGCGCATCTCCATGATGATTCATTTGTTCGGGTGCGCATTGGTGTGGGAAAGCCGCCGAGTAAAGAGCATGGCGCCGATCACGTTCTAAAGCGTGTCGGAAAGGCCGATCGTGAGCTGCTCGATATTGCGATTGAAATTGCCGCTGATGCCGTGGAACTCATCGTGAGCGATGGTGCCGATGCCGCGATGAATCGCGTGAACGCTAAAACTCCGTAGTCGCTTTCCCTGTCGGCGAGGTTCTCGCCATGACGCCGTCGCTACTTAAAAGGGCAGTGTGACTTGCCGCGGTAGCAGTTGGTACGCGGGGTTGAGAATCGTGAGCAGGCCATGGTGCTCACTGGCCATGCCGTCAACGACTAGATGTGTACCAAGTTTCACGCCGCCGAGCGTGCGCCGGCCCATGAAAACCACCGTGACCCCACCCGTGGAATCGGCAAGGGTGAGTTCAAGACTGGCGATCTGTTCCGCCCAGGGCTGAATCCGAAGCGCCTTCACTCGGCCCGCAACCTTGACGTGCTCGCGCCAGACAATGTCGCTGATCGGCATCACTCCAGCAAGGGAGCGATGCCCGAGCTCATCGAAAGCAGCGTGGGTCTCGGCGAGACGTTCGGCTTCAATCCGTTTTGAATTCCGTGTGAAAAGTGCCATCTCAGTTATGGATGTCTGACGTGCCAGAAACCGCGCCGTGTTCAACCTTTTGGAGGTGCTGTCCCTTAGAGGTTTTGGTGAGGTGATACGGAACAAAAGTCACATTCGCGTGTGGGACATCACTAAGAGCCTTGGCAATGCCATCGGCGGTGTGATCGTGAAGTAAACGATGCCAACCCGAACGGTATTCACGACGCGGAATGAGAATCGAAACTTCAGTATCTCCATCGGCGGCGAGTTCGTGGACGACCTCGAGCACAGTGCGGTTAATTCGTCGGTCGGGGCATTCGCGAATGTCGAGCGGGAGTTGTTTGAGTGCAAGGCGGCTCCACTCGGCGGCGAGTTCCGCTGCACGGGTTTCGTCGACCGCGATGTGAACTGCCCAAAGTCGATCTGGGTGGAGTGTGCGGGCGTATTGGATCGCACGAGCCGATGTGCGGTCGATTCTGTCGATGAGAACAACTACGGCGTGACGACGAAGAATTGATGCGGTGGCGGCCAAAATTGCGTCACCCTCGAGTTCTGCCTTCTCCGCCTCGTACTGGTGGTTCAGACGAACGACAACCCAAACAAATATGGGGATGATGGCGATGATCACCCACGCACCGTCAAAGAACTTTGCGGCACAGATGACGATCGTGACCACGCCTGTGGTCAGCGCGCCCGCTCCATTGATGGCTAGGCCAGTTTTCCAACCGGGTTCGCGGAGGCGAAGGTGGCGGCGGGCCATTCCTGTCTGAGACAGCGTGAAACTTGTGAACACGCCAACTGCATAAAGCGGAATGAGTTTCGTGACGTCGGCGCCCAAGATGAGGACCAGCGCCGCGGCGGCACCCGAAAGCGCAAGGACGCCGTTGGAGAAGACCAACCGATGGCCTCGCTTGGTGAGTTGGCGAGGCAGGAATGAGTCCTCAGCCTGGAAATGAGCAAGACGGGGGAAATCGGCAAAGCCAGTGTTTGCGGCCAAGACGAGGATGAGCATTGTGGCGAACTGCGTAAAGACGAACATGGCCTGTCCGAATCCGCTGCTCCCGTACACCGCGTCAGCGATCTGGGCGATAACAGTTTTGCCTGTCACCGGGATGGTTTCGAGTTGGGACGCAAGCCACGAAACGCCCAGGAACATGAATGCGAGCATTGTGCCCATGACCATGAGGGTTGAACGGGCGTTCTTCCATGTTGGATCGCGGAATGCAGGTACGCCGTTTGAAACGGCCTCGATACCGGTGAGCGCGGCGCCGCCTGAGGCGAACGCTCGAAGGATGAGGAACCAGCCGATTGCGCCAACACCTTCGGCCTCGTGAATCTGTGTGGAGTCGAGTTGATCAAGCGGGATTGGGTCGAGACCGCCCCCGATCGTGGCTTTGTAGATGCCGAAGCAGATCATGATGAACATCGCAGTAACGAACGCGTAGGTAGGGACCGCGAAAATCTTTCCCGATTCCTTCACGCCCCTGAGGTTGCTGATGGCGATAATGGCTATGAAAAACAGCGCGATCGGAACACGGTAGGGGTAGAGCTCCGAAAACACGGAGTACAGGGCAGCCGTTCCGGCGGAAACCGAAACGGCCACGACCAAGATGTAATCGAGCAGAAGCGAAACGCCTGCGACTTGAGCAGGGAGTACCCCAAGGTTGTCCTTCGTGACGATGTAGGCGCCGCCGGCTGAGGGGTAGGCCTTAATGGTTTGGCGATAACTGAACATCACGATGACAAGAACGACGACGACTGCAATCGTGATCGGCATGACCTTGCCGAACGCGAGCATGCCAACGCCGCCGACAACGAGAAGCGTGTGAAGGATTTCTTCTGTTGCATACGCGGTAGAGGAAAGTGCATCCGATGCGAAAACGGCGAGAGCAGTTGGCTTGCCAAGGCGCTCGTGTTCAAGTTGATCGGTGTGAAGAGGACGGCCGAGCACTCGGTTCTTAAACTGGAAACTCCGACTTTCGGGAATGGAGGTTCGAGTGGAAGGCGGCAGTGGTGCTGGTCCGGTCGAACTCTGACTCTCTGAGGGTGCTGTCATACTTGCGCTAGTTGACACCCATCGGACCCCTCGGCGCAATCACCAACGACGGGTTTCACATTTCGGAAACCTGAATGGTGTGCCGGGCGTCTCACACAACGGCGATTGGGCCGCCGATGGGTAGTCTCGGGGCTTCACCCCGGCTCGAACCCGTGCCGGGCATACGCGCGTGTCCTGAGGTCCCATGGCTCTATCTGATTTGATCCCGATGCTGGTCGATGAGCCAGCGATCATTTCGGTTCTGGGGCGCCGAGAAGGCTCAATCGTCATCCCTGAGCCTGCTCGTGCGATCACGATCGCGTCGCTCGTGGATCGGGCCGATCGCCGACCGGTGGTGGTTGCCGTGCCCACGACCGCAGAAGCCGAGCGTCTCGTGCACGACCTAGCGGCATTTCTCGGCGCTGAGGAGGTCGAACTCTTCCCGGCTTGGGAGACATTGCCGTTCGAACGGGTGAGCCCAGCAATCGACACCATGGGTCGACGATCGCGGGTCTTGTGGCGTCTCCACGAGCCCGAGCGAGCCCCAGCAGTGATCGTGGCTCCCGTCCGCGCTCTTGTTCAGCGCCTAGGTCCTCATGTCGGCGAGATTGAACCCATCACCATCGGTGTGGGCGATGTCGCCGATCCCGTAGCGCTGATCGAACAACTCGTGCGATTCGGATATCGCCGAGAGGTGCAGGTTGAGCACCGCGGTGAAGTCGCGGTCCGAGGTTCGATTGTGGACATCTATCCCAGCACCGCCGATGTTCCGGTGCGAATCGACCTTTGGGGAGACGAAGTTGATCGGCTTACCGAGTTTTCTATTGCCGACCAACGAGCGACGGTGTCGATTGCTGAAGTGACAATTTTCCCGTGTCGAGAATTGCTGCCGACTGATGAAGTTCGTGAACGTGCGGCGGCGCTCGTGGGTACTCAGCCGTGGGGTCGTGAGCAATGGGAACGGTTATCGGAAGGCCAGATTTTTGATGGCATGGAGAGTTGGCTTCCATGGCTCGTTGACGACAACGCCGACGACCCAGACGTGCTTTTTGATCTGCTGCGAGATGACGCTCAGATCTTGTTGATCGAACCGCGTCGAATGCGCGACCGCGCTGGAGACATCCTCGCCGAGGAACAAGATCTTGAAGCTTCGCTTTCGCGCACATGGGGTGCAGAAGGATCGTTCCCTCAATTGCATGTTCCGTTCGAGCGATTACTTGGCCGCACGAATGCGCCAATGTGGACGGTCCTCGACATACCGGATTCTCCGAATACCCCAGTTGTTGGGGCGTCGGGGTGGGATCCAGTCGTTGGCGACGGGACAGTCCTTGTTGATCAGTTGCGCGCGGCGCTCGCCGACGGCGCAACCGTGGTTGTTGCTGCCGATGGAAGCGGATCGGCAGACAGGCTCATCGCGTTACTCGGCGAACAAGGAGTGCACCTTTCGTTTGACGAGCGCGGCCGTGAAGACCTTTCATCGCCCGGTGGGCACGTTGTCGTCGCCCCGTTAGAACGCGGCGTTCGATTTCCTCACCTTGGGCTTTCACTCCTTGCCGAATCTGACATCACCGGTCGTCGCCGTGCGCATCGTCGTGCTCGTCCACGTAAAGCTGCTGCGCAAGGCCATTTCGATGACCTCGCACCTGGTGATTTCGTCGTGCATTACCAACATGGCGTTGGTCGCTACGGCGGAATGGTGAAACGAGCGATCGGTGGCGTTGAGCGCGACTATTTGCTGCTTGAATACCGAGGAGACGATCGCCTGTATGTCCCAAGCGATCAGGTTGATGCCGTGCGGCCCTTTACCGGCGGTGACTCGCCAAGTTTGAGTCGGCTCGGGGGCGGCGAATGGCAAAAAAACAAAGCGCGAGTTCGTGAAGCCGTAACGGGAATCGCGCAAGAACTCGTGGTGCTGTATCAAAAGCGGATTCACGCTCCGGGCCATGCCTTCGGTCCCGATACGCCATGGCAGCGCGAACTCGAAGAATCATTTCCCTTCGAACCCACTCCAGATCAAAAGACGGCGATCGACGAAGTCAAAGCCGACATGGAAGGGGAGTCCCCAATGGATCGCCTTGTGTGTGGCGATGTCGGATTCGGGAAGACCGAAGTTGCGATCCGCGCAGTCTTTAAGGCTGTGCAAGATGGCAAACAAGCGGCGATCCTTGTGCCAACGACGCTTCTGGCCCAGCAGCATCTGCAGACCTTTAGCGAGCGATTCGCGGGCTATCCCGTACGCGTCGAAATGCTGAGTCGGTTCCTTACGAATGCTCAGGCGAAAAAAGTTATTGCCGGTCTGGAATCAGGCGATGTCGATGTGGTGATCGGAACTCACCGTCTTCTTGGTGGCGATCTCACTTTCAAAGACCTTGGACTGCTCGTGGTCGACGAAGAACAACGATTTGGCGTTTCCCACAAAGAAGCGATCAAGGGTCTGAAAGTGGGTGTTGATGTGCTCACGCTTTCGGCTACTCCAATTCCGCGAACCCTGGAAATGAGCCTCACCGGTATTCGTGATCTCACATTGTTGAATACGCCGCCGAGCGAGCGTCAACCGATCCTCACTTATGTCGGTGAATACGACGAACGCGCTGTCGCTGAATCAATCCGACGCGAACTGCTTCGCGAAGGTCAGGTCTTCTTCGTTCACAATCGTGTTCAGGACATCGATCGTGTCGCGGCGCACCTTTCGGAGCTTGTCCCAGAAGCGCGTATTGCTGTTGCTCACGGACAGATGGATGAAGGCACTCTCGAAAAAGTTATGTTGGATTTTTGGGAAGGTGCATTCGATGTTCTTGTTTGTACGACCATCATCGAGTCGGGTATCGATATGCCCACGGTGAACACGTTGGTCGTTGATCGGGCCGATCTCTTGGGTCTCGGCCAACTTCACCAGCTACGCGGTCGTGTCGGCCGTTCCGGTAGTCGCGCATATGCCTATCTGTTCTTCCCTCCCGATCGTGTGCTTACCGAGCAAGCCTTCGAACGGCTTCGCACGATTGGTGAAGCGACGGAACTGGGGTCAGGTTTTCGAATTGCAATGCGAGATCTCGAGATTCGCGGTGCCGGCAACTTGCTCGGCACGGGCCAAAGTGGACACATCGCCGCAGTTGGTTACGACCTCTATTGCCAGATGGTCACTGAGGCAGTCGCCGAACTCAAGGGTGAATCGATCCCCGAGCCGGTGGAAATCAAACTTGAACTCCCGATCGACGCATCGCTTCCCGCCGATTACGTCGAGAGAGAAGATCTTCGGCTCGAGGCCTACCGGCGACTTGCCGGAGTCACATCTAGCGATGAAGTTGCCGATATCCGGGCCGAATGGGAAGACCGGTATGGGCCGGTACCCGCGGACGCCGATGCACTGCTTGCCGTGGCGACATTGCGCGCTGAATGTGTTCGTACTGGGGTGACCGACATATCGGTCACAAAGGGTCCTGGATTCGGCGGCCCGAAGTTCGTGGCTCGGATCTCACCCCTGTCGTTGCGGACATCGGCCACAATCAGGCTCGACCGGCTTTACAAGGGCTCGGTCTACAAGTCTGAATCGCAACACCTTCAACTTCATCTTGCGTCGGCTGGCTCGATTGTCGAGGACCTCGTCTCGGCGTTCCAGGACCTCGCCCCGCCAGATGAGGCGTGACTGTCAAGCCATCGTCTGGCTCCGTTAGTGTGAGCAACCTTGTGAAGACGACGCGCAGTATCTCCATCGCCGCCCTCTTGTTCGCCCTCGTGATCGCCTTGATTGGCTCGTCATGCTCAGCTGTCAACCCGACGGCGCTGACAGTGAACAAGTGGTCGTTATCTGACAGTGACTTTCAGTCTCAGATCGAAGCCTTCTCGAAGGTCTACGAGAGTTCGGGCGGGGGAAGTTCTCTTCGTTCCGCCGATGGCAATTCATGGGCGACCTCCTACACCGCTGCATTTCTCAATGATCAACTCAGTCTGCAATTGGCTCAAGTTGGGGTCGACGAACGCGGTCTCACTGTGACTGACGCCGATCGTGCTGCCGCGAAGGAACTGTTGGAGGAGAACTTCACGAATGGCAGCGGAAGCTCGGTCTTCGGTGATCTTCCGGCCTCGTATCAGAAAACCCTCATCGAAGGTGTCGCCGCGCAGAACGTTCTCAGCGCTGCTGTCATTGCTGACGCGCAGACCGACGATGGACTGCGGAAGTTGTATGAGTCAACGAAGGATCAGTACCAGGGCGACCTTGTTTGTTCGAGTCACATCCTCGTTCTTGCTGGCGCCGGATCAGGCAACGCGGCTCCTACCGATGCGCAGTACGCGACGGCGCTGGCCTCAATCACGGACATCCAGTCGCAACTCAGTGGAACCACGAATTTCGCAGCGCTTGCTGCAGCGAAGTCTCAGGACACTGGTTCGGCAACGGCAGGCGGAGCACTTCCATGCGGCCCAGTCGGAACATTTGTAACCGAATTCGACAATGCCACGTGGACTCAGCCGGTTGGTGTGGTTGGTGCGCCGGTGAAAACAAAGTTTGGCTATCACCTGATCTTGGTAACGGCTCGTGGCAAGTTGACATTTGAGCAACTCAAAGATTCGCTCAAAATGGCCGTCACGGATAATGCCGACGCAATCGTCGGAGCTGAACTTCAGCGCATTGCTTCCAGCGCGCGGATCTCGGTGAATGGTCGCTACGGACAGTTCGATACGGCGACGGCGAAGATCGTGGCCCCTTCGGGCGCAACATCGACAACAACGTCATCGACGATCGCCGGACTTCCGCGGCAGTGATCTGCCGATCATGACCCCACGGGTCGTCATCATTGGGCTTGGCCCCGGCGACGTTGAATTCCTCACGGTTGGTACTCGACAAGCGATCGAAAAGATTCCCGAGCAGTTCGTTCGTACCCGTCGTCATCCGGCGGCCTCAATAATGACGAACAAGCAATCGTTCGACGAGGTCTACGAAACCTCTTCAGATATCGATGCGGTGTATCCAGAGATTGTCGAGCGATTGATTGCGGCAGCGGGACTGGCGGGCGAAGTTCTTTATGCCGTGCCGGGATCACCAATTGTTGCGGAGCGCACCGTTGAACTCCTGCTGGCTGACCCCCGTTGTCAGGTCGAGATCATCCCGGCATTGTCATTTCTTGATCTGACTTGGGCCCGCCTCGGCATCGATCCGGTATCGGTGGGAGTTCGAATCATCGATGGTCATCGGTTTGCTATCGACGCCGCCGGCGAACGAGGCCCGCTGTTGGTTGCGCAATGCGATTCCGCTGATGTGCTCTCCGACGTAAAACTGGCGCTCGACGCAGGAATTGATTCGTGCCTTTCGGCAGACGCGACCATCACGGTGCTGCAGCGCCTCGGTCTTCCCGATGAAGTTGTTGAAGAGATTCCTTGGGCTGACCTCGATCGCGTCACAGCGGACCACCTCACGTCGATCTACATACCCGAGTTGGCGTCGCCAGTTGCCCAGGAACTGATGCGGTTTAGTGAACTTGTCGCTGTGCTTAGAGCTGAGTGCCCTTGGGATCGTGAACAAACTCATGATTCCCTCCGGCGCCACCTACTCGAAGAGTCCTACGAAGTGCTTGAAGCCATCGACCATCTCGATGTCGAAGCAGGAACTGGTTATGAACACTTAGAGGAGGAACTTGGCGATCTCTTATTCCAAGTTCTCTTCCATAGTCAGTTGGCATCCGAAGCGGGCCAATTCACGATCGCTGATGTTGCCCTGAATGTGCACGACAAGTTGCGGTCGCGCCATCCGCACGTCTTTGGCGATGTCGAAGCCGAAGATGCTGACGCGGTGGTGCGGAACTGGGAACAAATCAAAAAGGCCGAGAAAGGCCGGGAAAGTGTTTTCGATGGCGTTCCGGATGCAATCCCCGCGTTGCTTTACGCGCTGAAGATCCAGAAGAAGGCCGGTTCACTCGCCGATCTCGACCAAAGCACGTTGCCGGTGGCCCCGTCGCTTCAGGCGGCGATTGCAGGGTTTGGCGTGACGACTGATGACCAAACCACCGGGTTATTGCTCTTCGCCATCGTCGACGAGGCCCGACGTGCTGGGATCGATCCCGAAACGGCTCTGCGCGCGGCAGCCGTGAACTACCGCGATGCGGCTCGGAGTGCTGAACTAGACAGACGCGATGGTCTCTGACCGTCCCCACGGCCCGCGCGCCGACGTGGAAAACTGCGGCTGAAGCCGCATTGACGAGGAGCCCCCAATCCCATGAGCATCATCGAACACATCGCTGGCCGCGAAGTCCTTGATAGCCGCGGAAATCCGACCATTGAGGTCGAGGTCATTCTCGAATCTGGAGCCACGGGTCGGGCAATGGTTCCATCAGGAGCATCCACCGGGGCGTTCGAGGCCGTCGAGCTTCGCGACGGTGAAGGTCGTTACATGGGTAAGGGCGTGCTCGATGCTGTCGCTCACGTCGACGACGAAATCTACGACGCGCTTGTTGGTTTCGATGCACTCGATCAGCGCGACATCGACCGAGTACTTATCGAACTTGATGGAACTGACAACAAGAGCCGGCTTGGAGCGAATGCAATCCTTGGAGTTTCGCTCGCAGTAGCACGAGCTGCTGCCGATGATCTTGCGGTACCTCTTTATCGCTACATCGGCGGCGTCAACGCACACGTGCTTCCCGTTCCAATGATGAATGTGCTCAACGGTGGTGAGCATGCCGACAACAACGTCGACATACAAGAGTTCATGATCATGCCGGTTGGCGCTGCATCATTCAGCGAGGCACTTCGCTGGGGTGCCGAGACCTATCACGTGCTCAAGAAGGTCTTGCACGATCGCGATCTCTCGACCGCAATTGGTGACGAAGGCGGATTCGCTCCAAACCTTGCGTCCAACGAAGACGCAGTGAAACTGCTCCTTGAAGCAATAGAAAAGGCAGGCTTCACGCCTGGTACTGATATCGCTATCGCCCTCGATGCCGCCTCGACTGAGTTCTATAAGGACGGAAAGTACGTGCTCGCAGGGGAAGGTCGCTCGTTGACGCCTGCTGAGATGGTTGGGTATTTCCAGGAATTGTCGACGAAGTATCCGATCGTCTCGATCGAAGACGGAATGGCAGAAGAAGATTGGGATGGCTGGTCTTTGCTGACGGCGGCCATTGGCGACAAGGTGCAACTCGTTGGTGATGACCTCTTTGTCACAAATGTTGAGCGTCTCGCTAGAGGTATCGACGCTGGCGTAGCGAACTCGATTTTGGTGAAGGTGAATCAGATCGGTTCGCTGACCGAAACACTCGAATCCGTAGCGATGGCAACTCGTGCGGGCTACACCGCGGTGATGTCACATCGTTCCGGTGAAACGGAAGACACCACGATTGCCGATCTGGCCGTCGCCACGAATTGCGGTCAAATTAAGACCGGCGCTCCGGCTCGTAGTGATCGCGTTGCCAAGTACAACCAATTGCTGCGCATTGAGGACGATCTCGGTGACGCCGCCGCCTACTGGGGCGCAGCCGCCATCAAGCAGGTAGGCCGCTAATCATGTCTCGCTTGTCCCGACGAACTCGCGCGGAGTCTGCCGCGCCGCGAAAGCGTTCCGACGCGCGCGCGAAAAAGTCTGGGCCCAAGCACGCCAAAGGGAAGCGATCGCTGATTCTGCGCTCCGGATGGGTCATCACCCCGGTGATTTTGGTGATCGTCACCGTCGTTGTTGTCGCGTTCTTGGCTCCGACTCGAACGCTTCTTGATCAGCACAGGACCGCCGCCGCGGCCGAGCAGCGCTTGGCCGACCTCGATCAGGCCAATGCCGAAGCGCAGGCGCAGGCCGATGCGTTACAAACCGATGCGGAAATTGAACGGCTGGCTCGAGAGCAATACGGCTATGCCAAAGCCGGTGAAGAGGTGTACCACCTGCTTCCCGAGGCCAGAGACCCGGTTCGAGTCCCTGATGCGTGGCCCTTCGAGGGTCTCGGATCCTCTCTCGTTCGCTGAGAGGTTCCGTTCAAGCGTCAACTAACCTCAGGAAGCCGCACTGGCATCTTTGAGGGGGAGTGGACCATATGAGCGTGATGGGTACCCGTGTTCAGCGTCGTGAGGATCCGTTGTTCCTTACTGGCGGAGCTCGCTACACCGCTGATCTGAACGAGCCGCTGCTCGAAGGGGCGCTACATGCCCACTTCGTCCGCTCAACGATCGCTCATGCTCGTATCACTGAACTCGATGTTTCTGAAGCTCGTCAGGCTCCCGGGATCGTGGCCGTGTTCACGGCTGCCGATATAGCGGCAGCCGGAGATCTCGGACCAGCGCCGGTAGCGCTACCGGGAATGGTGCCCGATATTCTCGCCCGCCCGTGGTTAGCCACCGGCGTTGTGCGCTTTGTTGGCGAAGCCATCGCCGTGATCGTCGCTGAAACCGCAGTTGCTGCCGAGGATGCCGCTGAACTCGTCATCGTAGATTTCGATCCCATGGACGTTGCTGTCGATCCAGTTTTTGCGGCGACCGATCAAGTGATCCTTCACCCCGAACACGGATCGAACATCGCATTAGAAGTTCCCTTTGGCTACACAGAAGAATTGTTTGATGGTTGTGAGGTTGTCGTCACGCGCGATCTCGTGAATCAACGTGTCGCAGTCGCGCCGCTGGAACCTCGCGGCCTCGCTGTGGTCTGGCACGAAGGCCGCGTCATTGTTTGGTCGTCAACGCAGGCTCCCCATTCCGTAAAGGGAAAGTTGGCGGGGGTCTATGAACTCGAACCGGAACAGGTGCATGTCATTGCTCCTGCCGTCGGTGGTGGGTTCGGCGCCAAGATCAATCTGCAGACCGATGAGATGTTGCTGCCATGGGTGGCGCGCACGGTCAACCGTCCCGTTCGTTGGGCGGAATCGCGTAGCGAGTCGATGGTCTCGATGCCGCACGGACGCGGACAGGTACACAAGATCGAAATTGGCGGTTCCCGAGATGGAACCGTCGAGGCCTATCGGCTCACGGTGCTTCAAGATGTTGGCGCATACCCGGGTATGGGAACATTTCTTCCGTTCATGACGCGCACGATGGCGCCGGGCACGTACACAATCCCGAAAATCGAATGCAACGTGAAATCGGTGATGACGAATACGACTCCGATCGAGGCCTATCGCGGAGCTGGACGTCCCGAAGCAACCGCAGCCATTGAGCGGGCCTTCGATCTGTTCGCTGCAGAAATCGGAATGGACCCGGTTGAGCTTCGTCGCCGCAACCTGATTGCCGCCGACCAATTCCCATACACAACGCCGACCGGCGCGGTCTATGACTGTGGCGACTATGCCGCTGCGCTCGACGTTGCGTTGGCCGAGGCTGACTACGAAGGGTTACGCGCTGAACAGGCGGCGCGACGCGCTGCTGGCGATCCGATCCAACTCGGGATTGGCGTTGCCGTATACGTCGAAATCACTGCTGGTCCTGCAGGCAATCAAGGCGAATTCGCCAAGGTGGTCCTGGACAACAAGGGTGGGCTCACTGTTTACACAGGGTCGTCGTCACACGGGCAGGGCCACAACACTGCATGGGCGATGCTGGCCAGTGATCTCACCGGAATCGCAATGGAAAACATTGATGTCGTCGCTGGCGACACCGATCGTGTCGCTGAAGGCGGCGGAACGATGGGTTCACGTTCGCTGCAGCTTGGCGGTTCAGCAGTATGGACAGCGACCGGACAAGTGGTCGACAAGGCACGAGCTGTTGCTGCCGAACTTCTCGAGGCGAATGTCGACGACATTGAACTCGATGTCGATCGTGGTGTTTTCCATGTTGCGGGAACGCCGTCTCTTTCCAAGACGTGGTCCGAAGTCGGTACTGCCGGAGACATTGTCGGACCGATCGGTGCCGGAGCAACGGGGCTTCCAATCGAGGCGGCTCTGACCTTCACCGCCGAGAACGCGACCTTCCCGTTCGGTGCGCACATCGCTGTCGTCGAGGTCGATACCGAAACCGGTAAAACCACGCTTCGTCGTATCGTCACGTGTGACGATGCCGGCCGCATTCTCAACCCCTTGATCGTTGAGGGGCAACGTCACGGCGGAATTGCCCAAGGTGTTGGTCAAGCGCTTTTCGAGCACATGATCTACGACGAAGAGGGCAATCCGCAGACCTCGAACCTTGCCGATTATGCCTTCGGTTCGGCCGCAGAGTTCCCGAGTTTCGATCTGGTGCCGCTGGAAACTCCATCGCCCGTCAATCCACTCGGGGCGAAGGGCATCGGCGAATCCGGAGCAATTGGTGGCACGCCTGCAGTGCAAAGCGCTGTCATCGATGCACTCTCACCCTTTGGTGTTACTCATCTCGATATGCCCTACACCGCAGAGCGCGTGTGGCGTGCAGTCACTGGCCTTTGAGCCAGATGGTGACACGATGACTCAACCGATCAATCCGAAACCGCGCCAGGTTCCTGCAACCAAGCAGCGATGGCAGAGTTCCGCGAAGTGGACGCTGGTCGCCTCAGCCGGGGTGACAATCGGAATGTTCTTGGTGTTTTATGTCTTCTTCTTGAGGGCCTGACCAACCGGTGACGATTGAGATTCGCAAGGCGGCCGATCGAGGCGAGACACAAATCGGCTGGCTCGATTCTCGTCACTGTTTCAGTTTCGGTTCCTATGTCGACCAGACAAACACGAGTCACGGGTTACTGGTTGTAAGTAACGATGATCGTGTCGCGCCTGCTACCGGGTTTGGCACTCACGGGCATAGCGATATGGAAATCATCACCTGGGTTTTGTCAGGTGAAGTTGAACATTCAGACACTCTTGGAAATCACGGAATCATTGGTCCCGGTCTTGCCCAACGCATGACCGCCGGTCGTGGGATTCGTCATTCCGAGCAGAATCCCAGCCCTGACGTCGAAGTCCATTTTGTACAGATGTGGGTTCCACCCGACACCGTTGGCCTCGAACCTGGCTACGAGCAGCAGGATGTCACCGAGTTGCTGAACGCCGGTGGTCTTGTTGTCATCGCCGGCGGGCCCGATAGCGGAGCGGCGATTCGTATCAATCAGCGTGATGCGGTGATGTCGGTCGGCCGGTTGAAGCCTGGCGAGATCGTTTCTCTTCCCGTCGCTGTGCATGTGCATGTCTTTGTGGCACTCGGTGCAGGTGAACTCAATGGCCACAACGCCCTCGAGCAGGGTGATGCGGTACGACTCACCGACGAAGCAGCGCAGGCGGTCACAGCAGGGGCCGAGGGCGCAGAACTCATTGTGTGGGCCACGGCCTGAGCCGGCTTCGATCGGCGGAGCCACCCGCCGGTAACCTCTCCACCGTGAGTTCCTCCCTCCCCACTTCTGTGCAGGAAGTCGTTGCCGGATTAGCCGAAAACGGTTATATGGCGGACGAAGGATTGGCGACTGCCATCTTTCTTGCGCTCTCGATGAAGCGACCGCTGTTGTTGGAAGGTGAGCCCGGCGTCGGTAAGACCGAAGTGGCGAAGACGCTAAGCGCCCTTACTGGCGGGGAGTTGATCCGGCTGCAGTGTTACGAGGGTCTTGACGCCGCCCAGGCACTCTACGAATGGGATTACCCGCGGCAGCTACTTCACCTGCGCGCCGCAGAAGCCGCTGGCACGATTGGCTCCGACGTTGCTGCTGTAGAGAACGAGTTGTACAGCGAGCGCTTTCTCATCCGCCGGCCACTTCTCGACGCCATCTCTGATCGGCATGAGGTTGCTCCGGTCCTTCTGATCGATGAACTCGATCGTGCCGATGATGAGTTTGAAGCGTTCCTTCTCGAAGTGCTGGCAGAGAACGCAGTAACTATTCCTGAACTCGGCACCTTTCGGGCCAAGGTTGCTCCGATTGTGATCATCACATCGAATCGAACCCGTGATGTCCACGATGCGTTGAAGCGACGCTGTCTCTACCATTGGGTGGAACATCCCGACAGCGAGCGCGAGATCGCCATTGTTTGTTCGCGCGTGCCAGGAGCGAGTCAAGTTCTTGCTCGTCAGGTGGCGCTTCTTGTCGCCGAGTTGCGAACGATTGGCTTGTTTAAGCCGCCAGGCGTGGCTGAAACCATTGATTGGGTGATGGCCCTCACCGCTCTCGGACATACCGAAATTGATGTCGCGTCTGTAGATGCATCGCTTGGGGCAGTCGTGAAATATCGCGAAGATGCCGATCGAGTTCGAGCGCACGGAATCAGCGCGCTTGTTGATGCGGCTCAGCGAGAGGGCTGAACGCAGTTTCATGAATGACGAAGGCGTCATTGACCTCGTTGCGCTGCTGCGCACGGCAGGTCTCGCTGTTCCTGTGGTAAGTGTGATTTCTTTTATCGAAGCGGTCGAGCTCGTCGACAACGATTTGCGGTCGATGTACTGGGCGGGTCGAGCAACGCTGGCTCATTCACCTGTAGAGATCGAGTTGTACGACCTTGTTTTCCGTCATTGGATTCTGGGGACAGAGATTGCACTTTCACAGTCATCGATCACGAAGAGCGATCAAGCCATCATCGCTGACGATGAAGAACTCGATTCGGCGCAAAATGATTCTGCAGATGTCGAAACCGACGACGTTGCAGTGTTGCGATTTAGTCGAACCGAGACTCTTCATTCCGCGGACTTCGCGTCGCTGAACGACGAGGAGCGTGCTGAAGCCGACCGGTTGATTGCAACGATGCGCATTTCAGCAGTTACGCGCGCCTCCCGTCGGCGGCGCCCGTCGCGTCGTTCCGATGGAACGCTCGACCTCCGCCGCACGATTCGCGAGTCACTGCGAACCGGGGGAGAACCTCTTCGACTCCGAACTTTGCAGCGCACACGGGTGCCGCGTCGGGTTGTGATCATCGCTGATATCAGCGGATCGATGGCAAGTTACAGCCGTTCGTTGCTTCGCTACGCCCACGCGGCAGTCTCTGCCGGTGCAAAGGTTGAAGCGTTTGCCCTGGGCACCCGTCTCACTCGACTCACGCGTGAACTCTCCACCCGAGACCCAGACAAGGCCATGCAACGAGCAGCGGGCTCGGTGGAAGATTGGTCGGGCGGCACTCGTCTTGGAGAAGGCATTGGTCGTTTCAATGACGATTGGGGCACGAAGGGGATGGCTCGCGGTGCAATCCTCGTCATTCTTTCCGATGGCTGGGACCGAGGGGACCCTGAACTCTTGGCCTCGGAAATGGAGCGCCTGTCGCGTGTCGCCCACAAAATCGTGTGGGTGAATCCGCTGAAAGCCACTGATGGGTATGCCCCACTCGCTCGCGGAATGGCTGCGGCACTGCCGTTTATCGACGAGTTCATCGAGGGCCATTCGCTCGATGCCCTTGACCGACTCTCGGCGGTCGTCGCTGGAGGCGGATCTCGCCCCGTACGATCAATGGCGGTCCTGCAACGCTCGGAGGTGAACCGGTGAAAGAGATCATGGATGACATTGATCGCTGGCGTCGTTCCGGTCACAAGGTGGCGCTTGCGCGCGTTGTTGATATCGAAGGTTCGGGTCCTCGCTTGCCAGGGGCTTCGATGGCCGTTGCCGAGACCGGTGAAGTCGCTGGTTCGGTCTCTGGCGGATGCGTTGAAGGCGCCGTGGTCTCAGAAGCGCTCGACATCCTCTCGACGGGCGAGCGTCGGCTCGTCACCTTTGGCTACAGCGACGACGAGGCCTTTGCTGTTGGTCTCACCTGCGGCGGAACCATTCACCTGTTCATTGAACCGCTGGACTGGTGAAAGCCATGCCGGACTCGATCTACGAACTTTGGCGCGAAGCGGTCAATGATCACCGACCAGTTGCGTTGGCCACGATTATTGAGGGCGAAAATCTCGGCGCCAAACTGATCGTTGGCGACGGAATCGATTCGCAAGGAACACTCGGCGACCTCGATCTCGATCGCGTTGTTCTTCGCGACACAATCGGAGAACTTGCTGGTGGACGTTCGGGTATTCGTCATTACGGTCCGCATGGTGAGGCCCGTGAGGATGCGGTATCGATCTTCATCGAATCCTTTGCTCCGCCCCCGCATATGTTGATTTTTGGAGCAGTCGATTTCACTGGTGCGCTGGTAAAAATCGCGAAGGTCATGGGGTATCGGGTCACGGTTTGCGATGCACGCGAGGTTTTTGCGACGAAGCGACGGTTTCCGAATGCCGACGAAGTCGTCGTCGACTGGCCGCATCGTCATCTCGAAAAAGTTGGTGACCGACTCGGGCAGCGCGATGCGGTATGCGTACTTACCCACGACCACAAGTTCGATGTGCCGGCAATTCAAGCGGCCCTAGCAACCGATGTCGGTTACCTCGGCGCTATGGGAAGTCGCCGTACATGCGAGGAACGCCTTGAGCGCCTTACCCATGCCGGCGCCGACATGGAACAGGTTTCCGCTCGGCTTCATGCGCCCATTGGCCTCGACCTCGGCGGGCGAACTCCAGAAGAAACGGCAATTGCAATTTGCGCTGAGGTGATTGCGGCTCGCACCGGGCGCGTGAGTTCGTCACTCAGCGATACGACTGGCTCAATTCACTAACTGCGGTCGCCGTGAGGCGATTGATGGAGTTAGGCGAGACCAGATTCTTCGAGCGAACGGCGCACTAAGACGCGTGCGAGGTGTTCGCGGTACTCCGATGACGCATTGATGTCGCTTTGTGCTTCTGTGCCTTCGTTGGCGAGGGCAGCAGCATCGGCGGCATTGGCGCCGGACTTCACTGCGTCCATTACGGCCGAGGCCAGGAGGGGAGTCGATCCCATATTCACGAGTCCAACGCCGGTGGAGCCATTGGCACGAACAGTAGCCACGCCAACGATGGCCCAGTCCTGAGCGCGGCGATTGAACTTCTGGAATGACCAGCCTTGGGTGTCGAGCTTCGGGATGCGGACCTCGATGAGAAGTTCATCGGGAGCAAGGGCGGATTCGAGGAAACCGGTGTAGAACTCTGACGCCGCGATTTCTCGGGTGCCGTTGGGGCCAGTCGCCACGATTGTGGCCCCCATGGCGAGCGCAACAGCGGGAAGATCGGAAGCGGGATCGGCGTGAGCCAGCGAGCCGCCGATGGTTCCGCGATGGCGGACCTGAGGATCGCCGACATGGCCTGCAGCGTGAGCAAGGAGCGGGGCCGCCGATGCCAGAAGCGAACTGGTCTCGAGGTCGCGATGGCGGGTGAGTGCACCGATGGAGATGTAATCGCCGGCATCGTTGATGTAACGAAGGTCATCGAGGCGGCCGACATCGACAAGAACTGAAGGCGCTGCAAGACGAAGCTTCATGAGCGGAAGCAATGAATGACCGCCAGCGAGCAATTTTGCTTCATCGCCGTATTCGGTGAGAGCACTCAGCGCGGCATCGACGGAATCGGCACGCACATACTCGAATGCTGCGGGGATCACTTTGATGCCCCATTCGATTCAGCGGCGCACGCAAGTACCGACTTCACAATGTTGTGGTATCCGGTGCAGCGACAGAGATTTCCTTCGAGGCCAATGCGTACGTCGGTCTCGGAAGGGTTCGGGTTTTCGTCAAGAAGAGAGATCGCAGCCATCACCATGCCGGGAGTGCAGTAACCGCATTGCAGGCCATGGTTCTCCTGGAAGCAGCGCTGCATTGGATGGAGGATGTCGCCATTGGCGAGACCTTCGATAGTGGTGAGTTCGAGACCATCGGCTTGAGCGGCGAGCATGGTGCACGACTTCGCCGATTGGCCTTCGACGTGGATAGTGCACGCGCCACATGAGGACGTGTCGCATCCGATGTTGGTGCCCGTGAGGTCGAGTTCATCTCGAAGGAAATGCACAAGAAGTGTGCGTGGTTCGACGTCGCCACTGCGTTCGACGCCATTGACCGTCACCGTGATCTTCATGTTCCCCCTCGGTGCGAACTCGCCGAATCTGCACCGGCGAACGGGTGAAACACTAGCCGAGGTCAGCGGAAGGCCCTGCTTGGAGAACGTCTGCTCGGTGGATGATTGACTGTGGAGGTGAACGCCCCTCAGCCACAGATTGCTGTGATCCTCGCCGCAGGATCCTCGACACGGTTCGTTGATGGGCCAAAGCAATTGGCGCAATTGAATGGACAGCCCCTCGTAGCGATCGCAGTACAGGCTGCCCTTGATGCCGGATGTTTCGCCTCGGTCCTTGTCGTGGCTGGTGCAGTGCCGTTGGAGGGGATCGTTCCTGAGGGAGTGGTGATTATCGACAACCCGCTCTGGGCCTCTGGACAGGCCAGTTCGTTATTGGCGGGAATCGCTGCAGCACGAGACGCTGGGGCCCAAGCCGTGGTGGTTGGTCTGGCTGATCAGCCGTTTGTGGCGGCCGAGGCATGGCAGCTGGTTTCACGCACGGAAACCGAGTTACCCATCGTGGTGGCGACCTATGAAGGTCAGCGCGGAAATCCAGTCCGTCTTGGGGTGGAGGTCTGGGACGACCTTCCGAACGAGGGCGATGAGGGTGCGCGAGTGCTGTTGCGAGGGAGGCCCGAGCTCGTCGCCGCGGTAGCGTGCCCGGGCGACGCGTCGGACGTCGACACCGTGGAGGATCTCGAGCAATGGAACTGATCAACACCTTCGATGTGAGTGTGCCAATTGAAATGGCGTGGAAGGTGCTGACCGACGTTGAGCGAATTGCGCCCTGCCTGCCCGGAGCGCAACTCCAGGAGATCGAAGGCAATGAGTACCGAGGCATTGTCAAGGTCAAGGTGGGTCCGATCCAAGCGCAGTACAAAGGCAAGGCCATCTTCATCGAGCGCGATGACGTCAACTTCAAAGCGGTTCTCGACGCGTCAGGTCGTGACACGCGCGGTCAGGGCAATGCCAGCGCCACAATCACCGCACAGCTCGAAGCTGCGGGCGACAAAACACACGTCACGGTAACCACCGATCTCACAGTGACCGGAAAGGTCGCTCAGTTTGGCCGCGGTGTTCTTGCCGATGTGAGCGCCAAGATACTCACTCAGTTTGTCGACAACTTGGAACAGACCGTTCTTGTCGACGACGCGCCGACTCCTGTACCTGACGTCGCTGCAGAGGCTGCTCCTGCTGCAGCACCAGCTGCTTCTGCTGTTGCCGAGGAAGCACCAACAATTCGCAAGATCGATCAACCTGAACCAGAAGCAATCGATCTCTTACAGGCTGGTTCGCCGGTCCTAAAGCGCGCTGTCCCCGTTCTCGGTGTCGCTATTGGCGCATTGATTGTGTACGGACTTGTGCGTCGACGTCGGCGGAAGTGACCACGGTGGCTGACGAGCGAGCCCGGATTACCGAGCTCCTCGGACGAGCGCCGATGGGAGAATTTGAAGTGGTGGTTCGCCGCAGCGATGGTGATCCCGCAGTGTTGCGTAACGAGCCACTTCTTCCCGATGGCACGCCTATGCCGACGCTGTATTGGCTGTGCGATCCGTCGCTCCGATCTGCAATCGGAACAATTGAATCTGACGGTGGAGTGCGCGAAGCCGAAGCCGCTCTTGGTCCTGAACTTATTGCTGCCGCGCACGCCGCATATGCAGTTGAACGCAATGGGGCGATGCCAGCCGATCACAAAGGCCCTGCCCCCTATGGGGGAGTTGGCGGCACCCGCGAAGGTTTGAAATGTCTTCACGCTCACTTCGCCTATTGGCTTGCCGGTGGCGATGACCCCGTTGGTCAGTGGACAAACGATCGCCTCGTTGAACGCGATCTTCTACCTATCGATGCGCCGAAACGAGTAATCCGATGACGCCACCAGTTGCAGCAATTGATTGTGGAACCAACTCAGTTCGCCTATTGATTACTTCTGATGGGCGAACCCAAATCGAACGATTGATGCGAATCACTCGCCTTGGTCAAGGTGTTGATGCCACTGGGCGGCTCAATGAAGCGGCGATCGAGCGCACACTCGAAGTGTTGCGTGAGTATCGCGAAGTCATCGACCGTCACGGAGTAACAAAAATTCGTATGGCAGCGACCTCGGCATCTCGAGACGCCTCGAATCGCGATGAGTTCTTTGACGCGGCACGCGAAATTCTCGGTGTCATGCCTGAAGTGATTACTGGCGAGGAGGAAGGTCGCCTTTCGTTCCTGGGAGCCACTGCAGACCTTGACCCGGAACTCGGCCCGTTCTTGGTGTGTGACATCGGTGGCGGGTCCACAGAGTTTGTGTTCGGAACCACCGAAGCCGAATCGACCATTTCGGTGGACATGGGTTGCGTGCGTATCACCGAGGCGTGGTTTCACCATGATCCGCCCACGGCCGAAGAACTTTCTCAAGCAATTTCGGTCATCGAGATTTATCTCGACGACGTGCTGCGTGAGATCCCCAATCTGGGCGAGGCCCGCACATTCGTTGGGCTAGCGGGGACCGTGAGTAATACCGCGTCGGTAGAACTCGGCCTCGCCGAGTACGACCGCGAACAGATTCACCATTTCGTGCTCACCAAACCGGCCGTCGAAGACGTCTTCCGGACGCTTGCGACCGAATCAATCGCGGAGCGTAAAGAAAACCCTGGGCTGGAAGAGCAGCGCGCCGACGTAATCGTGGGTGGATTGTGTGTTCTCGTGGCGACGATGAGGCGACTTGGACTTTCCAATTGCCTCGTCTCTGAGTCGGACATCCTCGATGGATTGGCGATGTCACTTCTGACCGAGTCGTAAGCGGGTTGCACGGGCCGAGACGGGTGCTGATCGAATCGCTCCAACCGACCGGTCGCTAGGATCGCCACTTGTGACCACCCTGTTCGGACGACGAGTTTTGCTTCGTCCTCTTTTAGCGACAGATTTCCCCGCATGGAGCGAAGTCCGACGTCGAAACAGCGAGTGGCTGACCAAATGGGAGCCAACCCGACCGCAGGGTGCTCCTGATGTCATCGAAGACCGCGAGGCATTTTCAATTCGGTGCAGCTCCCGTCAACGTGAGCGTCAATTAGGTTCGGCCTACGGCTTTGGGATTTTTGTTGACGGAGAGTTCGCCGGTGAGATCAATTTGTCGTCGGTGCAGCGAGGTCCGTTTCAAAGCGGCAGCATTGGTTATTGGATCGATGAGGCAAAGGCGGGCTGTGGCTATACGCCCGAGGCCTTAGTGGTGTTGGCTCAGTACTGCTTCGATGAACTTCGATTGCATCGAGTCGAGATCGCGATTGTTCCTCGAAATGACGCGAGCCTTCGAGTAGTTCAAAAACTTGACCTTCGAGACGAAGGGATTTCGAAGGGATTCCTAGAGATCGACGGGAATTGGGAAGATCACATTCGTTTTGGATTGACCTTTGAGGATTGGGTCGAACGTGGCCCAGACCTTTGCCACGCGTGGCTTACGTGAGCGACCTCACGCCGGCGCCTGACCTTCCTAAGCGAGACGGTGCGTTTATTGCTTTCCGCTATCGCAACTTTCGATGGATGTGGTGTGCGTCGTTGCTCTCGAGTAGCGGATCTTGGTTGCAGATGGTTGCTGTTCCCTATGTGATTTATACAATTACCGGCAGCGGGGCATGGCTTGGATTTGCCGGTTTCCTTGGTTACGCGCCGATGGTCATTACTGGCCCGTACGCCGGTTCGGTCGCCGATCGTTTCGACCGCCGCAAGGTGTTAATCATCGGCGGCGTCATTCAAGCGGCAATCACCTTTGTGCTCTGGTTCGCATGGGTTCAAGGTGTTCGAAATATTGCGCTCTTCCTCGTCATACTCACGCTCGGGGCGTTTGCAGGCGGATTCACGGTGGCGTCGTGGCAGTCGTTTGTAACCGAACTCGTTCCTCGAGAGCACCTTCTAAATGCTGTCACACTGAATTCAGCTCAGTTCAACGCAGCGCGTGCATTTGGTCCTGCACTTGGCGGAATTGTGCTCGCAACGTTGGGGGTCAGCTGGTGTTTCTTTATCAACGCCGTGTCGTTCCTAGCGATGGTCGCTGGATTGCTCGTGATCTCTGTGCCGCCGCTTGTGCGTGCGGTAAAGGTTGGCAAGTCGCGCCCAATCGCCGAGATGCGGGACGCGATGCGCTACGTGCGGACCGTGCCTGGCATCGTGACGTGTCTGATTGTGGTGTTCTCGCTTGGCCTATTCGGCGGGCCGCTCTTTAATCTCCTAGTTGTTTTTTCCTCTGACGTGTATGGCATCGGCGATGGCGCCTATGGCCTCTTGGCGGGCTGTCTTGGGGCGGGCGCAATCATCGTTGCTCCCATCGTCGCCGGCCGCGGGGGCCGAGCGTCGCGAAGCCGTGTGCTCACAGTTGCGATGCTTGCCTATGGCACAGCGCTTGTGGCGCTCGGAGCGGCACCGATAGCGATTGTCGGAGCCGCAGCACTTCTTGTTGCGGGCGCCGGTTATCTGGGTATCACTGCAAGTCTCAACACCACAGTGCAATTGCAGGTCAAAGAAGAAATGCGCGGCCGAACAATGGCGCTCTATCTCATGGTGCTTACCGCCGCAGTTCCGCTTGGCGCTCTTATTCAGGGTTGGCTGGTTGACATCATTGGCGTGCAATGGACCGTCGCCGGAGCGGGAACGCTATTTTTGATTGTGTTCGTGATACTTCGCTTCGGATTGAACCGTTTGGGCACGATGGACGCCGTTGATCACGAATTCGATGCAGATGATGCATTGCACATTGCCGAGGCCGAAGCGTCGGAAGCGGCAATCGATCCGCTCTAACGGACTCCGCGGCAACGACTAGTCATCTTCGAATTGGTCGCTGCTGTCTGCATCGGCTTCGCCGAGAAACGCAAGACCAGGTTCGCACTCGGTGCGGATCGGACACCAACGGCAACCCCAGCTCGGACGAAAAACGGGCGCCCGCGTGCCGACGGCAAGTTCATGAAGCTTCCGGATTCCATCGGCGGTGCGCGCGACGGCCGAGTGCAGGACGCTTTCAGTGATGGCGTCGGTCTGTGCTGTTCCAGCGTCGAGATAATAGGAAGCGGCGAGGCGAGGGGGCGTGCCGATACGCATGGTTTCCAGTAGCGCGTAGAGGCGAAGGTCGTCGATATGCGTTGGTGACATCGAGCCGGTTTTGAAGTCGATGATCACTTTTCCTGCAGTGAGCCCGTCGGCGCGCCCAAGTGTGAGATCTGATCGGCCGGAAATCACGATGCGATGGTCGAGGAGTTCGAGGCGCATGCGAGCCTCGGTAACTGGAGACCATTCGACTTTGACCGGAGGGAAGCATTCAAGAAATGTGGCCACTCGCTCGTTGGCGAATGCTCGAACCTCGGCTCGATCGGGTTCCGAACAGGTGCTGAGCCAGTAGGAAATGGAATCGTCAGATCGTTCGAGTCGGTCCATGGCCTCGTCAACAAGTTCGAGAGGTATCGGACGCCGGCGTTGATGCATGGAGAGTTCGATGGCTTTGTGCGCGATGGTTCCGCGTGCGAGGGGCGGACTCCACTCAAACGGTTTTTCCTTCTCGGCTACGTAACGACGCTCGCAGCCATGGACCATGGCGAGGTCATGTTTGTTGACGAACATGGGGGCATCGGGGCTGATCTCTGAGGCGAGGTCGGCCAAGGCGTCTTCAAGGTCGGCTCGAAGTGTTGCTTTGAGTGTGGGCGCGAACGATGGACGATCCTCAGCGGTCGCCCCGAGGAGATCGAGAACTTCCTGTTGGGCAGGATTGAGTGGCGCCTCATCAACAGTCATCGCGCTGAATGGTACGGCGGCGCAATCGTTGGTGGGGACTGTCACACCCGCTCGGCATAGTTACGGCCATGGAAGCTTCTTCGTTGCGCTTTGCTGCCGCCGCCCGAACTCTTGGCGAGGTGGCGCGCGCCGCAGGGCTCGTGGTGCCGAGTTTCCGTAGCCCGCCGCGTTTGGCTGGCGTCGATCGCACGATGAAGAGACAGTCTGATTCCCTCGGGGTCGAGACAGTGACCGTTGCTGTACGAATCAAGGGTCGGCCCTGGGTATCGGTGTTGGCCGACATGATCGACGGCGTCATCCTCTCGAACTCACTCTCTGGGCCCACCGCTGGCGCAGCCCGCACCGTTATGTGGGCAGCGGTCGAGGCCGATGCCATGCGGGGCACAGCGCCTCACGAGGGCACCGGTGTGGCCAAGCGGCGCAACGGTGGCCGTTCCGGTCAGAGTGTCGGGCGCCGTGGGCCTCAACCGGCAGGGCAGCCACAGACGCGGGTGGCCTGAGTTGAGGCGCGTAGGGGCTGCTGTCTGGGCGGTACCGTTGCGTAAGTTCCCGCCCGGATGGCGGAATTGGCAGACGCAGGGGGCTTAAACCCCCCGACTCGCAAGGGTTTACGGGTTCAAGTCCCGTTCCGGGCACAACTTCTTGTCGGAGGGCCGTCAGAGATGAGTGGCTGAGGTCGTTTCATCTGCTTCGGAGTCAGTACGTTCCGGCCGACGGGGCAGGAGCGTCACGAGAGCACAAAGGAATGCCGTTGCAGCTAGTGCGCTGACGGGGTAGCTCGCAGCTCCCCAGAGATGCGATGGGTAATCGACGATCCGCTTTCCGATCACAACGAGAAGGCCAGCAGCACTCATCGAGAGGAACGCAATCGGTGCGAGCAAATCGCGACGATGATTCCGAATCCACCAGGCCGGCAGGAGAAGTACTGCACCAATTCCGGTGCACCAAACAGTACCGAGGATGACACCAGCGACGAGGAGCGCCTTGGCCGGTTGTCCTTCGTTGAGCGGGTCGAGTTGGCGTTTCTTTCGGTCCGGCCACAGAGCCATTACGAAAACTGCGAGCAACGTGAACAGACCGAAAATGGTTCCAAGTTTGAAGAGGCGGTCAGGTGCATAGCGCAGATGCACAGTGCCTCCATCGCCAGCAGGCAACATGAACGTTTGGCGCCAGCCGTCAATCTTGAGAGACGTGAGTTTGGTTCCGTTGAGCGTTGCTTCCCAACCCTCGTTGACTGCTTCGTTGATGACGAGCAAACCCTCCAGCCCAGGTGCAACGGTGACCGTTCGATCGTTTGTTCCCCAATGATCGATGGTGAGGGCGCGCGGCGTTGCAGTCGGTAATGCCATCGCTGGTGAGTTGCCAAGCACAAGTTGGTCGATAGTGGCGAGTGACGTCCCGCTGGATGCGTCGAGCAGTGTGGTGCCGGCGCCCAGTTCAACTCTGTCGTTGCTGCAGGGGAGGAGATTGAAGGGAGTGCCGTCGATGAGTGCACCGGCCGTTGTGGCGACGGAATACGAAACCGATGTGGAATCGACAACGACTTTCGGTCCAGCGTCGCAGGCCGCAAGGTACGGCGCTGAGCGGTCAACTGGTCCGGGATACAGATCGGTCACAGCGGGAATATCTATCGAACTGAAGCCCATCACTCTCGAAGACGTTCTGTCCTCGAGCGGGACAGGCGTGTAATTCATTTGGAGCGTGAGAGAGTTCGTCGTGATTGGATCGAAGTTGACGGTGCCATCGGCAGCAACGGGGGCGGCACGAGCTCCATTACCTGCGTAGATCACGATGTCTTTTGGCATCGCTTCGTCGTTGCCGCGAACGAGGATGAGCGATGAAATTGTTCGAGGTTCGCTCCATCTCATGCTGATGAGTGAACTGCCGCCGGATTCGGTGATGTCGTTCCCGCTGCGCCAACGGGTGGTGCTATCTCGGTCAACGAGGTTGCGTGGACCGGCTTTCGGATTTTCTCCCCAGGTGGAGTCCGCGGTGACAGAAAACGTTGGTGTGGTGCCAAGCCACCGGAGAAGTTGCTGACCCTTACTCGCTGACGCGGACGCAAGGAGACGGAACTGACCGATTTTCGGAACCGAGAATTTTCGAGAGATCTGGGATTCAGAATTGAGCGAGACGATGGGCGATGAAGCGGCGCGGTTACGGGTGAAGACCCATGCGGGGTCAGGAGACCCCGGAGTTGAGAACTGATTGTTGAGTTGATCGGGAACAACGAGGCGGGGAGTGACCGGCGTTCCTGGAAGAGTCAGTTCACGAATGCCGATAACTTCGTCAACCGAAAAAAAGGAACTGCGGGCGATGGAAACTTTGACGAAACTTGTAATGCCGGGAACGACATTGAGGGGCTGTTTAGTTTGAATTGGCAGCAGCGAGGTGGTCGCGTCGCCTGTGTCGGTGTGGACGGTGACGTCAATGGGCGACAATGTTGCATACGGGCCGATGTACAGCGCTGTTTCAAGTTGATTCAGCAGTGTCGGCGTTGTGAATTTTGCCTCGACAAAGGGATCGACTGGTCCCCACGCATTGAATCCATCGACTTCGATCCGTCGCGGAACCCACCACGTATTCGGGTCGCCATCAAGAATTTTTGCAGGATCAAAGGATGGAATATTCGCGAAGAAGATTCCAGGGCCAACACTCGAAGCGGTAACCGAAGCGAAACCGTCGAGCTCTTGGTAGGTGCGGCTCGCAGGGTCCTGACCCGCAGGAACGACGTCGCCGGCGACGTCGTGGATATAACTTTTGTTATTGCGATTGAGTCCGTAGTCGATTGTCGACGCTTGGTTGCCGTCGGTGATGACCCACTGCGATGGGAGCAGCGGAGAGGGAATGCGATCGCGGGTGAGGAGGTACGGGCGATCGCCGAACACGGCCTTCGGGATGGAAAGCGTCGATGCGATATCGCCGCTCAGCCATGTGGTTGCAGATTCGACGTAGGTAGTTGCTACGGCACCACCGGGCACCGAGTAAATATCCACTTGTTGGAGGTCGCCAAAGCCGTAGTTGCGATCGCCGAATGCGGCAGTGAGCGTAAATCCGCTTGCTGTCATCGCATTACGAACTGTCTCGGGCGGCGGAGCGCCGTATGCCTCTGAGCCTTGATCGTTTGGAACAACAACTGAGGTGAATCCGCCGCGTCGGAGATAGTCGACGAGACGGGGGTCTCCACCGCGCTCGATGGCTATTTCTATGGCATCGAGGTACTCAATGATGTTTTCGCCACTAAGCGGAGCCTGACTTCGTGTTGCCCACGTGACATCAGATCCCCACTGAATGGGGATCTGTGCCGTAAAGCCCCAGTCGAAGTCGGCGTCTGGTATTCCCGGCAGAACGAGCGCGCGTCCTGGAGAGTTTTCCGAAAGCCAACCGTTGGCTTCAATCCAAGCTGTTGGAATCTGAGTTGCGCCAGGACCGCGTGTAAGTGAATTTCTCCAAAGGGGCCAGGAAGCAAGTGCAAGAACGACGATGGCTCCAGCGGCGAGGCTGCGCTTGAAGAGCGCTCGATTGTCAATCAGTCTCAGATCAAGCAGTCCGGAAAGAAAGTGCGCGACTCCGAATGCAAGCGGAAGTGCGATGAGGGGTTGGAATTTGTAGACATTGCGAAACGCGTTGAGGACGCCATCGAGCAAGGTCTGGTACTGGGTCGTCGCTGGATTTCCAAAGAGTCCCCCGAAACCGCCGTCAACGGCAGCAACGCCAAGGAGGAGACTCGTGAGAAGGAATGTTCGTTCTGGGAGTCGACGGCTGGCCAAACCTGCGAACCCGGCAGCGGCAACGATCGACGTGGCGAGAATCGGTACCGATCGAAGCGAAAGCGAGAATCCCGATGGGTTTGTGCCGCCGGGCAATCGTGAAACCCAGTCAGCCGTGCCTCGAAGAACTTCGAAAATTGAGGTCGGCCCCGTTGTGGTTCTTACCGACTCGGTGTACTGGAGCACATCGGGTCCGTATTTCCCGAAAAGGTAGAGGCCAACGAGCCACCACAGGGTGGCCATTGGTACGGCGACAGCCCACCAACGCAGCAGGCTTGCTCGACGCGATCCCCGTGTACGCGTGAGTAGATAGAGGACTGGAAGGGGGAGAACTGCGATGGTGACAGCCGCGCTTGCACCACCCATGAGGGCGATAGCAATCGCCGAACGCGCGGTGGCCTTTCGTATAGAACCAGTTTTGGATGCACGCACGAGCGGAAGTAGCGCCCAAGGTAGGAATACCAGTCCCATCGCGAACGGTGATTGCCATCCGACTCGAGAGAGGATGACGGGGGAGATTGCATAAGTGAACCCTGCAGCGATACGTGTCGACGGTCGCCCCAGTTTGAACGCGTCGGCAAGACGAACGAATCCCCAAAGCGCCAGTGCAATGAAGACGTAAATGAAAAGTCGTTCGCTGATCCACGGTGGGATGTGAAGTGCTTTGGCTATGCCAAACCAAAGATCAAATGGAAACCAATAACCATTTTGTTGAAATTGGATGGAACCCATGTCCCAATAGGGATTCCATAAATCGAATCCGCGTCCGATCATCGTAAATGGATCAAGGATCCGATCAAGACGCGTCAGGTAGACAATTTCCCCAAATCGCTGAGCGAATGCTCCGAAGAGGATGGGGAGGGTTGCAAACACGATCCACTTCGAGGGCGTGACTGATTCAGTCAACGTCGACTCTTGCGTGGCTTCAGGGGCCGACGTCAAAGCGGTCATCGGATCTGGACCCGGAACCTGGTCATTGTTCTCGAACCGTCTTATGAAGTACGGCCTCGAACATGTCGACCGCTCGATCCCACGTAAAGATAGTTGCTCTGTTTTTCGCCGCAGTCGCCATTTGGGCTCGCTGGCTGTCGTTGGTTGTCAGCGAGATCCATTGAGCAGCAAAGTCACTCTCGTTCGCGGCGAGGTATCCAGTGACTCCGTTGGCGACGGAATCGCGCACCCCGTCAACGTCGAAGGCGAGAGTGGGGACGGATGCAGCGGCGGCTTCCATGACGACAGTGCCCCAACCTTCGTGGTGAGCAGGATGAATCAAAATCCACGCTTGCGCGAGCTCGCTGCGTTTACGTTCTTCATCCACCCATCCAGTGAACTCGACATCGGCGCCCGCCATAGAGCGGAGGTTGTCGAGTTCTGGGCCGTCGCCCACGATCACGAGCTGTCCGCCGGTGATCGGTCGAACGGTTTCCCACATTTTGAGGGCGAGCTCGACGCGTTTATGGGGCACGAGCCTGCTGAGGACGAGGAACCTTGGTTCCGTCGAAGGTGATGGCTCAAGTGGGTCGAAAGCGAGTCCCATCTCAATGGTCGAGACTTGGGTGGATGCAACGCCGAGGTCGACCAATCCGCGCGTTGTCGATGGTGAGACAGAAATGAACGGCACACGTCGGTACACGCGGGGCATGAACGAGCCTTCGAGCCATCTTCCGATCGCAGCGACTGGCTTGGGAAATTGCATGCCCCATTGCTCGGTATGAATGTGGTGAACCAAGCCAATGACGGGCTTCCGTTGCCATAAAGGCGAGAAGAATGGAATCCCGTTTTCGACATCGATGACGGCCTCGGCACCCTTGCAGTGTCGAAAAAATGCAAATGGCGCAAACAGATACTGCGAATAGTTTCCACCGATGCTTGTGCTGCAATAGTTGTGTTTTCCCGACGGGCCACCGTGAAGAAGCTGAACCTCGTGTCCGCGTTCGGTGAGTCTCGACGCAAGTTGATCGATGACGACTTCGGATCCGCCAGCTTGGGGGTGGGCGGTGTCGCGCCACGCGAGAAAAACAATCCGCATGTGTTCGTCGAGTCTCTAGTGATCGTTCGAAGAGGTGATTGGGGTGGGCACCAAATGCCCGCTTCGGGAGGCTAGGCCCAGAACCCTTGCGGATCGGGTGCGAATGCGAATCGGAATGAGATCGATTGCTGTGCGCAGGGAATCGCGCACGGGGCGAACCGCCGAGTGGTCACTTGCCACCCACGAAACGGGAACCTCATCGATTGAATAGCCGAGAGCGACGCCAAGGCGCAGGATTTCCGGATCGAACGCGAACCGATTGTTTTCCGAAAGTGAGAAGAGCAACCGAGCAACGTCCCCGCGAAAGGCCTTGAACCCGCATTGGGAGTCGTGAATGTCGAGACCAGTTGACCAACGCATCAGTTGGTTGAAGGTTCGACCCATGAGAGTCCGAAGCAGGTTTGAGCGCTTCACGATTGAGCCGGGGACGCTTCGTGAGCCGATGACGATGTCGAACCTTAAGAGTCGCTGAAGAAAATCATCGATGTGTTCGAGTGAGGTTGAGAGGTCCGCGTCCATGAAGAGGACTGCGTCTGATGTTGAGCGCGCAACGCCCGCTCGCAATGCCGCTCCCTTGCCAAGGTTTCTCGGCAGTCGAACTACCTGAATGCAATCGTCGCCTTGAGCGAGGTGTTCAGCAAGACCGGCAGAGTCGTCGGTGCTGCCGTCGTCGACAAGAATGATTTCGGTGTGGGCATCTGGGAAGCGGCGGGTGAGTTCAGTGAGCGTAGCCGGCAACGCGCGCGCTTCGTTGAACATCGGGATGATGATGCTTCTCTCGGCCCCCACCCTCAAGAGCCTAAGTGAATTCCCCTGCAGGATCGGGGGGGGGGCATCTTTACGTGGGAGGCCATATGGACGAGAGGCCTACTCAGGCATGGGCAGGGCCGTCACAAGGATTGAGTGATGGACAACATTAAAACGGTCAGTTTCGATGACCTGGAATTCTTTTGCGATGGCACTTTCAAGCTGTTCTGAAGTCCGTGGGAAATGTCCGGCATCGAGTTTCCAGAAGACCCTCGAAAACCAGCGTCGTTTACGCCACACACCGTCGAGAAAAATGAATGATCCGCCTGGTTTCAATACGCGATTGGCTTCAGCTAACGACACGGGCCAGATCGAATTATTGAGGTGGTGAGAAACGCATTGCATCAACACCACGTCAGCAGTGTTGTCGGGGAGTGGAAGCGCCGAAGCATCACCCACAAGTCGCTCGATCGGCTTCTCTGTCGGCTCGACCTCGAGAACTCGCGCATCTGGATCGATGCTGTAGTAGGTCCACTCTGCGGGCCACATAGATCGACTGCGAGCAGTTCCGCCACCGATGTCAACGACTGTGCCGATGGGCAGAGCAGCGAAGGTACGAGCAGCGACGGGATTCAGGTGGGCTTCGACACGACTCCGACCGAGTAGTCGTGTCTGGAACTCATTCACTCGGGGATGAGAGACAATTCTTCCAAGGACGTCGCGAAATGACATGCGCAGAGGATAGGGGTGGAGATCCGCTAGTTTCGGGACGTCTTCCACCGGGTGGGAGGCAAAGAACTTGGGGCATGATCTGCGATGGGTGATTCAAACGGTGAGTACCAGCGGGGACTGCCCACGAAGGCCCTTTCTGCAGCGACATCGCTTGTCCCAAAGTCCTTCTTTCACCCTGTAGTAGCGCGGCTCCACCTTCGGGCCGAACCTGAGATGCGCGGGATTATCGAACGTTGCGATCCAACCGGAACCACGATTGATGTCGGTACTTGGTTTGGGCCATGGACCTACTGGCTTTCGAAGCGAGTGCGTGATGTGCAGTCGTTTGAGCCGAACCCCAATGTGGCGGCTGTGCTGCGGAGCGGGGTCGCTTCAAACGTGACTGTGCACGAATGCGCGGTCTCCGATGTTGACGGAACGGCTGAGCTTGTTCTTCAAGATCTCAGTATTGGGTCAGAGGGCACGGCAACGATCGTCCCCGGTATTGAAGGTGCAGGTTCGCATTCAGTGAAGACCGTACGTATCGACGACATGGGCTTCACAGATGTTCGATTTATAAAGATTGATGTTGAGGGTCATGAGAATGCGGTAATCAATGGGGCTCACGAGATCATTACGCGCGATCATCCGGTCCTTTTTGTTGAACTTGAAGAGCGGATGACCGATATCGACGGGACCATCGCAATGATGGCCGGCCTTGGCTACGAAGCGCGATTTGTCATGAACGATGTGTGGACATCTTCCGAGTCAATCGATCTTGCCGCTTGGCAGCGTGAGTTCACGCGCACTCATAAGACCCAGAGCTATCTGCAAACGGTCGTGAACGAAAACGGATATGTTCACGATGTTGCGTTTGTTCATCCCCAAAGCACCTGGGCGCCCTGGGACTGAACAAACGTGTTTGGCTTAGTGGCGCAGATGCCTAGTTGATCAGCGGATCGCGGGGGAGCCCCAGGATGCGCTCGCCAATCTGGTTGCGCTTGATCTCTGAGGTTCCACCAGCAATAGCGAGGGCACGGTGCATGAGTTGCAATGTGCCGCCCATGAATCCTTCGTCTTCGAGGTAAACGCCAGTTGCTCCGGCGAGTTCGAAAAGAATTGCCGCTGCTTCTTCTGCATTTTCCGACAGCAGGAGCTTGGTGACCGCCCCCTCGGGCCCCGGTTCGCCGCCGGCGACCGCTCGTTGCGCGCTGCGCACGTTGAGGGTTTCGGCTGCTTGTGACCGTGCAGTTGCTCGGCCGATTCGACCTGCGCCACCCGAAAGTCGTTCGGGGTTTGCGTCGAATGGCGCAAGGAACGATGCCGGAGGGATAACCATCGCTCCGTCGCCACTGCCGATGCTTACGCTTTCGTTGCCGAGGGTTCCACGGGCAACTGTCCATCCGCCATCGACCGGGCCGACGACATCGTCATCAGGTACGAACACGTCGTTAAAGAACACCTCGTTGAATTCGGCGCCACCGTTCACCATTCGCAGTGGGCGAATCTCGACGCCTTCAGCGTGCATGTCGACAACCATGCACGTGATGCCCTGATGCTTCGGGAGATCGGGATTTGTGCGCACAGTAATGAGGCCAAATGCGGCGAGATGTGCGCCAGTTGTCCAAACCTTCTGGCCGGTTACCAACCATCCGCCATCGACGCGAGTTGCCTTTGTCTTGACACCCGCAGCATCGGAACCGGCATCAGGTTCACTAAACAGCTGACACCAGATCAGTTCCTGATTAAGCGCGGGCATGATCCAACGTTCCAACTGATCGTCGGTAGAGTGCTGCGTAAGGGTGAGGATGACCCAACCTGTGATTTGGTAACTCGGTCGCTTGAATCCCGCACGATTGAACTCCTCTTCAATCACGAGTTGTTCGATTGCACTTGCTGCACGACCCCATGGCTTGGGCCAATGTGGGACGGCGTAGCCAGAAGCGACGAGCGCCTGGACCTGCTTGGTGCCCTCAAGGTCCTTGACCGCCTCAATTGCTGAGCGGGCTTCAGATCGGAATGCTTCAGCTTCAGGGGGAAGTTCCACAGAGCGCACCAACTTCACGCCCTTACGAAGGAGGTTCGCGATGTCGATAGCGGCTTGTTCGGCATCAATGAGCGCTTCGATCGCAAGTGCACGTCGCAAGTAAAGGTGAGCGTCGTGTTCCCATGTGAATCCGATGCCGCCGTGCACCTGAATGTTCATCTGTGCGTTCCGGTCGCCGGCATGGGCGGCAGTGGCCGCGGCCATTGCCGCGGCGTACGAGAACTGTTCGCCACCTGCGGCTGCAGCACGTGCAGCATCCCAAACTTCAGCAGTAGCGATTTCTGTTTCAACCAACATATTGGCGCAGTGATGTTTCACCGCTTGAAACATGGCGATTGCGCGACCAAATTGCTGGCGTTCCCGTGCATAGTCTGCGGCCATGTCGGTTGTGGCGCGTGCGACACCGGTTGCCTCAGCAGCAAGAAGGAGTCGTGCAAAGTCGATAAGTGATTGTGCGCCGCCGGGAACGATGATCGCTTCTGCATCGTCGAAGGTGACTTGAGCGCTTCGGCGCGTGAGATCGAGATTCGCGAGGAGGCGAATGTCGACGCCCTTTGTTGCTGAGTCGACGATCGCAAGATCGCTGCCCACGGTGACAACGAGCAGATTGGCAAGAGCACCGCTCAAGACCGTTTTTACTGTGCCAGTAACGCGATTGGCCTTTGATGAGAGTGCGTCTCCGAAACCGATACCGGCAACAACTGAACCATCAGCAAGTCCCGGAAGCAGTTCGGATGCGATCTCAGAGGGAGCCACCGCAGAAATCGCCGCGCTCGCGATCACTGTTGCGACGAAGGGGCCTGGAGCGATTCCTGCGCCCATCTGTTCGACGACAACAACGAGTTCTGGCATCCCGAATCCGGAACCGCCGTTTTCTTCGGGAATGTGAAGACCGAGCCATCCGAGTTCAGCAAGCGCAGACCAGAACGACGG
>JASJMB010000031.1:0-17268 GCA_037620085.1 Acidimicrobiales bacterium | reverse complement strand
GTTTCTGATCTCGTTGGTTCCTCGGTAAACGCGGCGATTGGCGAACGCACATGGGCTCGATTCCTTGTTGAGCTTCAGCATGCACGTCCCGATCTGAACTTCACGACAACAGCATCGGTCATTGGTCCGCTCCGTGCAGTGAAAGACGCCGCAGAGGTAGTCGCACTGCGCACCGCTGCCGCAGCAGTCGACCGTATCGCCGCACAACTTCAGGCTGGCGAGATTGCCCTTATCGGCCGCACCGAGGCAGAGGTGTCTGCCGATCTCGGTCGACGAATTCTTGCTGAAGGCCATCACCGTGTGAACTTCGCAATTGTCGCAGCGGGCGAGAACGCCGCAAGCCCTCATCACGAGCGAGGTTCCCGAGTGATTGGTCCTAACGAAGTCGTTCTTTGCGACTTCGGCGGAACCATGGCCGACGCAGACGGTGTTGGATATTGCTCCGATATCACTCGCTGTGTTGTGACGGGTACTCCGACCGCTCGAATGACCGAGGTCTACGAGATTCTTAAACGCGCCGAGTCTGCTGGACGTGCTGCCGGTGGTCCGGGCATCCCCGCCGAAGCCGTCGACGCGGCGACGCGTTCGCTCATCAATGACGCCGGCTATGGCGAGTGGTTCATGCACCGCACAGGTCATGGCATCGGTGTTGAAGAACACGAAGATCCCTACATCGTTCTCGGAAATGCTGCCCCGCTTGTCGTTGGGAATGCGTATTCGGTCGAGCCAGGGATCTACCTACCCAACGAATTTGGGTTCCGTCTTGAAGACATCATGGTGGTGACCGAATCAGGTGCGGAATCAATTACCAACGCCGAGCGGTCATTGGTGTCTGTCGAAGCATGACAAAGTGAAATCTGATGATTGATTTCGACGCCGCCTCACTCCTGCTTCAGTGGGCAGTCGGTGGGCTCCTGTTCCTCTGGGTCACTACACGGCGTCGAGAAGTGTCTCTCGGCTACGGATGGCTCATGCGCGGGACGTACCTGCTCATGGCTGGTGGCGCCGCGTACATCGGGATCTTCGTGATCGAGCCGTTGGTCGTGCGAGATGTCGCTTCAGTGGGCGTGGTTCTCGCATCGGGATACGCGCTGGCCTCGTCGATCATTCGCCGTAAAGCGGGAGTATCGGGGCAAGTCGCATTGACCGAAGCGCGTACCGAGCGCGTCGCAGCCATGACGGGCATCGAACGAGAAGCCGCCGAGAAAGATGCGACCGTTCGTGAATTCGACCCTCGCCTCGATCTAATCGCTCCGATCCTCGGGTTCGTAGGAGTCGTCGCCGCAGGACTCGAAGCCGGCGGCCCTGCTTGGCTTGCGGTCTCACGATTCGTAGTCGGCGCACTCGTCCTCGGAGCAGTAACCGACGCCATGTTGCTTGGACACTGGTACCTCGTGCAGCCGGGTCTTGCCCGAGGAGCGTTGCTCGAACTCGTCTATTGGACAGGTTGGCTCTGGGTTCCTGAAGTGGCCTTGCTGCTCGTCCCAACCGGAATGATCTCGGCGATCAACGGAACTATCGACGACGGTTACAACGGTCTGCTCACCTGGTTCTGGGTGATGTGCGCGATCACCACCATTGGTTTGATCATCACGACACGCCTAGCGCTGAAAGAGCGTTCGTATTCGGCGGTGATGGCGGCAACTGGGTTGCTTTACTTGGCGATACTCACAGCATTTGGGGCTGACTTGGTCGCAAGGGCGCTGCTGTCCTCGGCCCAATAAGTTTCAACGGGCGACGAAGTACTTCGCCTGCGGGTGGTGGCAAATCAGAGCTGACGTGGTTTGTTCAGGCTGATACTGGAAGCCGGTGTCCTCGTTGACCTCGATGCCGATGCGTCCTGCGTCAAGAATCTGAGCAACTCGTTCGTTGTCCTCGAGATCAGGGCATGCGGGGTAACCCCATGAATAGCGACCACCGCGATATTTCTGGCGGAAGAGTCCAGCAAGAGACGGACCATCGTCTTGCGCGAAGCCCCATTCCTCGCGCATGCGGCGGTGCCAATACTCAGCAAGCGCTTCAGCCATCTCGACACCGAGGCCATGAACCAACAGGTACTCCTGGTACCGGTTCTCCTCGAAAAGTTTGGCGGCAACGTCGCTTACTCGTTGGCCCATAGTGACAATGTGGAATGCGGCGTAGTCGACATCGGCATCGGTTGGTCGGAAGAAGTCCGCGATGCACATGAAAGGTGTCGATTGTTGACGCGGGTAGTGGAAGCGAGTGAGTTCTTCCGAGCGAGTCGCGTCAGTCCAGACCACGAGGTCATCGCCATCGCTGTTCACTGCGAAGTAGCCATAGACGACCTGCGGAATAAGCATGTCGGCCGCTTTTGCCTCTGCAAGTTGTGATCGCAGTGTTGAGCGAATGCGATTTTTGAACTCTTCATCGGTTTCCGTGACGCCGTTGGTGGTTTCGGGCCGGAACTGCCACTGGTTTCGAAAGAGGGCGGTCTCATTGATGTAGGCGGCAATGTCGTCGAGCGAAATTCCCTTGATGACTTTGGTCCCGAGGAATGGGGGAGTAAAGATCTCGTTTTCGGTAGCAACGTCGGGTGATCGCAAGGGAAGGTCCTCGGCGGCCGTCACCGCTTTTGTGCCAGAGCGTGCTGGGACCTTGCTTTCGCTGGGGACCCGACCCCAACCGAAATCGTCGGGTTCATTGCCGCGCTTGATGTCACCAATTCGATCCATGACACGGAGACCCTCAAAAGCGTCCTTGCCATAAAACAAACGACCTTCGTAAACCTCGCGCAGATCGCGTTCTACGTAACTGCGAGTGAGGGCGGCGCCGCCAAGGAGGACAGGGATGTTCGAGAGGTTTCGAGCGTTCAATTCTTCGAGGTTGTCTCTCATGATGAGTGTGGACTTCACGAGAAGTCCGCTCATGCCAATCGCGTCGGCGTTTATCTCAACAGCTTTTTCGATCATTTCGGCAATTGAAATCTTGATGCCGAGGTTGACGACTTCATAGCCGTTGTTGGTGAGGATGATGTCGACAAGGTTTTTGCCGATGTCATGTACATCGCCCTTCACGGTGGCGAGGACGATGCGGCCTTTGCCGCCGTCGTCGACTTTTTCCATGAACTGTTCAAGATGGGCAACCGAGGTCTTCATCGTCTCGGCTGATTGGAGAACGAAGGGAAGTTGCATCTCACCGGTGGCGAAAAGTTCACCCACAACTTTCATCCCAGCGAGAAGCACATCGTTAATGATGAAGAGTGGTTCGAGACCTTCGCTCATAGCTCGGTCGAGATCAGCCTCGAGGTTTTCGCGCTCTCCGTCGATGATCCGCTGGCTGAGAATCTTTTCGATCGTCCAATCAGTGCGGTCTTCTCGGACAACGTCAGCGGCTTTTACGTCGGCGAAGATGTCGAGAAGTTTCGTGAGAGGGTCGTAGCCTTCGCTTCGACGGTCATAAATGAGATCGAGCGCTACCTCTCGCTGCTCAGCGGGAATTTTGTTGAGCGGCATAATGCGCGCTGCGTGAACGATCGCGGAGTCGAGCCCGGCTTTCACGCATTCGGCAAGAAACACTGAATTGAGTACATGTCGAGCGGCAGGTTTAAGACCAAAGGAAACATTGGAAACGCCCAGTGTGGTGAAGACGCCAGGCAACTCGGCTTTGATACGGCGGATCGCTTCAATCGTGGCAACTGCATCGCCGCGCAGGTCGTCGTCGCCCGTAGAAAGCGGGAAGGTAAGCGCATCAAAAATAAGATCACTGGGTTCCAGGCCATAGCGGTTCACGGCGAGATCATGAATGCGGTGAGCAATCCGCAACTTCCATTCAATATCGCGTGCCTGACCTTCTTCATCGATGAGAAGACAGATAACTGCAGCGCCGTATTCGGCCGCGAGTTTCATTACCCGATCAAGGCGACTGCCTTCAGTGTCGCTGTCTTCGAGATTGGCGGAGTTGAGGATCGCGCGACCCCCGAGCCAAGAAAGCCCTGCCTCCAGAACCTCAGGTTCGGTCGAATCAAGCACGAGCGGAACACTGGACTGGGTTGCGAGCAATTTCGCCAGCTCATCCATGTCGTTGGCTCCATCGCGCCCGACGTAATCGACACAGACGTCGAGAACGTGTGCACCCTCGCGAACCTGATCCTTGGCCATCTGAACGCAAGTATCGAGATCAGAATCGAGGAGTGCATCGCGGAACTTCTTCGAACCGTTGGCGTTCGTGCGCTCACCGATGATCATGAACGAGGTGTCTTGTTCAAACGGAACGAGCGAATAGATCGAAGTCGCTCCGGCCTCGTGCATGGGCTTACGTGGGGCAGGAGTGAGATCCCGGCAGCGTTCAACAACAGCGGCGAGATGCTCGGGCGTTGTTCCGCAGCAACCGCCAACGATGTTCACCCCAAGTTCGGTGATGAATCGTTCATGGTGGTCGGCCAGACCTTCTGGCGAGAGGTCGTAATGCATATGTCCGTCGACAACACTTGGCAGGCCAGCATTCGGAATGCATGAGATCGGCATGCGTGCGTGGGCGGCGAGATGGCGAAGGTGTTCGCCCATTTCGACTGGACCGGTGGCACAGTTGATACCAATGACATCGGGGTGGAGAGGGTCAATCGCTGCAAGAGCCGCGGCAATTTCGGTGCCTGGCAGCATGCGGCCGGTGAGTTCCATCGTGACCTGCACCTGAAGCGGGACTTCACGACCCTCTGCTCGCATCGCTCGGCGAGAGCCGTTCATGGCGGCCTTCACAGTAAGAAGGTCGAACATGGTTTCGATGATGAGGAGGTCGACACCGCCTTCGATCAGTGCCCGTGCTTGCGCTTCGTAGTGGTCTCGAAGTTCGGCATAGCGAATTTGACCGAGTGAAGGGAAGCGAGTGCCGGGCCCGATTGAGCCGGCAACCCAACGAGGCTGGTCGGGGGTCGAAAAGTCATTCGCGACGCCTCGGGCAAGGCGGGCAGCCACAACGTTCAACTCGTGAACACGATCGGCAAGGTCGTATTCGCCTAACGGGATAGCGAAAGCACCGAACGTATCTGTCTCGATGACATCGCAACCGACTTCGAGATAGCGAGCGTGTACATCAGCGATTATGTCGGGTCGGGTAACCACAAGGAGTTCGTTGCAACCCTCGAGATCAGGTCCGCCAAAATCCTCTTCGGTGACGCCACTGGTCTGAATGCAGGTGCCCATGCCGCCGTCGAAGATGACGACTCGGTCATGGATTGCCTCAAGGAATGTGCTCACTGTGGATCTCCTGAAGATGGCGTGGCGCGGAACGAGGATCGGATGTGATCTCGCCGCAAGCCGGGGCATCACGCCCTACCCATCAGGTCAGCTTCGGCTTTCATACGGTAGCAGAGCACGGTCGCGATCAGATGCTGGAGGCGGGTTCCGCGCCTCGCTGCCTCTAGGCTCGCGTCCGTGAAGATCTATACGCGTAAAGGTGATGACGGCACAACCGGGCTGCTCTATGGCGGACGTGTCGCAAAAGATTCAGCGGCGCCGACTGCCTACGGGACGGTCGACGAGTTGCAATCGTTTCTCGGACTTGCTCGAGCGGAAGCCGACGCCGAATTGGGCGACCTTTTGGTGCATCTTGAACGTGACCTCTGGGTACTGATGGGCGAGCTGGCCGCCGATCCCGGGAGTCGTGACAAGTTGACCGCAGGCGCCACGCTCGTGACCGACAACATGGTCACCCATCTTGAAGAGTTGATCGACAGCACAAGCGCGAAGTTCGAACCGCCGACCGAGTTTGTCGTGCCGGGTCAAAATCGAATCGGTGCACTTCTCGACGTCGCTCGAACGGTTGCTCGTCGTGCCGAGCGCGACAGTCTTACTGCGGCTGGTCCCGGAAGCGCAGTCGTTCCCTACCTCAACCGCTTATCAGATCTGCTCTGGACTCTTGCCCGCTGGCAAGAAGGAACGTCGTTGCCAACGCGGTCCGTGAAGCCCTAACAATCGTTCCGTTCTCCTGAACCCAACAAAGAGGTCCTCGTGGCTCTGAAGATTTCTCCAGCACGTTCCGTTCCTGCGAGTGTCGATGCGGTCGTCGTCGCTGTTGCGTCGGAGAAGAGTTCAGATCGGGCTCTGAAAGCTCGCGGACTACCAGTCGCGGCATTGCAGACGCAGGGGTTCACAGGAGCAGCTGATCAGACGGCATTCGTCGTTGACGCCAGCGGTCGTTCACTCATCGTTATCGGCGTTGGGCCATCGAAGTCGGTCGATGACAATCGTCTCCGTCGGTTTGGTGCACAAGCTGTGCGCTCTGGGTCTCGTTCCAAGCGACTTGCTGTCGACGCAAGCCACCTGCTCGGTGAAGGCCCGGCAGCAGAGCGCGCAACGGCGTTGCGGGCATTGGCCGAGGGCCTCGTGCTTGGCTCCTATCGATTTACTGAATATCGATCTGATCCCAAACCTGTTGTGCTCACCATGGTCACCGTTGCCGGCGTAAGTGGCAAGGTATCAATCGACGCATTCTCTGAAGGTTTGAAAATTGGTGAAGCGCAGAACTTCGCCCGTGATCTGGTGAATCGACCAGGCGGCGATCTCACTCCTGCTGCGCTCGCAGAGGAAGCAGTCAAACTCGCTCGTCGCGAACGATTCACCATCGAAGTGCTGAATCCTGCTCAAATCCGTCGGCAGAAACTCGGTGGTCTTCTCGGAGTGAATCGCGGTTCCACGCTTGAACCGCGGTTCGTGAAAATCACCTACGCGCCCCGTTCGCCGAAAGGCACGCTTGCGCTGGTTGGAAAAGGAATCACCTTCGATTCCGGCGGTCTGTCCATCAAGACCGGCGAAGGCATGATGACCATGAAGATGGACATGGGTGGTGCAGCAGCAGTGCTGGGTTGCTTCGCCGCTCTCAGGGCGGTTGCCCCGAAGTGCAAGGTTGTTGGCTATCTACCCATGACCGACAACATGAGCGATGGCGATGCAACTCGTCCCGGCGATGTGCTCACCATTCGCAACGGGACCACTGTTGAAGTTCTCAATACCGATGCCGAAGGGCGATTGGTTCTTGCTGACGCTCTTTCGTTGGCGACCGAAGACGCGCCCGATGCAATTGTCGATCTGGCAACGTTGACTGGCGCAGTTGAAATTGCTCTTGGCGGTCGAATCGCGGCGGTGATGTCAAATAGCGATGCATGGCTTGAAGACGTCGAGGTTGCTGCCGAATCGGCAGGCGAACGTATGTGGCCGCTCCCATTGCCAAGTGACTATCGAGCGTTTCTCGATTCCGATGTCGCTGATTTGCGCAACATCTCTCGGTCACGGGGCGGCGGCACAATCACCGCGGGGCTCTTCCTCCAAGAGTTCGTTGGCGAGGGCATCCCCTGGGCGCATATCGATATTGCCGGGACGGCGTGGTCTGAAGCTGACGACGCCGAAACCACAAAGGGCGGCACCGGTTATGGCGTGCGGACGCTCCTTGAACTCGCTCGCACCTTCACGCCACGCCGTCGCTGATTCCCTGCCGTTTTAGCGTCGCGGTGGGCGCCTCGGCCTGCGGAGCTCGAGCAAGTGCCCATCGAACTGCATCGTGAGCGACAGCTGGATGGAAGCGCCAACGATGCAGCTGACGCTCGATGGCGATGTTGTCTTCGCCGAGTTGGATCATTGAAAGCGCGAGTGAACGAGCACGTGTCTGCATCTGTTCGAACGATGGCGATGTGCGGGGCTGACGTAGCCATGCGTCGTGGCGAGCTTGAAGCGACTGGGGGAGTCGTTCGGTTTGTGCGCGAGTGAGCGGGGCAAGGCGACGACGAACCATGAGTGAGGTCGGCCCATGCATGCGAGCAGCGCCAAAGCGACAGCACCGTTCAAAGGTGCGCAAGAGCGGAGCATTACGACCACCGCGCATGCCGACGCCCAACGATTGGGCGGTATCGATGAGGTCGAGTTGGAAGCCTTCGGGGTTTCGGTCGAGTCCGTCGGCGAGACGGCGCAGAAGCCACACCGAAGATGGGCCAAGGATCGGCAACCAGAACGTTTCAACATAGGCAGAGCGCGGGTCGTGGCCGAGCTGGTCGATGACCGGGTCACACCACAACTCGACGGCAAAGGTGGTGGTTGGCTCAATGGGATCGGCGATGAGGGTCACTCGTCCTCCTGAAGACGTGAGCGTCCATCACGACCTTTCGTGATGTTTCAGTGACTCTCGTCCCGCGCACGCTTTTGGTCAACGGGCCAGATGGACCGTTTCCTTAGGTGTCAGGAAGGTGAGTTTTGCTCGTCGGTTTCCGCTGGGTCCGCGGGATCGTCGATGGAATTCTGCAACTCGGTGACTCTCAAACGGAGTAGTGCAAGTTGTTCGGCGAGTTCTCGTGTGCGGTTTTCTGAACGGGTGAGTTCATAAGAAAAGTGCACGACAATCAAAAGGAGTAATGCGAGCCCCATAAGAATGAGAAGTGTGGGCTGATACCAAATGCCAAGCCGCTCTGCCGTCCAGTCGAGAAGGCCTGGAACGGCAGCGATGACGACCATGACTGCGCCAAGACTGAGCCATAGAAGTGAGTACTTGGCTTTCAGGTATCGACGACGAACCAAGATCACAATGCCGACAATGGCGAGTGCGACGAGAAGTGCCAGTGTGATGTGGGCACGAAGACTCATGACGCGGATGCTTTCGGAGTTCGGCTGCGCCGTGGTGTATTCGCGAGAGAGACCAAGACTCGCAAGTAGTGGTACACGAGTCGGAAACTGCGGTTCGATGCTTGACCGCCAGAGCGTTCGCGCATTGTGACGGGAACTTCGCGAACATCGAAATCGGCGCGGCACGCAAGCACAAGTGCTTCGGCCGAGTCCATGTATTCGATCGGATAATCGGTGGCGAACATTGCGAGCATGTCGGCGTTGAAAGCACGGAAGCCCGAGGACGTATCGGTAAACTTCTGTCCAGCGAGGCGCTGAATCGACCACCGCAGAATGCCCATGGCGAGGCCACGGCTGCGACCAACGTGGTAGTCACCCATTCCGGCGAAACGAGAGCCGATGACGAGATCGGCGCCTTCGTTGAGGGGCTCCAAGATGGCTGCAATCTGCGAAGCATCGTGTTGTCCGTCAGCGTCGAACTGAATTGCGCGTCCGTAGCCGCGTTCAACGGCGAATCGGAATCCGGTGCGAAGCGCGCCACCAATTCCGAGATTGAACGGAAGTCGCAAGCAAATAGCTCCGTTCGCTTCGGCGAGGTCGGCGGTGTTGTCTTTTGATCCGTCGTCAACAACGACAACATCGAAGTCGGGGACGGTGCGTTTCAGCTCAGCAAGGGTCGATGGGAGTGTCTCGTGTTCGTTGAACGCGGGAATGATCACGAGCACTTTGCTGCTATTGGAGGTGCTTCTGTCCATTGTTCCGCAGGTTACTCCACACGGTTTTCCGGCCTTGGCTCCCTCATAAACGGTTGTTTGCGGCCAGAATGAGTAAATGGCGTTTCCAGGTGATGAGGTGATTGACGAGGGTGCTGTCGCGTTCGCTCGGGGCGTGGTCGAGTCGGCGACCTCGGTAGCAGTGCTCTCCGGAGCAGGAATCAGTACCGATTCCGGTATTCCAGATTTTCGAGGCCCCAACGGAGTGTGGACTCGAAATCCAGGAGCGGAGAAGCGGTCGACGATCCAGCACTACGTCGAGGACCCACAGGTTCGACGAGACGCCTGGCAGATTCGACTTCAGTCAGACATGTTCAGCGCATCACCAAATGATGGACATAAGGCCCTTGTCGAACTCGAGCGATCGGAGAGGCTGCACACATTGGTGACACAGAATATCGACGGACTTCATGTGATCGCCGGAAATTCGCCAGACAAGATCGTTGAAATACATGGCACCGTGCATCGATGGGAATGTGTCGACTGTGGCGCTCGTGGGCCGATGGATGAGGCACTCGATCGAGTCCGAGCGGGGGAGGAAGACCCTCATTGTCTGCAATGCGGCGGAATCGTGAAATCGGCGACGATCATGTTCGGGCAATCGCTGGTGGCTGCTGATTTGATCCGGGCGGAACTGGCAGCAACGGAAGCCGAAGTGTTGTTGGCCGTTGGCACAAGTTTGAGCGTCTATCCGATTGCTGCCATGGTGCCGCTGGCCCTCGAGGCTGGGCGGGCCGTCGTCATCGTCAATGCCGAGCCGACCCCGTTCGATCAACACGCCACAGCAGTCATTCACGGCTCGGCGTCCGTTGTTCTGCCTGTCCTTTTCACCCCGTGAACCCCGGGGGTGGCAGAAAGCCGACCTACTAGGTAGGGTTTTGATTCCGAGCGAGTGAATCGTTCGATCCCCCGAGCACTTGAGGCACACCATGGCGACCTTCAGAGACCTTCTGTCGCAGACAAAAAGCCAGATCACCGAGATCGAACCCAGCGAAGCTGAAGTGCTTCGCGCCTCGCCTGGCACGGTGTTTCTTGACGTGCGTGAGCCCGATGAGTTCGAACAGGGAGCGATTCCCGACGCCGTTTTCATTCCCCGTGGACATCTCGAAGCTCAGGTGGAAAGCCGTATTCCTGATCGTGATTCAAAGATTGTGGTGTTCTGCGCCGGAGGTGTGCGCTCGGCCTTCGCAGCAAAGACGCTTGGCGAACTTGGTTATTCCGATGTTCTCTCGATGAACGGTGGGTTCAATGCGTGGAAAGACCAGGGGCGCAAGTGGTCGGCTCCTCGCACGCTCACTGCCGAACAACGCAATCGTTATCAGCGTCATCTTCTGCTTCCTGAGGTCGGCGAAGAAGGTCAGCTGAAGCTTCTCGATTCGAAGGTGCTTTTGCTTGGCGCTGGCGGGCTTGGTTCGCCGTCAGCGCTGTATCTCGCTGCTGCTGGCGTCGGCATAATTGGCATCATTGACATGGATGTTGTTGATGAATCCAACCTTCAACGCCAGATCATTCACAACATCGAACGCGTTGGCATGCGAAAAGTCGATTCGGCAGCGAAGACCTTGAAACTGCTGAATCCTGAAGTCAACGTCATTACTCATGACATGCGCCTCGACGCGTCGAATGTCGTTGAACTGCTGTCGCAGTACGACCTCGTCGTCGACGGTGCGGACAACTTCCCGAGTCGTTATCTGCTGAATGACGCGTCGCTCAAGACGGGTACTCCAGTCGTACACGGTTCGATCTTCCGCTTTGAAGGTCAGATGACAGTGTTTCTTCCTCACGATGGCCCCTGCTACCGCTGCTTCTTGCCCGAGCCTCCGCCACCGGAACTTGCGCCGTCTTGCGCCGAGGCTGGTGTGCTTGGAGTGCTTCCAGGAATCGTTGGCTCAATTCAGGCCATCGAAGCGATCAAGTTGCTTCTTGGCCTTGGCGATTCCTTGTCGGGTCGGCTCATGGCCTACGACAGTCTTGAGCAGTCGTTCATGACCTACAAGATCCGCCGTGATCCGAAGTGCCCGGCGTGCTCAATCGAGCCAGAAGAAATCGTGATTGCCGAGTACGACCAGTACTGCACCCCGCACGCACCTCATTTCGACCACTAATTCCTCCCGTTGGCTGACTGTCGTTTCACTGATAGTCAGCCGATCGGAAGTGCTTTTTGGCGAGAGGTCGCGTTTCTGCGGTCGGCATCATGCGAATATGGTCTCCATGAGAGCGAAGATCGCAGTCGGAGCGGCAAAGGTCAAAGGTGCGGTGCCCGATGGCGCTGCATCAGTTGGTCTTGGCATCGCGGTCGCATCAATCGCTGCATATGTCTTTGTGGTCATCACGCTGAACTCACTTGATGGTGGAGCGAAAGCAGCTTTCTCGGCGTTCTGGGCCGTCATCTTTGTGGTTGGTCCAGGTTTCTTCTTGCCAATGGAGCAGGAAGTGGGGCGGGCGGTTGCCTATCGCCGCGTGCAGAATGACGGCAGTCGGCCGCTTGTCGCCAAAGCATTCAAGTTGGGCGCAGGTCTCACCGCGATTTTGATCATTGCTGCGATAGCGCTTTCGCCGCTTCTCGCGAAAGAAATCTATGACGGCGACCAGTTCTTCACGGTTGCGTTGGTCATCAGTTTGGTGTCCTTCTTCCTGATGCACATGGCCCGCGGTGTGCTCGCGGGTGAAGGGCGTTTCCGTCCGTACGCCGAGATCATTGCGATCGATAGTGTGATCCGGCTTGTGATGGCGGTCGGCCTCGTCGCTGCTGGTGTGACCTCAGCAGGGATCTTTGCGTTGTGCATCGGTTTGGCACCTCTCGTTGCTTTGCCATTTGCACTTCGCGGGCAACGGCAGGTCCTGCAGCCAGGCACCGACGCTCCATTCGGCGAACTTTCGAAGAACTTGGGCTGGCTTCTTGCCGGCTCTGTGTTTATGCAGGCCCTGGCCTACTCGCCCTTGCTCGGGGTGAATCTGCTGGGTGGTCCGGAAGACGAAGTGATTGTCGCCGGATTCGCCTCCGCATTTTTCATCGCTCGAATTCCGATTTTGGCGTTCGGAGCGATCCAAGGTGTTCTCCTGCCGAAACTCGCTGGGTTGGCGGGGAGCGGGCAGAAAGATGAGTTCAAGAGCGGACTAGAAAAATTGCTGGTTCTCGTCGTTGGCATCGCGATTATCGGAACGGTCGGAGCGTTCGTCCTGGGGCCCACCGTTGGCAAAATCCTCTTTAACGATTTCACGATGAGTGCAAGCGGACTTGCTCTCCTCGCCGCCGGTAGTGGCGTGTTCATCATTGCGTTGACCCTTGCGCAAGCACTGATGGCACTGGGTGGTCACAGGACGACGGCTATTGCGTGGGGCCTTGGCCTCATCGTTGCGATTCTTTGCATGTGCCTGATCCACGGTCTTGAACTGCGCGTCGACCTCGGGTTTCTTCTTGGCGGTCTGCTCGCGACGTCGGTGATGTTCCCTGCGTTACTTCGGCGCCGTTCACGTATGGACGACCTTGGCGTAGTTGCCCTTGTTGAAGCAATCGAACACGAGCCGATTGAAATCTGATGGACGCCGATACCTCTGGTGAGTGGTACACCGATCGCCTTCAACGCATAAATGGTCGAGGCTGGAAGCGGTTTGTTCCAGACCCGTATCGATGGAACCTGCGCCGACTGAAGTTGGGGCGCACGCTTGACGTCGGTTGCGGGATCGGCCGATGTCTCGCATTCATCAACGGCAATGGCATTGGGGTAGATCACAACGAGAAGTCAGTTGAGGTCTGCCGCTCTCGAGGGCTCGAGGCGTATACGCCCGACGAGTTCTTCGGTATCGATGTGGGGCTCTTCGACTCGATCTTGCTTTCGCATGTCTTGGAACACACCAACATTGGCGAAGGTCGGGAACTGCTCACGTCATATGTGCGATATCTGAAGCCAGGGGGGCGGATCCTGCTGATTACCCCGCAGTTGGCGGGGCAGAAGTCTGATCCCACGCATGTGCGACTCCTTGACACTGACGCCTTGCGATCACAGATCGAGGAGTTGGGCGGAGTCGACATCAAAACCCGATCTTTTCCCTTTCCCCGCTTCGCCGGTGGCGTCTTTCGGTACAACGAATCGCAGGCAATCGGGGCGATTCCGGGTGGCGTTGCAAAAGACTGATCGGGGAGTACTCTTTTGCGGGGCGGAGGAGCACGCTTTCGCGTGCGTCCAGTTGAGGTGTGTATGTCCGTCTTGAAATTCCCCAAGCGATTTATGGCCCGGCGCATCATGTCGCGCCGAGGCATTGTCATTGGGTTTTTCTTGGCGGTCGTGTTTGTGGCGACCAGCTGTCTGCCTGGTGTCGTTGCGTCGCCCACGTCTGGCTTGACGTACGGCAAAGGTCCCCTTGACGCAATCCGCGATGCAGCGAGCCGCACCACTACTTCCGGGCCGAGCTCGCAGTGCGGGCTTGCGTCTCTCGAGTTGGCCGTAATGATGATGGCGGCGACCTACTTCGAAGCAGGTGGCGCTGTTCCGTCGCCGATGACGCTTTCGCGTTGGGACAGTGTCAACGTCAGGGCATCGAACGCGAATCTCTTCGCGTTTGGTCAAACAACCGGGCCCTACGTCAACGCGTTCTTCAGCCCGGGCATCGGGTTGTGGCAGTTCGATTCCGCTGGGGAATGGAACCTCACCGCTGCTGATGCAATCGATGTTGTGACTGCGTCGAATGCAGCGGCTGCACATATCGCTTCGAAGTGGTGCGAGGCATCGAGAGACTCATATTGGAATGCGAATCCGCAGCGCCGTCGTGCTTTTGCATGGGGGGCGTGGTTTGGGTGCCGGCAATCGGCCAATACGGCCCCATGTGAAGATCGATACCAGCAACTCATCCTTGAAGGCGCAATCAATGTCGCTCAGGATTTGGGAGTCGACACGAGTGGCGGAATGTCCTCTCGAACCTGCGATGTCGGGGGTCTGGGTTTAAATCTTCCGTGTTGGTATGTCAATCCTGCGAATGCGCAAGGTTCTCGAGGATGGACGCGGACGCAAGCCGAGTTGTACCCGGCGCGACCTGACCTGGTTACTCCTTTGCCGAAACCGTTCTACGTGGTGCGCGCGAACGGTCGCGAGTACCGCATCTGGTTGAAAGTCGATACTGGTTATGACATCGGAATCACCGCGTCGCATCCGGTCACCACCAACGCGCGCACCTCAATGGTGTGGGAGCGTCAGGCAAACCTTTGTGACAAAACGCAGTATCGCGGCGAGTGTGGGGGAGCGCCACCCGTCGGCGTTCTTGATTCCGTGACGGCCAGTTCGTCAGGGGCTGGATCTGTGCGTGTCACCGGTTGGGCATGGGATCGCGACACCACGGGACCAGTTCCAATCAACATTTATGTTGGAGCAGTCGGAAATGCGACAACAACGGGTGGTGCCCGATCTGATGTTGCTGCCGTCTATGCCGGTGCGCCGGGAAACACTGGATTTGACGTGACGCTGCCTTCGGCAGTTGGAAATCAGCGAGTGTGCGCGTACGCCATCGACGTTGGTGGGGCTCTGGGTAATCCGCAGCTCGGTTGCCGGGATGTTGTCGTGACCACGATGCCGCGCGGCACGTTCGATTCGGTCGTCGCTCGTCCGGGTTCTATCGAAGTATCCGGATGGTCAGTCATTCCTGGTGATCCGTCAAGTATCGCAATTGTTTCCGTCGACGGAGCGATCGCCGCGCGTTTGAATCGCGCCGTTGCGCGGACCGATATTCAAGCTGGAATAGCTGGTATCGAATTGAATTCGGGGTTCTCCGGTTCGATCGCCGCTACAGGTGGACGTCACGTTGTTTGTCTCACGACCGGTTCACTGCCTCTAGGCGCGCTCGGTTGTCGCATTGTGGATATCGCTGGTGGTTCACCATTTGGAGCACTCGATGTGGTGTCGGGTCGTTCTGGTGGCGTGCGTGTGGTGGGTTGGGCTGTTGACCCCGACATCGCATCGCCAGCCACAGTTCATGTGTACGTGAACGGCGTTGGTTATGCAATGACTGCTGATGCGAACCGTCCTGATATCGGCGGCGGCCTTCCTGCTTACGGTCCGTTGCACGGATTCTCGGTTGATCTTCCCGCTCCCGGTGGAGTGGTCACTGTTTGCGCCTATGGCATCAACGTGGGGGTAGGTGCGAACACGCTGCTTGGTTGTCGAACGGCGTGGGTGCCAACAGGATCGCCGATTGGCGTGGTTGACGTGCTTGCGCGCGCTGGCAGCACCGTGACCGGTTCGGGTTGGGTCTACGACCCCGATACGGCTGCATCGATTCCTGTGCACGTCTATGTCAATGGGGTTGGCTACGCAGTCAATGCCAATGGCAATCGTCCCGACTTCGCGGGCACCATGCCCTTCTACGGAGCGGCCCATGGCTACTCGTTCTCGTTTCCGATTGCCGCTGGCCCCGGGACAGTATGCATCTACGGCATCGAGAGCGCTGGAACTGGCGGCAATGTGCTGCTGGGCTGCCGGACCGTCTGAGGTTTCCTGCGGCTGACCGGGGCGTTCTCCGGCCGAGTAACCGAAGGGGTGCTTGAAGGCAGCCCCTGCTAGAAACTTTGCCGTGAAGGGACTCATTCTCTCCGGCGGGGCCGGGACACGATTACGGCCGATTACCCACACCAGCGCCAAGCAATTGGTGCCGGTAGCCAATAAACCGATTCTGTTTTTCGGCATCGAAGACATGGTCGAGGCAGGCATCACTGAAATTGGCATCGTCACGGGCGACACCGGGCCCGAAATTCAATCCGCAGTCGGCGATGGCTCGCGCTGGGGTGCCAAGGTTACCTATATCCCTCAAGATGCTCCGCTGGGACTGGCCCATTGCGTTCTGATCGCCCAGGAGTTCCTCGGTGATGACGACTTTGTCATGTACCTCGGCGACAATCTGCTCCGCCAGGGCATTGCAGAGTTCGTCGAAAGTTTCGAAGCTGATCATGCTGAATCACGCGCTGAAGATGCGAAGGTTCCCTCTGCGCAGATTCTGCTTGCTCGTGTTCCTGATCCTCAACGTTTCGGTGTCGCCGAGATCGGTGCCGACGGCGAAGTGACGCAACTTGTCGAGAAGCCGCTTGAACCAAAGTCTGATCTCGCGCTTGTTGGTGTCTACCTCTTCGATCGCCACATTCACGATGCCGTTGCCGCGATTGAACCTTCGCCTCGTGGAGAACTTGAGATCACCGACGCCATCCAGTGGCTGATCGATAACGGACATCGTGTTCGTCATGAGGTTCTTGAAGGCTGGTGGAAAGACACCGGAAAACTTGAACCGCTCCTTGAGGGCAATCGTCTCGTACTCGACATGCTCACCGCGTCGAACAGTGGGTCTGTCGATGCTGCATCGGTTCTCGAGGGAATTGTTGTCATCGAAGCCGGTGCTGAGGTCATTAACTCGACTCTGCGCGGCCCGGTCATTATCGGTGAAGGCGCAAAGATCGTCGACAGCACAATCGGCCCGTACGCATCGATTTATTTTGACTGTGAAATTACGGACAGCACTATCGAGAACTCCGTGATTCTTGAACAGTCACGAATCGCGGGAATTCGTTCTATCGCAGATTCACTCGTGGGCAAGCAAGTGGAAGTGCGCAAGTCGCAACGCGAACCGCACGCAAAGCGGTTGATGATCGGCGATCATTCTGTGGTCGAACTCGACTAGTTCACGTCGAACAGGGAGTGTTCGCCCCTACTCCCATTTGGGAATTAAGGGTGAAGGTCGCAATGTTGCCGAGGACCGTAGAATGGCGGCTCGGCACTACCCCGAATCTTCCTCATGGCACCGTTGCACAACACCCCCGTCACTCCGAAGTGTGAGAGTGCGTCAACTTCGTCGCCGTTAGCGCCGAGGCTCTTTCGTGTTGTCTTCGTGGTGCTCGCATTCGTGGGAGCGTCGTTCGCACTCGCGCTGGTTGGGTCTTCCGTGACTGCAACTCC
>JASJMB010000030.1:0-45995 GCA_037620085.1 Acidimicrobiales bacterium | reverse complement strand
AGCAGCGGCTGAAGCGACAACGATGATGAGTGCGAGGTTCTCGACCACAAGACCGGTCTCGGGTGCGATCAGAATGCCGGCAAGGCCGGCAGTCATGCAACCCAAAGCCCACGAGGAACCAGAAATAATCGAGGGCTTTGCCCCCGTGAGGCCAGCCAGACTGCGACTGTCAACAACGGCGCGCATCGAAATGCCTAAGCGAGTTTTGTACAGGAGAAATCGCAATCCAAGAGCAACAAGGAGCGCAACGACAACGGTGATAATCCGATGCCAGGTCGCGGTCACATCGCCAAACTGCACGCCTTGAGTGTTTTGAAAGAACTGAGGCAAGGAGCGGCCTGTTTTTGGAGACCAAATGGTCAGCGTGATGCCCATAAACGTGAGCATCAGACCAACAGTGACCATGAGCTGCACGACAAGTGCGGCATCGCGTAGGCGCCGCATAATCACTTTGTCGAGCAGGAACCCAATCGCTGGAGCGATCACAAATAACGTGATGATCAGTGCAACCACCGTCGGTAATCCTTGCTTCACGGTGAGTTGCCAATAACAAAAGGCCAGAAAACACCCAATAGCGGCATGGGCAAAATTGAAAATGCCAGTTGTGGCGTAGGTAACAACGAGGCCACCGGCAGTAATGGCATAAATGCCGCCGAGGGCAATACCTACAACGAGGAAGGACGAAATTGTCTTCGCGCTAATTGATGCTCCTCCCCAGTTCTTGTTGACCAAGAAAAGGATGACGAGACCGACGACAATCGCGGAAATTAGCCGTGGACTGACTTTGAGCCGCATGTTCCCCCCTACTGGAATGTTTTGATGTGAAACAGAGGGGCCAGCCCTTAGACGGGCTGACCCCTCTCACAACTACGTGTTGGTGCTACTTGATGTTTGCAGCAGCTGCCGCGGGATCAATCTTGACTGTCGTGATGTTTGAACTCTTGCAGTCAAGCGTGCCAACTTCCTTGGGGAAGACTCGTTCAAACTTGCCACCATTGATTTGCATGACAACCATGCAGTCAGAGAACACCTTCGGCGAAGTGCGAGCCTTGCCAATCCAACCACCAGCGTCGAATGAAAGTGTCTTCATCTTCTCGAGGATGTTTGCACGAGTGATGGCGTTGGCTCCCTTTTCGGCGACGATCTCGTTGACCGACTGAGTGAAGGCCATGCCGGCCTGCCATGCCTGAGCACCAAAGGCATCAGGCTTGCCACCCATTGCATTCACGTACGTTTCCACTGTCTTATTGCTCGAGGTTTCCTCGAACGGAACGAATTGCATCCAGACATAGGTGCCATCGACATCAGCACCAGCAGTCTTAAAGTTTTCGGTGTAGCAGGCCAGTGAACATGCCCATACATCGACACCAGTGAGCCCCTGTGCCTTCGCTTCTTTGCGGAGCTTCGTCATAGCGACGTCATTTGAGCCGTTGTAGGCGTAGTTGCCGCCGCCAGTCTTCAGGGCCTGCACGTAAGTGTTGAACGCTGACTGCTCGGCACGACCCGACACCTTCATCGTGTCAATCCACGTCACGCCCGCCGACCTCTGAGCTTCGATCTGATAGGTAGATGACTGCACCGTGGTGGGCAGATCACCTGGAACCAGATAGACACCCTTGAGGTTCGGTTGGATCGTCTTGTAGACGCTCGTTACTCCAACAAAAGCTTTGAGGTCACGAACTCCGGTGTTTACTCCGGTGCAGGGCTCGGCCACCGCTTGAACGATCCAAGAGTTTGCTGCGCACTGCTCGTTCACATCGTTGGCGAGAGCAGCAAAGTCGGGAATACCAATCGGCTGCCCTGCCTTATCAGCACAATTCCCAAGGTCGGTCACGTCGGGGTTGAACAATGCATTGCCACCCACCATCGCAACAGCGGTCTTGCATGCATTGATAATGCCATTTTTGCTCTCGGTCGGATCAAGCTTGGAATCCCAGGCTTCAACCTTGAGTTGACGACATCCAACACCGCCATTGGCGTTCACCCACTTGGCGTAGGCGTTCATCGCATCGACATTGCCCTGGAACAAACCAGGTGCCAAAGCTGAACCGGTATCGGCCATGACCTCAACAGTGATGGTGTCCGCGCTCACGCCAATTTCAGTTGCTTGCAGTGCTTCTTTTGTGCAATTGGCATTTGCCTTGGCTGTGGAACTTTCGCCCGAGCCACTTTCGCTATCTGACCCACTACGGCCACAACCGACAGCAAGGATGCTGACGCTGAGAGCCGCGATGAGCACACCTTTTCTAATTCGCTTCACTAGATTCCCCCTGGGTTTGTTGAACAACTTTCCGAACCATAACCGAATTCACAAACTCCTGTGTGACGATTGGCACAAAATTGCCGATGGGTTGACGACGACCCCGTCGCCAGCTCATCGCCTCAAAGTGACCAATCGGTAACCAAAGTTCCGATTAGTTCGTGACTAACAAGAAATGCCGCCGTCCATCATCAGGGTTGCGCCACTCACGTAACGGGCTTCGTCCGAGCCCAAATAGGCATAGAAACTGGCAAGTTCAGCGGGCTTTCCGACCTCAACGTTGTCGCGAGACATCTTGCGCATGCGACCCCAGTCGGCGCCCTTCGGCGGAATGAATGCCGAATACATGTTCGTTTCGACCCCGCCGGGAGCGACGGCGCAGATACGAATCGGAACGTCGTATTCGGTGGCCAGCGCACGAGTCAGCGCCGAAACCCCACCCTTTGAGGCGCAATAGGCGGCGCTCCAGGGCTGGCCCATGACTGCCGCGGTTGAGGAGGTATTCACGATGACCCCGTGGCCACGTTCAACCATCTGCGGAAGCACAGCACGGCACATGAAGTAGGTGCCGGTGAGATTGACCGCGATCATCCGTTCGAACTTCGCCGGGTCGCCATCGTGGCTGTTGTCAAAGCCGCCGATGCCGGCAACGTTGCACAGCATGTCGACCTGTCCGAATGCCTTTGTCACGTCGGCGACCACGGATTCGACATTGGCCCAACTGCTGACATCACACGCTACTGCGAGGGCACCGTTGCCGATTGTGTTGGCGGTTTCTTGCGCGTTCTCGATGTTCACATCGAGGCATGCGACCTTTCCGCCTTCGGCCCCGAGACGTTCGGCGACACCGCGACCAATTCCTGAACCGGCACCAGTAACGATGACGCCCTTGCCTACATACCGTTGTTCCATTGTTTCCTCATTGTTGTGTTTCTTGCGCGAGAAACCTTCACGACAATGCGTGCGGAATCAAGCAACGAATATTCTCGATGACGAGATCAGCCGATTTTGAGCACGCCGCGGGCGACTGCGCCTGAATGCATGTCGTGCACCGCGTCGTGGAATCCCTCGAGCGGATATGTGGCAGTAACGAGTTCGTCGAGCATGAATTCACCACGACGATAGAGATCGATGATCTGCAACATGTCGCTATGCGGGCTGTAGGAGCCAGCTCGACAACCGATCACTGAGCGTTCGTTCTGCGTGAAGCGCTGATATGGGAGCGTGAACGTTGCGTCGCCGCCTGGCGTACCGATGATGACAACGGTGCCGCCCCAATCAAGCATTTCAAGCGCGTTCGAGGTCACTGTTGGGTGGCCGACGACGTCGTACACCCAGTCGACGCCACCGGCGTTGAACGGACCGGAAAGCTCGGTGTCGCTGTAAGGAACGAGGCGACGAACCTGTTCGACGATGTCCTCGTCGCGGCCGTTGAGGAAGTCGGTCGCGCCGAACTGGCGAGCCAGAGTTTCCTTTTCCGGTTCGGTGTCGATGGCGATGATGCGCGAAGCCCGCTTGACGCGCAGCGCCTGAATGGCGTTGAGCCCAACGCCGCCGCAGCCGTACACGACCGCGGTCTGGCCAATCTTGACGTCGGAGCGATACAGCACCGCACCAGCACCCGTCATCACGCCACAGCCAACGAGACAGGCTGATGTGAACGGAACGTCCTTAGGAATTTTCACAGCTTGGAAACCACGAACCACTGTGCGCTCGGTGAACACCGAAGCAGCAGCAAAGTTCCAGCACGCTTCACCATTCAGCGTGAATGGCTGAGCCATGTTTCCGAGTGTCTGGCGACAACGCGTGGGCTTGCCCTGCGCGCAGGCCTTACAGACGCCGCAAGCAGCAAGGGTCGAAATGATGACGTGATCACCTTCGACGACATGCGTGACGCCCGTGCCGACCTTTTCGATAATGCCGGCGCCTTCGTGGCCCAGCACGGCCGGCGATGGCCATCCGAACGCACCCGCCGCAGCAGTGACGTCGCTATGACAAACGCCGGCAGCCATCACTTTGACGATGACCTCGCCAGCGCCGGGATCGCGGACTTCGAGTCCGTCGAGTACTTCAGCTTTTTCGCCAGTGAAAACAATGCCCTTCATGGATTCCCCCAAGGATGCGTCAATAGACGGTGACTAGAAATGAAATGAAACTCAACTGCCCCAAATAATTGATTGCCATTCGGTGTAAGCGTCGAGACCCCAGTTGCCGCCATCGCGACCGATACCCGACATCTTGAAACCGCCGAATGGTGTTTCGTGGTGTGTCTGCACACTATTGATTCCAACACGACCCGACCGAATTTCCTTTGCAACCTCAAACGCGGCTGGCGTATCGGAACCAAACACGTAGGAGAACAAGCCGTAATCGCTGTCATTCGCGATGGCGATTGCGTCGTCGACAGTTTCGAACGGAACGATGACCACGACCGGTCCGAAGATTTCTTCGCGCACAGGAGTCATGGTGTTGTTGCAGCCTGCAAGAAGTGTTGGGCCAATGAAATAGCCCTTATCTGGTCCGGCATTGCGGCCGTCGACAACCATTTCGGCACCTTCGGAAAGACCGGCTTCGATCATTCCCTGGATCCGGCCAAGCTGCACTGCAGAAATAACCGGACCAACTTGGGTTGCGGCGTCGAGAGGATCGCCAACCTTGAGCGCACGAGCGGCACCTTCGAGACGAGTAACGAGTTCGTCGTAGCGGCTGCGGTGCGCAATGACGCGCGTCGGTGCGGTGCAGATCTGACCAGAATGGAATGCCCACACACTGGCGATACCGGCAACGACCTTTTCCATGTCAGCGTTCTCGAGGACGATGCATGCACCCTTGCCACCAAGTTCGTGAAGCTGACGTTTCATGGTGGGAGCGCCGGCGGCAACAATCGATGCGCCGACTGCAGACGAACCGGTGAACGACACCATGTCGACATTGGGATCGGAAACCAGATTCACACCGGCGGACGGGCCGCTACCTGTAACGATGTTGATGACACCCTTCGGAAAACCAACATCTTCAAGGATCTTTGCTAGTTCGATGACGCACAACGGATCCTGCGGGGCGGGCTTCATCACAACGGTGTTGCCAGTCGCAAGTGCCGGAGCGATCTTGCCCACCATCGACGTAGTCGGAAAGTTGTACGGAGCGATACAGGCAACAACTCCGAGCGGAACCTTGCGGGCATAACCAGACATAAGCGCGCCAGCGGCAAGTGGAGTCGTGCCAATGGCCTGAGGTGGAAGGGCAACACTCAGGTCGTGCAGCGCGCCTTTGGCGTAACGATCGAATCGTGAAATCGCGACAGGAATCTGCATCAGCGAACCCACCGATGACGTTGCACCGGTTTCGCTAATAACTAAGGGAATGAGATCGGGGGTGCGCTTGGCTAATTCCCTGCCGGCGGCGGCTAGAAGCGCCGACCGTTCTTCCGGGGAAGTACGGCTCCAGGCCGGGAATGCTTCCTTTGCCGCAGCAGCGGCGCGAGCCACGTCTTCGGCAGATGCCTCGGGCGCTGCAGCCACAACCTGCTCAGTTGCGGGGTTGATGATGTCGTAGGTGCCATCGCCGCCGGGGACCCATTCGCCACCGATGAGCTGACGGTATTCGTTCGTGATTGCCATGGTTGGGCACGTTAGGACAGCCACTGCCGTTCGTCATACTGAGCAATTCCCGCACGGCGGTGGACGACAACCGGCCGCCGTGTAATCTGACGGTTCGTCAGAAACACCGCCCAATCGGCGGCCCAACGAGAGGGTGCTCACTGTGTCCGACACAAGCTACGACGAGATCATCAAGGGCGGAACGGTCATTGATGGCACCGGCACCCCCGGCCGCCTTGCCGATATCGCCATTCGCGACGGAAAGATCGTCACCATCGGCAAGGTCGACGGCGACGCAACGATCGTTACCGATGCAACCGGGCGCATGGTCATGCCTGGCGTGGTCGATGTCCACACTCATTACGACGCGCAGCTTCTTTGGGATCCAGGCGCGTCGCCATCGGCGAACCACGGCGTGACCACGATCATCGCCGGCAACTGTGGATTCACCCTCGCTCCCCTGCGTCCCACCGCCGCTGAAGCGGAGTACCTGCAGGAAATGATGAGCCGTGTTGAAGGCATGCCCCTTCCCGCTCTCAGGACGATCGATTGGAACTGGGAAACTTTCGAGCAGTACCTCAACCAGTTCGAGAACCGGATTTCGGTGAACGCCGGTTGGATGGCCGGCCATTGCGCCATCCGCCGCTACGTGATGGGCCCAGAGTCCGTCGGAGGCGAAGCAACCCCCGAGCAGATCGAGGCCATGGTCGCCGAACTGCGCAAGGCCATCGAAGTCGGTGCACTCGGGTGGTCATTCACAACATCGAGCAGCCATAGCGACGGCGACGGACAACCCGTGCCAAGCCGCTGGGCGTCCACCGAAGAAATGCTCGCAATGGCCACCGAGGTCGGCAAGCACGAAGGCACAAGCCTTGAAGGCATCGTTCCCGGTTGTCTCGATCGATTCGCAGACGACGAAATCGAATTGCTCGCAACCTTGAGCGCGGCAGCAAAGCGCGTCATGAACTGGAACGTCCTCACGATCGATAGTCGTGAACCCGACCGCGTGGGCCGTCAGGTCGAGGCCTTTGACCGCGCCAAAGAAATCGGTGGCCGCGTCATCGCTCTCACCATGCCAGTACTTGTTCCAATGAACATGAACTTCGCGACGTTCTGCGGCATCTGGTTGCTCCCAGGATGGGAAGACACACTGCGTTGCGATATCCCCGAGCGCATCGCCCGACTGCAAGACCCAGCAACCCGTGCAACCTTGCTCACCGCATCGAAGTCTGAGGAAGCCGGCATCTACCGTCGCCTGGCTGACTGGGAGGACTATGTCATCGGTGACACGTTTGCGCCAGAAAACGCTGGTCTTTCGAATCGCACGGTTGGTGAGATTGCTGCCGAGCGGGGAACCGAACCATTCGACACGCTTCTCGACATCGTTATTGCCGACGGACTGCAGACGATCCTGTGGCCAGCGCCGAAGGACAAAGACCCCGAGTCATGGCGTATGCGAGTTGAAGCCTGGAACGACGAACGCGTCATGATCGGCGGCTCCGACGCTGGTGCGCACCTCGACCGCATGTGTGGCGCAACATTCCCCACACGCTTTTTGGGAGACATGCTCAACGGACGCAAGCTCATCCCCATCGAGCGCGCAGTACAGCTCATCACGCAAACACCCGCCCAATTGTTTGGACTGGTCGATCGAGGCACCCTTGTTGAAGGCAGCAACGCCGACATCGTGGTGTTTGATCCGGAAACGATTGGCTCAGAGAACGCTCATATGGTTGCTGACCTTCCTGGCGGCTGTTCTCGACTCACGGCTGATTCCTACGGCATCGAACGGGTTCTCGTCAATGGAATCGCCGTGATCATTAACGGTCAAGCCACCGGTGCCACCCCGGGCACGGTCTTGAAGAGCGGCAAAGACACCTACACCGTTCTGCCGTAACGGCACCGCGCCGAAATCGACGCCAATTTCCGCTGCAAGTTGCCTGCTGACTTAGTAATTCCTTACCAACATGTGGAACTGTATTGGGATGCGAAATCGACGTCGTGCCATTCTCCTCCCACTTCTCTTCGTTCTGCTTGCTGGTGCGCTCGCGTGCGCCAGCGCGTCGACCGATTCGACGAGCGACACACCGACCTCCACAACAACTGCGGGCAGCAACGCCAGCCTCCTCACAACTCATCCCGCTTTTGGCACCTGCCCTGACAGCGCTTTCCCCGACCTCAGCGGAACAAGTGCTGGCGCCAACTATGCCGCGCCAAAAGTGACGGTTACGTGCACCGATACCGAAGTGACCGTCACGTCAAACAACATGATCTCCTACGGGTTCGTTTCGAAGACGCCCAATGCTTTGGCGCCACAGAACTTCACTTGGAAGATTCCGCTTAAACCAACCAAAGCAGCTGCACCGACATCAATCGAAAATCGGTTGGGAACTCTTGGTTTCACAGTGACTGGAATCGCGATTTACGGGCCGACCGAGGGGCCTATGCCGGCGGCCGAAGCGTATGGAGATCCGGTTGGAAACGGCATTCTTGACTTCTGCGGTGGACATGCTGGCCCATCTTCGGACTACCACTACCACACCATCATTTACACCGACGCCGTCTGCAATTTCGAGACCTCACAACTCGTGGGCTTCGCGATCGATGGATTCCCGATTTACAACTCGGTGATCTGCCTCGACGCGAACTGCTCACAGACAACGCTCGCCAAGAGCGGCTACACCAAGACTGGTGATTCGAAGTCGTATGTGTGGAAGGCCTACACCTTTAGTGGTGGCACCGATCCGGGAACGCTTGATGCGTGCAACGGCCGCACCGAAGCCGACGGCACCTACGCCTATCACCTGACTCCCACGCAGTTCCCGTACATCATCGGATGTCTTACCGGAACGGCAACATCCCAAACGGGAGGTGCTGGCGCACAGATGCCGCCAATGCAGGGACAGCAAGGTCCGCCTGGGCCGCAAGGACCTCCTCGAAACTAAAGCGCATCGCTTCGCGAAGAAGGCCCGGGCAGTTGCCCGGGCCTTCTTCATTTCGTTCTTGTACTCACTCAGACTGGCGTGTCAGCAAGCAACTTGCCGAGATGCAACAGACTCTGAGTGGTGCCACCAAGGAACAGTTCCTGCTTCTTGGCCCACAGGTAGTAGCGATGCAACGGGTAGTCGCGGTCGACACCAACACCGCCGTGCAAATGCACACAGGCACGAACGACGCGAGCGCCGCCTTCGGCAGCCCAGTACTTCGCAGATGCGGCGTTCTCGCCGGCAGGAAGGCCGTCGTTCAAACGCATCGTTGCGCCCCACGCAGTGAGCTTGATGGCGTCAGCGTCGATGCGGCATTCCGCTGCACGCTGAGCCACGGCCTGGAACGTTGCGATCTGGCGATCGAACTGCACACGCTCTTTCACGTAGGCCGACATGATTTCGACAGCCTGAGCGGTGACGCCAGCCATAAGGAGCGCCTGCGAGGTCTGTCCGTATTCAATGAGTCGATCAAGGGCATCGAGCCCAGCGATCTTCTCGGCGGCAGCACCGCTGAAGGTGACTTTGGCATCAGGGATGCCATCGGTGGCGCCTTGGCGTTCAACAGTCACTCCGTTGGCTTTGGCATCGATGTAATAGATGCCATCAGCGGCGGAAACAATGAAGCCATCGGCAACAGTTCCGAATGGAACGTTGGTCTTCACACCATCGAGCACGCCGCCCTTGGCTGCGAGAAATGGGGTGTGAATATCGCCGACAAGGTCGTGAATGGCGACTGTAACGATGCGCTCGCCCGAGGCGAGACCAGCGAGATGCTTTGGTGAATGCTCGGCAAGGAACGGTGCGGCCATGCCCATGACCGGCAGCGCCGGTACCTGTGCAACGGTTCGGCCAACCTCTTCAAGCACGATTGCTACCTCGGCGAAACCGAGACCAGCGCCACCGTCGGCTTCGGGCATACCGATTCCGACAATGCCGAGATCGGCAAGTTCACGCCAGAGCACAAGGTCAATGCCACCGGCATCTTCGATCTCTTTGAGGTGCTCCATTGTGCAACGGTCGGTGAGAACCCGATTGGTAAGAGCACGAAGCTCTTCTTGATCTGATGAGAATGAGAAATCCATGTGTGTGTTCTTTCTGCTCAGCGTGCCGAGCGAGGGAAGCCAAGACCGAACATGGCGATGAGATCGCGCTGCAGTTCGTTGGTTCCACCACCGAAGGTGAGGATGATCGTGCCGCGAATGCCGGCCTCGAGTTGGCTACGAAGGATGGACTCGGGGGCATCCGCCTCGAGATAGGCGCGCGGTCCGAGGACCTCCATGAGCATCATGTAGGCATCGAGATAGAACTCGGTGCCGAACACCTTGACGCTTGAGGCATCGGCTGGGTGCAGCATCTGAGTGCTCGCTGACCACGCAACCTTCCAGTTCGCAAGGCGCAGGTATTCAAGCTTGGCGTGCACCTTGGCAAGATTGAGCTGCACCCATTCCTGATCGATCACTCGACGGCCGTCGGGAAGCTTGGTGTCCTGCGCCCACTTCCGAACATTGGTGAGGATGCGCTCGGGCATACCGCTGGAGCACAGCGTGACGCGCTCATGGTTGAGCTGGTTGGTAATAAGTCCCCAACCACCGTTCTCTTCACCAATGAGGAACTTGGCAGGAACACGAACATCATCGAAGTAGGTGGCGTTGATGTCATGCTCACCCATGAGGCGAAGCGGCTGAATCGTGATACCAGGGGTATCCATCGGGACGACAATGACCGAGATGCCCTTGTGCTTCTTAGCTTCGGGATCAGTTCGAACCGCAAGCCAGCAGTAGTCAGCGCCACCGGCGAGTGAGGTCCACATCTTCTGACCATTGATGACGTATTCATCGCCATCGCGCACGGCCCGGGTCTGGAGTGCAGCAAGATCGGTGCCAGCGCCTGGCTCTGAGTAACCGATGCAGAAGTGAAGGTCACCGGCGAGAATCTTCGGAAGGAAGAACTCCTTTTGCCAATCGGTGCCGTAGTTCATGATGGTCGGGCCGACGGTGTTGAGCGTGAGCATCGGCACTGGTGCGCCGGCACGCATCGACTCGTCGAAGAACACGAACTGATCGATCGGGCCGCGAGCCTGACCGCCGTATTCCTTGGGCCAACCAATTCCGGCCCACCCATCGGTACACATCTGCTTCCAGACGTCCTTTGTGGCTTGGCCGATTCCGTGACTGTGCGAGAGGGCCTCAACCGTCTCTTCGTCGAGGAGATTGTCGTAATAGGTTCGAAGCTCTGTGCGCAGGGCTTCCTGCTCTGGTGTGTATCCAATATCCATTTCCGAAACATAGCCTCGGGTGATGGGTGTCACACAAGCGAAGCGCATGATTCACTTGTGTCACACCTGAGCCCCAGCCGGGCCTTGGCAGATTTGGAGAGTCAGATGAAAATCAATGTCGTGGGCTCCGGCCCTCTAGCCCGACAGCTCAGGGCCGCACTTGAGGATCGCGGCCACACGCTGACCAATGAGGGGTGTGACGCGATGGTCTTTGCCCCTTGGGATCCAGCCCACATGATTCCGCGCCCAATGGCTGAACTGACCGACGCTGAATTCGATCTGGCCTGGCAACAAACCATGGACGCAGCAGTGGCCGCATGCACCGAAGCTCGCACCACCTTCGCCGGGCGGGGCGGTTCGATTGTGCTGACCCTCCCTACAACTGCTCTCGCCGGCGGCGACCACTATGCGCATTGGGCCGCAGCCGCCGAAGGAGTCCACATCCTCACCAAGTCAATGGCGCGTCAGTGGGGACCCGAGGGCATCGCCGTCAATGCGATCGCCGTGTCACCCACACTGGTCTTGGCCGACGCCGTTGTCGCCGGTCCCGTTTCAATCGCAACTCCGGCGGTGCCCGATGCCGAACCGGGGGCGGTTGTTGAGTTTCTTTGTTCTCCCGATGCCCGCAACCTTGCTGGCCAACTTCTGACCGTGGACGGTGGACTGTGGATGTAACTCGCTCTCTCGAAGGTCGCGTCGCGATCGTGACCGGTGCTGGTCAAGGTGTCGGCGAGGGAATCGCTCGCAAGCTCGCATCATGCGGCGCTCACATCGTCATTGCCGCGCGACGCGCAGAAACCGGCGAACCCGTTGCCGCCGCAATCCGCGCCGATGGTGGCTCTGCCGAATGCGTAGTCACCGATGTCACCACTCGCGAATCCATCGCCGCATGCATTGATGGAACTGTTGCTACCCACGGACGACTTGATGTCATGGTTCACAACGCCTTTGCCGGTGGCCAGGCAAGTCGCCTTGAAGAAACACCAGCCGACGCGTGGTACCAAATGTCACGCACGTCGGCATGGGCAAGTTTCTGGTGCGCGCAACTTTCCTACCCGCATTTAAAAGCGAGCGATCAAGGCCGCCTCATCCTCGTCACATCACCCAGCGGCATTGAAGGAAGCGCAAATATTCCGCTTTATTCCCCGTCAAAAGCTGCGCAACGCGCCATCGCAAAATCATTAGCGCGCGAATGGGGCGCCGATGGCATTTGCGTGAACTGCATCGCACCGGTTGCAGAAACTCCTGCGCTTGCGAGCGCGTTTAGTCAAGTTCCCACCTTGCGCGGCGCGATTGAAGCGCGAACACCACTTGGTCGCATCGGCGATCCCACCGATGACATTGGCGGTGTTGTGGCGTTTCTTGCCGGACGCGACTCGGGATACGTCAGTGGCCAGACAATCGTGTGCGACGGCGGCTCGTTCTTGGGGCTCTAAACCACAAGTATCGTCAGAGTCATGCTTGAAATCCCCCAAGGAACGATCGTCTTTGGCACGCAGTTGCCAATCCAATCGCAGGGCCCGCGCTTCGCTGCGAAGTGGGAAGCCAACGCGACACCAAAAGATCTTCTGCGTATTGCCCAAGCAGCTGATCGCAGCGGCTATTTCTATGTCGCAGTTTGCGATCACATCACGGTCCCCGAGGAAAGAGTTCCGACGATGGGGCTGTGGTGGCAGGACTGCCTTACTACCCTTGGCTTTCTCGCGTCAGCAACCGAAAATGTAGCGTTACTCAGTCATGTGTATGTGATCGCCTATCGCCACGCACTCACTTCGGCAAAAGGATTCGAAACGCTCGACCATCTTTCCGGGGGACGGGCCATCGCCGGCATCGGAGCCGGTTACGTCGATGAGGAATTCGACGCACTCGGCGTGTCGTTTGCTGATCGAGGACCACTTACCGATTCCACACTCGTCGACTTTGCCGAGGCGCTTTCCAACACCTACGTCGGAAACATGGGTGCACTCCCCCGACCAGTTCAGTCGCCTCGGCCGCCGATTTGGATCGGGGGGTCATCGAATCCCGCCATCCGTCGCGCCGCCGCCTACGAAGGTTGGTTGCCCCAAGGTCCGGCCACAAGAGAAGGCCTCGATCTGTTGCTTTCCACCCGCGCGAAGTTGGGCAAGACCGAAGAACCGTTCGCCTTCGGTCACGTCGTGACTCCGTATGTCTACGTGGGCACACCATCGAGCGAACGCCGCCAGCCTTGCCACACGGGTTCGCCGGAACAGATCGCCGAGGCGATCATGGCCGAGACCCTCGCCGAAGTGAACCAAATACAGGTGAAGTTCGACGCCGATACTGCGGCAGAGTACGCCGAGCAGGTTGAGGCCTTCGGAACTCAGGTAGGCCCACTCCTGGCCCGCTAAACCGGAACTAACGTGGCCTCCTCGCAAATTCCGAGGGGGAAACGTGGCACTTTCAGAGAAGGACTACCCAGTCAAGGTCGGGACATTCCTGTTCACAATGGTCGAACCTCACGAGGGCTTCGAAGTTGCGTACAACCGTTGGTACGAACATGACCACTTCTATTCAGGCTGTCTGATGGGCCCGAATGTGTTTGCGGGCGACCGCTTCGTGGCTACTCGTCGGCTGAAGAAACTTCGCTCGAAGGCCACCAACGACATGACCCCAGACCCGAAGACCGGGTCGTACCTCGCGGTCTACTGGTGGCAAAAAGGCACCACCGAGGAATGCAATCGGTGGAACGTCGACAATGTCAACGTGTTGCATCAAGAAGGCCGCATGTTCGCCGAACGCGACCACATCCACACGCTGCTCTACAACATGCGCTGGAGCGAACAGCGCGACCCCAAGGGCTGCACAATTGAACTCGGCCTTGATCATGGTTATCCCGGCTTTGTCGTGGTCGCCGGCGATCTCAATGAAGGCGTGACTCACGATGAATGGGATGCCTGGTTCCGCAAGAACTGGCTGCAAAGCGCGTTCACAAAGAAGTGGGGCCCCGACCTCGTGGGCAGCGGCACCGTTATTCCGCTTTCCGATGACGCTCCTGCCGATGTCGTACGACCGGCAGCAGGTCCACGTCGATTCTTGCAACTCCATTTCCTCGACCACGATGCAGAAAGGGGTTGGGAAAAGGGCTACGCCAAGATCGGTAAAGCTATCAATGAAAGCGGACTCGCCGCGCATGTGTGGACGAGCCCCTTCCAACAGACCAACTTCGGCACCGACGACTACACGGACAAAATCTAATGACGACTGCACCACTCACAGGAGCGAAAATCCTGCTCACCGGCGTTACCGGCCAGGTTGCTGGGCCCCTCGCCCGCAACCTCGTTGCTGCGGGGAACACCGTGTACGGAACGTCACGATTCGCTGATGCCGATGCGCGCGCAAAGGTTGAAGCCGACGGCATTATCCCCGTCGCCATCGACCTCGAGACCGCATCGTTCGACGAGATTCCCGATGGACTCGATTACGTCATCAATATGGCGGTTGCGAAGTCCAACGACTTCGACCGCGATCTCGCTGCCAATGCTGAAGGCGTCGCACTGCTTATTGAACGAGTGAAGGGTGTCAAAGCGTTCTTCCATTGCTCGTCCTGTGCCGTGTACGAACCCAACGGCCATGTGAGTCATGTTGAAACCGATGACCTCGGTGATAACCACCGCGCCATGGGATTCATGGCGACCTATTCGATCTCGAAGATCGCAGCGGAGTCGGCCGTGAAGTACGCCTCGAAGCGTTTCGGCGTTCCTGCCGTCATTGCGCGACTCGATGTTCCCTACGGCCCCGGCCACGGTTGGCCGCAGATGATGGTGACACTTGCTCAGATGGGCATCCCCACCACGATCAGTGCCGATGCACCAAACACGCATTGTTTCTTGCACGATCGCGACATTCTCGGGTCGTTGCCGTATCTGCTTGAACAGGCCGACGTTCCCCCGCCGATCTACAACTGGTGTGCGCCGGAACTTGTCAGCATCGAGGACTGGACCGCTGAACTCACGAAACTCACCGGCGTTGAGATTCCCCTGCTCGTCAGCGAACAGTGCATTCCTCCGAACCCTGTCGACCCATCGAAGCTTCTCGGTCTCGGGTGGACCCCAACTGTCGAATGGCGTGAGGGTTTTCGCGAGATGGCCCAGAGCTGCTTCCCCGATTTGTTTAAAGGCTGACCATGCTGAGCGACGAGAAGATCCTCATTACCGGCCCTGCCGGACAAATTGCGTTTCCTATGGCTCGCGATCTCGCCAAAGACAACGAGGTCTGGGGCATTGCTCGCTTCGGCGATCCGGCAACTCGCAAGCAGGTTGAAGACGTCGGCGTGAAGACGCTGGCCATTGATCTTGCCGATCCCGACTTCAGCGAACTCCCGACCGACTTCACCTATGTGCTGCACCTTGCCGTTGTGCAGGTCGCCGGCCTTGATTACGACTTCGCCATTCGCGCCAACGCCGAAGGAACGGGACTACTGCTTCACCATTGTCGCAGCGCAAAAGCGGCACTCGTGATGTCGACGCACTCGGTCTACAAGCCACCGACCGACGGCGATCCATGGCATGTGTTCAAAGAAACCGACGCACTGGGCGACGTCAATGCCGCTCATGCGCCGAGTTACTCGATGTCGAAAATCTCTCAGGAAGCTGTTGCGCGCACATGCGCGCGACTGTTCGACCTTCCCGTCACAATCGCCCGCATGAACGCGTCATATGGCCCCGACGGCACTGGCGGCCTTCCCATCATGCAGATGGACGCTCTTTTGGCCGGCAACCCCGTCACCACACGCTGGGACCCATGCATGTACATGCCGATCCACACCGATGACATCACCTCGCAGGCCGAAGCCCTGCTCGATGGCGCGTCGTCAACCGAAGCAACCATCGTGAACTGGGCCGGCGACGAACCAGCCAGCGTTCAGGAATGGTGTGCGTACATCGGCGAACTCGCTGGTATCGATCCCATCGTGAACTCGGTTCCAGCCGAGGGAACGCTTCGAGGTTCGGTGACCGATAACACCAAGCGGGCGGCACTTACCGGACCATGCAAGGTCGGATGGCGCGATGGCATCCGCGATGCTTTCGAAAAGCGCCACGGAAACAAGTAGATGAGCGACCTCACTGGCCGCAACATCGTCGTCACCGGGGCTTCATCCGGTATCGGTGAAGCACTCGCAATCGAAGCGGCCCAGCGTGGCGCGCGAGTTGCCATCGTCGCTCGTCGCGCCGATCGTCTCGCCACGGTGCTTGAACGTTGCCAAGCTTCCTCGCCCAACTCGACAATGGTTGTCGCTGATCTTTCGGAACTCGATTCGATCGATGCGCTCGCTTCCACTCTCATCGAGTCTCTCGATGGTCGGGTTGATGTGCTGGTCAATAACGCTGGCGTGCCAAAGCGAAAGCGCACCGATCAGATGACGGCCGATGACGTCGAAGGCGTCATGGCTATCAATTACTTCTCACCAGTTCGCCTCACGTTGGCGATGCTCCCCCACATGCTCGAGCAAAATAGCGGTGACATTGTGAACGTGTCGTCGATGGGCGTGCATATGGCCGCCTTCGGGGTGAGTGCCTATTCCGCCAGCAAGGCCGCGCTTGAATTCTTCACCGAGGGCCTCTACGTCGAACTGGGCAAGACCAACGTGCGGGCGCACTTGTTCGTCCCCGGCACAACGGCAAGCGAGTTCTCCACCGATAAACCGGGCAACAACGCACCATTCCCGAGTGACCCTTCAACAACATCGACATCAGAAGAAGTCGCCATCGCACTTCTCGCCTGCCTCGATACCGAATCGTTTGTCACCTACGCCGGCGAACGAGAAGCGCAAACGTCAGCCAAACGCAACGCCGATGTGAACGCGTGGTTGACGAACATGCGCCAAGTCTTTACTGGAATGTAAGAACTTTCCGGTCGAAGAACCCGTTACAGACGAGTTTGACGACCGAGAGTTCACATTCCAGAAATCTCCCAGCGCGCCGGGAAATCGTCGGCACGGAACCGGGCGTCGGTACCACCATCGATAAACAGCACCGAACCACAAAAGAATCCAGCTTCGGGTGAAAGAAGAAATGCCAAGAATGCGGCTACTTCTTCGGGCTTGCCTGCACGACCAAGCGCGATCGTGTCTTTGAACATGTCGAGTTGAACTTTGAGGTTCGCGTCGGTTGCACCTTCCTCGATCATCGGAGTGGCGATCATGCCTGGAGCAATCGCGTTAAGTCGGATACCTGCGCCCGCCCACTCATCAGTAATGGCATTACGACGAATCCACCGAGCGACAGCCAACTTGGTGGCTGCATACTCAATGATCGAGTTGCCCTTGTCTGCTTCGATGCGGGCGGCATCTTCGTCTCCGGCGAGACATGCCTCGGTAAGCGCAAGGCTGTAACCGGGAGCTGTCGTTGTCGAGTTTGAACTGATGGCGACGGCCGAAGGATTGGTGCCCTTGGCCAGCATCGGCCGGAGCCCGACCATGATCTCGACCGTTCCGAAGTAGTTCACCGACGCGAGAAGCGATGCTGGACGGCCCGGAAGCCCAGCGATACCCGCACAGGTCACGAGTCCGTCAAGGACTCCCCCACATGCTTCGCCAACTGCCTTGATTGCCGACTGTCGGCCTTCGGGAGTACCAAGGTCTGCCTCGATTTCGGCACCGCGCAGATCGACACCAATGACGGTGTGGCCATCGGAGCGAAGACGTGCAGTGGTCGCGGCACCGATTCCCGAGCCGGAACCGGTCACGACAATGGTGCCCATCAGCGCTTAGAGACTGCGTCGACGATTCGGTCAGTGTTGGCCTGACCTTCGTAGAGCTGACGAAGAAGCCACATGCGCAGGAAACTCGCCAACGCGTAACGGAGGAACATCGCAGCGCCAACCACAGTGAGGATCAGGAACCAGATCGCAAAGACGATCTGCTCTTGAATCTTGGCCGCTGCGATGCCGACGTCGCCGCTCGCGTTCTTTGCGCCGACGTAGCAAATGATTCCGCCGATGATGCCGACGAGCATCAGGACAAAGCCGATTGTCTGAAGTGTTTTTTCTCGACTGGGGTTACCAGTCTTCAAGTTCAGGTCCGTCACTTCGGACTTGAACTGCTCAATGCGATCACCAGTGGTTTCCATTTTTCTCCGGTCTCAAGATCCAAGGTAGGCAGCGGACAATTCATCTTCGAGCTCAGCAGGAGTACCCACTCTGGTGATATTCCCGTGGAGGACGATCGCGGCGTATTGAGCAATGCCCAACACCGTCCGAGCAAACTGCTCGGACACCAGGATCGACACGCCCTCTTGCGAGACCTGAGCCACGATCTCGTAAAGGTTGGCCACGACGAGCGGGGCCAGACCCATCGACAATTCGTCGAGGAGCAGTACCGATGGATTCACAGACAGAGCCCGTGCCATCGACAACATTTGCTGTTCGCCGCCGGACAATGTGCCGGCGAGCTGCTTGCGACGTTCACCAAGACGAGGGAAACGGGCATAAGCGATTTCTTCAACCTGGGCAAGCGGAACGCCTGCCATGGTCGCCATCCAAAGGTTCTCTCGAACGGTGAGGTTCGGAAACACTCCGCGACCTTCGGGAATGGTGCACAAACCAATGCGTGCAAGTTCATCAGCTGAAGCGCCATTCACCACACGACCAGCGAGCCGAACTTCGCCGGAAGTGGGCGGCAGCAATCCAGAGACGACCTTAAGGATCGTGGACTTGCCGGCGCCGTTCGGGCCAAGGAGTGCAACAACGGAACCTTGCGGAACTGAAAGGTTGACCCCGTGGAGCACTTCAATGGTTCCGTACGCAGCGCGCACGTCGACAAGCTCAACCAATGGTGCTCCGTCAACGGCGCCGTGATCTTCGCGGTAGTGGACTTCGCTCATCCGACACTCTCCGGAGCACCAAGGTAGGCATCGATCACGGTCGGATTATTGCGAACTGACTCTGCTGAGCCACTTGCAATCATGCGACCGAAATCGAGCACGTGAATGGTTTCGCAGACCTGCATGACTAACGACATGTCGTGCTCAACAAGGCAGATTCCGAGGCCTTCGCCAGTAAGATCACGCAACAGTCGTCCGAACTGCTCTGTTTCTTCTTCGGTCTGGCCAGAAGCAGGTTCATCGAGAAGAACAAGCGTCGGTTGGATCATGAGGGCACGGGCCAATTCGACGACGCGTGCCTTTCCGGTCGGAATCTCGCCAACTTCGCGATCGGCGACATCGCTCAACCCGACCAGGCTGATGATGCGATCGGTTTCGGCATTGACGTCCATCTTAGGAGTCCGAAGGCTCCAGCGGTTACGGATTTCGCCGGCAACACGAACGTTGTCGCGCACCGAGAGCGTCGTAAACAATTCGAGGCGCTGAAACGTGCGGGCAAGGCCCATACGAGTGCGCTTATGCGGTGGTTCCTTGGTGACGTCTTTGTCATTAAAGATGATCTGCCCACTAGTGAGTGGCTGAAGCCCAGTGATCGTGTTGAACAACGTGGTCTTACCCGCACCGTTTGGGCCAATGAGCCCGGTGACACTTCCGGCTTCGACCGAAATCGAAACATCGTCAAGCGCAATGTTTCCGCCGAAACGAACTTTGACGCCAATAGTTTCAAGCAGAGGCATTTGCCGGCTCCTCTCGCACGGTGGTCGAACTCGGGATCACAACGCCATCAAGATTGAGCGCCTGATCCATAGCGGCCAGATCTTCATCGGTAAATGGGCGATCGATTCCGATCAGTTCAGGTGGTACTGGTTTTGGAACACCCCGCATCGCTCGGGCCATGAGGAACTTCCCGCCGACTATCGGTACGAGGATGAGATTCGCGAACGTCAAGATCACGAAGTGCCAGTTGGTGATGACTTCCGTGGCGGTAAGCGCCCAGATCGCTGCTTCAAGACCGATGACTGTGATCATGAGAGGCTTGGACTGCTTGACCTTATTCATTCCTTCGACGATGTCGCTCACCGCACCCGAGGGGCTCTTGCCCATGGTGATGCCGATCGTTGCCGGCAGCACCGTGACCGCTGAGACGAAGAACATAAAGATCGCCTCGAGGCTCGAGTAGTCGACAGCAAACTTCTTAAGCATGAGATTCAACGCTTCGATAAATACGATCAGGAAGATCCCAGCGAACAACGCGCCCGACACGTAGCCAATGCCACCAACAACCGTGATCATCGCGAGGGCAAGACTCAAGAAGATGTCGAAGCGATCGGCATTCACGGTGCCGACCTGCGCTGCCATCATGACGCCACCAATTCCAGCGATTGCTGCCGACATCATAAAAATCGAAAGCTTGAGGCGGACAACGCTCATGCCAAGTGTGGCCGATGCCGCCGGGCTGTCTTTCATTGCAGTCAAGCGGCGCCCGTACCCACTGTGGCGCAGGTACACCATGCCGATTCCGATGACTACGAATAACCCTGCACAAAGGAAAAGGAACGCGTCCTGACCATTGAAGTCAATCGGACCGATTTTTGGCCGTGGAATTGAAAGCTGACCCGCGGTGAACAGCGTGAACTTCAAACCAAAGATTTCCCTCTCGGAGCGCTCTGTAAGCACCATGCGGGAAATGAACACACCAAATGCCATTGTGGCGAGAGCCAAATAAAGGCCTCGCAATCGCAGTGCAGGCAATGCAATGAGTGCGCCGACCAGAGCAGTCACCACCGCGGCGAGAAGGATCCCCCAAAGCGTTGTGCGCGCCGCAGTGCCGGTACCGGAAATTCCGAAGTGATACACCACCATGACAGCGATGGCGCCAAACGACAGCGCAGCGAGGTTGATCTCGCCAGCAAAGCCCGTAAGGAGCACCAACGACAACGCAATAATCGCAAAGGTGAGGGCAAGCGTGAGCGTATTGACGCCGGTCTTGGCCATGATGACCTTGAGGCAGAACACCACGATCATCATCGTGAGCCCAGCAATCCATGCCGTACGTATTGAAGGCATACGGAATCGTTCACGAAGGCGCAGCACCGTTGCCCCTCGAAGACGATCCTGCGGAAGCACAAGAAGAATGATGAAAAGGAAGATCATTGGCAACGAGTTTCGGAATGAACTCGACCAGGTCCACTTGCTCGGGAAGTAGGCCACGACATAGGTCGTGGTGAGACCAATAATGAGGGCACCCATAAAGGTGCGAGGAAGGCTGCGCAGACGACCGAACATCGCGGCAGCAAATGCATCGATGACAAGAAGGGTCAGTGCCCCTGCGCTCATGGCCGAACCGATCATCGGCTGGATGAGGATGCCAGCCAGCGCTGCAAGGAATGCGCCACCGGCCCAGGAGATCATCGCGAGACGTTCAGGGCGACCGCCATTGAGCTGCAGGAGTTCCGGATCGTCGACAACTGCTCGCATAGCAACACCAGATCGGGTGCGGACGAAAAGAAACCGAATACCAACCGCAATGGCGATGGCGATGGCGAACGAAATGATGATGTGCCACGGAACCCTGAGGCTTCCAAAATGAGCGAATGCGTTTGGTCCAAAGAACTTTTGGAACTGACGCGGCGTACTTGAGGTTGGGTTCCAAACCCAGGTTGCCAACGCCTGCAAGCCAAGCATGACGCCGATTGGCACAATGATCTTGGTGACTTCAGAGGTGCCGCGAAGATTTTTCATCACGACCTGATAGAGAACCGCTCCCAGAAGTGGGGCCAAAATGCCGAGCACCATGAGTAGTGCCAGAGGGGCGGGCCATCCCCATCCCCACCGGAACTGCCAGTAGGTGAAGACCGCGAGCATCGCGATGGCACCCTGGGCGAAGTTGAAGATGCCCGAGGTCGTGTAGGTCACAACAAGACCGGATGCGGCGATGAAATAGGCACCACCAAGAGCAAGACCCAAGATTGTGTATTGCAGGAATGTCTGCACTCTGTGCCCCCTCGTCCCCGATGAGGAACGTTGCTGCGAATCGTTACGAACTGTGACCGACGCCACCTTAGTGTTCCGAATCGGACCTAGGGGCTTGGCGATGAACCCGCGACACTACCGGCAGACAACCCCCAGAGAAAGTTTCCTCAGTGAACTATTTCGCCGGAACTTCGAGAGATCTGGAAGGCCCCGAAGGTCAGTTCACCTGCCGACCACCATCACCCCAGTACTGAGCACGGAGTGTCTTCTTGTCGGGTTTGCCGAGTGCGCTCAACGGGATGGCGTCAATGAAGTCCACCGTCTTTGGTGCCTGCACCGAACCCTTTGCTTCCTTGACCAATGCGATGAGTTCTTCAGCGTCGACCGACTCACCAGGACGAACCACAACAACCGCCTTGACCGACTCGCCCCACCGCTCGTCGGGAACACCAATCACCGCTACCGCAGAAACTGCAGGGTGGGTAGAGATGACATCTTCAACTTCACGGGGGTAAACGTTGAAGCCACCAGTGATGATCATGTCCTTCTTGCGATCGACGATATAGAGGAACCCCTCGTCGTCGGCTCGTGCCACATCGCCGGTATGGAGCCATCCGTGTTGGAAAGCCTCGGCGGTTTGCTCCGGCTTTCCGAGATACCCCTTCATGTTGAGCGGACCGCGCACACAGATTTCACCAGGTTCGCCGTGTGGCACCACGTTGCCATCGTCATCGAGAAGCGCAACGTGCAACCACGGCACGGGGCGCCCACAACTGGCCAACCGTTCGAGGTTGTTGAGGTCGTGGTCTTCTTTGCGTAAAACGGTGATCGTCATCGGGCACTCGGCTTGGCCGTAGAACTGGAAGAAGATCGGACCCATACGGCGAATACCTTCGGCCAAGCGCGTCGGGGAGATCGCAGAGGCGCCATAGAAAATGGTTTCAAGACTCGACAGGTCGTACTGATCGAACTTGGGATGATCAAGAAGTACATAGATCATCGTCGGCACCAACATCGTGGCGGTGATGCGATGGTCCTGCACTGTCTGCATGAACTTCTCGGGATCAAAGCCTGGCAGAACGGTGAGCGAACCACCCTTGAGCAGTGTGGGCGTGAAAAACGCTGCGCCTGCATGCGAAAGTGGCGTGCAGATCAGGAACCGCACTTCTTCCGGCCACTGCCATTCGGACATTTGAATCTGAACCATCGCGGCGCCGCCGCGATAGCTACTCATAATTCCTTTGGGTTTTCCTGTCGTTCCCCCTGAGTAGGAGATGCCCGCGAGGTCCTCTGCCTGAACATGCGGAGCAACGAGTGGTTTCGGTTCAAATGTCATCGCGAGTGCGTCGAGATCCTCGCCGAATTCACATGGACCGAGTGAGAGGAAGTGCTTGATCGTGGGAACACGTTCAGCAAGTTCACGCGCCCGATCAGTGAAATTATCTGGATCAAAGACAAGTGCTTCAGCACCACAGTCAGACAACACATAAGCCTGATCGTCGACCGAACCCATCGGATGCAGCGGCGTCGAACGCGTGGCATTGACCTGATTCGCCGCCATGTTGAACAGCACTTCCGGTCGATTTAATGCGAGAACCGACAACTGCTTGCCCTGCGTCAAACCTTTGGACGCAAGTGCCTGCGAATAGCGGCTGACCATTGCGCTCATTTCACGCGCGGTCATCTCACGCTGACCGATGATGTTCACCGCCGGATTGTCCGGGGTTCGGTTCAGCGCGTTGATAATCAGATCAGCGGCATATACCGGTCGGTTGAGGTCAGCAGTGTCCCAAGAAGCATCAGTCATGACGGGGAATGTAGGCGACGACTCTTACTGATGTCGGCCGAAACGAAATCAGCTGGCGCGATCGGCGCGCTCAACCTGAGCCGACCCGTTCACGACATCCCGAGCAGCCCGTTCGAGCAACACCCGGAGCATGCGCAGATCCTCACCAGACCAGTCCGCAAACGTTTCTGCGTTGATGTCATCGGCTGCATGACGAAAGCGCTTCCAGGCATCGCTGCCCTTCGACGAGAGTTCGACGATTCCCGCTCGCCCGTCAGTGGGATCAGAGGCCCGAACGACGTACCCCTCATCGCTCAGTTCCTTGATCTCGCGACTAATCAACGGGGCTTCGAGGCCGGTGAGGCGAGCCAACGAAGAAAGCCGGACCGGCCCCGAGGACTGGAGGGTCCCCAGAATCGAAATCGCAGGACGGGACAACATCACGCCCGAACGCTCCGATCGGGTCCGTGACGCCACCCGCCCGGTCGAGATGCGGTTGATACGCAAAAGAGCCTGATCGAGTTTGCGAAGATCGTCCACACGGCTCATGGCGCAAACCGTAGTGCGATCCCACTCTTGATGTGACCGATGACACGTTTAAGGTCCTCGGGGGCAACCCCGGTGACTGGGCTATCGACCCTCCCAATAGGTGCCATCAAGCATCTGTTCGAGCAGACCGCGGAACATGATCACGTCATCAGGCTCGGCCGGCGCTGACATCTGCCCGTAGGCGACACCTCGAGTCGTCGTTCGTACCGACACCGTGGCGAACCGAAGGGCAGCGAAGACCTCAAACCACTCAAGAGCTTCCACCGAACGACCGCTCATCTCGGTGTACAGCGCCGCCATGTCTGAACGACGCATGAAGTCCGGGAGGCCGGGCATTCCGTAGGTCACAGCCATGTTCTGAAAGAACGCGTGCAGGAAGATCATCCAGGCAAGATCGACTTCAGCAGGGCCAAGACACGCCATCTCCCAGTCGAGAACGGCGGTGGGGGTTGGTCCTTGCCACAGCATGTTGCCAATGCGCGCGTCGCCCCAGTTGAGAACCGTTGGATTCACAAGCGTTGGACGGTTGGCTTCGAGCCATTCAAAGGTTCGTTCGATGAGCGGATAGTGGATGTCGCCACGGGCCCATTCGTAATACCCGCGCTCGTGACCAAGGTGTTGATCGAGCGCCGACTCGCCCTTGTCGGGACGAGCAAGGAACGCGAGGTCGGTGTTATCGGGGCGAAGGTCATGAAGATCGACGAGCGTTTGAACAACATTGCGCTGCATGAGCTCGCGCTCGTCATCAGATAAATCGATCACCCACCCACCAAAGACATAGGGCGGCATGTCGGTCGGAGCGCCGCCAGGCATTCGCTTCATAACGAGGAACGGCGTGTCGAGGACTGCGGGATCCAGTTCAACGTGGGTCACTTCGGGAACCGGAACATTGGTGTTGGCGCGGACGACATTCATGGCCTTGGCTTGAAGCTCAATGTCGTAACTCTCGAAAACCGGAATCACATGAGGAAGCGGCGCCATACGCGCGACGTACTGCGTAGTGACGCCATCGAGTGTTACGTCGAACAAACAACTTTCACTCGACATGCCGTTATCTGGCGCAACCACGTTGGTCACGATCGAACCTTCACCGAATGCGCCTACAACCCAATCGGTAAGTCGCCCCGTCAGTTCTGATGGGTCACGACGCCACGGAGTTTCAGTGGCTTGGAATTCTTCTGCGTTGTCAGCCATGGCCGGACGATAGTCGCGTCAAACCATTCATTGTCAGGCGCTAGTCGTTCACTCCGAGACCGCCGAGAAGTGCGATCAAGCCGAATTCAAAGACCGTGTCGTATGCCGCTGGGTCCGCCAATGCCGCGACGAGTTCGCGGTCAACAAAATTTGCTGGCCAAAGATCGGGATCGACCGTTCCATGGCTGGCATTTCGAGCAGCGGCACGATCCATAAGCACCGATGAAATGACATGCACCTGCAACGCCCGAAGCATCAGAGCCGCTTCAGCACCATGTTTACCAACTGATGCGAGTTCGGCAGCGAGAGCCTGCTGCACGGGCAGGAACATCGCCGGCGATCGGTCACGCTCGTGGGCGAGACCGACAAGGTGCTGACGTTCCAGAAGGGTTGATCGCAACTCACGAGCCAAAGAGGCCACCCGCTCGACCGCAGTATCGCCAACAGCGCGAATGGTTTCCATCCGATCAAGAAGACGATCAACGAGACCATCAAGGACTGCGTCTCGATTGCCGACGTGCCAATACACCGAGGTAACCGCGACTCCGAGATCGTCGGAGAGTCGACGCATCGTTAACGCGTCGACTCCGTGACGCTCCACGATGTTGCCGGCTACCTCAAGAATCTCATCGGCAGTAACCGGCCGACCATCGCGGTCGACCGGTTCACTACGAACTCGAGATGCTGCACTCACCTTTAACTACTGAGCAATGAGCGGGAAGTCGTGACCAGTCAGCCAGTGACGGCCAACTTCTTTGACCGGCGCCCAACGGTCGGTCAGGTCCTGTGCGGTGCGACCTTCGCCAAGCTGACCGAGGTCGGTTGGCGTGGGGCCAACCTTTTCGGAAATCTTGCGCAGTGCATCCATATCGAAACTGAACGCATCGCCGGCGCTAAGCCCGAGCATGACGCGGGACTCATCGATCGGGATGTCGTAGAAGGTCTTCTTCAACCATTCATGCGTGTTCGGCCAGGTACCTTCGGGATGCGGGAAGTCCGTGCCCCAGAGCATGTTCTGGATTCCGATTTCGTAGCGCTGACCCATTTCACGACGCTTCACATTGGCAAGGCCCGTGAAGCAGTTGCGATCGATGTACTCGCTTGGGAGCATCTCGACCTTGCCCGCAAATGCGCCGGCGCCGAGCTTCTCGGAACCCTTCTGTCCTGCCCACAGGCGATCCCAGAACCACAACAGTTGCGGCAACCACCAGCAACCACCTTCGGTTGCGCAGAACTTGAGATTTGGGAAGCGCTCGAAAACGCCGGACCACAACATGAACCACATCGGACGCGCTGGCCACCAGGTGACCTCGGTGACATAGATGCCAAGAAGGTCGCCGTACTCTTCGCGCGGAGCCGAACCCGAGTGGGTAACGATCGGCATGTTGTATTCCTCGCACAAGGCCCAGATCGGGTCGTAGCGACGATCGTGATACGGCGTTTGATTACACCAACGCGCCGGGATCATGATGGCTCCGAGGCCGTGTTCCTTCGCCCACTTAATTTCGGCAAGCGCGTCTTCAACCGGACCGGTGATCGGAACAAGCGCAACGCCACAGCGACGATCAGGATTTGTCGCACACAGGTCGGCGAGCCAACGGTTATGCGCCTTGGCTCCGGCGAGACCAAGTTCGGGATCGAGATCGCCGGAAAGGCCGAGACCCGCACCGAACGGAACAGCGGTGCGGCTTTCGACTGCGTCGGCATCGGGATACACGACCTCGGCGGCGACACCGTCACCATCGAGTGTTTGATCGCGCTTAATGGCATCCCAGCCACCAGCGAGATCCTCGTCGTGTTCTTCGAACCACTTCTTGGCGTACTTGTCGTCGCGCACGCCGAGGCGTGTTGATGCTTCGATGAGTTCTCTCTGTTCAAGAAGGAAGCCGTCAAGTTGATCGTGGTACTTCTTCTCGAGGTACGGGCGATAGTCATTCGTCGGCAAACCAGCATGGCTGTCTGCGGCGATGATCAGGTATGGATCGTTATCAGCAAAATCTTCAGGCTTCATTGGTCTCCCCTAACTCAGTCGGTTGCGAATTCGTAACCTGCGAATGCAGGGCACATGTTTGCGTCAATAGGTACAGAACGTGGCGGAAGGCCAGCGAACACGTCATCGACCTTCGGTCCGATGCGATCAGCAATCGGTCGCAAGAAGTTCAGGTCGAAGCCGTACAACTTCGCGGCATTCAGTGACAACATCTTTTCGGCTTCATTCTTCGGTACACCTTCAAATGCCAAGGCGATGGCTTCACGTGAATACGGCGAACTTGCTTCCTTGTGGGGGTAGTCCGATCCCCACATGATGCGATCGACGCCAACCTGATGACGCAAGGCCATTTCCATCTGACGAATAAAACTCGCTCCGACGTGACACTGGCGAGCCCAGTATTCACTCGGCTGCAGGGATAACTTGGCCATCACTTCAGCGCCCCACACCTGCTCCTGCGAACCACTCGAAGAGCGCATGCGATTGAAGAAGTAATCGAGGCGTGCGAGTTCATCGGGAACCCATGCTGTGCCCTGTTCGGTGAACACAAGCTGCATATTCGGATGACGTTCCAGGGCTCCACCAAGAATCAGTTGGTAAAACGCGCGGTGTGCGTACCAAGACACCTCAAGCAAGAACGTGATGGTGTCTTCGGGGTCGGGGCCCATGGGTGGTGCGGCCGAACCGGTGTGATGGTTCACCGCCATCCCGAGTTCCTCGCATGCTTGCCAAATCGGTTCGTAACTCGCGTGATGGAGTTGCTCCAGGCCACTACCTGGCGGCGTTCCGGGAAGCAGCACTCCACCGGTAAGGCCATGTTCACGAGCCCAGCGAATTTCCTTCACAGAATTTTCAACGTCGAACAGGTTGATCTGCACCACTCCGGCGCGGCGGCCGGGATAGTCGTCACAGAAGTCCGCAAGCCAACGGTTATGCGCCTGAAGTCCGGCCCAACGACGATCGGCATCGGCTTGCGTCAACGCTGGTGGTTGCGCGGTCAACGATGTCTTCGGATAGAACGGCGGAATGGTGTTTGGGTAAATGATTTCTGCGGCTTGGCCATCGGCTTCGAGATCGGCCATGCGGCGCGCTGAGTCCCAATTGCGAGCACCAAGATCGCCTTCAAGGTCTTCGTAAGGATTTTCGTACTCGGCGGCCCACACGTCGAACTCTTCGTGCCACTTGGACTCGAGATACGGGCGATAGTCAGGGATATTTCCCCCGGCATGCCCATCGGCCGAAATAACGATGTACCGCTCGTCGCTGCTCAACGTTGCCCCCTGGAATTACACACCGGTCATCGGCGTGAGTGACGGTAGTCACCGTATCGCTGTTACAGGGATGAGGCAACGTCGGGGACCAGATTTTCTGCCGCAGGTCAGCGGGATTTTGGAAGCCCCAAATGACGCTCGGCGATGTTGTTCCGATTGATCTCGGTCGTGCCGCCGTAGATCGACATGACCGGCGAGTGGCGAGCGTCGTATTCGACGAATCCTTCGCCCGCAGCCCCTTCTTCATGGAACTGGAGGAGCCCGGCGGGACCAGCGGTGGCTTGGGTCCAGCTCGACGCGCGCTGGTAGGCCTCGACCGCAAACACTTTGGTCATCGAACCTTCAAGGCCAGGCATACCCCCCGAAGCGGCGATCCATGCTGATCGCATGGTCAGCAACGTGGCGACCTGCATATCGATGATCGAGCGCGCCATACGTTCACGGGTGGTGGGTTCGTTGAATACCCCATTGGCAACAGCCCATTCATGGAAATGACGAAGAAGTGGAACACCGGCATTGGTTCCGCCCATAACGCCGCGCTCAAACGCGAGCACGGTGGTCATCGTTCGCCAACCGCCGTTTTCGTCGCCAAGAACTGCTTCGTCGCCAACGCGCACATCGTCGTACCAAGTTGCGTTGGTGATTTCGGTGCCGAGTGTGTGCACTGGCTCAACCGTGATTCCAGGAGTGTTCATCGGCAGCATGAACATCGTGAGGCCCTTGTGCTTCGGAAGGTCGAGATCGGTGCGAGTAAGCAAGATGAGCCACTCGGCAACCTGCGCCAAGGTGGTCCACATTTTTGAACCGTTGATGACCCATTCATCGCCGTCTTTGACGGCGCGGGTTTTGATAGATGCAAGGTCAGAACCGAAGTCGGCTTCGGAATAGCCCATACATACCAGCGCATCGCCGGAAATAATCGAAGGAATAATGCGTTCCTTCTGTTCGTCGGTGCCGAGCTTGTTCACAACGGCAGCAATCATGAGCGCAACAGCAAGACCGTCGTAAGGCGCGCCGGCTTTTTCGAGTTCGTTGAACATCACATACATCTCGATGGGATCGCCCTTACCGAGACCAGGGCACGCCCGTTCAAGGATGCCGCGTCGGCCAAGTTCGAGATTGAGTTCGGGTGCATCAAACACACCCGTCGTATGCATGCGATCGGCAATTTCCGGAGTTACGAACTCGCGAATGATGCTGCGAATTTCATCACGGAATTCCACGACGTCTGAAGAAAGTGCGAAGTCCATGTCAGCCCTCCACGGTTCCGAACAAACGATCGGCTAGGGACAGACCGACGCTTGTCGAGTCACCAAGAATCAGCGACCACCCGCGAGCGCGTCGGTAATACATCTGAATGTCGTATTCCTCGGCAAATCCGTAACCGCCGTGATAGTGCAAGCTTCGATCGGTAGCCATTACCGCACCATCAGCGGCAAAGAGAAACGCCATCGTGGCGAGAGTCGAACCGTCGGTGATCTCGTTGTTGGCCCAGTCGATAAGACCGTCGGTGACATTGTCGAGGGCCCATGCTGCTTTGTGAGTGAGAAGTCGTCCGCCATCGATCGCGACTGGAAGATCGGCAAGACCATGCTGCACGGCCTGGAACGAACCGACGGGCACGCCGAACTGCTCGCGTTCCTTTACATAAGCAACGCCGAGTTCCTTTGCGGTCTCGGCAATACCAACGAGTGCGGCGGCGGTCAGCAACTTCCACCGATCAAGCACCACTTCAAAGAGTGAGGCCGGACCGAGCACCGTGCGTGTGCCTTCACGAGCTGAACGATCGGCAAGTGGCATTGAGCCATGGTTGCGGGGGCCAGACATTGGTGGCGTCGAACGCACAGCAACGGTTTCGTCACCGTCGACACCAATCACAACATCTGCAACTGCGCCAGCAGGCACCAACGACCAGATGCCATTGGCGTCAGCAGGGCGAACTGCGACTGCCGCAATTGCTTCGCCGGCGACAAGGTCAGATTCGGTGAGAACGCTAAGGGCAGCAAGGTGATCGATCAGAGGGATCGGAGCGATTGAGCGACCGACGGTTTCGGCGACAACCACGAGATCGCCGAGTGATGCACCGCCTCCACCATTCTCGACTGCGCATCCCATTCCGGGAGCGCCAAGTTCGATCACCTTGTTCCAAAGTTCGCGATCAAACCCAAGCGGTTCTGCAGCTCGAGCAACAGCAGGTGGAGCTTCGTTGCTGAAGAACCCGTTAAAAAGTTCAGCAATGGATTCCTGGTCGGCACTAAGTCCCAGATCAACACTCATGCTTCTGCAGCTCCGGCGGTCGCGGCTTCCTTGGCCCAGCGATAGTCGGCCTTACCCGAGGGTGACCGCTTCACCTGATCAACATACGTGATCGCTCTCGGCACTTTGTAGCCCGCAATGAAATTACGGCAGTGGGTAGACAACTCCTCGAGTGTCGGGTTCGTACCTTCACGCGGCTGAACAACGGCTACGACTCGTTCGCCCCAGCGATCGTCCGCAAGTCCGACCACAAGTGCGTCGTAGACCTCGGGGTGTTCCTTCAAGGCTTCTTCAACCTCTTCGGGGTAGACCTTTTCGCCACCGGTATTGATGCACTGCGAGCCTCGACCAAGAAGCGTCACGATTCCATCGGCATCGACAGATGCAGAGTCACCCGGAATTGACCACCGCTTTCCTGTGGCATCGGTCGGGAAGGTCTTTGCTGTCTTTTCTTCGTCCTTGTAATAGCCCATCGGGATGTAACCAGATCGGGCGAGTTGACCGATTTTTTCCGAACCTGCCGGGATCGGAATCATGTTCTCGTCAAGCACCTGAAGCCCGTCGGAAACCTGGAACCGTCGGGCGCCGCCTTCGACTGACATGCCGCCCGCTCCGGTTTCCGATGCTCCGTAACTATCCATCACCGTGATGTGCGGCAACGCATCTTTCAGTGCTTGCTGAACCGCTGGCGAGAAGACGCCACCACCGGAACCAATGCGGAAAACTCCGGAAAGGTCCCATGAACGTTTCCCATCGACGAGCGCGTCGGCGAGGGGGCGACCCATGGCATCACCAACCAACGTGAGACCCATGCATTTTTCGCGCTCGGCGATCGACCAGATTTCGTGCGCATCAAACCCATGACCGGTGTAGAGCACAACCGGACCACCGGCGAACAACATGTTGCACATCCCCCACTGCGCGGCACCATGCATAAGCGGGGCGATGATGAGGCTTGGCAGAGCAAAATCTGCCGGCAGCGAGCGCTCACCAATTTCTTCGGGCGAGGTGATGCGAGTACCGAGTGCGCTGCTGAGAGCGGCGAAAAAGATGTCTTCGTGGCGCCACATCACACCCTTGGGCATTCCTGTGGTTCCGCCGGTGTAAAGGAAGTACAGGTCGTCGCCGGACCGCCCGTTCGTAAATACTGCGTCGGATTGCGCGTTGACAAGTTCGTCATATGACTGCGCCCATGGCGTGGGATGGTCGGAACCATCTTCCATCACAACAAACGTGCGGACTTTTGTGAGCTTCGACCGGATTTCGTCGATGACAGGTGCAAATCCGCGCTCGAAAATAACGACTTCGCTATCTGAGTTGTCGAATAGGTACTCGAGTTCGTGAGCGACATAGCGATAGTTCACGTTGATCGGAACGACGCGCGCTTTGAATGATCCGAAGAACAACTCGGCCCACTCAACTCGATTCCATGCGTATACGGCGATCTTTGAACCAGGTTCACAACCCAACCCAATCAACATCTGAGCCACCTGATTGGTGCGTTTGTCGAAGTCGCCAAAGGTGTAACGAGTTGCGCCACCGACGACGGCGAGACGATCAGGATTTGCGGCAGCGACGAGTTCAATTAGATCGCCGAGGTTGTACGAGGACATCAAGACTCCGAGTAATGGTGGTGAAGGGGAAACCAAAAACAGGAATGCGCAGAAAAACTCAGACTCAACCGTTCACGAGTTCCGCCGCCTGACGAAGCGCCTCTGGGCTCCGCGCAGAAATCAGAAGTTCCGTAATGGGCGAGTTGCGCCAGTGCTCAAGTCGTTCCTTGATTCGCGACGCAGGGCCAACAAGGGAGATCTCATCGGCAAAGTCGTCAGGAACAGCAGCGATCGCTTCTTCGCGCTTGCCCGCGAAGAAAAGGTCTTGAATCTTGTAGGCCTCTTCTTCGAATCCCATTCGAGCCATGAGTTTCGTGTGGTAATTCTGGCCTTTTGCCCCCATACCGCCGATGTAGAAGCCAAGTGTTGCCTTGACGGGCCAAAGTCCTGTCGCAACATCGTCGGTCACGTTGAAGGTAACGAGCGAACTAATGCCGAATCCTTCTTTGGCCGCTGCGAGTTGATCGGCGTACACGTCTTGGCGGAAGGGCGAGTAATAAAGCGGAAGCCAACCATCAGCAATCTCGGCCGTTTGGGTGACGTTCTTTGGCCCTTCGGCGCCGAGATAAATCGGAATCTCAGAACGCAGCGGGTGGGTCATGATCTTCAACGGTTTGCCGAGCCCGACCGAACCTTCGCCGCGGTAAGGCATCGGATAGAACTCGCCGTCGTTCTCAAGCGGTCCTTCACGAAGCAACGCTTTGCGAACGATGTCGATGTATTCACGCGTACGCGCGAGTGGCTTATTCGAAGGACGGCCGTACCAGCCTTCGACAACCTGAGGACCAGACACGCCAAGACCAAGAATGACGCGACCGTTCGAAAGGTGATCCAGTGTCATCGCCGCCATCGCCGTGGCAACAGGGGTTCGAGCCGACAACTGCACGACCCCGGTTCCGAGTTTGATCGTTGAGGTGTGTGCGGCAAGCCACGTAAGCGGCGTGAACGCATCTGAACCCCAAGATTCCGCGGTCCATACCGAATTAAACCCAACCTTTTCAGCTTCCTGAGTGATCTCGACGAAATCCTTAGGAGGTTGAGCGGGCCAGTAACCCCATACAAGTCCGATTTTCATGTTGCACCTTTCGAGACGCACCTGCGTCGCTCAGAAAAAGAAGAAGAGGTCAGTCGCTGAGGTCAGGAACCCACACCGCGCCGTTGATGTGGCTGCCGCCATCGGCGAACAACGTGTTGCCAGTGATGTACGCGGAATCATCGCTCGCAAGGAAGAATGCAACCGGAGCGATTTCCGTTTCGGGATCGCCCAGATGCCCCATCGGGTTTGCCGCTTCCGATTCTGCGGCCACCCGCGGTGCCATCTGTTCGAACATTCGGAACGCCGTGGTTTTTGCTGCAGGGCAGATCACATTCGCGGTGATACCAAAGCTTGCCCATTCGCGAGCGGCCGTACGAGTGATCGAACGCAGCGCTTCTTTTGTCGAGTTGTAATGAACGCTACCCATATGCGCATTTACGCCGTTGAGCGAACAAATGTTGATGATGCGACCTTTGCCTTGCGCTCGCATGTGAGAGAAAGATTCCTTCATCGCCCACAACGGACCCATCACATTCATGTGCCACGCGTGGTCCATTGCGTCATCGGGCATCTTGTCGACGCGCTGAAGACCGGCCTGATCGCCGCCCCATGCATTGTTGACGAGGATGTCGACGGTGCCCCAGCGCGCAACTGCTTCTTGCACCATGCGACGATTGTCTTCTTCTTTGGTTGCATCTGTCTGAAGGAAGAATGCTTCGACACCGAAATCGTCTTGAAGTTCTTGAGCCACTGTCGGCCCGGTTTCGCCGTTGATATCGGCGACAACAACTCGGGCACCTTCCTGAGCAAAGCGACGAGCGATACCGCGACCGATCCCATCGCCCGCGCCGGTAATTACTGCAACTCGATCGAGCAGTCGTTTGTCTGACATAGCTTCCCCCTCAGTGAACGGCGTACTAGGAATCGCAGGCTAGTAGCGACATTCAGACCGAACTACATCCACTGACCGGCATTGACGTCAATGGCCTGGCCCGTGACTGGCCGAGCCAGATCGCTTGCCAGCCACACGATCGTTCCCGAAATTTCCCCTTCGGTGGGAATCGAACCAAGCGCGGTGGTCGAGGCGAGATCGGCCTCGATCTCCTCCACCGATACTCCCCGGTCCTCGGCCTGACGGTGAATCCAAGCGTCGACAGCAGCGCCACGGATGTAACCGGGCAACACCATGTTGACCCTGATTCCGTCACGCCCGAGTTCGGTCGAGAGCGTTCGGGTCGCCTGCAAAAGGGCTGCCTTCGAAATCGCGTACGGACCCTGATTCGGCTTCACCTCACGCACCGCCATCGTTCCGACCATAACGATGCTGCCTTCGCCCTGGCGCTTCATGGGCTCGATCGCCGCTCTCGTCATGTTGAGTGAACCAAAAAGGTTCGTGTCCATTGCTCGGCGCCAGATGTCGTCTTCGTTTGAGGAGAAGGTATCGGCAAACAAATTGCCACTACCCCCCAAGAAGGCGTTGTTCACCAACGTGTCGAGGCGCCCAAGTTCCGCCACCGTCTGATCCACAAGCGCGCGGCAGTCCTCCGCCGAGGTGATGTCGGTCGGGCGCCACGTAACACGCCTACCCATCGCCTCGATCTCTGCGGCGACCGCAGCAAGTGTTTCGGGGTTACGAGCACCGAGAGAAATATCGGCGCCATGACGCGCAAGTTCAATCGCCGCGACCCGACCGAGGCCGGGGCCAGCGCCGGAGACAAGTGCAACCCGACCCGAAAGCAGGCCGGGTTCACTCTGCAGATCAGCCATCAATCGCTATTTCGTAATGCCGTAGTACTTGTCGAGCTTGTAGAGCTCAATAGCGTTTCCGCGGAAGAAGCGATGCGCCTCAAAGTCGTTGAAACCGGCTTTAGCTGCCATTCGTTCCGCAACCTCTTTGGTGTGCGGGAACGTCGAGTCAGCATGTGGGTAGTCAACTTCGAATGTCAGTCGATCGATGCCGATGACGTCACGATTCGCCATTGCCGTTTCATCGTCAAACACGCAGTACCAAACGTTTTGCTTCATGTAGGTCGAGGGCGGGACGGTCAGATTCGAGCCAAATCCGGTTGTGTCAAGAAGGCGCTCTTCCCACAATTTGTCAGCGCGCTCAAGGATGTACGGAAGCCATCCGGCTTGTCCTTCCGAGTAGGCAACGCGCAGATCGGGGAACCGTTCAAAAACGCCACCAAAGACGTAGTCGAGCACCGAGCCCATCGCATTTTGGAAGGTCAATACCGAAGAGATGATGAATGGTGCGTCGGGAGCAGTCGAAGGCATCTTTGACGATGAACCGATGTGCATATTGACGACAGTGTCGGTCTCGACGCACGCCGCGAACATTGGATCCCAATAGCCCGAATGAACCGAAGGCAAACCGAGCGGAACAGGACTTTCACTGAAGGTGATGCTGTGGCTGCCCTTCGCGGCACAACGATGAATTTCTTTTACGGCGAGTTCAACATCCCAAAGAGGAACAATTGTCATCGGAATGAGGCGGCCATAACCAGCACCCGCACACCATTCGTCGATCATCCAGTCGTTGTAAACGGTGATGCACGCCATCGCGAGTTCTTTGTCTTCGCGTTCAAGAAACGTCTGGCCGCAAAATCGCGGAAGGATATTCGGGAAACAAATCGATGCTTCGACATGATTGGCGTCCATGTCCGCAAGGCGCGCGGTTTGGTCGTAACAACCCGGAAGGATGTCATCGAACGTGCATGGCTCGTTCTGTACAACCTCAGCGCCGACGGCTGCTGAAAGGCGAGTGAACGGGTAGACGAGATCGTCGTAGTACCAGACGTCGCAATCGACGCCATCGTCTTCACTGACTTCGAAGGAGAACACTCCCCCGATGATTCCCATCTTCACCTTCTTGCGAAGGACGCGCGGGCCTCGTTCGCGGTACTTCTCGGGAAGGCGTGACGACCACAGGTCGGGGGGCTCTACGACATGATCATCGACCGAGATAATGCGGGGGATTTCCATGGGGGCCTCCTGGGCGTCGCCCGGCACTCGCCGGGAATCTGACGGATCGTCAGTTTGTCACGATCACAACCAGGCCGTCGCACTCAGGGACCGATATGTCTAGGCCAGCGTGAATTCCCCGGGATCACCAATGATGACCGAGAGGCCGACCGGGTCCGAATCCATAAACGTTTGGCCGACCCCAGAATCGTGACTCTGAACGACCGTTCGAACCTCATCAACCTCAACCAGAGCCACCGTTGTGAGCTGGCCATCGCGACTGGGTAGAACCGTGGCTCCCACAACCACCCCAGCCCCGGTGAGGTCGGGGTCCACCAGTCGCCTTTCGGTTGCTCGTTCGGCTTCTTCGCTGACATCGAGCGACACAAACGGTGTCCGTGGTTCGCGGTTTGACCAGACCGTCACTGCCGGCTTTGTGAGAAGGCCACTCACTGCACTTGTCATGCCAAACGTTGCGTCGGGAAGTTCCTGCAAGCGACGCACCATCGCCGCTGCACCTTGCAGCACATAGTTGTTGAACGGCCCGCCACCAAATGTCATACCGCCAGTGAGGGTGAGGTCACGATCGATTGAGAAACCAATCTCTCGAGCTTGTACTTCTACTGCTGCTGGGAAACAGCTATAGAGATCGACAGGTCCGATTTCATCGATGGTGACGCGAGATGACTCAAGTGCAGTCCTCGCTACGAGCTGAGATGCCGGCCAGCGATGGACATCAGCGCGTTCGGGAAGCGGAATGACTGCGTTGGATTCGACCATTGCGAGGGGGAACACCCATGTCGATTCGTCGAGACCGAGACGACTCGCCGTTCCGACGGTGGTGAAGATGAGTGCTGCAGCCTGATCGACATTCCACTGTGAAATCAGCCATTTGGGATAGGGGGCTGCGATCATCCGATTCGATTCAGATTCGAACGCGATCTCGTCTGATGTCAATGCGCGGTCATCCCAGCCCGCGGGTGCGTGCGCGGCGATCTGAGCAAACCTTGCCCAAAGATCTCCGAGTTCTCGCTGATGGGCCCGGTTCGAGCGACCAAGGTGATGACGCAGCGCAGATTCGATAATTGCGTATTGGTGCGCAGCTGTCGTGAGGTTGCGCTCGATCTCGATCTGCGAAATCACCATTTCCTTCGGAGCGATGACTTCGTCGGGTTCCAATGAACGGGCAGCTACCGGCGCGTCGGGAACGGTGCTTTCAGATTTTCCAGCAATTACGCCGGACCAGCGGTTTTCTCCGCCCACGACTATGGCAACGTCAACAACTCCTGAACGAACATCGGTTGCTGCTCTGGCAAGTAATGATTGCTGCAGAACACCAAGTTCGCTTCTGATGCTTCGGGCATTCGGAGCACCAACAGCAACGGCGATGGCTCGACCGGGATCGCTTTCCGACCAGGTTCCGTGCGGAACGAAGACCGCTCCCGTCAACGCACCCAACGACTCGGCCGCACCGGTTGCTTCCAACGCAGATTGCACGGCTTCGATCATGAGATCAGTCGCAGATGCCATCGCAAAGTCAGTTCCATCACGGTGCACAATTTCCGCAGCGCTTATGACAATCGGGGTCTGGGAGTCAAGTGTTTCTGACGAAGCCATGATCACACCTTCGATGCAATTGAGTGAAAGAACATCGACACCGTCGGATTGAAAATGTCTGCCCGCTCCCACTGCAAGAAATGTCCGGCGCCGGCAAGCACCAGCGGACCTACGCGATTTGTAAACGCGACTTCGCAGCAGTGAAGGAAATCGGGGCCTACGACCTGATCGTCGGCACCATAAAAGAGAAGGGTCGGCACGTCGACCGCACGGTCGAGGATCGGAAACTCCTCCGCTGCGCGTCCGTACCCAAGTTGATAGACCGCCCATCCAGCTCGAAGTCGAGCCTCATCAGCCCAAGGCTCAGTCATGAAATCAATGTCAGCGTCGCTGAACGTGCCTGGTGATGCCCACAAACGAGGGCCGTACATCGCAGCAACCCACGCTCGACGTAATGCTGGCGAATTCAATTCCGCGGCCAACACATCGGGCTCACCGCCTTGGCGGCGGCGGTAATCACCAGTGGGTCCATCGGCGATTGCTTTGATCGAACCGATGTCAATACCAGCAGCTACGTACGCGTCGATCACCATCGGCGGCACCGTGTCGAAAAAACACAGTGCATCAACAAAACCTTCGAATCGATGCACCATGTCGACAGCAACAACTCCGCCGACATCTCCACCAATCACGCCAACGTGTTCATGACCAAGAACATCATGAACAAGCGCATACAGATCGCGGCTGTAGGTGACGAGATCGTACGTATCGGATTCCGAGAGGTCTGAATCACCGTGACCACGAAGGTCGGGAACGATGACCTCGAAACCAGCGGCAACAAGCGCCTCGATATTGCGCCACCAAATGCGCTTTGTTTCCGGATAGCCGTGAATCAGAAGGAGCGGATATCCGCCGACACCTTCACGGACATAAGCGAGTTCAAGACCGTTTCCGATATCGGAATGATGAATCATGAATGCATCAGCCGCGGGTGTCGCCGGCTGGGCCGGACGCAACCGAACGTCATATCCGGTGACGCTCATGCCACCGTGCCCGCTTCGAACAATGCATCGATTTCTGCTTCTGATCGACCCATCGCAGCCAAGACTTCACGAGTGTGTTGGCCGAGTTCTGGCGCTCCGGAACGAGCTTGCCAAGGAGTTCCGTAGAAATCCGATGGACTGGCAATTCGCATCGCAGATCCATTCGCTTCCGGAACTTCGATAAAGGCACCGGCAGCGTGGATTTGTTCATCGATAAGAACATCGTCGATGTCGTTTACCGGCGCCCAGAACATGTCGGGCTCGATATCAAAAATGACTGCCCATTCATCTCGAGACTTTGTTGCGAAGATGGCGTCGAGTTCGGCGATGAGTTCACGCGCATTGTCACGACGACCAAGCGGCGTTGCGTACGGTCCGTCTTCCATCCATTCGGGATGCCCGACAACTCGACACAGCGGTGGCCAATGTCGAAGGGCTTCTTGGCCGATGAGCCAAATCATCTTTCCGTCGCCACACGTGTAGTTGTTCATGGATGGATTACCCATGGTTTCGCGTGCACCGATGCCGATGTGATCGCCCCAACCAAGTGTGATCGAAAGATCAAAACCGATCGTGTAGACGCCCTGACGAACGAGCGAGGTCGAGACCAATTGACCTTTTCCGGTGCGCTCGCGACTAAAGAGCGCAGCACAAACCGCTGCCGAAGCAGAACTTCCAGTGGGATGATCACCCATGCCGCCGCGTTGAAACGGAAGCGGACCATCGGGGGTGCGCAGCAACGACGCAACCCCAGAACGCGCCCAGAATCCGCCGATGTCATAGGCCGGGCGCCCCGCGTCGGGACCTTCCATCCCGTAGCCGGTGATGAGTTGGTAGACGAGACGCGGATTGCGCTCCATCACGGCGTCAGGACCGAGCCCCCACCGTTCCAATGCCGCGCGCCGAAGGTTGGTGACGAAGACATCTGCATCGGCAAGGAGTTCAAGCGCAAGCGCTTGACCCTCGGGAGTTCGAAGATCGACAGCGACAGACTTCTTCGAACGGTTGTCCATTTCGAAGACCGGATTGTCCGGCATCATCGTTCCGAAAAGTGCTTGATACGTGCGCGCAGGGTCACCGCCACCAGGTGGCTCAAGTTTGATGACGTCAGCACCCCAGTCAGCCAAAATCCCTGCGCACGCTGGTCCTGCGACCCACATACCAAGTTCGACGACTTTCACACCTTCTAATGGCCCAGACACGCGTTTCTCCCTCTCTGTACCGAGAGCGTGGCACATCGAAAGCGACCACGACCTCGAGCAATCTGCTTACCGCTGATTTCCTAGTAAACGGGCGAACCAATCGAACAGAGCCGCTGCCCAAGCAGAAGTAATCCCGCATGGAAATGCTTGGAATCCGTGAGGCATCTCGGGCGCAACAAACAACTCAACCTCATTGCCCGCAGCAGCCCAACGAGGAGCCAGCATCAATGTGTCATCGAGTAAGTGGTCTGCCGTTCCCACGCTCATGAATGCAGGACACAAGTTTTGTAAGTCAGCAAACAGGGGCGACACATTTGGCGAGCGTCGCTCCTCAATACTCATGCCGGGCAGATAGCAATCGCCAAACATCGCCATACCTTCTGGCGTGAGCAAGTCGGGACCTTCGAGCACGCGCACACCGCGCTGACTGGGCGAACGTCCCCAGTCGTGCACCCCAAACACCAGGTTGGCGCCAATGAGGTTGTCGGATGCATTGAGTTCGTCGCGCATCCGCAACGCGACCGCTGCTGCCATGTACCCGCCCGCAGATTCCCCGCCAAGGATGATGCGATTCGAGCCGTACTCGGCCAGTCCGTTTTCGATCACCCATTTCACCACCGCGATCCCGTCATCGGGACCGGCAGGAAATGGATGCTCTGGGGCTTTGCGATAGCCGACCGAGACCACTGCCATTCCAAAACGGCGACAAAGATCCAAATTGGTGCTGTCGCCCATTTCCGGCGCACCAATAACCATTCCGCCCCCGTGGAAATGCACATAGACCGCCGAGGCCGGACCATCAGGAAGAAACGTGCGACATGAAACACCGGCAATATCGCGAACAATCGCTTCAGGTAGCGGCGCAAACGTGCGCTCAAATGTTCGGCGCATCTGCTGAACCTGACCGAGTAGATCCTTCGGCGGTTCACCATCGTCGGCAAAAGCTTCGGCCACGAGTGCCATTCCGGCATCGACCACAGCGCGCGCTTCGGGCCGCATGGCCTCAATTTCATCGGTCCAAAGTTGCATCGATCCCCCTCGTGTCCTGTGGTCACCATAGGGCGGACAGAATCGCAACGCCCTCAACCGCTACGGTCACCGAAATGGGTTTCTACAGCAAGCACATCGTTCCCCGCTTTATCGACAAAATGTGCGGCACATCGGCCATGCAACAGGGGCGCGACGCCGTGGCCGCCGGCCTGTCGGGAACAGTGTTGGAAATCGGATTTGGGTCGGGCCTCAACGTCGCGAGTTATCCGCCAGAGATCGAACTCGTCTACGCCGTCGAGCCGGCATTAACCGCCCGCAAGATTGCGGTGCCCCGCATTGCCGCCTCCCCTATTCCCATCCAGTACGCAGGCCTGCATGGCGAAACCGTTGCGCTTGATGACAATTCTTGTGATGGCGCGTTGTGCACCTTCACGCTCTGCACCATTCCTGGCGTTGAACAAGCGCTCGCCGAACTCCGCCGCGTGCTCAAGCCCGGTGGAAAATTCCACTTCCTCGAACACGGGCTCGCCCCCGACGCGAAGACCCAGACCTGGCAGCGTCGCCTTGATCCACTTGAAAAACGTCTGGCCGATGGTTGTCACCTCACCCGGGACCCAGTGGAACTCGTGAAGGCTGCCGGCTTCGAACTCGAATTCGTCCATAGCGAATACACCAAAGGCCCCAAGCCATGGGTGTTCATGACCTTTGGGCAGGCCAGAAACGCCAAATGACCGCTCATTGAGCGGTGACTGGATTTCCAGCAGTTCTCAAGGTTTCCTTTACATGTAACAACAGGTTGATCTGTCACGGTTACTTCATCACCGAAGGCAACTCCTCGAAAGACAACAACGCTATGGAAATCACAGAGTTCGATGATCTGACGGGGCCGGACCAATCGCCGACCACACCTTCACCTCATGCGTTCAATCGCCGATCGGTGCTGCTTGGAGCCGGCGCCGCCGTCATTGCCGCTACGGCAGCAGCATGCACGCCCGCCCCTACCCCTGCACCGGCTCCGACCACCGCCACAACCGTCCCTCCGACCACCGCGCCACCAACGACAACGTCCACCGCGCCTCCAACCACAACCACAACCCAATCTGGTTCAGCGACGGGCGAAACCTCCGCGCAGGTACTGCACATCGCTAGGCGTCTGAGTTTTGGACCAACGCCTGAACTTCTCGCCGAGATTCGCGCCGTGGGAAGTACTGCGTGGATCGATCAGCAATTGACATGGGAGACAATCGATAATTCCGCGGTTAATGCAATTCTCCCGTCGTACCCCCGCTCACTCATGACCGCCACAGAAATCAGCGCCGGAATCGAACCGTGGCGTACGCGTCAAGAGATGGCTGCCGCAACAGTCGCGCGCGCCGTGTGGAGTAAGCGCCAACTTCACGAGTTGCTCGTCGACTTTTGGTCAAACCATCTCAACATCGACATCAATCACGATGCCAGCACACGACACAAGCCCACCGATGACCGCGATGTCATTCGCCGCTACTCCACTGGAAAATTTGCCGACATGCTGGTGGCATCGGCGAAGTCACCAGCGATGCTCCTCTATCTCGATCAGGCGCTGTCACGAGCCGACGGCGGACGGTTGCCGATCGAGAACTACGCGCGCGAAATGCTTGAGCTCCACACCGTCGGCGTCGACGGTGGCTACGACGAAGCTGATGTGAAAGAAGTTGCCTACCTGCTTTCCGGATGGAGCGTCGCCAATCGCAATGACGGCGGATTTCAGTTTCGTCCGCAGTGGCACAACATGGGTCCGCTTGCAACTGGTGGCGATGTTCTTGGATGGCGCCCGAATGGACTCACAGGTGTCGCCGCAGGCGAATCACTGTTTGTCTTTCTCGCTCGACACCCCAAGACTGCGACACGTCTCGCCCACAAACTCGCCGTGCGATTCATCGGTGAACACATTCACGCCACCGATGGCGTCGTTACCGCCGCGGCACAGGCATATACGGCAAACGACACCGCTATCGCTCCGATGGTTCGTTCACTTTTGCTGTCGCAAGAATTTCGGGCCTCAGCGGGCCTCAAGATGCGCAGGCCAATCGAATATTTCGCAGGGATCCTTCGTGGAGTGCAGCTGCAATGGGACCCAGCGCGTGCGACAAACGTGATGAACACCGCTATGGGGCAACTCGGCCTTATGGGTCAGGTTCCCCTCGCGTGGGAAACACCCGATGGTTATCCCGACAATGACGCTCGATGGACCACCGCCGGGGCAATGGTGGCGCGTTGGAATCTCGCCACGCTGAGCTCCAACGGGTTTGGTGCACCAGCGCCACAGTTCGATGCGAACCGTATTCTTGGCACACCTGCGCCAACCACGGTCGGCGAAGCGCTGGACCGAGCAGCACTGGCGATCCTCGGCGAGGCGCTCGAAGCGACAACACGTGCCGCGATTCTCTCCGCTTCGGGCCAAACCAACACCACGGTGTGGAAATCGACATCGAATGGTCGAGCCGTCATCGCCTATGTCTTGCAAACCCCCCAGAACCAGATGCGGTGATCAGTATGAACAACGACTCCGTGAGCACTCCAACCAACGAACTCGATGCCGCTGTCGGCGTTCCCTTACTCGGCTCACTCAACCGACGCCGTTTCCTCGCCGTCTCAGGCGTTGGCGCAACCGCCATTGCCGCCACTGCGTATTTCCGACCCTCGGTCTTCTTTGGCCGAGCGAGCGCCGCGGTGACCTCCGCCGCAGCAACAACCAACAACATCATCGTCAACATCTTCCTGCGCGGCGCGGCCGACGGATTGTCGTTCCTTAGCCCGCTGAACGACAGCACCTATCAAGCCCTTCGACCGGGCGTCGCGATTCCCGACGCTTCGGCCCTTGCGGTAAACAATCAATTCGGTCTTCATCCCGGGGCAGTTCGCATCAAGGCACTTCTCGACGCAGGACATGCCGCATTTGTTCCAGCCGCCGGATCTCCCAACAACAATCGATCCCATTTCTCCGCTCAAACCATGATGGACAAAGGTTCATCGAGCGACCCCACCCTCAGTACTGGCTGGCTTGGTCGATACTTTGCGGCAACATCGGGGGCATCAGAAGACGCGTTACGTGGCGTTTCAATCGGCAATGGTCTCCAACCGTCGTTGCGCGGTTCCACTGCGATAGCGACTCCGAATCTGCAATCGCTGTCGCTCTACAGCGCTGGAAGCGGCGCATCATCGAGCCAAGTGCAAACGGCGCTGCGGGCGATGTACCCCGCGGCATCAAATGAACTTCTCCGAGCACAAGGTGCCGCCGCGACAGACCTCGTCGCGGAAATCGGTCCCATCGCGTCGGGTGCCGCGGCGCCGACTGGTTGGCCAACCGGTTTCGGATCTGCATTTTGGCCTATCGCCAAACTCATTGCCGCTGGCTATCCAGTAGAAATCGCTACCGCCGATCTGGGCGGCTGGGATGAACACGATGCAATGGGATCAGCCACTGATCCCACCGGCAATCAATACAAGTTGGTCGCTGGTCTCGATACTGCGCTCGGCGCGTTCTTCGATTACATCGGCGATGCCGCTTCTCGAACCACGGTAATCATCACCACCGAATTTGGTCGACGGATCGCCATCAATGGTTCGGGCGGAACCGACCATGGCCGCGGAATGGTGATGATGGTGCTCGGCGCGGGCGTGAACCCAGGCGTGCACGGAACATGGCCGGGATTGACCGATACCGATAATGGCGATGTGAAGGTCGTTAACGATTTCCGCAAGGTCTACGCCGAGGTGCTCGGTCGACGCATGCGACCAACGAATCTGGCATCGGTGTTTCCAGGATTCGATACCTCACCATCAAACTGGCTCGGCGTCACGACTGTGTAACAAAAACGAACGGGGCCCGAGCCGAAGCCCGGGCCACCATTCAGACTGCGTGATGCGTTGGCAGGATCAGCTGCAACCGCTGGTGGTACCGCATGACGGACATGCGTGGCAGGAGCCAGCACGCTGCATGGTGACACCGCACTGCATGCACATCGGTGCATCGTGATTGGTTGTCTTCACTTCACGAACCAACGTGGTTTGTGTGTCGGTGAGAAGTGTTGACACTGATTCGATGGACGGAGGATCGACCGGCATTTCCGAACCCTGACGGGTTTCGATACCTTCATCGACACCAGGAAGCGTGGGCTGCATGCGCTCTGAGGTGGTGAGGATGTTGAGTTCCGCACGCTCTTCAGGTGAGAGATACTCGATCGCCATACGGCGGAAGAGATAATCCATGAGCGAATTCGCGATGCGAATGTCTGGATCATCGGTCATGCCGGCTGGTTCGAATCGCATGCCAGTGAACGCTTCGATGAAGGAGCGCAATGGCACGCCGTACTGAAGGCCGTGCGATACCGAGATGGCGAAGGCGTCCATGATGCCGGCGAGGGTGGAACCCTGCTTTGACACACGGACGAAGATTTCGCCTGGGCGACCATCTTCGTACTGGCCAACAGTGACGAAGCCCTTGCAATCGGCGACGCGGAACTCGAAGGTGAGCGACACACGGGTGCGAGGAAGCTTCTGACGGATCGGCTGGTAAACGATCTTCTCGACGACACGTTCGATGACTTCGACCGCACCAGCAACCGGATCA
>JASJMB010000029.1:0-6103 GCA_037620085.1 Acidimicrobiales bacterium | reverse complement strand
GCAACTCGGAGAGTTCGGCGTGTATGGCGAGTTTTGGCACGACCAACTCGTCACCGATGAGGACGGAAACTTCGAACTCATCCTGAGTCCAACCAATACAACGAACGCCGCGAACTGGATGGCACTCGACCCGAACGCCCGAATCGTGAGCATCCGTGAATATTTCAATGATTGGTCGGTCGAGAAACCGGGCGACTACCGGATTGAGAAAATCGGGAACGAAGGTCTGGCGAAACCGCCACTGGCTGACTCTGAGATTGCGCAGAATATTCAGGTCGCAAAGATTTGGATCGAATCCTCGCTGCGCTTCTGGAACGGTTACGTCACCAACGCCTGAAGTTCTGCAGAAGTCAACACAATCGCTGCCGCATCATCTGCGCTTGGTGGTGCGACCGATATCGCCTACGGGTCAGGTTTTTGCTCGATCGGTGACGACGAAGCATTCGTTATTGAGGGCGAAGCGCCCGATGCTTGGACGTGGAACTTCCTGCTCTACAACGGCGGAAGGTTCGAGTCACTCGATATCGCCACTCGACCCTGCAGTCGAAGTGACACCCAACTCACGATCGATACGGATGGTCGATTTCGGATCATTGTTTCTCATACCGACCCTGGCGTCGCTAACTGGCTCGATTCCTCGGGGCTTCGCGACACATTGGTTACGTATCGATTTATTCGAACCACGACATCACCAGTCCCATCGGGTCGAGTCGTGAAACTGACAAACCTTGCCGAAGCTCTCCACCCCGGCACCAAGCTCTTCTCATCCGAGCAACGACGAGCCGAAATCGTCATACGGCAACATCACATTGCCAGTCGCTTTCGACGTTGACGGCGAGCGAAAGTAGTCGGTTCTAACTCCGTACTACTTGCTTCGCTCCGAGAGAAGCGATCGGGCGTAACTCTCGACGCGCGTGCCGTCGAAAAAGGATGGGTTCATAGAACCGTGCAATTTGATGGTGTTATCGCAAACAAATTCCCTAAAATCTGAACGATCAAGCAGTTCATGTTCTACGAGTTCGTAGGCCTCGGGAAGCACCTCGGCCATGTCGTGAACATCCCAATGTCCGAGGTCTGACCCAAGAATCGGCTTCAGGCGCGCACTGCATGGATTCACATCGTCAGCAAATGCCCAAGCAATCGTCCGATCATCGGCTTCACAACCGAAATAGAAGCGGTCGAATTGGTTTACGATGTCGCTCGCTGACGAGACACCACACTCGCGAAAATCATCTAACTCGACAGGCGGGTTATCACTCTGCGTAAGCATGGCTTCACGCACTAGTGGATCAGCAAACCGCTCGCCACCGTAGGTATCGAATAATTGATTCCACACTTCGTGATCAAGATTCTCGGGGTCATACTGGCCAATCGCTTCGCCGCCTCGTTTCTGCCAGCGATCAACGAGATCACAGAGCAACTGGACACCTGTTGCAACTCCACCTTCCAAGAAGGCAAAAGAGAGAGTCGGGAACCGGTGGCTTACTCCACCAAAGAAAAGTGCCTTCGCAAACGCATCGCCGGCGGCACCGAAATTACCAATGTGGTTGTACATGTAACGCGAGGAAGAGGTTCGTAACCCATGGCCTTGCGCCGGAGAGTGGACCGTGACAGCAACCCCAAGGTCAATACATCGCTGCCACACCGGGTCGTAATCGTGATCACTATCAAGAGCGAGCAAATCAATACGCCCCAGAGCATTCTCAGATGGTGCTCGCATCACCATGTTGTTGAGCATGACGACTTTGAAGCCCAGCGTCAGGACTGCATGATCAAGCGCTGCGACGGCCTCCTCTGGGGTGGCGGTCGGAATTGCAGCCGCTGCAGTCAGTCGGTCTCCGTAGCCGACAAGTAGGTCAGCGAGGTAGGTGTTCAGTCCCATACACGCACCAACGCGCAGTGCATCGTCTGGATGACCGATACATGCAAGCGCAGCGCTTGGGTACAAGATTGAAAAGTCGATACCGATTTCATCGAGTCGCTCATAGAGCAGCCCAGGCATGAAACCAGTGGCCCGATCAAGGGCATTTCCCGGCAACGCCCACCACGGAGTCATCCAGACCCCTGGTCGGGGGATCCGTCCGCGTGACTTGATTTCCGCGGTGTCTCCTGATCGCGTCGTGAACGATGGGGAAATAGCCGAGAAACCTGACGCCACATCGACACCAGCGACTTTGGCGATGTACTCGACAAGAACCGGTAGGGATTCGACGACATGCCCGTCGGCATCGACGACAGGATGCTCGATTGCTGCACGGACCCCAGCTACCGAAGATGACATGGCAAACGGTACCGCAGGCCCCTCGTCGCGTGAGATCAAAATCCACCAAATGATCTGATAGCCGCGCGCGCTTCAAGATCAGCGACCGCGGCCTGCGCTCGATCGAGAAATGCAGTGGCAAACACCTGTCGTTGAGGTGTCACATCGGAGGGAAAGGTAACGACCTGACATGAGGCCAAAACCGTGTACGCCGCATGCACTCGATGGCCGAGCCAAGCGTCATCCCACGAAAGCGGTTCTCCCCCTCCGGCGTTCCAAATCTCGAGATAGTGCGAAAGCAAGTCGCGTTCGTGGACGCGTCGATCTTCAACAGCAAGAGCCATTGTGAGGAAGTAACTGACATCTCTCATCGGCGTGTTGATGTTGATGATTCCCCAATCTAAAAATCCTGTGCGGCCTCTATCGAAAAAGAGGTTGCCGATGTGGGGGTCACCGTGGATCACGGTCTGCGGGCCGCGATGCCAAAGTTCCTGCAATTGGGCTGGATGCGCAATGCAAAGCTCTGCCATCTCCGCGAACTCATCGCTCAACCGATCTCGGTGGTTCTCGAGTCCGTAACGGAGCATGACCGATCCGTAGTCGCTGCTTGAACTCGTCGCCAAAATCCAAGGTGCTTCCGATGCCCGGGTCTTCGGGTCGAGATAACGCAGATGAAGCGCCGCTAAATCTTCAAGCGCTACCGCCGCCGAATCTGGGGTGACCCCAAGGCGTCCGTCGGAAATCACACAACCGGATGCATTGAGATCTTCGAGAAGAAGGATGAACGTTCCATCGGAGCGCTCTTGGGCAACCAATACTTCGGGAAAACGCATGCCGATCTTCGGAGCAAGTTGCTCGTAGAACTTCACCTCGCGCTCGCCCATGCCGGTGCGCAGTATCGCTTCGCGGCGGTTTGGGTCAGTGGGTGGAAGTTTGCAAAACATTGTCTCCGGAGCACCGGCAGAAACCTCGTACGAGACGCGCAATTTCGCATGTGCATTGGTGACTTGGCGCTGTTGCGTCACCTCTATCGATGAAACAGAAGCCCCGGGGAATTTCGCAGCAAGGGCCTGCGAAAGCCACTCGGGGTGAATCTCCGTTGCATCTGACGGCAGCACAGAGTGATCTGTCACATCTCCCCCACGGCGATCTCGTCGTCAAACAAAACTTGGTTCTTCAGCGATTCACCAGCGAGGTAGCGCTGCAGATTCCAGCGAAAGAGAGCGTGAAGGTTTGCCCAGAAGTTGTCACTGGATGTTGAGCAATGGGCAGAAATCAGAAGATTCGGGACTTCCCAAAGCGCTGAACTTGCATCAAGCGGTTCGGCGCTGGCCACATCAATCGCCGCACCAGCAAGATGTCCCGATGTAAGTGCATCGGTCAGTGCTCGTTCATCGACTGCGCTTCCACGCCCAACGTTGATGAACAGCGAACCTTTCGGCATCGCGATGAACTCGACGTCTCCGAATAATCCTCGGGTCGTTGCCAGTTCGGGGACAGCCGAGACGACCGCGTCGCATCTGGCCAACATGTTGTGAAGTTGATCCGCCGGGAACAGTTCATCGACATCGGCATCGGTGTCGCCCGGGCGAGCAGATGCTCGAGTTGCAAGCACTTCCATTCCAAACGCTCGAGCCCGTAGCGCCAGCTGGCGTCCTATGGCACCAAAACCGACGATTCCAATCGTTGAGCCAGCGATTTCTTTCCCGTACTTCGGCTCCCAACTATGAGCTCGTTGCATTGCGTCGATCTCGGGAAGGCGCTTCCAGTGCTGCAACAAACGCGCAAGAACAAATTCAGAAATAGAAACGGCGTTGACGCCAGCTGCATTCGTGAGGCGTATCCCTGCCGGACCGAGACCCGCCGATAACAACTGGCTCGCGCCGGCCCCCATACCCTGAACCCATCGAAGATTTGGAGCAATAGTGACAACGTCGAACGGTAGATCCATCGCAAGGGCAATCTCGACCCGCCCAAACGCTTCTCGCTGTTGTTGTGTCAACTCGGGGCACAGTTGGCGATAATCGTCGTTGGGTTTCGCACCGCGTTGCGTTCGGAGTTGTTCGCTTTCGGCGTAGCGCACATCGAGAACTTCGATTCGTGGATCTACCGCTTTCAGCGCAGCGATATCGCGTTCGAATTCCTCGCGTGGGCGCAGTTCCCATTCTCCTGGGTACATGATGCCCACCACGATTGGCGCACTCGTATCGCTCTCACCATCGCGCATGCAGTCCCCCGGGGTCTTCTGACGAGGCAGCAGGAGCGCCTCGTCGCCATTCACAGTGTTCCAAACTTCCATTGCGCTCGCCGAACCAATCCACGGGAGATTTCACGGCCCACCGAAGCAACTTGCCGAATAGAGTTTCGAAGGACTTAGGGGGAAGATCGTGGACATCGAAATAGTTGCTGAAGGACTGGGCTTCGCCGAAGGTCCAGTTGAGATGCCTAACGGTGACATCGTCACTGTTGATGTGCGTGGTGGGCGGATCATGCGGACTCAGACAGACGGTTCAACCCGAGAGATCGCTTCGCCCGGCGGTGGCCCGAACGGCGCCGCTATCGGCCCCGATGGCGCGTTGTATGTGGTCAACAACGGCGGCTTTCCCTGGAGCGAACGCAGCGGACTGCTCATTCCCGTCGACGAAAACGGCAGCACGCGACCACCGAACTTTGAAGGCGGTTGGGTCGACAGAATCGATCCGGAAACTGGCGACATTGATCGACTCTTTGATGGTCTCGACGGCGAACGGTTCCTTGGCCCGAACGACATCGTCTTCGACCAAAGCGGCGGATTCTGGTTCACCGACCTCGGAAAGTCCGATGCACGATCAATGGATCGCGGCTCTCTGTTCTATGCGCGTCCCGATGGAACGGGATTACGACGTGTCGCCTCAAACCTCACGGGCCCCAACGGCGTCGGCCTTTCACCCGATGGTTCAATCGTCTATGTCGCCGAAACAAACACCGGTCGCCTCCTAGCGTGGAACGTTGCTGGCCCCGGCGAGGTTTCTGGATCTCCAAAAATCATGATGGCTACGGCCAATCACTTTGATTCGTTGGCCGTTGAAGCCGACGGCACGGTTGTTGTGGCGGCAATCTCTCACGGGATCTGCGTGCTCCGGCCCAGCGGAGAAATCGACTACGTCGAAGTCCCTGATGTCATGACAACCAATGTTTGTTTCGCTGGTGACGACATGCAGTCGGCGTACATCACGATGTCGGCGTCCGGCCGTCTTGGCAAAGTGCGCTGGCCGCGACCGGGTCTGCGTCTCGCGTTTTAGAACTAGCCCGAACCCGGAAACCAGAACTGCTTTGTTAGTCCGACTCTTCGGTTCGTTGTCGTGCGGCAGTCTCGCGACCCGCCTTCGCAAAGTTTTCAGCGTTAAATGGTCGCCGAGCGGTGCTCGTTGCTTCCAGACTTAAAGCTCCCTGCAACGAGAGTTCTTCACCCTGACGGTAAAGGGAAAGGATTTCACTAACCGCAGACGTCGTTGCGATTTGCTCGGCCAGTTGCAACGAAAAGGGAACCAACTCTTCGTGGGCCACAACGTGATTCACAAGTCCAATCTGCAACGCAGTGGCTGCGTCAATGAAATTACCTGTGATCGAAAGTTCGCGCGCATGACGGACCCCGATGGCACGGGGAAGCAGAGCGGTCAGACCCCAGGTCGGAACAACGCCAAGTCGGGCATGAGTATCGGCGAATCGTGCTTGAGTCGACGCCACGATAAATGTTGCGCTTAGGGCGATTTCAAGTCCACCAGATACGCAAGCGCCGTTGACCGCACAGAGAACTGGTGTCGTCATCGCTCGGAGCGCGCGACCTGGGTTTACTGAAAATTG
>JASJMB010000028.1:0-5295 GCA_037620085.1 Acidimicrobiales bacterium | reverse complement strand
TTCTTGCCCAGCGGCGGCGAATTATTGAAACAGTTGACGATCAGATTGTTGTCATTAGCCCCGACCGTCCCGGTTTGTTCTCTCGAGTTGCTGGAGTGTTGTCTCTGAACGGGCTCACGGTTCTCGAAGCTGCTGCTCATTCGGCCGAGAACCAGATGGCGCTTGAACAGTTTCGAGTCCAGAGCAATTTCGATTCCGAGATTCCGTGGGAGCGCGTCATCCGCGATCTTGAGAAAGCCCTCGATGGTCGCCTTGCACTTGCCGCTCGACTTGAGGAACGGTCGAAGACCTATCGGCGTCCTCGCCGACTTCCTGGTCTCGTCACCCATGCCGAAGTCATTGTCGACAATGACTTGTCTCACGATGCAACGGTGCTTGAAGTTCGGGCCCCTGATGGTGTCGGTGTGTTGTGGCGTATCACGCGGGCGCTCCATGAACTCGACCTCGACATCACCTCGGCCAAGATTCAGACGATCGGCACCGACGCGGTCGACTCGTTCTATGTGCGTGATTCCGAGGGTCGGAAGATCACTGATCACGACTACTTGGGTGAGATTCGACGGTCGCTGCTCTTTTCATTGGAGCGGTCCTCCGGTAACTGATCAGGACCGATAGCGTTCGGCCATGGCTGACCCGGTGACCCCGCAGGACCTCATTCGTTGGAGCGAAGCGCTCGCCGGCATCGCTCGCACCGGTCTTGGGTTCACGCAGAGCTTGTACGAGCAGGAACGGTTTGAAGAAGTGCTCGCCGTTGCTGCGGACATGCGGGTGGCCGCTGGTAGCTCGTACAACCCCGACGATCTCGTACACGAGTGGATGAAGTCCGTTGGTGTTGGTGTGTCCGGCTACCAAACGCCGAAGGTCGCAGTCGGCGCAATCGTTCAGAACGAAAAAGATGAAATCCTTCTTGTGCAGCGTTCTGATTCCGGCGTGTGGTTGTACCCAACCGGTTGGGCCGACATCGGGTACTCACCGGCTGAAGTCGCGGTCAAAGAAGTAAGTGAAGAAACCGGCATCGACTGCGAAGTTGTGCAATTGCTCGCGGTGTATGACGGCCTTCGGCGTCGATTCACGAGTGTTCCGCTGTATTCACTCGTGTTTCATTGCCGAGCAACGGGTGGTTCGCTGAAGGCGCATCCGCTCGAAACAATAGATGTGGGGTTCTTCCCGCTCGATGCGCTTCCCGACATGGCGGTTGGCCAAGATCTTTGGGGTCCGCTTGCTGCGCACGCGTTCAGCGGCGCGAACGTCGATGTGCATTTTGATCACCCACGCACGCCGGTGTGGCAGGGCGATCACGTTGTTGTTGATCTCACCGACGAGGACTAGTTCTCAGTCCTGATCACGAAGAAAACGTTCGACCTCGTCGACCAGACTTTCGCCGTCGGTGAACGCATCGGGTTCTTCGTCGTAACGCTGTTCAAGGTGAGCAACGTATTCAGTGGTTTCGTCGTCTTCAGCAACGAGCAGTGACACCTGGTGTTCGTACGCATCGGTAGCGAACTTCAATTCGGTGGTGTCGATCGTGGCTTCGAGCAGACGAGCGGCTCGTTCGATAAGCGCAAGCGCCGCCTTTGGCGATGGCGAAGATGGCACGTAAGTCGGAACGGCGGCCCATAGCGCAGCGGAAGGAACTCCTGCTTCTCTGCACGCGTTGTGTAGCACACCCGTGATGCCGGTTGGTCCTTCGTAACGCGACGGAAGAAGGTCGAGGGCTTCGGTACTGGCTTCGGCATACGTCGCACCAAACACTGAGACAGGCCGTGAATGAGGAACTTCGGCCAGCAACGCTCCCAACGTAACAACCATGCGCGCATTTGTTGCCAGGGCGACACCGATGACGTGTTCAGAAAATGTTCGCCACTTCAACTGGGGTTCAATACCCGAAAGCAGAATGACATCGGCACCGTTTGGCGTTGCATGGGCGGAGCGGAATTCGTTCTTCGGCCAATCGATGCGTCGCACGCCATCGAAATCGACACGAACTTCGGGGCGAGTAACGGTGAAGTCGTAGAACACTTCGGGGTCGATATCGGCGAATGTGGCGGCCCCCCATTGCTCGGCCATGTAATCGATTGCCGTTGTTGCCGAGTCGCCGGCATCGTTCCATCCACCGAAGGCCACAAGCAGAACGGGGCCAGTCACATCGGCGGGCTGGGTCCAGCGCAAATGAGGGAGCGAGTGCCCTGAGGTCTCCGGCATTCGCAGAAGGGTATCGGTGTCTACGCTGGTCCGATGGCGAACGTGCAGATCATTGAGGCCGCAGAAGTCACCCCGGAACTGGTGGCCGCATTTGAGCGCCTGATTCCCCAATTGTCGTTATCAAATCCGGCGCCAACCGAGACCGAGCTGGCCGCGATCTGCGAGTCAGAAGCCAGCGTGTTGCTGATTGCGGTTGATCGTGATGCTGACGATCGGATCCTCGGCAGCCTCACGTTGGCATGGTTCCGTATTCCCACTGGCGTGCGGGCCTGGATCGAAGACGTTGTTGTTGATGAAGCGGCGCGCGGGCAGGGCGTGGGTGATTTGTTGAATCGTGCGGCGCTCGATCGAGCTCGTGAACTCGGTGCGAAGACCGTCGACCTCACGTCACGGCCGAGCCGAGAAGCAGCGAATCGTTTGTATCAACGCATCGGTTTCGTCGCCCGCGACACGAATGTGTACCGATACAGCCTGGATTCCTAAGTCCCTCGTCGTCGGGTCATTTGACCATGGCCCCGGTACAGCCCTTCCTCGTATGCTTGAGAAATGGAACTCACAGCCGCGATCACTCACGAAGGCGATCTTTTCGTTGCGCGCTGTCTTGAAGTTGATGTGACGAGTCAGGGTGAGTCAATGGACGAGGCGCTCTCGAACCTCAAGGAGGCTCTCAGCCTCTATTTCGAGGACGAGTGCGAACCATTCGATCTGGTCCACCCGACGGTCACCACGTTCCAGCTTTCTGCTTGAATCCGCCTCTTCCCGTCGTAAGCGGGGCCGAGGTTGTCAAGGCACTCGTCGGCGTTGGCTTCGTTGAGGTCAGTCAGCGAGGGAGCCACGTGAAACTTCGCAAAGCTGACTCGACGGTGATCGTGCCAATGCACAAGGAACTCGCGGCCGGAACGCTTCGTTCGATCATCCGCCAGTCAGGCTTGTCAGTCGAAGATTTCCTCGCGCTTCTGTAGTCGGCGGTGCAGGGATTGCGAATTCAACCGGTTGGACTCAATCGTTCATGCAACAATCAATCGTGTGGCTGGAGAAGTTTTGATCCCGAGTTCGAGTTTTCCTAGAGAAAGTCCAGGCTTTCTATGTGCACCAACTTCAAACATCCGGTAGCGAAAGACGGCACAGTTTGTGTTGGTCGCACAATGGAATTTCCCGACGTGTTGCCTTGGGAACTCGGAGTTCTCGCCAGTGACCATGCGGGGAAGAGCGAGAGCAGTTCGAATGGCAAGACGTGGACCGCAAAGTACGGCATTGTCGGAGTTTCTGGATTTGGTAAACCGTGGTTTGCCGACGCCATGAACAACGCAGGTCTTTCTGGTCATCTGCTCTACATGCCGGATCACGCGACTTACTACGCGGCGAAGAACGACGGAACCGATATCGGCATTCTTGAAGGCCTCGCTTTCATTCTCGGAACCTGCTCGAACACAACTGAAGCAAAAGCGGCGCTCGCTAGTCTCAACTTCGTGAACTGGGTTCCGAAGGAAGTTCCTGTACCGCTTCCGCTTCACATCGTTCTTCACGACAAGGATTCCTGTGTCGTCGTCGAGTTCCATCCCGACGGCATGGTCGTCTCCGACAATCCGGTTCAGGTCGCGACCAATGCGCCCTATCTCGATTGGCATCTCACGAATGTCGCAAACTTTCTGAGCCTCTCTCCCGAAAACCCCAAGCCCGTCAACATTGGTGGAACAACGTTTGCAGCTTCCGGGCAGGGCCAGGGTTTCCGCGGTCTCCCTGCCGATGAGAACTCACCGTCTCGGTTCATGCGATTGCTGGCCAATGTCCAATTCGCGCAGCAACCCGCAGACCAGAAGGCTGCAGAGATGGATGCCGTGCGAATTCTTCATGGGTTTGATCTTGTGCCCGGAACGGTGATGGAAGAAACGCCGAATGGTCTCATGCCGTTGCTGACGATGTGGTCGACCGTTTCGAATCTCACTGGCAATCGCTACATCTACAACACCATCGGCGATCCTCAGTGGTACGCGATCGATCTGGCGAAAACCGATTTCTCAACGACACGTTCGATGTCATTCACCACAACCGGTGGATTCGTCGACCTCGTCGTCTGATCGACGCGCAACTGTCGTTGAGATTGTTAGCGGCGTTCGAGCACTAAGACGGGAATAACGCGTGTAGTTGCCGCTTCGTACTCTGCAAACACAGGGCTGGCGGTCTTCTGACGATCGAACAGTTCGTCGCGTTCAGCACCGGTTGCTTCGCGAACATGAACCGGCACAATGTCGGCACCAAGTTCGATCTGCGTATCTGGATTGGCGACGAGGTTGTGATACCAGTCGGGATTGGTCGGCTGACCACCCTTTGAAGCGAAGATGACGACATCATCACCATTGGGGAGATACACGAGAGGCGCATGGCGAACGATGCCGCTCTTTGCGCCGGCGTGGTGAACGATCGTCATTGGCCGGCCTTCGAAGTGGCCACCAACATTGCCTGCATTGGCACGGAACTCGTCCATGATCTGGGTGTTGAAATCGTTCAGTTCGTCGTTCATGGTGGGCACGGTATCTCTTTCTTCCAGTTGACCAAATGTCGGATCAAAAGACTTCAATGCCCATCGACGGCATACTTCTCTTTGTGACAGCTGAACTGGATGCGGCCCGGTATATCGCTTTCGTTTCGTTTCGAAACGATGGAACCCCGGTTTCAACTGCCGTATGGGTGGTTCCGTTTGAAGATGGCTACGCGTTCACGACTGACCCTGATTCGTGGAAAATCAAGCGCATCCTGAAGAACCCCGCTGTCACGATCCAGGCCAGCAATGTTCGGGGCCGGCCAAAGCGAGGTTCGCTGGCGGTTGCTGGACATGCCGAGGTGCTAAATCCTGGCGCGGTGGCGAGGGTGCGCAAAGCGGTGCGGGGAAAGTACCGAATTATGTATCGACTCCTGATCGAGCGAAGCGACAAGAAAGCGGCGAAAAAAGATGGTTCTGCCACGGCGGGCACCGCAGCAATCAAAGTTGTGCTCGAGGGCTGATCTGACCCTGCAATAAGGGTCCAAAATCATGTGACCCGGGTCCATGGACCGGGCCAAGTGTGGGTCGCATACTGTGGTCGTCTACGCAGC
>JASJMB010000027.1:0-126970 GCA_037620085.1 Acidimicrobiales bacterium | reverse complement strand
GACGCGGTCGACAGAGTCGCGGGCGAGCTCCGCAACGTGGCGCCGATCTTGAAGCTGAAATTCACTTGTCCTTTCGCGACGCCTTCGCCGGAAGCGAGACAGCGCTGCATTTGAGCAGTGATCTCCCGTGCGAGACCTGTAAAGGTTCTGGCGCGAAACCGGGTACCGCTCCGACGACGTGTCCTCACTGTCGTGGACGCGGTGTGGCTGACGACAACCAGGGAATGTTCTCGTTCTCGTCACCATGCCCGGTGTGCGCTGGCGCGGGTTCGGTCATTACCTCCCCCTGCGGATCGTGTCGCGGGTCTGGTGTCGAACGGCGCGCACGCGAAGTGAAGGTGCGTATCCCTGCTGGTGTCGACGATGGTCAGCGCATCAAGCTGAAAGGCCGCGGCGGAGCTGGTCGCAATGGTGGCGAGATTGGTGATCTCTATGTGATCGTCCACGTCGATCGCGACGAAATCTTTGGCCGTGACGGAAAGAACCTCACCATCAACGTTCCGGTGACATTCGCGGAAGCAACGCTCGGCACGAAGCTCACGGTGCCGACACTCGACGGCAAGCCTGTCACGCTCAAGATTCCTGCGGGTTCGCCAACGGGCAAGGTCTTTCGTGTGAAGGGCCGTGGTGTTGCAACAAAGAAAGCCACTGGCGACTTACTCGTGACGGTGCAGGTCGATGTCCCAACCAAACTCAACGATGAACAGCGTGACGCGCTCGAGGCGATGGCCGCTGCGTTTCCTGCTGCTCCTCGCGACTACTTGGGGGTCTGAACATGAGTCCAATGTCCGATTCCAATGCCCAGATGCGTGCGGTCTACATCATCTCGGTAGCCGCTGAACTCGCGGGCGTGCATCCACAAACGCTGCGCATTTATGAACGTAAAGGTTTGCTTGAACCAGCGCGAACCACTGGTGGCTCACGGCGCTACAGCCAGGCCGACATCGATCACCTTCGTCGCATTCAAGATCTCACCGATGAAGGTTTGAATCTCGCTGGTGTGAAGAAAGTTCTTGCGCTTGAAGCGCATATCGCGGCACTTGAGTCGGCGCTCATTCAGTCTCGGGTGGAGATGTCAGTAGCTGTCGAAGAAACGCATCGCTCCTACCGACGCGATTTGGTTCCGCTTCGTCAATCGGTTGCCCCATTCGGCGATGCCGCCGAAGTCCTGCGCCGCCTTTCTCAGCAGTAGCGTCTTTCGGGTGGGGGCACCGGTCGCAAAGTTCGAGAACGTCGTCAAGAGCGATGACGCCGGACGACTGACGAAGAACGAGCGCAAATGGGCTCGTATCGGAACACTTGTTGCCGTTCTAGCGTTTTGGTTGATCGCAACCTGTCTTCAGCCTTGGCATCTGTTCGACAAAGGTCCGTACACAACAGACTTCTACGACGCGCAGGCCCGGTCGCTCGTACATGGTCATCTCGATGTGCCCGCGAACGTTGCCGGCATCGAAGGTTTCGAAATCGATGGCAAGACGCAGATCTATTTCGGCATCGGACCGGCAATCATGCGCTTGCCATTTTCCATCGTTTCTGAAGTCGTACCGAGGCTTCCGTTCTCGAATCGTTCTCTGGAATTCGACAGACGACTTTCGCTGCTGAGTGAGTTGATCGCACTCAGCGTGCTTGGACTCGCTGCAGCACGATTGCTTAAGCGGGCGAAGTCGTTGGTAGCGAACGCACCCGAAGGCGCAGCCTGGTGGTTCGGCGCGTTCGCTGTCGTCGCAACGCTCGGAACGCCATTGCTCTTCTTCTCGTCTCGAGCACTCGTGTACCACGAAGCGGAATTGTGGGGAGCAGCAGCGGGTCTTGCGGGACTTGATCTCGTTATTCGCTGGTGGCGAGTGCCGACGCGGCGACATCTCATCGAAGCAGTAGCACTTGCCACATTTGCGCTTTCTTGCCGACCGTCAACGGGAGCGGCTCCAGCGATGGCCCTCGGTCTTTTTGGCTTGGCGCTTGCATGTAAGCGGGAGTGGCGACGTTCGTTGCTTGTGTTAGCGGGCGCAGTGATTCCGTTTCTCGGATTTGTCCTCGTGAACTGGTTGCGCTTTCGTTCTGTTTCAGACGTCCCGTTTCCGTTCCAGGTCTTTTCAAAATTCAATACCGATCGTCAGGCGGCACTGGCAGCCAACAACGGAAGTCTCTTCGGGCTCAAGTTTGTTCCTACGAACGTTGCTCGGTACTTCTCGCCCTTTGCGTTTCAGTGGGATCGACTGTTTCCGTTTGTGACCTGGCCCGCCAAGGCCACGGTCATCGGAAACGCCCGCTTCGACACAATCGATCACACCGGCTCCTTCCTCACGAGTGCACCGTTGCTTTTCCTGTTTGGTCTCGTTGGAGCATGGTGGACAATCGTTCGCGACAAAACCCGTCAGTGGTCGGCGATTGCAGTGGCTGCGATCGTGGCGACAACAAGCACATTCACGTTCGGCTATCTCGCTCATCGTTACCTTGCCGATTTGGTTCCGGTCTTTGTTGTGCTTGCCGCGCCGGGAGTTTGGATCGTTGCTCGACAGGCAAAGACATGGCGCCGATGGATTCGTCGAACCGTTGTTGTGGCGGTGTCGTTGCTGTTCGCCTTCGGTTTCTGGAATCAACTTGGGCTCGCGATTTCAACGCGGGCATTCTCGATTCTTCCGAGTGAATCGGGCGCACGTTCTTTCGCTGAATTTCAGTACGAACTCGATGACATGTATTTCGGCGGAACTGCGCCAGCAGTGATCCAGAGCGAGGATGGGCAACTTCCTTCTGGTGTTGCACCGGGAACAATCGTGATCATGGGCGATTGTGATGCGGTGTACCGAACTGATGGTTATGGATGGGGTCCGCTCGAACGGCGAATCGGCACGATCTACGCGTACCGACTCACAGGCACTATCGGTTCTGCAGATCAAGTGATCCTCTCGAATCCGGAATGGGCACTGCACGCATCGAAAACCAATGAGGGTGTCGTGTTCCGCTGGGACTACGGAAACGGAAACTTCGAAGTGTCAGAACCGGTGAAGGTCGACTACGGACCAAGCACATTCGACGTTGTCTTTGATCCACTTCCGCTCGGAACGGGCCGCGTCGTGGCGAATGGAACGAGCGTGGTTGGTGCTCTAGTCAGAAATACTTCCGATTCCGTCGTGAACCCGGAGTTGAAGTCAGCTGCACGCAGTTCCGCTTCGTTCTGCCAGAAACTTCTTGCTCGTCTTCCTAACGATTCCAGGCCGTCATAGGGAATATGTCGATGAGCGCCGGAATGTTCACAAAGAGCAGTACGACCATCAGTGCCGAACAACTGATGACAGCCGCCATCAGGCCGCGTTCTTTGTAGAGCTTCTCCGGATGTTCCACGGGGCTCGATGATTGAAAGGCGAGTTTGAAATAAATCGCCATGATGAGCGCCACCAATGGGAACGACAGAATTAGTTCGATGCGGTAGCGCTGAACGAATGCGCCGAAGAACAGCATCGCTGAAGCTGCATAGAACATGACTGAAACAAGCAGGCGCTGTTCGTTGTAGACAGCGAACGATTTCCGATAGCGAATCTGTTTCTCGCGTTGATTGGCCATGTCGCGATATTCCGCGAAACGTTTCAGCCCCATGAAGAAGCAGCCGATCATCCAGTACGAGATGAGCAGCGATACCGGCGGCGTGGGGCTGTTCGGAACGATGTACCAACCAACGAGCATGCGCAATGGGTTGTTGATCGACTCGGTAAGGACATCGAGATACGGAACGTCCTTCGTGCGCACGGGTGGGATGTTGTACGCGCAGCCCGCAATCCAAAGACCGGCAAGCGAGAGCGTGAGCGGAACGCTGACAAGTGCACCAAGCCCGAGCCCGATGATCATCAAGGCAATCCACTGGGCGTAGGCGATCTTGATGTTGACCAAGCCCGAGGGAACCGGGCGGTTCTTCTTTATTGGGTGGTGAAGGTCGAACGGCGCATCGAGTACTTCGTTGATCACGTAGTTACTTGAGGCGATGAGGCAGACCGAGGCCATTCCGAGGATGAAGTTCCGAAGCAGGCTCGACCATTCGGTGCTCTCTTGGGAGCTAATCGCCACCACAATCCCAGGGAGCACGAAGACGTTCTTGAACCAGTGATCCACCCGCATAATGCGGATGTAGGGCATGACCCGGTGAACGCCGGTGGGGCGGGGGGCGACGGTCGTCATCGTGCTGAGCCTAGACAGCGAGGTTCGATCGCTCGGATCCTTTGGGATAGATCGGAATTGAGTGGGGAGGGAGGAAAGGTGAACGGGTAGTGTTTATCGGTTCCCATGCAGTGCCATTGAGGAGTTCACCGTGCCAGCAACCGTCGTCGTCGGAACCCAGTGGGGTGACGAGGGGAAGGGCAAGTTCACCGACCTGTTCGCCCGCGATCAACACCTCGTCGTCCGCTATCAAGGTGGACATAACGCGGGCCACACCCTCGTGGTCGATGGCGAGTCCTTCAAGTTGCAACTGGTGCCGAGTGGCATCCTCTATCCGCACATCACGCCAGTTATTGGAAACGGCGTAGTGGTCGACCCGCGCGTGCTCATCGCCGAACTCGACATGCTTGAAGGTAAGGGCGTCGATACGTCGAAGCTCAAGATCAGCGGCAACGCGCATTTGATCCTCCCGTATCACCAGGAACTCGACAAGCTCACCGAGCGTCGCCTTGGCAAGAACAAAGTCGGTACCACGAAGCGTGGCATCGGACCGGCCTATGCCGACAAAGCGGCGCGAGTCGGTCTGCGTGTTCAGGATCTTCTCGATCCAAAAATCTTTCGCCAAAAGCTCGAAGTTGCGCTGAAGGAAAAGAACGCGATTTTCGCCAAGGTCTTTAATCAGTTGCCGCTTGATGGTGAAGCAATTGCTGACGAATACCTCAATGTGTGTGCCCCACGTCTTGCGCCGATGATCACCGATTCAGTGAATCTCATTCACGAATCACTTGAAGCAGGCGAGAACGTTTTGCTTGAAGGCGCGCAAGCAACGTTCCTCGATCTCGATCACGGCACGTACCCATTTGTGACGTCTTCGAATCCTGTTGCTGGCGGCGCGTGCACCGGAGCGGGCATTGGTCCCCGTTACATCGATCGCGTTGTTGGTATTGCCAAGGCTTACACAACACGGGTTGGTTCAGGTCCATTTCCCACCGAACTCACTGACGAAATTGGCGACGCGCTGATTGAGATTGGTCACGAGTACGGAACAAATACTGGCCGGCGTCGTCGCACGGGTTGGTGCGACGTCGTGATGTTGCGTCACGCGGTCCGTCTCAATTCGTTGTCGGAAATCGCACTCACAAAACTTGATGTGTTCGACACATTCAATTCCGTCAAAGTTTGTATCGCTTACGAACTCAATGGCGAAACGTTCACGCATCTTCCGTATCACCAGTCGGTGTTGCACGAAGTCACGCCGGTTTATGCCGAGTTCCCTGGTTGGAAGACTGATATTTCTGCAGTGACAACGCGCGAAGGATTACCGAAGGAAGCGCTCGATTACGTGACGTTCTTACAAGAGCAGATCGGCGTACCGATTGGCCTTGTGGGCGTTGGTCCGGGACGCGATCAGTACTTGAACTTCAACGGCTGATGAACGTTTGTGTCGTTGGTTCCGGTGGACGCGAGCATGCGCTCGCGACGGCGCTGCGACGTCATCACGAAGTTGTTGTCACTCCCGGTAACCCGGGCATTCCCGGTTCCGTGTCCACGCCCGCAACGGAGATCGACGCCGATCTTTATGTGATTGGTCCCGAAGCGCCGCTGGTTGCTGGTTTGGCCGATGAACTGCGCGCGGCAGGCAAGTTGGTGTTTGGCCCCGGAGCTGACGGGGCTCGACTTGAAGGTTCAAAGGCGTGGATGAAGGACGTGTTGGTTGCTGCCGGTGTTCCGACCGCGCGACACGGCACGTTCACCGAAGCCGAGCCGGCATTCGCGTTTCTCGACACGCTCGACGGTTTGTATGTCGTAAAGACCGACGGTCTTGCTGCGGGCAAGGGTGTTGTTGTCACAACATCTCTTGAAGAGGCTCGTGACGCGGTGCGGGACTATCTCTCGGGTGATGCATTCGGTGATGCCGGTCGCACGCTGGTCATTGAAGAAGGCCTCACAGGCCCAGAAGTTTCAGTTCTCGCGATTTGCGATGGAACGAACGCAGTTGCGCTGGCGCCCGCGCAGGATTTCAAACGTGTTGGCGATGGCGATGCTGGCCCCAACACCGGCGGCATGGGCGCGTACTCGCCGGTTCCTGTCGCCGATCAGTCCGTGATCGATGCCGTCATGAACGATGGCGTACTTCCCACACTTGCCTACTTGCGCTCCATCGGTATCGATTACCGCGGGGTTCTCTACGCCGGGCTCATGCTCACACCCAACGGGCCAAAGATGCTCGAGTACAACGTGCGCTTCGGTGATCCGGAAACACAGGTTGTGCTTCCCCGTCTCACCAGCGACCTCGGTGAACTGCTCGCTTCAGCCGCTGCTGGTCAACTCGGCGCAGCGCCAACATTCGACGACGGCGCAGCTGTCACCGTTGTCTGCGCGGCCGAGGGCTACCCGCGCGCTGTGCGCAGCGGAGACGTCATCAACGGTCTCGACGACGCGCAATCGGTTGCCGGTGCAACCGTGTTCTGCGCTGGCGTCGATGCAAATGAGCAGGGCCAACTCGTTACTGCAGGCGGCCGAGTACTCACGGTGACAGGCCAGGGTGCCAATATTGCTGAAGCCCGGCAGACTGCGTATGAAGCAGTCGGCAAGATTTCTTGGCCCGGTCTGCAACATCGCAACGACATAGCTTCGGCCGCTGCGGCCACTACCAATGGAGGATCCCGATGAAGGTTGCCATTCTTATGGGTTCGCCCAACGATCGCGACAAGATGCAAGGGGCGGCCGACACGCTTGAAGCGTTCGGCATCGAGGCCGATGTGCGAGTGCTCTCGGCCCATCGCAACCCTGCTGAAGTGACAGCGCTCGCTACATCTGCTCGTGAAAATGGCTATATCGCATTCATTTGTGGTGCAGGCATGGCCGCCCATCTGGCTGGCGTTGTTGCTGCTCACACCACGCTTCCGGTGGTTGGCGTTCCGCTTTCGGGTGGCGCTATCAACGGCGTCGATGCGCTTTATTCGACGGTTCAGATGCCTCGGGGTATCCCCGTGGCCACTGTGGCTATCGATGGTTCCGTGAACGCGGCACTTCTTGTGGTCGAAATGTTGGCGATTACCGATACGGGACTCCAGGCCAAGTTGCTTGAAGACCGAGCCCGCCGCGCCAATCCCTGATTTGTAAATCGCACCGAGATCACCTCGGTGTCGTCGTATCCTTATGAGGTGCCCGCTTCGGGCCATCGAGGAGACCGAATGGCGTCCACGTCAGTGCCCAATGTTCTTGCCGCTCGTTATGCGAGCGCTGAGATGGTCCGACTGTGGTCGCCTGAACAGAAAATTGTTCTTGAACGGGAACTCTGGCTTGCGGTCCTCGAGGCTCAGCGTGATCTCGGTGTTGCCGTTCCCGATGACGCGATTGATGCCTATCGCCGGGTTATCGATCAGGTCGATCTTGATTCCATCGATGCTCGTGAGCGCGTCACCCGTCACGATGTGAAGGCTCGCATTGACGAGTTCTGCGCGTTGGCTGGTCATGAACAGATCCACAAGGGCATGACCTCGCGTGATCTCACTGAGAACGTCGAGCAACTGCAGTTGCGTCGTTCACTGGTTGTCATTCGCGGCCGCATGCTCGCAGCGCTGGCTCGTTTGGCCGAACGCGCCGCGGAATCGGCAACGGTTGTTATGGCTGGCCGCTCGCACAATGTTCCCGCGCAAGCCACCACGCTCGGTAAGCGCTTTGCCAACGCTGGTGAAGAGTTGTTGCAAGCGCTGTACCGAGTCGACGATCTTCTCGCTCGTTACCCAATGCGCGGCATCAAAGGCCCGGTAGGCACCCAGCAGGACATGCTTGATCTGTTCGGTGGCGATGGCGAGCGTCTCGAACAACTTGAATCTCGTGTAGCTGCGCACCTTGGCTTCGATGCATGGCTCACCAACGTTGGCCAGGTGTATCCGCGCTCGCTCGACCTCGACGTGGTCTCAGCGCTCGTGCAGGCCGCTGCTGGTCCTGCCGATCTTGCACTCACGATTCGGCTTATGGCCGGTCAAGAACTTGCAACGGAAGGCTTCCGTCCTGGTCAGGTCGGGTCTTCGGCCATGCCGCACAAGATGAACAGTCGTAGTTGCGAACGCATCGGTGGTTTGCTCGCCATTCTTCGCGGCCATCTCACAATGGTTGCTTCGCTTGCCGGCGATCAATGGAACGAAGGCGATGTCAGCTGTTCAGTAGTTCGCCGGGTTGCATTGCCCGACGCGTTCCTTGCGATCGATGGCTTGTTCGAAACGTTTTTGACCGTTCTTGATGATTTTGGTTTCTATCCCGCAGTCATCGAACGTGAACTCGATCGGTACCTTCCCTTCCTTGCGACCACGAAAGTTCTTGTTGCGGCGGTGCGCAATGGTGTGGGCCGTGAACAAGCGCACGAGGCCATTAAGGAACATGCCGTTGCCGCCGCGCTGCGACTTCGCGAAGACGGAGCCGAAGGAAATGACCTCATCGAACGCCTTGGTGCCGATCCGCGACTAGGTCTTGCTCCCGATGAACTTGCCGGCGTCCTTTCGAATCCAATCGATTTCGTTGGTCGGGCTCCCGAACAGATCGCCTCATTTGTGGAGACAATTTCGGCACTTGTGTCGGCAGATCCGGCTGCGGCTGGGTATCGTCCGGGAGACATCCTCTGACCTGAGGACCTGCCGCCGGCCGCTTCCAGGAGACCCGCCATGACCGACGCACTTCCGCACATCTATTCAGGAAAAGTTCGCGATATCTACGACGCGGGCGATAACCGATTGCTCATGGTCACTTCCGACCGTCTGAGCGCGTTCGACGTTGTGATGGCCGAGCCCATTCCCGACAAGGGCCGCGTGCTCACGGCCATGTCGGCCTTCTGGTTCGAGAAGTTTCAGGGTGTGGTGGGCAGCCATCTCATTTCGACCTCGCTCGACGACTGCCCTGCCCCGGCTCAGCGCGACGACTGGCAGGGCCGCATCATGTTGTGCCGCAAGGCCGAAATGTTGCCCATCGAATGCATCGTTCGGGGCTATCTCACCGGTTCGGCCTGGAAGGAATACAAGACCGATGGCACGATGCATGGCCAGGAACTCCCCGCTGGGCTGCTCGAATCGGCCCAATTGCCCGAGCCGGTTTTCACTCCTTCCACCAAGGCGGCCGAAGGCCACGACGAGAACATCTCCTTCGAGGCTTCGGTCGAATTGATCGGTGCCGATCTGGCCGAACGGGCCCGTTCGGTATCACTCGAGCTCTACACAAAGGGTGCCGAATGGGCCGCGGCCCGGGGCATTCTCATGGCCGATACCAAGTTTGAATTGGGCCTCATCGATGGCGAACTCGTGTTGTGTGACGAGGTTCTGACCCCGGATTCGTCGCGATTCTGGGCCGCCGAAAGCTGGAAGCCGGGCAGCACGCCGCCTTCGTTCGATAAGCAGCCGGTTCGCGACTACCTCGATGGTCTCGACTGGAACAAGCAGCCACCCGCGCCGCCGCTGCCTTCTAAGGTCATCGACAACACGAGCGCTCGCTACATCGACGCCTATGAGCGCATCACTGGTCGTGCATTTGCTGAATGGCGCGGGTGACGATCGACCGCCAGACGGTTCGCTCCGCGCACACACGTCGATGTGCGAGCATGGGCGCATGATCTTCTCGGTGCATGTCGAAGTCCGTCTTCGACCTGGGATTGCTGATCCCCAAGGTTCCACCATCGAACGAGCTATGCCCACACTGGGTTTTTCTGGCGTCAGCGGCGTGCGCGTCGGTAAGAGCATTCGTTTCGAAATCGATGCTGCCGACGAAGCCGCAGCGCGTTCCGAAGCCGAAGATCTCTGCAATCGGTTCCTTACGAATCCGGTTATCGAAGACGCGATTGTTGAACTTGAACCCGCGGGCGTTGCATCGTGAGTTTACGCGTCGGGGTTGTGGTCTTCCCCGGTTCAAACTGTGAGCAAGACATGCTCGAGGCCATGCGCCTCGTTGGTGGTGAGCCTGAACTTCTGTGGCACGGCGATGCAACAGTGAATAGTGTCGATGCGGTCATCGTTCCCGGTGGCTTCGCACACGGTGATTATTTGCGTCCCGGCGCCATCGCTCGTTTCTCGCCAGTGATGTCTGCGGTCGCTGAGTTCGCTGCTGCTGGCGGCCCAGTGGTCGGGATTTGTAACGGTTTTCAGGTGCTTACCGAAGCCGGGCTACTTCCCGGTGCACTTCAAAAGAATGCTGGTCTGAAGTTTGTTTGCGCACCTGCTCAGTTGCGCGTCGAGACCACGAACTCGGTGCTCACTCGTGCCGCCGACAAAGGTGCGGTGCTGAGCATTCCGATCAATCACTTCGAAGGCAATTACACCTGCGACGCAGAAACACTTGCGCAACTTCGCGACGAAGATCGCGTCGTACTTCGCTACGTCGTAAACCCCAATGGTTCGGTCGATGACATCGCTGGCGTGTGCAACGAAGGCCGCAACGTTGTTGGACTTATGCCGCACCCCGAACGTTCGACAAGCGAACTTCTCGGAAGCACAGACGGATTACCGCTGCTTCGTTCGTTGCTTTCTGTCTGAACGAATTAACGATGTTCAAGAATTCCGGCACGTCGTAAGACCTCGCGCGGAACGCCCAGTTCTAACCATGCCTCGGGACTGAGTTCTTTCGAATCGTTGTAGTCCTTAGCAACTCGCACGAATTCAATTTCAAGAGCAACCATGTCGATGGGCGATTCGAGTTCCTCAAGGTCTTTTTGCTTCTTGATTTTTGACTGCACCAGATCCAACTTGCGGAGCGGGTCCTTCTCGGTTGCGAGATCGGCATCGATCCTTTCGATGCTTTTGCGCAGACCTTCGGGTGTGATTGGTCGCCCTCGTCTGGGCTTTGTGGACTCGATGGCCTGCAGGTAATGACGCACGATCTGTCCGCGCTCGCGGCCTTCTTTGAGCGCAAGTTTGTGGCTCGGGGTCATCGTGCCGGGAGGCAGGCCAATCCGGGGCTTCCCCCCAGAAGGTTCAGCGGTCTGGTCGCTCATAAGCGTTGAGTCCATCACACCACCGCGAAACCGACAACGGTCACGTCCAAAGCCGCAGAAACACGGTGTTCCGGCGCACTAGCGTGCGGTCGATGGATGACGCGATTCACCGTGCACTCGGACTAACCGACTCTGAATACGAAGACATCCGCAAGATCCTGTCCCGCGACCCCAACCACCTTGAGTTGGCGATGTTTGCGGTGATGTGGTCTGAGCACTGCTCCTACAAGTCTTCTCGCGTTCATCTCAAGCGACTTCCGACCGAAGCCCCGTGGGTCCTCGTCGGTCCTGGCGAAAATGCCGGTGTTGTCGATGTGGGCGACGGTATTGCTGCTGCAATCCGCATCGAATCGCATAATCACCCTTCTGCCATTGAGCCCTATCAAGGTGCGGCTACTGGTGTCGGCGGCATTCTGCGCGACATCTTCACGATGGGCGCACGTCCGATCGCGCTCATGGATCCGTTGCGCTTTGGCCCGCTCGACGATCCCCGTAGTCGCTGGATTGCCGAAGGCGTCATCAGCGGCGTCTCGGGTTATGGCAATTCCGTAGGCGTGCCCACGGTGGGCGGCGAAACGGTTTTCGATGCCACCTATATGGGCAATCCACTCGTCAATGTTTTGTGCCTTGGCGTGCTGCCCACAGAACGGCTCGTGCTCGGTCAGGCCACTGGTGTTGGCAACCTTGCCGTATTGCTCGGTTCAAGCACCGGCCGTGACGGCATCGGTGGTGTGAGTGTTCTCGCCTCGGCCGGTTTTTCCGATGAAGAAACCGATGCTGAAAAGCGCCCCTCGGTGCAGGTCGGCGATCCGTACGAAGAGAAGCGGCTGATTGAAGCGTGTCTCGAACTTCTCGACGCTGGTCTCGTTGTCGGTATTCAAGATCTTGGTGGCGCTGGTCTTGCGTGCGCGACCAGCGAAACCGCGAGCCGCGGTGGCATGGGCATGGACGTCGATGTCATTGCTATTCCTCGACGCGAAGCGGGGATGGAACCGTTCGAGGTCATGACCTCGGAAAGCCAAGAGCGCATGCTCGCGATCGTCGAGCCTGCCGATCTCGACCAAGTTCTTTCCATCTGCGCTCGTTGGGAAGTTCGTTCTTCAGTGATTGGTCATGTCACCGACGGTCCCGCGACTGGTCACCCCGACGGTGGTCGGCTCCGCATCATGGATGGCTTCGACGGCGAAGTGTTGTGCGATATCCCCGCTGCGTCACTGCACGAAGACGCACCTCTCTACAACCGGCCAATCGCGCAACCAGCGGCTTTCAATGCAGAGACGCGCACGATGGGTTCGGAACCGGTGCCCGTTTCGGTTGATCCCGGCGCCGAATTACTTGAACTTTTGGCCGACGCTCGCTGGGTGTTCTCGCAGTACGACCATCAGTTATTTCTGAACACCGTTGAAGGTCCGGGCGGCGATGCAGCAGTGCTTCGACTCAAGCACCCGACCACCGGAGTTGACACCGGCCGCGGCATTGCGCTCACCACCGACGGTAATCACCGTTGGTGCGCGGTCGATCCTCGTCAGGGCACGGCGCTCACGGTCGCCGAATCGTTGCTGAACCTTGCATGTGTCGGTGCTCGTCCGTTGGCCGTTGTGAACTGTTTGAACTTCGGGAACCCCGAACACCCCGAGGTCATGTGGCAGTTGTCGGAGGCCATCGATGGCATGTCGGAAGCCTGCGTGGCATTCAACTCGCCCGTTATCGGCGGCAATGTGAGTCTCTACAACGAATCTCAAGGTACCGATATTGATCCCACTCCGGTGGTCGGCATGCTCGGTGTGATCGATTCGCTTGATCGTCGCCCGCCTGGTGTGGGCTTGGTCGAACAGGGTCGCCTCATGCTCATTGGCGTCACCCAGCCAGAGGTTTCCGGTTCTCGTTGGGCCCGCGCTCGTGGCCATCGCGGCGGAACGCTCCCAGTTCTTGACCATGCCCACCATCTGAAGGTTGCGGAAGTGGTTCGCAAACTTGTCGTTGGCGACATCGTCGCCGGAGTTCACGATGTTTCTGGAGGCGGAATTGGTATTGCCCTTGCAGAAATGGCGGCCAAGTCCGGAATCGGAGTGTCCGCTGCTCGTGTTGCCAACACCGCTGAACTCTTTGCCGAAGGACCATCACGAGTTGTTGTCTGTGTTGAACCCGAATCAATGAGCATCGTCGAGAACCTGTGTGCCGAAGATGGGGTTCCGGTTTCTCGCATTGGTGTTGCTGGTGGGGATCGATTCTCGATCAAGGGACTTGTGGACCTTCCTCTGTCAGATGTCATTGATGCGTGGACCAACCACATTCCGGCGGCTCTTGGAGCCGGAACTGCTCAGGACTGAGCAGTTCCGTCAGCTCGTTATGACGTGCATCATCAAGGCCACTGCGCCGGTACGATGAACAAGTGACCGAAAACGTTGCGCATCAACGTCTTCACGCTCGCAGTTCCCTTGAGGTTCGTGCTGAGCAGGTGGATTCAGCGAATCTCGATTTTGTAGATCCAGATGACGACACACCGAAAGAAGCATGCGGTGTGTTCGGCGTGTACGCACCTGGTCAAGCAGTTTCGCATCTCACCTACTTAGGTTTGTATGCGCTGCAGCATCGCGGCCAAGAAGCCGCGGGCATGGCAGTGAGCGACGGCTCAACCGTTACCGTCGTAAAAGACACCGGGTTGGTGTCCAACGCGTTCGACGATCGAACGCTCGCTGCTCTCACTGGCCACCTCGCCATCGGTCATACGCGTTACTCCACCACTGGTTCTAGTGTTTGGCATAACGCGCAACCGGTATATCGCGATGTTGGCGCTCACACGGTTGCGATCGCTCACAATGGCAACCTTGTCAACACCGCTGAACTCGCAGACCACTTGGGAATGCTCCCTGGCACCGTGAGTTCCGACAGCGATGTCATGGCGGAACTGCTCGCATCTGAACTTGCGAAGAACCCCGATGAAAGTGCCGATCATCGTGCGCTCGAACGGGCGATGTTAGCGATCCTTCCCCAGCTCAAAGGCGCGTTCTCCGTGGTTGCCATGGACGAAGGACACGTCATAGGCGTTCGCGATCCCAATGGTTTCCGCCCGCTGTGTCTCGGAAAACTCGATAACGGATGGGTGCTCGCATCAGAAAGCCCAGCGCTCGATGTTGTTGGTGCTCATTTGGTTCGTGAACTCGAACCCGGCGAGATGATCATCATCGACGCCACCGGTTACCGTGCCGTGCGCGTATTTGAACCATCGGCAGTCGATCCGAAGTTGTGCTTGTTCGAGTTCGTGTATTTCGCACGACCCGACACTCGTCTGTATGGCCAGAGTGTTCACCAAGCGCGAGTTCGCATGGGCGAGAAACTCGCTGAGCAAGCACCGGTTGACGCCGACCTTGTGATGGGTGTCCCTGAATCGGGCATCCCCGCGGCCGAAGGGTACGCGCGAGGTTCCGGCATCCCATTTGGTCAGGGCCTTGTAAAGAATCGCTATATCGGTCGCACATTTATCGCACCGAATCAGGAAATGCGCGCCCTTGGCGTACGCATGAAGCTCAATCCGTTGCGCGACAACATTGCCGGTCGTCGCCTTGTTGTTGTCGATGATTCGATCGTGAGAGGCACGACAACTCGAGCGATGGTCTCGATGTTGCGCGAAGCCGGTGCGGCCGAAGTGCATATGCGCGTTTCATCTCCGCCATATAAATGGCCATGTTTTTACGGTATGGATACCGGCAATCGGGGCGAACTTCTCGCGGCGAATATGAGCGTCGATGAAATTCGCGAATATCTCAACGTCGATTCGTTGTCGTATCTGACTCTTGATCGATTGCTCACTGCCACCGGCGCAGTTGGTGCGGGTTTCTGCGATGCATGTTTGACCGGCAACTATCCCGTCGCGATTCCGGAAGAACTTGGCAAGCACATTCTTGAAATGCCTTCGGCTTCGACACTCGAAACGAGTGAAGCCGGGAGTGTCGCCGAAACGCTTTCGGTTGCGTCGACGCTTCCCGCTCAAGAGGCGCTCTCCTTTACCTCGCCGGAAGAGACCAATGACTGACGACGGAACAAAGGGCGAAACCTACGCGGGCGCTGGCGTGAGTATCGATGCTGGTGAAGAAGCAGTCGATCGCATTAAGTCCCATGTTCGTTCGACGTTTCGCCCAGAAGTCATCGGCGACATTGGTGGCTTCGGTGGGCTCTTTGCTCTTGACCTTGCTCGTTACAAGAAGCCAGTGCTTGTTTCATCAACCGATGGCGTTGGCACAAAGGCACTCGTTGCACAGGCCACCGGTCGCTTCACCACGATCGGTGTCGACCTTGTTGCGATGTGTGTCGACGATCTTGTGTGTCAAGGTGCAGAACCATTGTTCTTCCTGGACTACATCGCCGTCGGTCGTCTCGATCCTGATCACATCGATCAATTAGTCGAGGGCGTGGCCGATGGGTGCCGCCAAGCCGGTTGCGCACTTGTTGGTGGAGAAATGGCCGAACATCCCGGCGCAATGGAAGCCGGCGAATTCGATCTCGTCGGCTTTGCTGTCGGAATCGCCGACCGCGACGCGCTCATCACCGGGGCGACGATTGCGCCTGGCGATGTTCTGATCGGACTGCCTTCGCAGAACTTACGGTCCAACGGTTTCTCGTTGGCTCGTCGCGTTCTGCTCGAACGAGCACAACTTTCGCTTGATGGTCCGGCCTATAAAGGGGCACATCACTCACTGGCCGATGAACTGCTTGCTCCCTCGGTTATTTTCTCGCCGGCGATCGCGGCGCTTCAAAAAGCGGTCGATGTCCGTGGCGTGGCGCACATCACTGGTGGCGGAATTCCCGGTAATCTCAATCGAGTGCTTCCACGCGGAACCGCCGCGGAAGTTACGCGCGGATCTTGGGAAGTACCGCCGATCTTCGGTGAAATCCAGCGTCTCGGCTCCGTGGCCGACGATGAAATGTCACGCGTGTTCAACATGGGTGTGGGCATGATCGTTGTCGTCTCAGAGCCAGACTCGTTCAAGGCACTCGACACTGCTCGTGCTTCGGGGCATCGGGCCACAGTGATCGGACACATCGTCGAAGGCGACGGCACTGTCCGGGTCGTCTGACGCAACCGAGACTCCTCCCGTGGTTGGCGGTTGGCCGGTAGGTTCATAGTTGTGAGTAACGCAATGATCAAACAGCAATTAATCGATCACCTCCTTCGCTATTCGGTGCGAACGGGTGACTTCACGTTGAAGTCGGGCAAGAAGAGTTCATGGTTCATCGACTCAAAGCAGACCGCCTGTCGTCCCGATGGGTTGTTACTTTTGGCCGATCTTGCGCTCGATCTCATTCCCGCAGATGTCACTGCGATCGGTGGACTGACGGTGGGTGCTGATCCTGTTGCCTACGGCATCGCGGCCGTTGCTGCGACCCGAGGCCGTTCGCTCCGGTCCTTCACGATTCGTAAAGAGGCGAAAGACCATGGAGTTGCGGGTCGACTCGCGGGGCCACTTGAACCAGGCGACAAGTGCGTGATCACCGACGACACCGTCACCCGAGGAACGTCGCCGATGGAAGCGGTGCATGTGGCTCGTGAACTTGGGGCCGAACCGGTCATGGTGCTGGTCGTGGTTGATCGAGGCGGCACTTGCCAGGCCATGGCCGAGGCGGAAGGTCTGCAGTTCCGGGCACTTGTGACTGCTCCGGAACTTGGCTTTCCCTACGAAGGCGCTTGAGCCGAGCGTCTCTGCATCGAAGGGCCAATTCGGCCCCACGAAACCCGACTTGGGGCTGTCCATGGCTTGACGGGTAGCGTCTCGCCCCTATGGCTGACTCAACTACCGCCGCATTTAGCATCCGTCTCCGCGTCCGTCTCGGGAATGAACCCGGGGCACTTGGCCATCTCGCTACCGCCATTGGGTCGGTAGGCGGAAATATTTGGTCGCTCGAAGGATTCGAGGCCAAGAAGGAATCGCTTGACGAAGACGTCGTGGTCAACTGCTCAAGCGAAGCGCATCAACAGCAAGTGCTTGATGCTGTTCGTGCACTTTCCGATATCGAACTTCTTGAGTGGGAAGACCGTACGTTCGCGTTGCACGCCGGCGGCAAGGTGCACGTCATCAGCCGCATTCCCGTGAACGATCGAGATGACCTCTCGATGGCGTACACGCCAGGCGTTGCACGAATTTGCACCGCGATCGAAAAGGATCCGTTGCTTTCGCACGACCTCACCATTCGTAAGAACACCGTTGCCATCGTGAGCGACGGCACAGCTGTTCTTGGTCTTGGTGATATCGGGCCGCTCGGGGCAATGCCTGTCATGGAAGGCAAAGCGCTGCTGTTCAAGGAATTTGCTGGCGTCGATGGTTTCCCCATCTGTCTCGACACGAAAGATCCTGAAGAAATCATTCGCACCGTCGTGAACATCGCTCCGTCATTTGGTGGCATCAATCTTGAAGACATTGCCGCTCCGGCATGTTTCGTGGTGGAAGATCGCCTCAAGGAACTGCTCGATATCCCCGTGTTTCACGATGATCAGCACGGTACCGCGGTTGTGACCCTCGCTGCGCTTATGAATTCACTCAAGATCGTCAACAAAAAGATGGAAGATCTCACCATCGTCATCGCCGGCGTTGGTGCTGCGGGTGTTGCGATTTCGAAGATCCTCATGGACGTTGGTGTGCGCAACATCATTGGTGTCGACCGTGAAGGCGGTGTCTACAACGGGCGAGGCAATCTCAATGTGGCCAAGCAGTGGTTTGCTGAAAACACCAACCCTGAAGGCCGCAAAGGTTCACTGGCCGACATCATGCCGGGCTCCGATGTGTTCATCGGCGTGAGTGGTCCGAACCTCATCAATCGCCAGGACGTCCTGACCATGGCGAAGGATCCGATCGTGTTTGCCATGGCGAACCCCGATCCCGAGATTCGTCCGGAAGAAGCCGCAGGTTGTGTTGCAATTATGGCAACGGGCCGAAGCGATTTCCCGAACCAGATCAACAACGTTCTTGCATTCCCTGGAATTTTCCGTGGCGCACTTGATTGCGGGGCAACGCAGATCACCGAAAACATGAAGGTTGCTGCTGCGTATGCAATTGCGAACGCAGTAAGCGCCGAGGACCTCGCCCCCGATCACGTCATTCCGTCGGTGTTCGATAAGCGAATTGCTCCGCTTGTTGCTGCCGCTGCGGCTGAAGCCGCAATTCGCGACGGCGTCATTCGAAAGCGCTGATCAACGTGTCGCGGTTCGACGCGATCACATTTGATTTCTGGGACACGCTCGTACGAGCTGACACTGTCGCGACTCGGGTTCAGCGCCGGCTGGCGATTGCCGAGGTGCTTGTTCGGCACGGACTTCCCGCTGAGCATGACGAGATCAATGCCGCGTTCGACGAAGCGTTTCGTAGGTTCGATGCATCATGGGGACTTGGCAAGCAGTTCACCGGTGAACACGCCGCCGAAACAGTGCTCGAGGTTCTCGGACATACAAGCAATGAACAGGTTCGTATCCGAGCCATCGACGCGTACCTCTCTGCTCCACGCACAATGCAACTCGACCTCACCGACAACCTCGTTTCAACATTGAGCGTTCTGAAAGAAGCGGGATTGCGTATCGGAATTGTGTGCGATGTCGGGCTCACTCCGTCACCGGTTTTGCGCGACTACCTCGAAGGCCATGGAGTCTTGGCGATGTTCGACCACTGGTCGTTTTCTGACGAGGTCGGTGTTTACAAACCGCACGCTGCCATTTTTGAACATGCACTTGCTGGCCTGGGCGGTATCGATCCATCGCGAGCCGCGCATATCGGCGACCTTCGCCGAACTGATATTGCCGGGGCCAAAGCAATGGGCATGTTGGCGCTGCGTTACCGGGGCGTGACCGATGACGATCCCGAACATGGCCCCGAAGGCGATGTCGTCATCGATGATCATGCCGAGGTACCCAGCGCTCTCGGTCTCTGAGCCGTTTGAGCGTCAGTTTCGGGGACGGAGGTTCGTCCTGTGTGCCACAGTTAGCCCCCACAACTTCTCAAGGGGGAACTCCCGTGGCACTTGATCCGCAGGCAAAGGTCATTCTCGATTTCATGGCCGAGAGCGGCTTCACGTTCGAAGGGAAAACCCCTGAAGAACTTCGTGAAGGCATGGGCCTGACTGCCATGCCGAGTCCCATCGAACTGGCGAGCATCACCGATCGCACCATTCCTGGTCCCGCCGGTGAGATTCCGGTGCGCATTTATCGCCCAAGCACCGATGCTGGATTGCCGGTCACGGTGTTCTTCCACGGAGGTGGTTGGGTCGTTGGTGATCTCGAATCTCACGACCATTGCTGCCGTGTGATCGCGGCGAAGGCTGACTGCGTTGTTGTGGCCGTTGATTATCGCCTTGCCCCCGAAGCCAAGTTTCCTGCAGCAATCGATGACGCGTGGGCGGCGACCGAATGGGTTGCCACCCACGGCGATGAACTGAACATCGATGCATCACGTCTCGCGGTTGCGGGTGACAGCGCGGGTGGAAACCTCGCCGCTGTTGTTGCCAACATCTCTCGTGATCACGAACACGTTGAAATCATTCAGCAGGCGCTGATCTACCCGGTCACCGATGGCACCTGCGATCGACCATCGATGACAGAAAATGCCGAGGGCTATCTGCTCTCCCGCAATGCCATGGACTGGTTCCATGAGCACTACACGGTCACGGTTGAAGATCTCAGCGATCCTCGTTATTCGCCGATTTTTTCTGATCTCGCTGGTGCGCCTCCTGCAGTGGTAGTCACCGCTGGGTTCGATCCGCTGCGGGACCAGGGAAATGCCTACGCCGCGAAACTGGTCGAGGCAGGCGTTGACGTAGATCACATGGAATACGCGGGCATGTTCCATGGGTTCTTTTCGATGGATGCCGGACTGAATGTTGCCTTGGAAGCTCAAGATCAGGTGGCAGCAGCGCTGAAGGACGCTTTCGCTCAGTGACTCGATGGTTGGCGACAACCTGATTCGAAAAACGTAAAAGGCCCGGGCGCAGAGCCCGGGCCTTTTCACTGTGGTCGGGACCGGCGTCGATCCGGTGACCTACCGCTTTTCAGGCGGCCGCTCTGCCAACTGAGCTACCCGACCGTGGAGACGATGTCTCCGTCCCTGACGCCCCGGCGAACCGGTGCGGCAGTTGGCGGTCCCGACGGGATTTGAACCCGCGACCTCCGGCTTGACAGGCCGGCGTGCACTCCAAACTGCACCACGGGACCAGAAACTGCTGCGTACCCCCAACGGGATTCGAACCCGTGTTACCTGCGTGAAAGGCAGGCGTCCTAGGCCGCTGGACGATGGGGGCTCTTGCGCCGCTAGGGCCTAAAGACCATAGCAGCACCATTCCGTCGGTCCCCAATGCCAGCCATCGACGCGGGTCAGAGGGTTGTCTCAGACCGTTCGGGCGAGTGCATCGACGACCGTGCCCACCAGAACCCCGAGGAATTCATAGAGGGCCCATGCCGGAAGTTCGGGGTCGTCAGGCTCAAGTTGAGGGAAGCCGTCTTCGCTGACATCAAGTCTGGTCCCGAGCACGAGCCGGACCGTGTTGAGTCCAATCATCCAGGTCTCGAGTGTGGCGCGATCGATCTCGGTGTCTCGGGCGGTCGCCGAGACTCGCTCAAGAGCTTCGCGTCGGGTGCGAAGGAGATCGCTATGGACCAGATCGCGGTAGGCCTCGTTCACTGATTCATCAGATGCATGGGCGACAGGGAAGACACGACGAAGCATGGGATCGCGCTCGGGTGAGTTTTCGTCCTCGAGTGCCGCAAGTACGTCGTCGCACACCGCGGCGATGACTTCACGCAAGTCTTCACGCAGATTGATGATGAATCGATCCGGGCCTTTGCTTTGAATCGTGCGTTTGAATCCGAAGGCCATGTCAGTCCTGTTGCATCGTGGCCCAGAGGCCATGTTCGTGCAGACGGAAGACATCGAGTTCAGCTTTTTCTTTCGAACCATTTGAAACAACGGCACGGCCTTTCTCATGCACATCGAGCATGAGCGATTCCGCCTTCTCGTGGCTGTAGCCGAATACCTTCTGAAGTACATAGGTCACGTACGACATCAGATTGATTGGGTCGTTCCAGACCAACACGATCCAAGGACGATCAATCGCAAGATTTGTATCGATTGACGGCTCGTCGATTTCGACTGGCGCAACGTCGGCTGCTGTTGGTGATCTCATGACGTCGAGGCGAACTCGTCAGTTGGCTCGACCTCAAGGGGACGTGCGATGAGCGAGAGATCAAATGCCAGTGCTGCGATCCATACGATGACACTGCCCAATATGTGAATGATCACAAGGCCCGGTGGGACTCCGTTGAAGTACTGGATGTAGCCGATAGCCCCTTGTACGAGGATCGCGGCGACGAGATACTTCGCGCGCCGGTCAACTCCACGTGGAGCGCCTGTTCGATGCAGAACAACAAGCGTGATGACCGTGAGTGCAAGGAAGAGCCACACAGCGCTACTGTGAATGCGTGCAACGTTTGTGATGTCGAATGAAAGACGTTTCGCGTTTTCATCACCACCATGCGGACCTGTACCGGTCACGATCGTTCCAGTGAAGACAGTGATGGCGGATGTAACGACAAGGAGCCGACCGAGGATTCGCACGTTTCGGGGAACAACTGGAAGTGCCGGAGCTTGCGCGTACTTCGAACGTTCATGAAGAACGAACGCGTTCCAGATCAACACCATCGATAACAAGAAGTGTGCAATCACGAATGGTGGTTGCAACTCAAACAACACCGTGAGTCCGCCAAGAAGGATCTGGGCGATGACGCCGCCAACAAGTCCAAGCGAAAGCCATGTGAGATCTCTGCGGCGAGGGTTGCGAAGTAGGGAACCCAGAACCGCGAGGATGACCGCAACCGAAACCAAACCGGTCACGGTTCGGTTCACGAACTCGATCATGGCGTTGTACTCGAAGGGCGCGACGATGCGGTTGTCTTCACACGTTGGCCAATCGGAGCATCCGAGTCCCGAACCGGTCAGGCGGACGGCGGCGCCGCTGATGGTGATGAACACCTGCGCGAGCAGGGCCACGAGAGTGATGCGCCGATAGGCCCGGGGGGAGAGTCGAGGCAACCGCACGGGTTGATGGTACGGGAGTCGACTCCGGCTTCCCCAACCCCACTGGCCCAGCGTTGTGTGGAGCCGGGGTTGGCTGCCGTCCCGATTGTCCGGTTCTGGACCTAGACCCCTAGCATCGGGCCCGATGGAATCGGTCGCGCACCCACCTCTTGCTGCGCGATTGCGCGGGTACGTAGCCCTTACAAAACCTCGCATTATCGAGCTTCTGCTCATTACGACCGTTCCGACAATGATCGTGGCCGAGCAGGGTCTTCCCTCGTGGTGGCTGATGGTGGCAACGGTGGTGGGTGGAACCGCGGCGGCCGGCGGTGCCAATGCCATCAATATGTATGTCGATCGGGATATCGACGCCCTCATGCGGCGCACCCGCAACCGGCCTTTGGTAACTGGGCTTCTCAAGCCCCGAAATGCCCTGATTTTTGCGATTGGGCTCGAAGTTGTGGCCTTTGTGTGGCTCTGGGCCTTTGTGAACCTGCTCAGTGCCGTGCTTGCCGTGGCTGCCTGCCTCTTCTACGTCTTCGTCTACACCCTGTGGTTGAAGCGCACCTCGAGCAGCAACATCGTGATCGGCGGTGCCGCTGGTGCTGCTCCGGTGCTGATCGGCTGGTCAGCGGTGACCAATTCACTGGCCTGGGCCCCGGTGCTGCTCTTCGCCATCATTTTCTTCTGGACCCCACCCCATTTCTGGGCTCTGGCCATTCGCTACGAAGAGGACTACACGGCGGCCAATGTTCCGATGCTCCCGTCGGTGGTTTCCCGTCACGAAACAGCCGTTCGGATCCTCATCTACACCCTCATCGTCTGGGCCCTCACGATTGTCTTCATCCCCGTGGGCGATATGGGATGGATCTATGGGGTGCTTGCGGTTGGGTTGGGCGGGTTTTTCACCTTTTTGTCGGTGCAATTGCTGCGCGATCCAACGACGGCAAGGGCCATGCGCCTATTCACCTTTTCCATCACTTGGGTGACCTTGCTGTTTGCCGGAATGGCGCTCGACCAACTGGTTCGGTCAGGTCTCTGAGTTCTGGCCTCGGCCGGTTCCATCTCGGTTCGGAAGAATCCGGGCGATGGTTTTCAATGAGGCATCGGGGCGTGTGTAGGGTAAGAACCTTCCAGCCCTTGATCCGGAGGGTCCCCCTTTCGGCCGAGACCGGCCCGTGCCGTCCCGAGTGTGCACGCTCGTACGAGGTCCTTACAGAACATGGCTCTAACCGATACCCGACCGGAAACCGGTACCGACGCAAGCGCGGTCGCCCCTTCCGTCGTACCCAGCCCCCTCACCATCTTCGGAACCGGTGACCACAAAGCCGTTGGCACGTTCTACGTGTTGGCCGCGTTGGTCTTTGGAATCGCAGGTTGGGTTGCCGCAGCGCTTTCTCTCGGACACGAGGTCGGATCGAATTCGTTCCTCAGCGGTTCGACGGCAATGCAACTGGGCCAAACCTCCGATTTGGGCCTTATTTTACTGGTGATTGTGCCGCTGTTCCTTGGCCTCGGCACGTACATCGTTCCGTTGCAAGTTGGTGCGAGCACGGTTGCATTCCCACGTGCTGCCGCCGCCGCGATGTGGACATGGTTGCTTTCATCGGGCATCTTTATCGTTGCGTCGTTTATTGACGGTGGTTTCGGCGGTTCGCGTGAAAAGTCCGTCAGCCTCACGCTCATGGCCCTCGGCGGTCTGATCGTTGCGTTACTTCTTGGCACCGTTTGCGTGCTCACAACCGCGGTCACACTTCGCACGCCGGGCATGACGCTCGACCGAGTCCCGATGTTCACCTTCTCGATGCTCGTCGGCGGAGCGATCTGGTTGCTCACGCTTCCGGTGTTGCTCGCCAACTTGCTGCTGATCTGGGTCGACCACCGCTACAACGGAGGCACGACTTTTGGTGCTGCCGCCACTCAGTTTGAACAGGTGTCGTGGATCACTCACGAGCCACAGATTTACGCCTTCTTGATTCCTGGCCTCGGAATTGTCGCCGATGTCATTGCCACCCTGACCGGCGCCCGCCTCGGGCAGCGCAACATTCTCCTGTTCGCCATTGGTGCCTTCGGGGTACTCAGCGTTGGCGCTTGGGCGCAGCCCGCCGTCTACCCCACGTTCTCGGACGATCTCGTATGGCAGGCCATGGGGCTTCTCATGCCGCTTCCCGTCCTGTTGTTTTTCGGCGGCGTTGCCAAAGCATTCAAAGACGGAAAGCCTTCGTTGAAGAGCCCGCTAGGCCTCGCTGTCGTGTCGCTGCTCTTGACCTTGCTGGCTGTGTTTGCTGGCGCGTTGCTTGTCATCACGCCACTCGAGCTTCGTACCTCGAATGTTTTTGCCACTGGCCAATTCGTTCTCGCCATTGCTGCCGCGCTCGCTGCTGCTGCTGCGGGTATTGGTTATTGGGGTCCGAAGATGACCGGAGGCCAATCGGCCGACGGTTTAGGCAAGCTCAATGTTCTCGTCCTGTTTGGGGGTGGAGCCCTTGGCGGACTTTCGCTCTGTGTGGTGGGCTTCTCGAATCGCTTTACCGGGCTTGACGGCGCTCATGATGCACTCGTAATCGTTTCGTCGATCGGTTGCGCGTTGCTCGCCTTGGGCGGAGCACTTGCCCTTCTTGGTCTTCTCAGCGGCGCTCGCAAGGGTGCCCCCGAAGCCGCCGCCGATGCATGGGGCACGGGCCAGACCCTCGAATGGGCCTGTCCTTCTCCACCGGCCACCGGCAATTTCGGTGACCTCGCCATTGTCCGTTCGCCCGAGCCGTTGCTCGATGAGGAGGTCTGAGCATGACCGCCCACGTCCTTCCCCCCGCTCCTGCAGTTCAGCGCCCCCGCGTGCTGGTCGTCGGCGCGGCGTTTGCTGCAGCAGCATCGTTCATGGTCTTCATCGGCCTGATCGGTATCTACCTTGCGGAACGCGTTGATGTCGTTGGTTCGGGTACGGAATGGTTGCCCAAGGGCGCCACCATTCCCTTGCAGCAGCCCAACACGATGTTCATCACGCTCATCATGTCGGTCTTCACGATGCAGTGGGCCGTTGCTGCGATTGCCAAGAACGATCGAGTTAACTCCTACTTGGCGATGGGCCTCACCCTCATGTTGGGTATCGCCACGATCGTCATGACGACCTATCTCTGGTATCTCATGGAGCTCGATATTGCTTCAGGGATTCAGGGTGTTTTGATTTACACAATCACCGGCGCACACATTGTGATGCTGGTGCTGGCGATGATCTTTGTCGCCCTTATGGGCCTTCGGGCCCTCGGCGGGCAGTTCACTGCTCGCCAACACGATGGCATTACCGCCGCTGCTGTTTTTTGGTACGCGATGGTTGCCGTCTATGCCCTGATCTGGATCTCCATCTACGTCACCAAGTAGGCCGCCATGCTCTCCTCGCGGATGTTCACAACAGCGTTTCGGTTTCTCGCCGGTCTGGCGACCTTCTCGCTGATCGCCGCGTTCGTTAGCGGATTCACCAGCGAGACCCAGTCGCCAATAAACCGCGTGATGGGCCCGCTCACCCTCGGCTGGAAGGGTGGCATTGGAAATCACTTCGCCTACACCATCTTCGTGGGACTGGCCGTTGCCGCTGCCACATTGGCGGGTCTGCTTATCGCGTTCCGCGATGCTGATCCTGAGGCAGAAGCTCAGGTCGTGCATACCGAATCAGTGCCCCTGACCCGTGCTCCAGTGGGCGTGAATTATCTACCTGCTCTTGGTGCTCTGGCATTCATCCTCCTTCTCATCGGTGCCGCGACCGAAAGTGGCGGCCTGATGTACGCCGCAGTTGCGACGTTGTTGGTCGTGGCCTTCACCTGGACACTTCGGACATGGGCCGAGCGCGCCACGGGCGACGATCACACCAACGCCGAGATCTACCACCGCTTCATTGACCCGTTCCGGGTTCCGGTCATTTCGCTCCTGCTTATCGGCTTGGTCGCCATTGGCCTGTCGCGTGTTCTTCTTTCGGTCTCGAAGGTTGGTTCGGTCTGGGTCTTCGGCCTGGTGGCGCTGCTTTTCTTCCTCGTTGCGGTGCTTCTCGCCCTCAAGCCCTCGTCCGCCAAGTGGGTCACGACGGCGGTCGTTGTTTTCGGCGCTATCGCCATCGTCGCTGCGGGCATTGCCGGCGCGGTTATTGGTGAGCGCGACATCGAACATCACGATCCAGCGGCTCACACCACCGAAGGCGCCATTGGTGTGGCCCCCGGGGCACCCGTTGTCATCCAAGGCGGGGACCCGGCATGAGCATGCCTTCTTTTTGTTCGATGCTGATAGGAGCGAAATTCTCCGCTCGGTTGGCGCGTTTGGCTCAGACTGGTGAACACTTTGTTCACACCGTTCAGTACTGCAGCAGTCCTAGTGGCCGCGGCCTTGTGTCGTCGGTTCGTTCGCCCCGGAGTGGGTTCATCCCCGCCTCTCGAGGAGAGTAAATGCAGCGCCTTCCAAAAATTGTCCGCATCCTTGCGGTGATCTCGTTCACGGTCGTGGTGGTGCTTTTTGCCGCACTCATCGTGAACTCGTTCCAAAACAGCGGTAAGCCGCTTTCTTCTCTTGCTCCCGAAGGCCCTTCGGCGGAAAGCATTCAGCGGCTCGTCATCCCCGTGACGGCAATTGCGGGAATTGTTTTCGTTCTTGTCATCGGCGCCATTGTCTTCATCACGTGGAAATTCCGCGAGCGTAAGGATTCCGATCCCGACGATTTCCCGTCACAGATTCACGGCAAGACCACTCTCGAAATTGGTTGGACGATTCTTCCCGCACTCATTCTCGCTGGCATCGCTGTCGGCACGGTGATGACGATCATCAATCTCAATCGCGAGGAACCCAACTCCGTCCAGGTTCAGGTCGCCGGTCAGCAGTGGTGGTGGCAGTACAAGTACGACGTCAATAACGACGGTAATTTCGATGGTCCCGAAGACATCACCACCTCAACCGAGATGGTCGTTCCTGCAGGTCGGCCGATACAGGTCACGACCACATCAAACGATGTCATCCACTCGTTTTGGATTCCTGGTCTGAACGGCAAGCGAGATGCTGTTCCCGGACTGCGTAACCCGCTCAAACTGCAAGCAGATGAACCCGGAGTCTTCCGCGGTCAGTGCACCGAGTTCTGCGGCCTTTCTCACGCCAACATGCGCATGCTTGTTCGTGCCGTGTCATCAAGCGACTACGACGCTTGGGTGCGGAATCAGCTGAAGGATCACGCAGCTGACCCCACCGATCCCGTTGCCGCTGAAGGCAAAAAAGTCTGGCTGTCACTCTGCGCGCAGTGCCACGTCATCAATGGAATTAATGACGTGAAGATGAAGGAAAGGAAGCCGCCGCTTGTCTCGGGTGTAGCGCCGGATCTCACGCATCTCATGACCCGCGGAACATTCGTTGGATCAATCTTCAATCTCTATGAACCGGTGAGTTCCGACGGATCGCCATTGCTTATGAGCGATGTTGCCGCTGCCGGCAATCCGGGCGCTGCACTCACGGGCGGCAAGGTCAATACTGCAACCGTCAACCGTGTGACGCTGGAAGCTTGGTTGCGCAACGCACCAGCACTCAAGCCGATGTATCCGCAGGGCGGACGGGGCATGCCGAACCTGAATCTCACTGAAGAGCAGATCGACCAACTGGTCGCATTCCTCGAGACGCTGAACTGAGTTTTGTGATGAACATCCGCACCGCATTCTTTGGAGTTGGTCATGGCACGAACTGAAGACCGCCCCCTCGCCCTTCCTCCGGGCGATTCCAACGACGGTTACACGCCTACTGGTGTGTTCAGGCGTCCGACGGCCGAGACCGGCGCGCGCTCATGGTTCACCACTGTCGATCATAAAAAAATCGGCATCATGTACGGCGCCGCGGCAATTTTCTTCTTCATCATTGGTGGCGCTGAGGCGCTACTGATTCGTATGCAGTTGTGGGCCCCCAGAGGATCACTGCTCAGTGCCAATCTCTATAACCAGGTCTACACAATGCACGGAACGACGATGGTTTTCCTCGTCGTCATGCCCATTGGTGCTGCGTTTGCGAACTATCTGATTCCGTTGCAGATCGGCGCGCGCGATGTTGCGTTTCCCCGAATCAACGCATTCAGTTTCTGGGCGTTTTTGGCCGGTGGCGTTTTCCTTAACTCAAGCTGGATTCTGGGTGGTGGCGCCGACGGCGGTTGGTTCATGTACGCACCAAACAGTGGCGTGGTCTTCTCGCCAACCCATGGTGTTGATTTCTGGAATCTTGGTCTCATCATCACCGGTATCGCCTCGCTTACCGGTGCAGTGAACCTCATAGTCACGGTGCTCAACATGCGAGCCCCGGGCATGACACTTATGCGAATGCCGATCTTTACCTGGATGGCACTCGTCTCGCAGTTCTTGCTGCTCTTCGCGATCCCCGTTCTTACGTCGGCGCAGGTTCTGCTCATGCTTGACCGTTTGTTCGACGCAAACTTCTTCAACGTTGCGAAGGGCGCTAACCCACTTTTGTGGGAGCACTTGTTCTGGATCTTCGGACACCCCGAGGTGTACCTCATGATCCTCCCCGCATTCGGCTTGGTTTCGGAGATCCTTCCGACCTTCGCTCGCAAGCCGATCTTCGGTTACCCATTCATCGTGTTCTCCGGTATCGCCATCGGCTTTATGGGATGGGGCGTATGGGCCCACCACATGTTCGTCTCCGGTATCGGACCGATCTCGGTTACCGCGTTCTCGCTCACCACGATGTTCATCGCAGTGCCTACGGGCGTGAAGATTTTGAACTGGACCGCCACGATGTGGGGCGGCAAGTTGAACTTTTCTGCGCCGATGCTGTTCTCGATCGGTCTTGTCACGATGTTCACCATCGGTGGCCTCTCCGGTGTGATGCACTCAGTTTCCCCGATGGACACGCAGCAGACCGATACCTACTTCATCGTCGCCCATTTCCATTACGTGCTCTTTGGTGGAGCGTTCTTCGGATTCATGGGTGGCTTCTACTTCTATTGGCCGAAAGCGTTTGGCTACATGCTCAATGAGAGCATCGGTAAAGCCAACTTCTGGCTGATGCTTCTTGGCTTCAACCTCACCTTCGCCCCGATGCACGTCCTCGGACTTCAGGGCATGAGCCGCCGTATCTATACCTACGACGCCGGCTACGGGTTCGAATTCTGGAACAAGGTCGCCACTATTGGTGCGTTCACACTTGCCAGCAGTATCGCTCTGTTCATCTTCAACATTTTCTATAGCAAGTCGAAGGCGAAGAATCTTCCGCCGGTCGGTCCCGACCCTTGGGACGGCCGCACGATCGAATGGATGGTCCCGTCTCCGACGCCGGCCTACAACTTCGATCCAATCCCAACAGTTACCCGTGTCGACGACTTCTGGTATCGCAAGTATGGCGAAACCAGGGACGGCAAGCTCGTGCGCATCGCCTCGACGGCAGAGGTCGCACAGCAGCGCACTGACGGCAAGGGCATCCACCTTCCATCACCGTCCTACTGGCCGATCGTTTTGGCCTTCGGCCTTCCGATCGTGGCCTACGGACTCATCTTCAGCCTTTGGCTCGCGCTTATCGGTGGCATCGTTGTTGTGGCTGCTCTTTTCGGCTGGATTATGGAACCACCGGACGATCCCGATAAGGCTCACGACGATGATGGCTCCGAGGCACACGCCTCCGATGGTGGCGACGCCGCTGTTCCCGACTCTGCAGACGCAGTGAAGGAGGTCGAGACCGTTGGCTGAGTCGCTGACCTCCCGCCCGACGCTGGCCGCTGCCGACGCGCAACAGGCACACGCGCACATCGATGCCGATACCAACACCGGAATCTCCAATACCAAATTGGGCATGTGGTTGTTCCTGGCATCAGAGTGCTTGTTGTTCGGCGGCTTGATCACCACCTATCTGCTCTATAGGCGTCCGCTTGAAGGTCCGACCCCGCAAGAGATTTTCGATATTCCGTTTACGTCAACCTCGTCGTTCGTTCTTCTCATGTCGTCACTCACCATGGTGTTGGCTGTTTCGGCCATCGAGCGTGGAGAGCATCAGCGCATGCGCGTTTGGCTCGGCGCAACTGCCGCTCTCGGGGCAACATTCATGGCTGGTCAGATCTACGAGTTCACTGTGTTCGCTCGCGAAGGTCTCGGGTTTACCACCAGCCGATTCAGTTCAGCGTTCTACACACTCACTGGCTTCCACGGCATCCACGTCACGGTCGGCATCATCATGCTCGTTTCAGTGGTGCTTCTATCGCTGCGGGGCAAGATTCCGGAACATAAGGCTGAGACCGTCGAAATCGTCGGCCTGTACTGGCACTTCGTTGATGTCGTTTGGGTCGTCATCTTCGCCGTCGTGTACCTCATCCCAACCTGATCGAGGACCATCACATGACCGTTACTTCACATGACAACGTGCCCACCACCGTTCTCGATGGTGCCGTAAAGGACTACTCGCGCGACAAGGTCTACGTCCTGACCGCGATTTTCCTCGCCGTTCTTACGATCATCGAAGTCCTCACCTACGCGGCACCGGATTTCCCGGTGTGGGCCGATGAGCTTCTCCTGCCGGTGCTCATGATCCTGATGGCCGTGAAGTTCTTCACGATCCTCTACGTCTTTATGCATCTGAAGTTCGACAAGCCGATCCTGACTCGCATCTTTTATTCGGGCTTGGTTCTTGCCGTGTTTGTGTACATCGCGATGTTGACGACCTTCCGTATTTGGTTCTAGTAGCACCGCCAGTGCCCAAGTTGCCCCTGACTGGTCAGGCACACTGTGGCGTACAAGACTGAGCACATGTTCTCAGCGATGCCCTCATTCGCTCCCCATTGGGAAGTCTGGGGGTTGGTACTGGCCGTAGTTGCGGGCGGTCTCTTCGTTGCAAAAGTGATTGGTCCGAAAGTTGTCGAACCAGGCACTCAGGTTGTGTCAACACGTCAGGCCGTTTCATTTTGGTTGGCCGTTGCGTTTCTGACTGCGGTTTCGGTGTGGCCGCTTCATGACATCGCCGAACAACGACTTTATTCAGGGCACATGTTTCAGCACCTTGTGCTGACGATGATTGTCCCGCCACTCTTTCTTCTCTCGTGTCCGACGTGGTTGGCCGAACTCTTCGTGGCGTCAGGTGGACGGTTATGGCGAGTTGTTCGAGTACTCGCAACTCCGATTTTGGCGTTCGCGTTGTTCAACTCGTTCAACATGCTCAGTCATATGCCGCAGTTCGTGAATACCTCGACATCGAGCGGGCCATTCCATTTCACCGTACACGTTCTTTTCGTGGTCACCGCGCTCATCATGTGGTTGCCGGTCTGCGGGCCTTGGCCTGAACTGCGGCTCTCGATACCAGGCCAGATGGTGTATCTGTTTGCCCAATCAATTCTTCCAACGCTTCCGGCGGCGTGGCTGTGGCTCTCTCATTCGGTGGTGTACGACGCGTACGACCAACCCATTCGATTGTGGGGGATCTCGGCGAAGAGCGATCAAGAGGTTGCTGGCCTCATTATGAAAGTGATTGAAGCGGCATACCTTTGGGGAATTATCGGTGTGCTGTTCTTTCGGTGGGCGGCACGTCACCACAATGCCGATCAAGAGGGCCTCTATCTCACCGAACGTGAGATCCTTGAATGGGAAGAAGGCGAACGCGGAGGCCTTGATTCGTTGCCGGCCGGCACTCTCCGCAAGGTGTCACCGACCTAGTTACTCCCAGCGGAAGAATTTCACTGCCGCCAGCGGAGCAAGTACGGCCCAAATCCCAAGCACAATCCATGCCGAGCCCGCAGAACCAGCACCGCTGCGCAGGCACGACTGCAGCACTTGGCTGAGTGCCCCCGAGGGCAGCACCTTGCCGATGGTGCCCAGGAAACCGGGCATCTCACTGAACGGAATGATCATTCCGCCGAGCAGTAGCAGTAACAGATAAAGGCCATTGGCTAATGCCAGCGTGACGGTTCCGCGCAACGTGCCCGCCATCAGCAAGCCAATGCCACCGAAAGCGAATACGCCGAGCACGACAGCAGGAATCGCCAGCCATGGAGTGCCGCCGGGATTCCAGCCAAGAGCAAATGCGACAACAACGATGAGTGCGATCTGCACGATGAGAAGAATTTTCACCATGCCGATTTTGGCGAGTACCCAACGACCGCGGCCGAGTGGTGTGGCGCCGAGTCGCTTGAGCACTTTGTAATGACGTTCGAAACCGGTACCAATGGCCAGTGCGACCATTGCGTTCGACATGACGGCTAAAGCGATGATGCCGGGGGCAAGAAAGTCAACCCGCTTGTCGACGCCTGTGGGAATCGGCAGAACCTTTACTGCAGAGAAGAACACCAGCAGCAAAAGCGGAATGGCGATGTTGACGAGCAATTGTTCGCCGTTGCGAAGGCTGAGCATCAATTCTGAACGTGTCTGAGCCAGAAGTGCTTTCATCGACGTGACCTCCGTCGACGAGAAGGTGTGGGCTCGGGTGCTTTCGCGTCTGCATCGGCAGTGAGTCGTAAGAAAACGTCTTCGAGGCGCTGCCGACCAGCGCGTAGATCGGCGAGCGGAAGATCCATCTCGGCTAACCACGCCGTGATCGCCGCAACCATCGAAGGAGTCGCGGCAGAAGCGACGACGTATTCACCCGGCGATGTTTCGGTGACGACCGCACCGATGTGCTGGCCCAGCGATGAAACCTCAAGTCCCGAAGGCGCGCCGAATCGAACATCGTCACCTTGCGAAGCACGCATGAGTTCGGTGGGAGTGCCATCGGCGAGCACAACACCGTGATCGATGATGACGACGTGGTCGGCGAGTTTCTCGGCCTCTTCAAGATCGTGGGTGGTGAGCAGCACGGCCACACCTCGATCGCGAAGGCCGGCAATGACGCGGCGGATGAGTTGTCGGCCGGCGGGGTCGATGCCGGCAGTGGGTTCATCGAGGAACGCGACATCGGGGCGACCAACGAGAGCGAGAGCGAGTGAGAGTCGTTGTTGTTCGCCACCTGACATTGAGCGCCAGGTTGAGGATCGGTGATCGGCCAGACCCACAAGTTCAAGCAGTTCATCGGGGTCGATGGGGTCGTCGTAGTACGACGCGAATAGGCGCAACGCTTCGCCCGGACGCATGCCGGTGGCCACGCCGCCGGACTGCAGCATTACGCCGATGCGGGCCACGAGTTGGCGGTGATCGGCGACGGGATCGAGGCCAAGAACTCGTACCGAACCGGCGGTGGGCCGGCGGTAACCCTCGAGGGTCTCGACCGTCGAGGTCTTTCCCGCTCCGTTGGGGCCGAGCAGAGCAGTGATCTGCCCGGGCGTGGCGGTAAACGACAGGCCGTTGACGGCGATTCGATCGCCATAGCGAATGGTGAGGTTGTTGACCTCGATCGCAGGCTGGGACTCAGGAGAAACCACGATCTGACGCTACCGGGCCGACGACTACGGTTCAGAACCGTGATCGACGTTCGCCGAATCCGTTCTGACTACGATGCTGTGCGAGCTTCGCTGGCTCGCCGTGGCGACGAAGGAGCATTGCGCGACCTCACCCAGGTGGCTGAACTCGACGAGAAGAGCCGCCAGATCTCTGCTGAGCGTGATGATTTGCGAGCAAAGGTCAATGGTCTTTCCAAAGAGGTCGGCCAACTGCGGCGCGATGGCAATGCTGCCGGGGCCGAGGCATTGCAGGAACAGAGTCGTGAACTTGGCGATCGCGAGCGTGAAGTTGCCGCCGTCGCCGATGAGGTCGCCGGGCAGATCCGCGACCTTCTGCTGCACATCCCGAATCTTCCCTCGCCCGATTGTCCCGATGGCGCGAGCGAGGCCGACAACGTCGAAGTGAAGCGCGTCGGTGTCGGCGATGATCCGGCCGCGTGGGCGGAGTATCAGCGCGTTCCGCACTGGGACATCGGCACGGAACTAGGCATTCTCGATTTGGAACGAGCAGTGAAGATGTCGGGCGCAATGTTCACGATGTTTCGCGGCCAGGGCGCCACGTTGTCTCGGGCCTTGTGTCAGGTTGCGCTCGATCGCAATGCCGACGCGTTCGAAGAGGTTCGCCCGCCCACCGTGGTACTGACCGAAACAATGATCAGCACCGGTCATCTCCCCAAGTTCATCGACGATGCGTATCACCTTGAACGCGACGATCTGTGGGCCATCCCCACCGCTGAAGTCCCACTTACGTCGTTAGCTCGCGATGAAATTCTGCGTGGTGCCGATCTGCCGATGCGCCTCATGGCACAAACCGCATGCTTCCGTCGTGAAGCCGGTTCGGCTGGTCGAGACACTCGTGGCCTGTTGCGTGTGCATGAGTTCGACAAGGTCGAGATCCTTGCGTACTCCACGCCGGAACAAGCACCTGCACTCCACGAAGAACTTCTGGCTCGCGCTGAAGGGCTCATTGGTGCGCTTGGGCTCACCTACCGAGTGCTCGATCTCTGCACCGGCGATATCGGAAACTCTTCGGCCCGTACCTTCGACATCGAGGTCTACGCGCCGGGTGTCAATCAGTGGCTTGAAGTTTCGTCGGTGTCGTGGTTCACCGACTACCAGGCTCGTCGCGCCAACATCCGTTACAAGGTCGAGGGTGCGAAGGGCAATGAGATTGCCCACACGTTAAATGGTTCTGCGCTTGCCGTGCCGCGTGTGTGGGCCGCCGTTGTTGAAACTCATCGCCAACCCGATGGCACCGTGCGCATCCCCGAGATCCTGCAGCCGTACATGCGCGGCGCAACCTCAATTGAATGTCGTATTGGTGGTTAAGTCGCTGGTGGTTGTTTATGAGAGCGTTGGAATAACCCGCTTGCATGTGTGAGCCGTTGAGACTCGTAAATACCGTGATGCGAACTGAAGATGTAGGCAACCACGCAAGCGATTCCTGATGGGATCAGTGCATTGCGTCCAAAAAGTTCGACAGCAAGGATCGTGCACGCAAGCGGCACATTCGCGACGCCGCCGAAGACCGCCGCGTAGCCAACGACTGCACCAAGTGCAACAGGCAGCCCAAGGACGGGCGCCAACGCTGCACCCAGTGTTGCTCCAATTACTTGGAGCGGAGTTACTTCGCCACCGTAGAAACCGAAACCGAGCGTGACTGCGGTGAACAGCAGCTTGAGTGCGAATACCTGGCCGCCAGTGCTCTGACCGTCAAGAGCGCTTTGAGCAAGAGGGAGAGAAAGGCCGAGGTAGTCGCGTGTTCCGACGGCAAGCGTGAGGCCGATGATCAGGATGCCACCAACGAATGGTCGCGCTGGTGACCAATGCAGTAATCGTGACGAAAGTTTTTTTAATTGATGAGTGAGTACGACGAAGACAGCGCCGACAAGTCCGAAGACAACGCCGAGTAACGCGACACGAAGGAGTACCCACGCACTCGTATGGAGATCGCCAAGTTGTGGAAGCGATTCGTGAGTAACACCAAGACCGCGAACGACGAGGTCTCCTGTGAGTGATGCAGCGAAGGCGGGGATCAACGCTTCGTAGCGGATGCGACCAACACTTTGAACTTCGAGTCCAAATACTGCACCAGCAAGAGGAACTCCGAACATTGCGCCAAAGCCCGCAGACATCGCTGCGATCATGAGTATGCGACGTTGGTCTCGAGAAAGCGGCAGAACACGAGCAATTGCGTCGCTCACACTGACCGCCAATTGAATGCCAGCGCCCTCACGGCCAGCTGAACCACCAAATAACTGCGTGACGTTGGTGGAGAGGTAGACGAGCGGTGCCATGCGTTTGGGTACACCGGCATTCGGTTCGTGAATCTCGTCGATGACGAGATTGTTGCCCTCAGCGGAGTGGCCGCCGGTGTAGTGATAGAGGCAGCCGATAACGAGTCCCGCGACCGGAAGGAACCAGAGCAGCCATTCGTGATCGTTCCGCGTAGAGGTTGTCCACGACAAGGTTGCGAGCAGCAGCGCTGACGTGAGACCGCCAACCGCCCCAACCGCAACGCCCAAAAGCACCCAACGAATCAGCCAGAGAGAAATATGGGCCTGTTCACTCACTCCACCGGCTAACCGTGCCAGGAATTTGCGCCCAGAATCTTTCACAAGTCGACCCTATCAGCGGTCGAACTTTGCACATCCTGGGTGAAGCGAGTGGACTGAGCTTATGAGCGCAGCCCCCGAGCTTGATGTTCTACGTGCGGAACTCCAGGAAAAGGGCTTGCGCCGCGCCGATCTGCTGGACGATCCATTCGCACAGTTCGATGGATGGTTTGAGTTCGCCAAGAGTGTGAACACCCATGAGCCTCACGCCATGGTGCTTTCAAGTGTCGGAGCTGACGGAATGCCGTCGTCTCGACATGTGCTGTTGAAAGGTATGGATCACGGCTTTGTGTTCTTCACGAACTACACGAGTCAAAAGGGTCGTGAACTCGCCGATCATCCGCAGGCCTCGATCTGTTTCCCTTGGAACATTCTTTCGCGTCAGGTTCGAGTCATTGGCAACGTTGAGAAAGTCACCGAGGCGGAAAGTGATGAGTACTTCAGTACGCGACCACGCGGTAGTCAGATTGGAGCATGGGCCTCGCAGCAAAGTGAAGTGATGGCCGATCGTTCTGTTCTTGAATCACGATGGGCGGAGACCGATCAGCGTTTCGAGGGTGTGGATGTTCCTCGACCTCCCCATTGGGGCGGCTTCCGTGTTCTGCCGCGCGAGATTGAGTTCTGGCAAGGTCGACAGTCACGCTTGCATGATCGATTCCGCTACACCGCCGACATGTCGCAGCCAACCGGATGGCGCGTCGAACGGCTTAATCCCTAAAGGCGTAATTGTTAGGGAAGAACCTTCATGACTTCTTCGGCCAACAGATGAATGTGGTCAAGATCGTCCATGTCGAGGATCTGTAGGTACACGCGCGTGGCACCGGCTTCGGCGAACGACGCGATCTTGTCGAGCACCTGCGCCGGCGAACCAGCAGCGCCATTCTGAATGAGTTCGTCAACCTCACGGCCGATGCTCTGAGCACGTCGTGCGATTGCTGCGTCGTTGGCGCCAACGCACAACACTTGCGCAACCGAATAGATCATCGATTCTGGATCGCGACCTCGTGCTTCACATGCGGTGCGCACGTTGTCGCATGACGCTCGATAGATCTCGACTGGAGGGAACGGAAGGTTGAATTCATTGGCGTATTTGGCAGCTAACGCAGGTGTGCGCTTGGGGCCGTAGCCGCCCATGATGATCGGCGGACCACCAGCCTGAACGGGCTTGGGGATCGCCGGTGAGCCGACGATGGTGTGATGTTGCCCTTCGAACGAGTACTGCGAATCGAGCGGTGTGTTCCACATGCCGGTGATGATTTCGAGCTGTTCTTCAAGAATGTTGAAGCGCTGACCAAGAGTGGGGAATGGAATGCCATACGCGGTGTGTTCGGCGTCGAACCAGCCGGCACCCAGACCGAGTTCGATACGTCCGTCACTCATGTCATCAATCTGCGCGACGGCGACCGCTAACTGGCCGGGCAGCCGGAATGTTGCCGACGCCACCAGGGTGCCAAGTCGAATAGTGCTGGTCTCACGTGCAATTGCACCGAGCGTGACCCAAGAATCGGTGGGGCCGGGCCGCGGATCGCCAGCGCCCATGCGCAAGTAATGATCGGAGCGGAAGAAGCCGTCGAACCCGAGTTGTTCGGCAAGTTGCGCAACCGCGAGTTGTTGACGATACGAAGCGCCCTGCTGGGGTTCAACAAAGATGCGAAGTTCCATGCGCCGAGGTTACTCGTCGTCGTCCCGGGCCTTGCTGAGCAACGCAATGAACACGATGATCGCAATCACGAGGCCGAGGATGAGTCCGATACGAGTCGGGCCAACGTTGTTGATCGATTGCGTGATGTGGCCGTTGAGGTTGAACATCCAACTGGCAATGCCGCCGCCTGATGTGTTGCCGTTCAGAACGCGTAGTTCGTACCAGCCGTAATAGGCGACATACAGACCGGCAAGAACGAGTAGTAAGCCAGAGATGCGATTGATGTATGGCAACACGCCGCGCATCTTCTTGACGATCCCTTGGCGAGCGAGTGCGATGGCAAGTGTGAGCACGATCAACACAAGTCCCATGCCGAGCGCATAGGCAATAAATGCACCGAGACCAACAAAGAAGTTCTGCTGATCAATAACAGTCGAGATCGCCGCGATGAACAACGACAACGTGCAGCTCAGTGAAACGAGGGCATAAGAAATACCGAACACGAAGACGGATCCGAGTTCGCGACCCTCGGGGCCTTTAGAAATCTTCGGCAAATTCACGGTGATTTCGCGACCCATCAGCAAACGAATGCCGAGGATTACCAGAACAACTCCCAATACGATCGTGAGCCAGGGCAACTTGTCGTTGATGGAAGAAAGAATCGGATCAAGAACGAGTCCGAGAACACCGAACACCACAACAAAGCCAGCCGTCATTGCTGCGCCCACGGCGAGTGCACGTAGAACGGTTGCGTCGGCTCGGCTCTCTGTGTCTCTCGCGTTCTCGAGTCCTAAGAAATACGACAGATACGCCGGCAACATGGCGAAGCCGCATGGATTAAAAGTGGCGACCATGCCAACACCGAATGCGTAAACAATCGCCGAGTTCATGTCAGTTACCGGTGGCGGTCTTCACGAGTTCGGTGAACTGAGCTTGGGTGAGTGCACCCGAATGCGTGGCCAGAATGGTTCCGTTTGACGCCACGAGGACGGTGTAGGGGAGTCCGATTCCACCAAGCGAGCGCAGAATCGACCCATTGACGTCGCGTCCAAGCGGATAGGTCACGCCGGTTCGATCGGCCATCGCTTTTCCGAGTTCGGGGGGTTCCAGATAATCAAGACCAAGAATGTCGATGTCGTTGCGGTTGGCCTGCCACACTTTTTCCAGTGCGGGCATTTCGGTTACGCATGGAACACAGGTTGATGACCACACATTGATCAGAAGCGGTTTGCCGTTCGGTACGAGTTCTTTGGTCGAGCCGTCGAAGGCGACGTAGGTGAGTTTCGGCAACCTGGTGCCGGTCACGTCGTTCGTGATGACGAGTTCAGGCGGTTGCGTGGCGTTCGGATCGAGCTTGGTGACATCCGAGGATGTCGTTGACGAACCACCCGAGATCGACAGAATCAGGGCGATTGCGAAACCCACGACGATCAGCCCCGCCACGATGAGCGGGAGATAACGGCGCATGGCCGATCGGGGTTGGGGGGGAAGCGGTGCGGGTTCCATATGAGATCCGACTGCGAGAGGCAGTGCCGACCGTACTTGGAGCCCCGCACCACTCCCAATCACCTCTCGACTAGGGGCCGGTTTGGTGACAGGTCCGACTGTCCGAGGTTGCAGGTGGGATCGGCTCGGGGGCGGCGATCCCACCCGGCTGCGGGCAGGTGGTTGCTAGGCGGAGCGCAACCAGGACTGAAGATGCACCGGCACGGGGATGTCGGGCAGCTCATCCTCGACTCGAGCGAGCTTCGGCGGGCGGCCGCGGCGACGCTTGGTGGCGAGGATTTTTCCGTTGATGAACATTTGTCCACCCCACACGCCCCATGGCTCGTGGCGCTCAATCGCCCCTTCGAGACACTCGACGATCACCGGACAGGTCGAACAGATCGACTTGGCGATGGCGATGTCCTGGAGCTCTTCAGAGAAATAGACGCCGGTCAACGTTGCATTGAGGTCGTTGCATGCGGCGTCGGCCCTGACGGCCGGTGAGATGTCGTCGAACGTCTCGGCGAGCATCGGTTCATTCCTTTCGTGGGTGCACCGTGGTGCAGGTGGGCTGATGCTGGGTGGCGGAGTGTTGAGGGGTGGGAGTTGGGGGACAGGCGTAGGTGGATGGAAGTTGGTGGATGGGGGGCGTGGCCGCACATGAAGAAAGGCCGCCGGGGGAACCCGGCGGCCTCAGTGCATGTACGCAGTGGTACTGCGTCAGCTCAGAGATCGCCGGGACGGGTGCTTATGACCGAAGGTCGTAAAAGCGTTGGTCCCGGTGGCATACCAAGTGGCGGAAATGGTCACGTTGGCTCGCGGTGCCACAGGCGCGACGGAGGCCGGAATGGCCGAATTACGCGGTGTGGAGACGGTCGTGAACATGAACTCCACCGAACCATGCCTGGGGTGGCCCCGTCAACTGAATTATTGGAAATCGGCCTGTTCCCGTTCCTGCCAAGGGATCGGGGGCTAGCGTCGCTGATCATGGGAAACGCAGATTCGGCGGCGGGACAGGGCTCAACCCGGCGATCTGAGCGCGAAAACGGGGCCAGCCGAGTACTGCCTCTACCAACCTCGGGCCGGGTGTTTCGGCGCGAGCGGCGGGTGCGGTTGGGCGATGTCGATGCCACTGGCCGCCTTCGCCTCGATGCGGTGGCTCGCTATCTCCAAGACGTGGCCACCGACGATTCCGATGACGTCGGCAGCCTCGAGGCCCGGGCCTGGGTAGTTCGTCGCACACTGATCGAACAGCGCAAAGCGATGCGAAATAGCGAAGACGTTTCGCAGGCCACGTTCTGTTCGGGAATGGGCAGCCGCTGGGCGGAACGCCGCGTGTCAATGACCGGAGAGCACGGCGGTTCGGTGGAAGCGGTGACCTTATGGGTGCATCTCGACCCCGTGACCGGTCGTCCGAAGACCTTGCCCGCTGGGTTTGTCGCGACTTACGCCGAACCTTCGGGTGGTCGCGAGGTCACTGCCCGCCAAGTGCATGATCCCGTGGTTCCTGGCGACGACGGGGTGCACACGATGCCGTGGTGGCCGCGAGTCACCGATCTTGATGTTCTTAATCACGTCAACAATGCAGTGTCATGGGAAGTTGTGGAACAAACGCTCGAGCGCGTGCGTGCCCGCGAACTCATCGACCTCGACACGGCTGGTTCATTGCGCGCGGAAGTTGAATTCCGCGATGCAATTGATTACGACGTGGTTATTGGCGCGATGCCGTTGACGATTGCGTATCGAGTGGCGAACGAGGTTCTCGAACTCGCGTTGTGGTCAACTGATGCTGAAACGGTGCACATGACCGCACAGGTGACGTCACTACGCTGATTGCTGGTTAGCGAATCAATTAGTTGCATCGAGCGCGGCAAGGGCTGCGTCGAGCATTCGCGCTGAACAACCGCTCATCGAAATCGGCGGAGCTAGTTCAGTCACAAGTAGTTCAGTGATTGCCCGAAGGGCCGATGACGCTTCGCCTTCGCTGAGCACGATGGGTGCACCGGAATCGCCGCCTAGAGAAACGGCGGGTTCAAGAGGAATGCAACCAAGAAGCGGAAGGCCCTCGTCGGCAGCGAGCCTGGCGCCGCCGCCTTCACCGAATACGGCGTGCGTGTGGCCGTGCTCGCAGGTGAATGCACTCATATTTTCGATAACGCCGAGAACATGAAGATGGCTTTTGCGGGCCATGGTGACCGCACGGGTGGCAACCCGTTGTGCGCCGACCGCAGGAGTGGTGACAACGATCATCTCCGCTTGCGGAAGCATGCGGGCCAACCCCATTTGCACGTCGCCAGTGCCGGGCGGAAGGTCGACGACGATGTAGTCGAGATCGCTGGCCCACGAAACGTCTTCGAGGAAGTGCTGCACGGCACGATTCAAAATGAGTCCGCGCCACATGAGCGCGTCGGTTTCATCATCAACGAGTAATCCCATGGACACGACATCGAGACGACCGGTACCGATGGGAATCGACTTCGGGATGATTGTGCGTTCTTCGTTGGGCCCCGTTGTTGCTTCGAGGCGACCTTCAATGCCGAGCATGCGCGGAATTGAGAAACCCCAAATGTCGGCATCAATGACGCCAACGGCGAAACCTCGGTCGGCAAGTGCCGCAGCAAGGTTCGCCGTGACTGACGATTTGCCGACGCCACCTTTGCCCGAAGCAATGGCGAGGACGCGTGCGCCAGGCGGCACTCGGTTGGGGCCGGCAGAAGATTGCGCGTGCTTACGGGCGACGTTCATGGCCGCCGCCTTCTGATCGGCATCCATCTCGGCCCAGTCAATGGAGGCCGAGGTAATGCCCGGGAGAGCTTCGATGCGGGTCAGAATCTCGCGCTTGAGTTGCGCTTTCAGAGGGCAGCCGGCCGTAGTGAGAGCCACAACAACCACCGCTGCGCCGGCCTCGGACACCGTTGCTGACCGGGCCATACCCAGTTCCACGATGTCAGCGCCCAACTCAGGATCGATAACACCACGAAGCGCCGTGAGGATCTCGTCGCTCGTGGGAAGGGTGGGCATAGAGGAAATCTACCGGCGGAAACAGCGGTTGGCCCTCCTCATCGTGGGAACTTGCCACGGCTCCGCTAACCTTTATGAAAACACCGCTTTATCACGGAGGTCCACAGTGATCACGCTCACCGAAACCGCTTCCACCAAGGTTGCTGAACTCATTGCTCAAGAAGGTCAGGAAGACCTCATGTTGCGCGTCGCTGTCCGTCCTGGTGGCTGCAGCGGCTTTAGTTACGAGATGTTCTTCGATTCCGAAAAGGACTCCGAAGATGTTGTGAACACCGAGTTCGGCGTTCCCGTTGTGGTCGATCCTTCAAGCGCTCAACTCCTCACCGGCGCCACCCTTGATTACAAGGATGGCCTCCAGGGTGCAGGTTTCGCGATCGACAATCCCAACGCCCAGAAGACGTGTGGCTGCGGTAACTCGTTCAGCTGATTCTGCTTTTACTTTCTGAACGACGACCGCCTTCGGGCGGTCGTCGTCGCGTAACCCCTAGGTTCCCGATTAATGATTCGATCGCGATGTCATGACTGATCCAACTCCAATCGAAACCGCGCAGATCACGTTCGTCGTCGATGGCGAAGAAGTGAGCGTTCCCGACAATGGCGTGTCGTTGTTGGCGGCATTGCGCGGTCGACTCGGAGTTCGTGCGCCCAAAGCAGGTTGTAATCCGCAGGGACAATGCGGGTGTTGCACCGTTTTGGTTGACGGCGCTCCACGAGTTTCCTGCGTAACGCCAGTTCGCCGGATTGCTGGTCGTGTCATTACAACAGTTGATGGACTGGCGGAAGAAGATCGCGAACGTTGGTCCGATGCGTTGCTGGCCACCGGCGGCAGTCAGTGTGGGTTCTGCACCCCAGGCATTGTGTGCCGGCTTGAAGGTTTGCGATCGAAGAACACTGCACCTGACGATCTCGATGCGGTGGACCGTGCGTTAGCAGCGCATCTGTGTCGATGTACGGGGTGGCAAACAATCCGTGAAGCGTGGTCGCTGGTGGTGAGCGGATCTTCAGTTATGGCGCATGCACGCGGCGAGGAACGCAATTTCGACGACGCATCGCGCCGAGCAACGATCGAAGGTCGCTCACCGCAGCAGGTTTCCGCCGACGTTGCGCTTGGGCGCGGAGGTTTCTCTGAAGACACCGCACCGCTCGATGCGTTAGTCGCTGTTCCCAACGGAGAAGGTGGATGGGTTGTTGCCGATTCGCTACCCGAAGCTCGTGCGTTGGCGGGCAAGGTGCAAGGTCGACACGGCACCACCTCACCGGAACCGCCATTGACGCTTCCCGAAGGTGAGTGGGAACTCACGATGCGAACCGGTTGGGTGGAACCAGCCTATTTAGAGACCGACGCGTCGTGGTGCGAGCCCGGAGGCGAACCGTTCACATCGCTGGCCAACGGCGGAGCATTTGGCGGAAAGTTGACCACCGATGTCGGACAGGTTGCTCGTGAGCTTGCCTATGAACATCGCCAAGCGATTCGTGTGGTGTTGTCACGAGAAGACGTTGTGCGCGACGGACCAAAGCGTCCACCGATTGCTGCGGGTATCCGAGCCGATGGCTCGGGTGTGATTCGTGTCGTGCGCACAGAAGGTATTGCCGAAGCGATTATGAACATCGCGCCGCAATTTGTGGTTGAAGAGGTCGATGTTGCCGGGCCGCCAACTTCGGCGGATATTCGTGGAGCCGGTGTTGCTGAAGCTCAGATCCTGCTTGCCGCGATTGCGGCAAAGAACGCGAATAAATCGGGCGACAACAGCGCTCACAACGCAACGGTGACGAGTGCTGAAGGAGCGGTGGCCACAGTTTCGATCGGTGCCGATGGCATCGTGCGGGTTGATTTGCGATGTGGTCGATTGCTCGATGCCATTGTTCTGCGTTCGTACGCGATCGGTGCGGTGCATATGGCGCTCGGTTGGGTCACCAGCGAAGGACTGTCGGTTGATGAAGATGGAACGATTAGTGATCTGACGATTCGTTCATTCGGCGTGCTGCGTTCTGCGGATATGCCCCATGTCGAGGTCACGCTGCACGAGGAAGATGCGGAGCCGGTCAATGGGTCCGATGCCGTCTTCGCGGCCACGGCGGCAGCGGTGTGGTCGGCTCAAGGTTGGCCAACCGACTGGCCGACTGGTCGCAGTGTTCTCAGCAATGCTCGTGTGACACAGTGAGTTCATGAGTACACCGATTGGTCCCTACACCCCCATTGTTCGAGCCGGAGACTTCCTTGTGATTTCCGGTCAACTCGGCCTGATGAATGGCGAGATGATTGTCGGCGGTGTTGTCGAAGAGACAACCCAAGCTCTTCTCAACATGGCGGCACTTTTGACGGCGCAAGGCGCATCTCTTGCGGATGTGGTCAAGACCACGGTCTTCCTTCGCCACATGCGGGACTTTGACCTGATGAACGAGGCCTACATGGTCGGGTTTGGCGATCATCGTCCTGCCCGAAGCGCCTTTGCTGTGGCCGAACTCCCTCGCCTGGCTCTGGTTGAGATCGAAGCGTGGGCTTACTCGCCGGTCGCGAAGTAAGGTTCATCCCATGCTTGGCGCCGTCATCATCGTGCTCGTGCTCGTGATCGCAATCCCTGTGGGGTTCCTCATGACCATGTCGATCGTGGCGGGTGTGTTGGGCTGGACCGTGGGCGATGAGGTCGACCACACCTATGCCGGCACCGAGGAGTACCTCCTCGCTTACCCCGAATCCTGATTGCACGACGCCGCTTTCTCCGGCTCGAGATGAACTTTTCGCGTCCCTGAAACTTTTCGTCGACACGGACTGGCCTAGAGCGATAGCGTGCCGATTCGTTAAGAAGGTGCTGGGAAGGTGTTCCGACCCCGCAGGACAGAAAGGGGTTCCGGAATGGCTGCCGGTACCGTCAAGTGGTTCAACGCAGAAAAAGGCTTCGGCTTCATTTCACGTGAAGGAGGCCCAGACGTATTCGTGCATTACAGCGCGATCAGCGGCTCGGGTTACCGCTCACTCGAAGAAGGTCAAGCTGTCGAATTCGAGGTCACAAGTGGCCCGAAGGGCGATCAGGCACAGGACGTTCGTCCGGTCTGAGACCACATCAGATTCGTAAACACGCCGCCCTTCGGGGCGGCGTGTTTCGTTTTCATCTCAGTTGTTGATGCGGTGCGTGAACGTACTCACGAACCCCAACGCGATTGCCCAAAGCGATAACCAACACTTCGCACAGTTTGAATGAGGTTGGCGTGATGTTCGCCGAGCTTGGCGCGCAAACGCCGAATGTGAACGTCGACAGTTCGGGCGCCGCCGTAGTACTCATATCCCCACACTCGACTCAGCAACGTTTCACGAGTGAAGACTTTGCCTGGGTTGGAGGAAAGAAACTTAAGAAGTTCGTATTCCATGTATGTGAGATCGAGCGGTGCGCCACCGATGGCTGCCTGATAGGTCTCGAGATTAAGAACAAGTTCGCCGTACTCAACAAGTTCTGGACGCATGCCAGCGCCGGTGTTCCAGTACAGGTGCTTGAGTCGTGCTTCGAGCTCGCGCGGATGAAACGGAGCAAGACAGAAGTCGTCGTATAAGTCATCACGCAACTCAAGATCGCCGAGTTGGGTGCCGTTGACGAGTAACAGAAGTGGTTCGAGCGGCACATCGCGCTTGCGCAGCGCCCGGCACAAAAGGAATGCGCGCTCTGGGTCGAGATAGGCGCAGATAATCGCGCCACCCCAACCGTCCTCCGGTTCGATGCGCGAGGCAGCAAGTTCGTCACTTGCTGCCTTCCACGGATAACCAGACAAGTCGAGTGCCTGGGCCAGTTCCGGCGGAGGAGGATCAGGAAAGATCAGGATTGGTTCCATCGTCGTTACCAAGCCGGCAGGTAGCGATCGAGTTCGAACTGGGTGACCTGAGCTTTGTAATCGTTCCATTCTGAGCGCTTATTGCGCAGGAACCATTCGAAGATGTGTTCGCCGAGTGCTTCAGCAACGAGTTCGGAATTTTCCATAACATCAAGCGATTCCGACAGCGATTGCGGGAGGGGCCGGATGCCTTCAGCGGCGCGTTGTTCGGGAGTGAACTCGAACACGTTGGCGGCAGCCTCAGGCGGTAGTTCGTAGCCACCTTCGATGCCCTTGAGGCCCGCAGCAAGCATGACTGAGTAGGCAAGGTACGGGTTACATGCTGGATCGGGGGCGCGGTATTCGATGCGGGTCGATGACTGCTTGCCGCGCTTGGTGACCGGAACACGCACGAGCGCAGACTGATTGTTTCGCGCCCACGTGATGTACACGGGAGCCTCGTAACCAGAGACAAGTCGCTTGTAGGAGTTCACGAGTTGGTTTGTGACCGCAGTGATTTCTGGTGCGTGGTGCAACAAGCCGGCGATGAAGCCGCGTGCAACCTTTGACAAGCCAACAGGATCGCCGGGCTCGTGGAACGCGTTCTCGTCGCCCTCGAAAAGCGACATATGCGTATGCATGCCTGAACCCTGCACTCCGGCGAGTGGCTTTGGCATGAATGATGCAAACACGCCTTGTTCCATCGCGATCTCTTTGACGATGAGACGGAACGTCATGATGTTGTCGGCCATCGTGAGTGCATCGGTGTAACGCAGATCGATTTCGTGCTGGCTCGGGGCATCTTCGTGGAACGAATACTCAACGGGAATGCCCATGGCTTCAAGAACTAGCAATGTGCGCGTGCGCAGATCGCTGGCGACATCGGCAGTGGTGAGATCGAAGTACGAGCCGGAGTCCAATGGCACCAGGGGCTTCGAAGGGTCACCCTCGGCGAAATAGAAGAATTCCATTTCGGGTGCAGTCATGAACGAGAAGCCGCGGTCATGGGCTTTGTCGAGGTTGCGCTTCAGTACTTGACGAGGGTCGCCCTCAAATGGCGTGTCGTCGTGGTTGAGAATGTCGCAGAACATTCGGCCAGAGATTTCTGAGCCCTTGCCCCACGGAAGGATTTCGAACGTGTTGGGGTCGGGCTTGGCCAGCACGTCAGATTCCTGGACGCGGCTGAAGCCATCGATGACCGACCCATCGAAGTGGAGACCCTCTTCGAAGGCGTTCTCAAGCTCGGCCGGCGAGATCGCCACCGACTTGAGCTGGCCGAGCACATCGGTGAACCACAGGCGGATGAGGCGAACCCCACGCTCTTCAACGGTCCTGAGTACGTAATCTTGCTGACTTCCCATGCACTAAGTGTCCCACGTCGGGCCCTCTGGCCCCAAGGCCGTTCCCGGGCCCTGGGGCCGAGTTCACGTTCCGTTCACAATTGGGCAACAGTGGGGAAAACAGCGGCTGGCACGCTCACCAAGTCACCCTTCGGAACCACTGCGGCGCCGGGGGTAGTGTCCCCAACGATCAGCGCTCTGGAACCGACCAGACCGCACCCCCACAGGAGGAACCGTGCAGGAACGCACTCCCGAAGAAGTACTGAAGCTGGTGAAGGACGAAGGCTGCGAGTTCGTCGACCTTCGCTTCTCGGACCTGCCCGGCATCATGCAGCACGTGACCATTCCGGCTCACGTTCTGAGTGAAGACCACTTCACCGAAGGCCACGGTTTCGATGGCTCATCGGTTCGTGGTTTCCAGGAGATTCAAGAATCGGACATGGTGCTCATCACCGATCCGAACACCGTGTACATGGATCCGTTCATGAAGCACAAGACCGCGGTCATTCACTGTTACGTGGCCGACCCGGTAACGCACGAGAGCTACTCGCGCGATCCGCGTTATGTCGCAACCAAGGCCGAGGCGTACCTCAAGACCACTGGTATTGCCGACACAGCATTCTTTGGTCCCGAGGCCGAGTTCTTCGTGTTCGACGATGTTCGTTTCGACACGCAGCCCAATGGCTCGTTCTACATGGTCGACTCCATCGAAGGTGAATGGAACTCCGGCACCGACGAAGGTCCGAACCTTGGTTACAAGCCACGCACCAAGCAGGGCTACTTCCCCGTGCCGCCGATGGATCACTACCAAGATCTTCGCGGTGACATGACCCTCGCTCTTCATGGCGTTGGCATCGAGACCGAACTTCATCACCACGAGGTTGCCTCTGGTGGTCAGGGAGAAATCGGCATCAAGTTCAACACCCTTTTGAAGATGGCTGATCAGCTCATGACCTTCAAGTACGTCTTGAAGAACGTTGCATGGCAGGCCGGCAAGTCGCTCACCTTCATGCCGAAGCCGATCTTCCAAGACAACGGCTCGGGCATGCACACGCATCAGTCGCTTTGGAGCGGTGGAGAGCCGCTGTTCTACGACGAAGCTGGTTATGCCGGACTTTCCGACATGGCTCGTTGGTATATCGGTGGACTTCTCGCCCACGCCGGCGCGGTCATTGCCTTCACCAACCCCACCACCAACTCGTTCAAGCGTTTGGTGCCGGGTTACGAAGCTCCCGTGAACCTCGTTTACAGCCAGCGCAACCGTTCAGCGTCGATTCGTATCCCGCTGGCATCGCAAAGCCCGAAGGCCAAGCGCATCGAGTTCCGTTGCCCCGACTCCACCAGCAACCCGTACCTCGCTTTCTCGGCGATGATGCTTGCTGGTCTTGACGGCATTCAGAACCGCATCGAACCGCCGGCTCCCGTCGACAAGGACCTCTACGACCTTCCGGCATCAGAACTGGCCTTGGTTCCCCAGGTTCCCGCAACGCTCGAAGCAGCACTCGATGCACTCGAAGCCGACAACGCGTTCCTCAAGGCCGGCGGTGTGTTCACCGACGATCTACTCGAAACATGGGTCGAGTACAAGCGTAAGAACGAGGTGGATGCGATCCGTTTGCGCCCGCATCCCTACGAGTTCTCGATGTACTACGACATCTGATCCGGACCGGATACGACATCTGATCCAAAGTTTCATTGCATGAATCGAACGAGGACCGGTCCACTGGATCGGTCCTCTTCGCGTGTCACCAGTCGCTACGGTGGTGGCTGATGTCCACACGTTCCGATCGGCGGATCGGCCCTTTCCTCTGCGTTTGCCTCGTTGCTCTTCTTGTTTTTGTCGCGGGCTGCGAGAAGTCATCGACTGCTTCCAAATCGCGTTCGGGAAGTCCGGTGGCATCAGGTCAGAGTTCTGATACGACAGGTTCAAGCACAACAACCGCCGCAGTTCCAGTGGCGGTTCCTGCTGTCCCGACAACCGCAGCACCAACCTCTCAGTCCACGCGTGATCGGCTGTCGGTTCTTGCGGTCGATGATCGGCCAAGCCCGCAAGGCACCTATCACCGCGAAGAGTGGCCGCATTGGGCAGACGTCGACGGCAACGGATGCGACGCGCGACAAGACGCGCTTGCGGTTTGGTCAGTAGTCGCCGCAACTGTGAATCGATCAGGTACCTGCAAGGTTGTTGTTGGTTTGTGGGTGTCGCCCTACGACGGAGTGGCATCGAACAATCCGAGTGACTTCGACGTTGACCACCTCGTTCCGCTTGAGAACGCATTCCGTTCTGGTGGTTGGGCATGGAGCACCGAACGTCGACGCGCTTTTGCGAACAACCCCGCCGAACTTGTTGTCGCCTCTGCGTCATCGAATCGTTCGAAGGGCTCTGATCCACCCGATCAATGGCGACCGGCGAATCGCGACTCTTGGTGTGCATATGCCGATGGTTGGGTGAAGGTGAAAAGCATGTGGGAGCTGACCGTCACTACCGCAGAACGCGATGCTCTTGGTCAGATGCTTGACACCTGTGGAATTAATGGTCCGGTCTGGCCGTTAGGTAGCACGGCATTCACATCCCCGACAGGCGCAGTTCCTTCAGGGTCTGCCTCTGGGGGAGCGTCGGTCACGCCGGCAGTTCCTCCTGTCCCAAGTGCACCGGCGACGGGAGCAGACGTGTACTACGCGAATTGCACGGCGGCGCGCGCTGCCGGTGCAGCACCCATACGTGTCGGCCAGCCTGGCTATCGAACTGCTCTCGACGGAGATAAAGACGGCGTCGCGTGTGAATGATGTTCGGCGCACGCGCGACGACCATCGTCACTAGGGTGCGCGCATGGAGCAACTTGATCTGAACGCCGACGAACTGCTCACCACAACTCGAGCGGTGCGTAAACGGCTTGACCTTGAACGACCTATCGATCGAACTGTTGTCGAAGAATGTTTGCGTGTTGCACTGCAGGCGCCCAATGGATCGAATCGACAAACTTGGAACTGGGTTGTTGTTGATGATGCATCAACACGTATAGCAATGGCTGATATCTGGCGAGGTGGGGCCGCCGATCTTGGCGCCGCAGCCGCGAATGCCGCAACACCCCCTCGGCCGCCGGGAGAACGCCAACCCGAGATAATGGAGTCAGTTTCGTGGCTGAATCTGCACCTCCACGAAGTGCCTGTTCTCGTTGTCGCCACGGTCGATGGTCGTCCTGAAGGAGCATCGATGTTCACCCAAGCCACGATGTGGGGGTCGGTGCTTCCTGCAGTGTGGAGTTTCATGTTGGCGTTACGCAGTCGCGCGTTGGGGAGTTGTTGGACAACCGTGCACCTTGAACGCGAACGCGAAATGGCGGAGTTGTTGGGGATTCCATTTGCTGATGTCACGCAAGCCGGGATGTTCCCGGTTGCCTACACCGTTGGCACGGAGTTCAAACCAGGGGCCCGCGAAGCTTCGGCCGACACGATTCGTTGGAATCGCTGGTAGTCAGGCCTCGTCGGCGAGCAGTTGACGAACCTGCGATTCCACGGCAGTTCCGTCAAAGAACTGCGGATTGGTGCCTGTAAAGAGCCGGGCAACATTGCCGAACATGAAATCGCTGAACTGATCGCGAGTGACGAGATCGTCTTCGATTAATTCCCACGCTTCCGGAAGAACGCCGGTGAAGTCGGGGACATCCCAGTGGCCGATGTCGGATGCGAACATTGCGCGAAGTCGCGAACCATCAGGATTGATGGCGTCATTGAAGGCGAGAGCGTTCATGGGGTCATCAGCTTCGCAGCCAAAGAAGCACTGATCGGTGAATATTTTTACGATGTCCGCCTTCGACGTGATGCCACTCTTTTCCCACTCGTCGATGGTGTTGGGCTCTTCATTGGGGTCAGAAAGAAACGACAGCGTTTCATCAAGTCGATCGGCACGATCGGTGAAGAGCGCATCGCCGTGTTCGGCGATGAGGGACTCAAGCAGTGCCCGATCGAGATGGGTGGGGTTGTAGTGCTCGATGTCCTCGTTATTGCGTTTTTCGAAGTGACCGCAGATGTCGGAAAGAAGGTTGCAACCCCACGCAACGCCGCCTTCGAGAAACGCAAAGCGCAGTTCAGGGAACCGTGACATGACGCCACCGAAGAAAAGCGAGCGAAGGACGGCCTCGGTACCCGCAGCGAAGTTGCCAATGTGATTCGCCACGTAGTTGGTGGGAGAGACGCGACTTCCGAATCCGATACCGGTTGAGTGGAATGTGGGCGAAACATTGAGTTCGGCACATCTCTTCCATAACGGGTCGTAGTCGTACATGCTGTCGAGCCCCAGACCATCGACCCAACGAGCCGCGCGGTCGCCCTCATGTCCAGGGGCATTGCGAAGAACCAGTCCGCCAAAAAGAAATCCTCGAAGGCCGAGTTCTTTGGTTGCGTACTCGAGTTCGGCAATCGCTTCGTCGGGATCGTAGGTGGGGATCACGCCAACGGGGAGAAGTCGGTCGGAGTACTTGTCGTAGGCCTCGGCGTAATAGCGGTTGCACGCGCGTGCGAGCGCACGACGCAGTTCTGGGTTGTCAGTCGCCATGACCGTAAGGCCAACGGTTGGGTAGAGCACTGCGACATCGATACCGATTTCATCGAGCCGGTTGTACAGAAGGCGTGGAAGCATTGCGGTTGCGCGGTCGAGGGTGTTGCGTGTTGGCACGGCCCACCAACCTGTTCGGCTCATGCCGTTTGATCGACGCTGATCATCGGTGAGTCCGCGTCGGGCCGTCGCACCGGCGGTGCTCATCGCTTGAAACGTGTCAGCGAGCGCCGTTCCCGCGTCGGCGGCGATTAGGTCGCGAATAGCAGGAATAAATTCGATGATGTGTCCGTCGGCGTCAATGACGGGATGATCGAGTTCGGCACGAATTGCAGCTGCGTCCATAGTGGCCCCCTGAATTGTCAGACCATCATGCCTCAAACTGGTCTGGATCAACTCTTTGAAGGCAGCCCATAGAAAAGTCTCTCGACGACCGTTCGGGATCGACGGGTGACTCGGCGATAGTGCTCTCGGAGCGCACCTGGTTCAGTGTTGAGCGAGCGAGCCAACCACAGCGCGGATTCGGGTTGGGTGGGCATGGAATCACTTGGTGCGCTGTTCACCAAGAACCACCTATTGCGCACCTGTTCACAGAACTCGTAGGCCTCATTAAGAATCTCGGCGTCATCTGGATCGAGCACATCGCCTTCGGCCAAGGCCCGGAGCCCATCGATTGTGCCGGTGGCCTTTACGCCGTATTGCAGTTGCAACATTTGAACGGTGAATTCAATATCGGACAGAGAACCCCGACCGAGTTTCAAATGAAAGTCGGGATCTTCACCCATAGGGATGCGCTCGGCTTCAATGCGAGCCTTCATCTGGCGTATCTCTCGGATGCCTTCCGCCGAGAGGCCGCCGCCCCACACCCACGGCTCGATTTCATCGAGGAGCTCGCCGCCGAGTGATTGGTCACCTGCGACGACCCGAGCGCGGGTCATTGCCTGACGTTCCCATGTGAGCGCGTGTTCCCGCCAATAGATGGCGTAAGAGTCGATACCCCGAGTGAGCGGGCCGTTCTTACCTTCAGGTCGGAGGTCGCAATCAATGTCATAGAGGCGTGTCGCTGGCGTTGAACCGGCGACCATACGCATTAATGCTTTCGAAATTTTCCGGGCTTCGTCGGTGTCGCTCGCGCTGGAACCGCGATGCACGAACATCACATCAAGGTCGCTTGTATAGGCGAGTTCAGCACCACCAAATCTTCCGACACCCAGAACAGCGAACGGAATTTGTGGATCAAGATTTTGCAGTGCAGATTCGAGAGTCGCTTCAGCAAGGGTGGTGAGGTCGTGACCGACTCGTTCAACATTGTCGTGAGCAAAAACATCACGAGCCGCGATTCCCAACAGGTTTCGCTGTTGCCATCTTCGGAGCGATGCTTGTTGATCGGTACTTCCTTCCCGCAGTTCAACGGATGAAGTGGCGGTTGCGATGAGCCCTGCGCGATCTTTCGTGACAAGTTCTTCTGGAAGTGGCAGACGGGCGACGAGATCGGGATTCGCAGCGATGATGTCGCCCAGCAATCGGCTGGTGCCAGCAATTATGCAAAGGGATTGAGCGGCAGCAGGCGATTCCCGGAACGTCTCAGCGATCTGTCGCGATTGGCGCGGCCCGGTGAGCAAATTCCGAAGAAGTAGGAGCCCAAGATCGGGGTCAGGGGACAACGACAGCCAATCAAGAAGCAACGGGAGCATTTGCTGCATTAATCGACTTGAGCGGCGCAGCCCCCTCGTAAGTTCACCAAGGGCGGCGGCTGTGCGTCGGGCATCGACGAAGCCGAACGCAGCGAGACGAACCTCGGTCGCTTCTGCGCTAATGGAAGTTTCATCGGTTCTTGTTGTTGCAAATGCTTCAAGTAGTGGACGGAAATACACCCGTTCATGAATACCGCGAACTGTTGTTTGAACGTGATGGAGTTCGCGTTCGAGTTGTTCGGCGGCAGTTCCTCCGGGTTCATCGTGACGACCCATGACACGCGCAAGGTGGTCAAGTGAAATCAGATCATTCGGGATGGTGTGAACTTGTTGTTCGTCAACGAGTTGAAGACGATGTTCGACAGTTCGAAGTTCTCGGTAGGCAGCAGCCATGCGCATAGCGTCGTTGTCGTCGATGTATCCGGCGTTGGCTAATTCCTCGAGCATTGTGAGCGTTGTCGGTCCGCGAAGGCCGGGGTCTTGGTGACCATGAACGAGCTGAAGAAGTTGCACGGTGAATTCGATGTCGCGGATACCACCAGGCGAGCGCTTGAGTTCACGGTTTCCCGTTCCCGTTTTCGCTGCTTCTTCCTCGGTCCGAGCTTTCATTGCCCGCAATGACCGGAGAGCCTCGGCATCAAATGGCCGGTCCCATAGAGAACGTTGTGCAGCATCGAACCATCGCTCGCCAATGGCAACGTCTCCGGCCACAGGGCGTGCTTTGAGAAGCGCTTGGAACTCCCACGGTTCCGCCCAACGATTCCAGTACGAAACGTAGGACTCAACAGAACGAACAAGCGGACCGTCGCGACCCTCGGGGCGAAGATTTGCATCGACGCGAAAACATCGGCGGGCGATGTCCATGATCGCCCGAGCTCGGTAGTCAAGAGTTTTCCGTTCACCTTCTCCGACAAACAAGATGTCGATATCGCTCGAGTAGTTGAGTTCGTTTCCTCCGAGCTTCCCCATTCCGACTACTGCGATCGAACACTGGCCGTCCTCGGTAAGTCTCCACGCTTCGTTAAGAACATCTCGGCCGAGCGCGGCGAGTGCGGCGCCGACGTCGTCGAGTGCATCAAGACCGATTAGATCGCGGGCCGCGATGCGAAGGAACTCAAGATTGCGCCAAGCGAGGAGATCGTCGGCCGAGGCGATGGTGGCGATCGGCCGGTAGTGAAGGTTGCCGAGGACGTCAATGGCATCGCTGGGCCGGGCATCGATGAGTCGAGTCAACGAGCGGCTTGCTGCGAGAACGGCGACCAGAGCCTCGGCAAGTTTGGGAGCGCTACGAACGCGCTCAGCGAGCGGGGCAGAACGCTCAATGAGATGTGTGAGCGCCGTGCGGACCGCGGCAGGGGAAGCGCTTCGATCGGCAAGATCAGCGAGTTGGCTTGGGATTGGGGACGCACCTGAGGGTGTTGCCACAGAACCGAGGCTAGGGCGTGGGGCCGCGGCCCGTAGTCTGCGGGGGTGCTCACCCTGCGCGTCGGACTCGCTCAACTCAACACAGTCGTCGGTGATATCGACGGCAACGCGTCGCGAATCATTGAATTGATCGCTCAGGCAAACGCGTCAGGGTGTGATGTTGTCGCTTTTCCTGAGTTAGCTATCACCGGGTATCCGCCCGAAGATCTTCTTCTTCGCTCTGGATTCGTTGCCGATGTTGGCCATGCGCTCGAACGAATCGTTGCATCGACGGGAACTTGTGCAGCGATTGTGGGCTACGTCGAGCAAGGATCAGAAACTCGAAGCGGTACTGACGATCACGGCGAAGAGGTGACAGGCGGCCGTTCCGCAAGTCGACCAGCGTTGTACAACGCAGCTGCAGTGTGTCGAGACGGAAGTCTGATCGGTAGCTATCGAAAGCGGGAACTTCCGAACTATTCAGTGTTCGACGAAGCGCGCTATTTCGTTCCTGGTGAAGGTCCGGTCGACGTCTTTAACGTCAACGGCGTGAAGTTTGGTGTGTCCATCTGCGAGGACGCGTGGACTGCCGCTGGTCCCATTGCGGAACTCGGGCGCCAAAACGCCCAGTTCATAGTCAATATCAACGCGTCGCCGTTTAACGTCGGTAAGTCGCAGGAGCGAGCCGCCGTTATCGCGGAACGAGCGAAAGAAGTGTCGGCGACCATCGTTTACGTGAATCAAGTTGGCGGTCAGGACGAACTTGTTTTTGATGGCGATTCATTGGTGATGTCGCCAGCCGGTTCGCTGCTCGCTCGTGCGCCACGGTTTGTTGAAGATCTTTATTTCGTTGATCTTGAGTTTCCTGAAGTTCGGTTAGCGACAGATCGGTCACCGATTGCGCCGTTGGGGGTAGCGGAACGGCTGAGCGAGGAAGCCGAAGTTTGGGAAGCGCTTGTTCTCGCGACCCGAGATTTTGTGGCCAAGAATCGTTTTTCCGACGTCGTGATTGGATTATCGGGTGGCGTTGACTCAGCACTCGTCGCCGCGATTGCCGTTGACGCGGTTGGAGCCGATCATGTTCATGGCGTGCTCATGCCGTCGCGTTATTCAAGTGACCACTCCATTTCTGATGCGGTAGCACTCGCTGAAAACTTGGGTCTGGAGTACCGCACAATCGCGATCGAGCCCGGGCATACCGCACTGATGGAAATGCTTTCGTCGTCCTACGACGGCAAGGCGATTGGTCTGGCCGAGGAGAATCTGCAGAGTCGGCTCCGCGCCGTCACCTTGATGGGACTATCAAACGCCTTTGGTTGGCTGTTACTCAATACGGGCAACAAGAGTGAATCGTCAGTTGGTTACTCAACGTTGTACGGAGATTCTGCGGGTGGCTACGCGGTCATTAAAGATGTTTCAAAACTTTTGGTCTATCGCCTTTGTCGGTATCGCAATGAACGCGCGGGCCGCGATCTCATTCCCCAAAACGTTTTAGTTAAGCCACCTTCTGCGGAGCTTCGTCCCGATCAGCGTGACGATCAAAGCCTTCCTTCCTACGAGGAACTTGATCCCATTCTCGCGATGTACGTCGAAGGCGATCATTCGATTGAAGAGATCATCGCCGCTGGCTACAACCCAACTGTGGTTGAGCGCATCGTGGGACTTGTTGACTTGGCGGAATACAAGCGCCGCCAGTCGCCTCCAGGCCCACGTGTGACTTCGAAGGCGTTCGGTAAAGACCGCCGTCTGCCCATCGTGAACCGATATCGCCGGTAGTCGAGGCGGCGCTTCGCCTAACCTTCAGTCCATGGAGTTCCTTACCGCAGGCGAGTCAGTTGATCGCATGGCGTCGTATTGCCGTGTTGAACAGTTGCTGTTCGGACTCCTTGGTGGATGGGCGGCCGATGTGAGTGAGCCGATCGCGAAACTCACACTCGTTGCTACCGCCGATCACTGTGCGTGGCGGTCACGTCGCTGGTTCGAAATGTTGCCGACTGCAGCACCCGGACCCGACGCGTTCCTGGCACCAACTGACATTGAGCATGAGGTGTTCACTCTCGTTGCTGAGCTCGCCGGATCCTCGCAAGGCGCACAGATGGTTCTGGCGTATGAAGAGCTGCTCCCAGCACTTCGTGGGGCCATGATCGAGCATCTTGAGCGGACCACCGCCGTCGCCGATGGCCCTATCCGCCGGTTGCTCGGAATCGCCATTACCGATATCTCCAACGATCTCGAGACGAGTATCGGCCCAAGAGAAGTGGTGCTGGCACTGGCCGAGGAGCGGGCTCACGCCGAGCAGAGCAAGGCCGGCATTGCCGGAGCAACGAAACAAATCTGCCAGATTTTTGGGGCCTGACGGCTCTTTCCCGATCAATTCGGCTTCGCTTGGTTGGGGGGCTTGACCGGACCGGTATCGTTGACAAACCCCGGCGGCCCCCATGGCCGATTCTCCGGGCTCAAGTCTGAGGTGTGGCAGTGGCTAAGGAACGTGTTGAACGCGACGAAGAAGATCTCGTCCGTCTCTATCTGACCGACATTGGCCAGTACCCCCTGCTCACAAAGGACGACGAAGTTCGTCTGGCCCAGGCCATCGAGGGCGGCGTCGCTGCTCGCGCTGAAGTTGAAGCAACGAAGACCCTCACCGTTGCTCGCAAGCGTGAACTGAAGCGTTCAATAAAGCAGGGCGACGACGCCGAGCGCACGTTCGTGCAGTCCAACCTTCGTCTCGTTGTTTCGATCGCCAAGAAGTATCAAGCCTCTGGCCTTCCCCTTCTTGATCTCATTCAAGAAGGAAACCTCGGTCTCATGCATGCCGTCGAAAAGTTCGACTGGCGCAAGGGTTTCAAGTTTTCGACCTACGCCACATGGTGGATCCGTCAGGCCATCACTCGCGGTATCGCAAACACAGGTCGCACCATCCGTCTCCCAGTTCACGCTGGCGACACGCTTGCTCGATTGCAGAAGGCGCGTGCGCGTCTTGAACTGAAGCTCGGTCGTCCCGCAACTCTCGCCGAACTTTCGGCCGAGGTTGAAATGCCGGAAGACAAAGTCACCGAAGCGCTTCGCTTCGCTGCAGAACCTCTTTCGCTTTCTGAGCCGCTTCGTGAAGATGGCGACGCGGAACTTGGCGACGTTGTTGAAGATCGCTCGGCCGAATCGCCCTTTGAGGTCGCCGCAACTGCGCTCCTCCCCGAAGAGATCAGCCGTTTGCTTTCACCCCTCGACGAGCGTGAGCGCGAAATTCTCAAGCTTCGTTTCGGTCTCGATCGTGGTGAACCTCGCACGCTTGAAGAGGTTGGCGAACACTTCAATCTCACTCGTGAGCGAATTCGTCAGATCGAAGCTCGAGCAATGTCCAAGCTTCGTCATCCATCGTCAGACACTGGCGCACGCGACCTACTCGCCGTCTGATCGTTTCGCGGAGTAACCCGCGGCCATGACTGAACACTTCGACGATGATCCCGATGCGGAGTACCCGATGGCTGGTATTCCGCCGGCACCATCGGTAACGCCTGGCCCGAACCCGCCGCCCCCTCTCTCGGCGACCGACGAAGCGACGGACCAGCGAGGTTGTGTCGCGATTCTCATTGTCGGAGCCGTGTTGGCGATCATCGCGTTGGTGTTGGCCATCGTGCTGGTTGTTGTTGGCATTCGAGTGTTCGGCAGTTCTGACGAAGATGCCAATGCCAAAGTGCGTCAACAGGTATTCGTTGAAACGGGGATTACCACGTCCAGCCGGGACGCTGTGCATCCGCCCCAGCGCGATATCCATCTGGGTACCTGTCAAAGCGACGGGAGCGGCGGGGTAAAATCCTCAGGAACGTTGACGAACTGGACCACCCAGACCGTCGATTACGAGATTGACGTGTCGTTTCGCAGCAGTGGGCCTGGAAGTTCAGGTGAGGAATTCGCAGCCAGTGCCGTCTCGGTACTGGCCGTTCCTGAGCATGCAACCACGACCTGGACAGCGATCGTTGCCGAACGGCCTGACGGGGCCTATGCCTGTCGGGTAGTTGCCGTGAACCGTTGGCCGACGGGAACCACGCCGCCATCCTGAGCGCATTGGAATCGCGATGGAATTGAGCGGAGGCTCCGTTCTAGAGTGAGAGCCATGAAGAAGCTTCTCGTGCTCATCGTCGTTGTCGCCCTCGCCGCATTCGCGGTGAAGAAGCTCCAAGACGCCTGAATCCTGCTGACCTCGGCATCGAGTGCCGGGTCAGAATCCACCACCCGAGGAAAAGTCCAGCGGACACCCCGGTGGCGACCACCGCGCCTGTTGCGACGCGGCCTGGCGGAGGGAGTGCGACGCGTTCGCGCAAAGGGACGCGATGTGTGAACGACAGAATTGGCCAATCTTCCGCCATTGCGATTCGTGTGAGTTCTCGGTCGGGATTCACTGCGACCGGATTTCCAACCGCGCGGAGCATGGGTTCGTCGGTTGCTGAGTCGGAATAGGCCCAACTCTTCGAGAGATCGATACCTCGAGATGCGGCGACATCGGCGATTGCTTCCGCTTTATAAGGACCGTAGGCATAGACATCGACCTCGCCGGTGTACTTACCATCGGCGTCGATGCGCGCTCGGCTGGCAATCGCGCCGTCGGCACCGAGGTAGTTCGCCAGCGGCATGACGATCTCTTCTGGCGATGCGGAAACGATGAAAACCAGTCGGCCTGCTTCACGGTGTTCTTGAATCAATTCCAATGCTTCGTCGTAGACAATTGGATCGATGACGTCAGTGAGGGTGGAACGAACGAGAGCGCCAACAGCATCGTGGTCCCAGCCTCTTGTGATCCGAAGCGCAGATTCTCGGAACCTATGCATTCGTTCTTCGTCGGCGCCGAGCGTGTGAAAGACCAAACCATTCCAGGCAGCTCTCGCCATCACGCGTCGATTGATCATCCCCGCCTGACGGAACGATCGTCCAAATGCGATCATCGATGCACGCGCAATAACGGTCTTATCGAGATCGAAAAACGCGGCTTCCACGGCACTGAGCATACGGGTGGGTTGAGGAATCTCCGTGATGTTGACGCGCAAGGCCCTTGACGTGATGGCTATGAGTTCGTACGGTAGCGGCTCCTTCCCTTGTTTCGATGTCGTGAACGGGAGGGTGCATGGTGTTTTCGTGTTGGTCTGCAAAAGGTGGATCTGGCACAACGGTGGTGTCAGTCGCGTTGGCCGTTTTGCTCGGGCAGCAGTCCGATGCTGGTTCTGTCTTCGTTGACCTCGAAGGCGATGGGCCCACTGTTTTTGGAAGGCCTGAACCCGATGGGCCGGGTCTCTCGGACTGGTTCGCAGCGTCGGAGTCGGTTGGAGTTGTGGCGATCGAACGACTCGAGCGACCAGTTGCCGACTCTGTCCGGCTGGTACCGCGGGGGCGAAGAGCACTCACTAGTGAGGGACGAGCGAGGATCTGTACGGAACGACTAATTGCCGACGAGCGTCCCGTCGTCGTTGATGTTGGACGCATCACGGGCAACGGGGATTCAGAGGATCTGGTTCGCCGTTGCTTTGCCGAGGCAGCAACAACCTCGCTCCTCGTCACTCGGCCGTGCTTCATTTCGCTTCGCCGAGCGTTATCGCTTCCGCTTCGCCCCACCGGCGTTGTTCTCATTGAAGAAGCGGGACGGGCCTTAGGTCGGCGCGATGTCGAGGATGTGCTCGGAGTCCCAGTCATCGCAACGATCGAAGTCGATGCCGCAGTCGCCCGTGCCGTCGACGCGGGGCTTCTTGCGGCGCGGCTTCCGTCATCGTTGGGGAGGGCGCTCCGTGACGTCGCCTGACTCCACTAGTGATTCCCTGCTTGATTCGGTGGTCGAACACATGCATCGGCAGTTACTCGATCACGGCCATCACGACGCAGCTGCGATTCAACAGCTTCTTGTCGAACACGATCCGCTTCTTGACGACAGAACGGTCACCGATCTCATTCACCGCGTTCACTCACGTGTCAGTGGGCTCGGTGTTCTCGATCAATTTCTCGCCGACCCGGCCATCGATGAAGTCATGGTCAATGGAGCAGGCGATCTTTGGGTCGAGCGTTCCGGTCGGCTTGAGTGCACCGGGATCATTATCGAGAGCGCGACAACCTATGCACTGCTTGAGCGCATTGTCGCCCCACTTGGTCTTCGCATTGATCGCACCTCACCGTTGGTCGATGCCCGACTTCCTGATGGATCACGGGTGAATGGGGTTGTCCCTCCACTTGCAGTCGATGGGCCGCTGATCACTATTCGAAGGTTCGGTGCGCGACGCGTTCAATTACCCGAAGTCTGTTCGCCTGGAGTTGCGAAATTACTGGAGTGGGCCGTGCAGTCGCGATGCAACATCATCGTGAGCGGAGGTGCCGGAGCAGGAAAGACAACGTTGCTCAATGCGGTCACCGCGTTCATTCCGCCAGATGAACGCGTGGTCACGATCGAAGACACGGCCGAGTTGCGGCTCCCCGGGCGTCATGTTGTTCGACTCGAACGTCGACCAGCAAATGCTGAAGGCGCAGGTGAGGTTTCCATCCGGGACCTTGTTCGCAATGCGTTACGCATGCGCCCCGATCGCATCGTGATTGGTGAAGTTCGTTCGGGTGAAGCAATTGACATGTTGCAGGCCATGAACACCGGTCACGACGGTTCACTTTCAACCTGTCATGCCAACTCACCGATTGATGCCATTCGACGTCTTGAAACTCTTGTACTTATGGGCGATGTTGCCTTGCCCTTGGCCGCGGTTCGTGAACAACTGCGCGCTGCGGTCGATCTCATCGTCCACGTTGCTCGCCAACCGGATGGATCTCGGCGAGTTGTCTCGATGGCTGAACCAATGCCCGATGGTGAAACCGGCAGCAGCATCTCGGTGAACGTGTTGACAGGCCCTTCGGGTGAACTGGTCACGCTGCCCAGCCGACCGCGCCGGGCGACTCATCTCGGTCCACCGCTCTTGTCCTGGGTTGCGTCATGAGCCTGCGACTGATCGTGGTTGTGGTGGTCACTGTCATTGCGGTTCTTTCGACCATAATGGTGATCGTTACCACCCCCGAGATGATGGCCGCGCGTCGAGTCCACCAACGATTTGCTGCGGAAACCCTCACTCGCAGCGACTCGCTGTTCGTGCGTACAGCGCGTGGATCGATTCTCCGTCTCTCAACGCTTGGAATCTTCGAACCATTTCATCGTGGTGCAGAACAACGAGGTAAGCGACGAATAGAGACGCGTATTCCCGACTCCCTTGACCGTGTTGTTCGGCAGTTGCGCGCAGGGGCCACGCTCTCTCTCGCCCTGCGAGGAGTCGGTAACGAAGACGTGGTTTTTGCACGCGTGGCCGCGGAATTAGACAACGGACAATCGCTACAAAAGGCAGTTGCGGAATGGGGAGCCGAGGACGAACTTCCGAACCGCAAACTGACCGCGACGGCCCTTGAGCTGGCCTCAAGCTCGGGTGGGGCAACGGCTCGTGTCCTTGACGGGGTCGCTGCTTCCTTGCGCGATCGTGTCGCGCTTGAACGCGAGGTGGCCGCCCTTTCTTCGCAATCACGGGCTTCAGCGGTTGTACTTGTCGTCGCCCCAGTGGTTTTTGCCGTCGCGATGGCAATGGTCGATCACCGGATTCTCGACGTGCTTATTAGGCGGCCAATCGGGTGGGCGTGCGTCGGTCTGGGGCTGGGGCTTGATGCCTTGGGAGCGTTTTGGATGTCGCGCTTGATTGGTCGCCACCGATGATCGTCGTTGGCCCATGGGTTGGTTGTGCGTTGGTGGTGGGGGCATCACTGGTCCCGGTGGTTCGACATCGATCAGCGTCACTGGCTACCGATACTGCTCGTCGACAAAGTGCTCCTGAGCTTGTCGACCTCTTCCGCCTTGCCGTCGGAGCCGGACTTTCGGTGCATCAGTTGGTCGACGTCGTCGAACCGCGAGCTCCAGACATCTTTGTTCCGACACTTGTCGAGGTTCGTCGACGAGTGTCGCTCGGACAACGACTAGGCGATGCGCTTGATGTGTTTGACGAACTCGGTGAGTCAGTCCGTCCGTTGGCGGCGGCGCTTCGCTCGGCAGCGTTCGACGGCGTGGCGCTTGGGCCGGCACTTGAGCGGGTTGCGGCCGATGCCCGGCTACAACGTCGGCGTTGGGCGGAAGCTAATGCTCGACGGCTCCCGGTTCAGTTGCTGTTCCCTCTCGTGATGTGCATTCTGCCGGCGTTCGGGCTCCTGGCGATCGTTCCACTTGTGGTGTCCTCGCTCGGTTCTCTGCACTGGTGAATCGAATCTTCCCCCGTTCAAGTTCTGTCTCACTACAACAAAGGAGTTTCAATGAATCGATTTCGCACACGTTTTCGCGGTGAGCGTGGTCAGACCACTGCTGAGTATGCGCTTGTTCTTCTAGGAGCAGCGGGAATTGCGCTGTTGCTTCTCGGTTGGGCAACACAGTCGGGAGCGATCAGCACGCTGTTCGATGCCGTTCTTGGTGGCGTGATCGGCAAGGTCAAGTGAAGAAGACGAGGTGGGGGGATCACGGACAATCCACTGTTGAATTCGCTTTGATTCTCCCCCTCGTCGTCATCGTTGTTCTCTTTATTGTGCAAGCGGGTTTTGTTGTGCGCGATCAAGTTCTTGTTTCCCACGCTGCACGTGAAGCAGCAAGAGCAGCCGCAGTGAGCGAAACGGATCGTTTCAGCGCAGCACTGACCGCCGCGAAGCGCGCGGGGGAACTGCGTTCGGATCAGATTTCGGGCGAGGTCACGATGCTTGAGGGCGGTGACACAGTTCGAGTTGAGGTTTCGTATCGCAGTGTCACTGATATCGCGATCATCGGAGCACTTGTTCCCGATATCGACCTGCACGCGACTGTCGTCATGCGGGTGGAATCAGCGGGAAAGCATGGCCTGCAGTAACGAAACGGCCGCAGCCTTATTGAGGGGCTCGTTGCCGTTGCCGCATTTCGGCGACTGAATGCATGACGGACATCCACTTACACATGCGCATGACTCAATGACTTCGAGTGTGGCGGGAAGGTGCCGGTCAGCCGCTGCGAACCCCAGTTCCGCTACTCCCGCGCCACCGGGAAACGCATCGTGGATGACGATGGTTGCAGCACCTGTTTCGGACAGGTACGGCGTTGAGACGCCGCCGACATCCCAACGGTCACATATTGCGAAGAGCGGCAGGATTCCGATTCCCGCATGCTCGGCGGCATGAAGGGCACCAGGGAGTTCGGCCGGTCCAAGTCCCGCCACGCTCGTGATGTGATCGCCGATGACATACCAGAACGCGCGTGTGACCAGTCGAGAGGGAGGCAGCAGGAGGTCGTGAGTTCCGAGTTGTTCTCGAGTGAATGTGTCGAATCTTCGATAACCGATAACAGTGGTTTCGACCTCAACCGTGCCGAGACAGAGATCGGCGGCGCCGATGGGCCTCTCGTTATCGGTGGTGAGAATGCGGATGTCGGTCACTGCTCGAGGCTGGGTGTACTCACCGCCGTCATGAGGTTCGACGATTGCCACATGATTTTCGATATCGAGTTCGGTTACTTTCCACGCCGTCCCCTGATGCAAATAGATCGAACCTGGATGAACAAGCCGAAAGGCGCGTGAACCATCGACGGTTCCGATGATTGAACCATCGGCGGTCGCAATGCGGAATTCGTTGGCGTTTGCACTGCGGAGGCCGATGCCATTGGCAGGTCTACCGCGACCGGCCCACACAGCTCCAAGACCGGCTCGATCCGTTGGTTGGCGAATCTTGAGCACGTCATCGTGCACGAGATCGCGTATTGCGTCGTCGAGAACATCTGGCCACCACGCTTCATCAGCGTCGGTGAGCGGAAGTTCGAATGCCGCACAGGCTAAGTGAGGATTGAGAACGTAAGGATTGGCAATATTGATGACGGCTGGTTCTGGCGATCGTTGGAAAAGTTCGGTGGGGTTATGCACGAACCATTGGTCGAGCTGATCATCACCGGCGACGAGGACAGCCAACGACTGTTGTGATGCTCGACCGGCGCGACCGGCCTGTTGCCACATCGAAGCGATCGTTCCTGGAAAGCCATTGAGAATGCATGCGTCGAGGCCACCGACATCGATCCCGAGTTCCAGCGCAGTTGTCGCCACGACGCCGCGCAATGTTCCGTCGAAGAGTTCTTTCTCGATTTCACGTCGTTCAGATGTGAGGTAGCCCCCTCGGTAGGACCGAACAGTTGGTGAGAGCCGTTTCGAAAGTCGGCGTTTCACGTCGGCGGTGACAAGTTCGGTACCTTTGCGACTTCTACAGAACGCGATGGTTCGATGGTTGTCTTTCACCAACGCACTCAGAATTTCGGCGGTATCCCGAGATGAAGAAACTGGACGGGGCTCTTCTTCGGTCCCTTCGTTGATTCCATCGGGGTCCCACAAGACGAAAAGACGTTCGCCGCGTGGAGAACCATCGTCGACGACAGGTTCAACAGGCAATCCACACAAGGTGGACGCCAGTGCGGCTGGATCACCGATGGTGGCGGAAGTAAAAATAAAAACTGGATCGGATCCGTAGTGTGCGCAGATGCGGCGTAGACGACGCAGAACCTGTGCAACATTGCTGCCAAACATTCCGCGCAACATGTGTAATTCATCAATAACCACGTAGCGCAGTCGCTTGAAGTAGGTGCCCCAGTTCGCGTGAACCGGGAGCATGCTCATATGCAACATTTCAGGATTCGTGAGCAGAACGTTTGCGTGTGCACGGGTCCACTTGCGTGCTTCGGGAGAGGAATCTCCGTCGTGAGTTGCGGCGATGAGTCCGGGAACATTGAGCGCGGTGAGTGAACGAAGTTGGTCTTGGGCGAGGGCCTTGGTTGGAAAGAGAAGCAGGGCCGTTGCCGGAAGCGGTCCCGCGGCGATTGCTTCTGCGATGGGGAGTTGGAAACACAGTGACTTCCCCGATGCTGTGCCAGTAGCGATGGCCACGGATCGACCGGCACGAATGTGATCAATTGACTCTGCCTGATGTGACCACAGCCCTTGCTCAGGAATGATTCCCGCAACAGTCTGGGACAACGGCTCGGCAAGAGTCGCGAAACGGGCACGACGCGCTGGTGATCGCTCGACGTGTACGACTCGTTTATCGGACTGAAGCGCCGTGACAAATGTGTCAAGAGACGGGGAAGGACTGCGAGCCATTGGGGGTGATCGTATGACCGCTTGCTGACTCTCTGACTTCTCATGGCAACTTCTTTGAATCGGTTCGATTGAGTCAGGAGGGGTAACCTCAGGGTCCTTGGCGTATCTCTGCCTTGCTCTCACCGGAACGGATTCTCGAGTGATGTTTGATCTCGTTGCGACAGAACCCGTTGAGGGTGTGGTGGTCATTGCGATCATTGGTGAACTTGATATCTCCACGGCTCCTCGTCTCCGCGAGGAGCTCATTCGGGTAACGGCAGAGTTCAAAACGCCGAAGATCGTTCTTGATCTCGCGGGAGTGGACCTTCTTGATCCAACCGGTCTCGGTGTCATTTTTGAAGGAATTAAACGAGCGAGGCTCCGCCAAGGGGATTTGGCACTTGCCCGAGCTGATGGGCAAGTAGTTTGCGACCTCGAAATCACTCGAGTTCTCGAAATTCTTCCTAATTTTCAGACCGTCGATCAGGCCATGGCATCTCTTCAACGATGAGCGATAGATATGATACTTCCGTCACATTTGTGAAACCGAGAGAAGATGTGGCCCGAGTAGACAACTGCGAATGGGAATGCCCATGACTGATGACGACCTGAACCAACACCACCCTTGGAGCCATACATGGCTCGGTACTGATCGATTTTTGGCTCGCCGTCTCGCCCGACCCGCGGCACGTTTCCTTGCTATTGAAGCGGCGAGCGGGATTCTCTTGCTTATCGCCACAGCGGTGGCGCTGGTTTGGGCGAATTCGCCATGGAAAAATTCGTATGCGTCATTCCTCAATGCAGAGATCATTTTCGATGCAGGCCCAGTGGGATTTCATCTGACGCTTCAGGAATTCGTGAACGACGCACTAATGGCGTTTTTCTTCTTTGTGGTTGGGCTTGAGATCAAGCGTGAGTTCGTAAAAGGCGAACTTCGTGATCGCAAAGCCGCAGCATTACCGATCATCGCTGCTCTTGGTGGAATGATCGTTCCAGCATTGATCTATTTCGCCTTCAACGTGGGAACAGACGCGTCGCATGGCTGGGGAATCCCGATGGCGACCGATATCGCCTTCGCTGTTGGTGTTGTTGCGCTTCTTGGTAATCGTATTCCGGTCGCACTGAAATTGTTTTTGTTATCACTCGCAGTGGCTGATGACCTTGGTGCCATTGGTGTGATCGCAGTTTTCTACAGCACGTCAATCAGATTCGCTTGGCTGGGTGCAGCGATCGCGTTTCTGGTCATCGTCTGGTTAATGCGTCGGCGTCGAATTTGGTACGGACCGCTGTATCTCATCATCGGAATTGTGGTTTGGTACTGCATGCTCAAATCAGGAGTGCATGCGACCGTTGCCGGCGTCGCAATGGGTTTTTTGACTCCTACTGATGCGCTCCGACCCGATCTCGATACGGAGTCGATTGCGGATCGTCTCGATAATCAAGAGGAATTAACCGCCGCTGACGTTGCGGCTGCCTCGTTTCTGATCAATGAGTCAGTACCAGTAGGTGAGCGTCTTGTCGATCGGATGCTTCCCTGGACCAGTTACGTGATTATTCCGATCTTTGCCTTGTGCAATGCAGGAATTTTGTTGACATCTGAATCACTTCGCGCCGCGGCGACGTCGACGGTCACTTGGGGCGTGGCGATGGGACTCGTTGTGGGTAAGACAGTCGGCATCTTCGGTGCCGCGACAATTGCAATTGCGGTTGGAGTAGCTCGGCGTCCTCGTGGTGCAACAAATCTGCATATTGCTGGCATCGCGATGGCTGCTGGAATCGGGTTCACGGTCTCACTATTCGTCACCGAACTGGCCTTCACTGAACCGCTGTTCACTGAGCAATCAAAGGTTGGCGTTTTGGCTGCTTCAGCGATAGCGGCCTTGTTGTCGGCGCTGGCTTTGAGCATTGCCGCACGAAGGTCGAGTGCCGCTGAACTAGCGATTGAAGCGGCCGAAAATGAGGAATTATTTGATAAAAGTAACCCTTGAGGATTGATCTCGGGGAGACTAACGAGTGACGCCGATATCGCCTGACGTAGGCGTGGATTCGCCAGAGTCGATGTAACGACCAAGTTCGCGTCGGGCGAGTTGCATGCGATGAACCTCGTCGGGCCCATCGGCAAATCGAAGCGTGCGAAGGCCGGCCCACATCCCAGCGAGGGGGAAGTCCTGCGAAACGCCGCCGCCACCGTGTGCCTGAATGGCGCGATCAACAACAGCGAGTGCCACGTTGGGGGCGATCACTTTGATGGCAGAGATCTCGGTGCGAGCTCCCTTGTTGCCGACGGTGTCCATCAGCCACGCCGCCTTCATTGTGAGCAGTCGGGCCTGCTCAATCTCGATGCGAGAATCAGCGATCCATTCTTGAATGACGCCTTGTTGGGCGAGTGGTTTTCCGAATGCAATTCGTTCGGTGACTCGTCGACACATGAGTTCAAGCGCGCGTTCAGCCATGCCGATGCAGCGCATGCAGTGATGAATGCGACCAGGACCAAGACGGGCTTGAGCGAGCGCAAAGCCGCTTCCTTCTTCGCCCAGAAGGTTCGAAACGGGTACGCGAACATTGTCGAACTTCAACTCACAATGGCCTTCGCGATCGTTATATCCGAACACCATGAGATCGCGCACAACGGTAAGACCGGGCGTATCCATGGGCACGAGCACCATCGATTGCTGCGTGTATGTGGGAGCCGATGGATCGGTTTTTCCCATGACGATAGCGACGCGGCAACGTGGGTTTGCCGCGCCAGAAATCCACCATTTTCGGCCATTTAGAACGTAGTCGTCGCCATCGCGAACGATACTGAGACTGATGTTTCGTGCATCGCTTGATGCAACGTCGGGCTCGGTCATCGCGAAACAAGATCGGATCTCGCCTTCAAGTAACGGAACCAACCAGCGATCTTTTTGTTCTGGAGTTCCGAACAGCGCAAGGATTTCCATGTTGCCGGTATCGGGCGCAGCAGAGTTCACGGACTCGGGACCAAGCGGGCTGCGTCCGGTGATTTCTGCGAGCGGGGCGTAGTCAACATTCGAAACTGGATCGGGGGTCCACTCGGTGGTGTGTGGCATGAAGAGATTCCACAAACCACGCGCTTTGGCTTCGTCCTTGAGTTCCTCCATCACGTGCGGGTGAAAGTGGGGGTCACCTGAAGCGCGCATTTCCTCAGCAAAGACTGGCTCTGCCGGGATCACTTTTTCTTCCATGAATGCGAGCAGGCGTTGTTGAAGGTCTGTGGCACGCGGGCTGAGTGCGAAGTCCATTAGGAACCTGCTCTTCCGTAGTCATCTTCGTAGCGGACGATGTCGTCTTCACCGAAGTACGTGCCGGTCTGCACTTCGATAAACACCACGGGTGTTGTGCCGTCGTTACGAACTCGGTGTTTTGTGTGGACAGGAATCTCAATCGTGCCGCCAGGCTCGACGGAATGGTCCACATCATCGAGCGTGACGATGGCTGTTCCTTCCACAACGATCCAATGTTCTGAGCGCTTGTCGTGTGATTGGTAGGACAATCGTTGTCTAGGTTCGACGGTGATGCGCTTGACCTTGGCGGCGGGGCCGTCGTCGAGAATGACGAATTCACCCCAAGGGCGTCGTTCGCCTGATCCGGCATCGCCGAGGGGTCGAAGGGTGTCGTCATCTGAGATGGGGTTTTCGTCGGCAGGTGTCACGGGCCGAGTATGGCCGAAATCCCCGTTCAGGGAGCGAAAACAGGGCTGTGGATAAGAAAAATCGGGGACCCCCTTTAGGGGTCCCCGCGACGGTGGTTCGAATGGCTGCGATTGACAGAGGCGCCGGGGTGGTCTCATTGTGTCCCCCCATGGCCGGTCCCCTCGTCATTGTCGAATCGCCCACGAAGGCGAAGAAGATCACCGAATTCCTCCGCGGCGAGGACACCGGTGGCGCGTCACCGACCGTTATCGCATCGGTTGGTCATATTCGTGATCTCGTGTCGAAGGCCAAGGAGCTCCCCGAGGGGAAGCAAAAAGAGTGGTGGTCGTACCTGGGCATTGATCCTGATGATGGCTTCAAGCCCTATTACAAGGTGTACGACAAGAAGAAAGACACCGTCGCCGAACTTCGTCGTGCATTGAAGAACGCCGATGCGCTCTATCTCGCAACCGATGAGGATCGCGAGGGCGAAGCAATCGCGTGGCATTTGCTCCAGGTGTTGAAGCCGCCGAAGGACATGCCCGTTTACCGAATGGTGTTCCACGAAATCACCGCCCCAGCTATTCGCGAGGCATTTGCCAATCCGCGTGAGCTCGATCAGTTGCTCGTCGACGCGCAGGAAACTCGCCGACTCCTTGACCGCCTCGCTGGCTATGACCTTTCTCAAGTTTTGTGGAAGAAGGTCAATCGTGGATTGTCCGCAGGTCGTGTGCAGAGTGTTGCGACACGACTTGTGGTGGAACGTGAACGCGAAATCATGGCGTTTGTCTCTTCTGATTGGTGGGACATCAAAGGCGTGTTTGCCGCGTCCTCTGAACCGATTCCCTTCGGAGCGAAACTTCTTGAACTCGATGGCGTTCGTATCGCCACAGGAAATGATTTCGATGACGATGGCGATCTGAAGCGCGACGACCGTGTCATCCTCAATGAAGAAACAGTGACTTCCCTCGCCGCGGAGCTGCAGTCGTCGTCGTTCTCGGTACGAAGTGTTGAGTCCAAGCCCTATCGCAAGCGACCTTTCGCCCCGTTCACGACGTCAACGCTGCAACAGGTCGCCGGTCGCCGTCTCAAAGTGTCAGCCAAGCAGGTCATGTCAATGGCCCAGGGGCTGTACCAGCAGGGCTACATCACCTACATGCGAACGGACTCCACCAATCTTTCTGCCGCAGCTGCCGCTGCAGCGAAAGCGGAAATCACCGAGCGGTACGGTGCTTCGGCGATTGAACAAAATCCGCGTACCTGGGGCAAGAAAGCAGCGAATGCGCAAGAAGCGCATGAAGCTATTCGTCCCGCCGGTGATCGATTCCGTCGACCCGAAGAAGTTCGGAATGAAGTTGCCCCCGGCGAATTTCGTCTTTACGAGATCATCTGGCAGCGCACTGTTGCGTCGCAGATGATCGATGCAATTGGTGAAACCGTCACGGTTCGTCTTGGTTCTGTAACGGCGAGTGGCCGAGATGCAGAATTCTCTGCGGCGGGCACGGTCATTACTGAACGCGGTTGGATGCAGGTCGAAGACTGGCGCACCGACGACACCGATTCGGAAAGCGATGACGACACCGAACGCCGACTGCCGCAGTTGAAGGTCGGCGACGGTCTTGATGCAACGGAAATCACTCCGGAAGGTCACTCCACAAAACCGCCAGCTCGATTTACTGAAGCATCGCTTGTCGGAAAAATGGAAGAACTTGGCGTTGGTCGCCCTTCGACGTACGCATCGATCATGGAAACTATTCAGGGCCGTGGCTATGTGTGGAAGAAGGGTTCTGCACTTGTTCCCAGTTGGAATGCATTCGCGGTAACCACGCTGCTCGAACAGCACTTCGCTGAACTTGTCGACTACGACTTCACCGCGAATCTCGAAGGAGTACTCGATCGCATCTCGAATGGTGATGCGAACAGCGTTGACACACTTGCCGAGTTCTATTTCGGTCCCATGGTTGACGGAGTACGAAAAGATGGGCTTCGCGATCTCGTCACCGAACGACTTCCCGAAATTGATGCCGCAGCTATCAACACATTCCTCCTTGGTGACGATCCCAATGGAATGCCCGTCATCGCCAAACCAGGAAAGTTCGGGCCCTATGTGCAGCGCGGTGACGACACTGCGTCGGTGCCCGAGAACCTTCCGCCCGCCGATCTCACTGTCGCAGTTGCGCTCGAATTGCTTGCCATGCCGAAGGGCGGCAAGCCAATCGGTGAAGATCCCGAAACCGGCCTGACAGTTTTCGTGATGAGCGGAAAGTTCGGGCCGTACGTCCAGCTGGGAGAAATTGAAGAAGCTCCCGACGAGAAGCCTCGTCGCTCCTCGCTGTTCAAATCGATGGACCCTTACGAGGTGACACTCGAAACCGCACTCGAACTTTTGTCATTCCCGAAGGTTCTTGGTTCAGATCCCGAAACCGGAAAATCGATTCGCGCGCAGAACGGAAAGTTCGGCCCGTATCTGACCAAGGGCGATGAAGGCGACGCCGAGAAGCCGGAAACGCGGAGCCTGGATTCTGAAGAGCAGATGCTTGGAGTCACGTTTGAAGACGCGCTCGCGCTGTTTGCGGTGCCGCGCCAGTATGGGAAGCGGGCGCCGAAGCCTCCATTGGCGGACCTCGGCATCGACCCCGCCTCAGGCCGTCAAATGTTGATCAAAGACGGAAAGTTCGGCCCCTACGTCACTGATGGCGAAACCAACGCCTCGCTTCGAGTCGGCGATGTTCCGGAATCGCTCAGCCCCGAACGAGGCGCGGAACTTCTTCAGGATCGGCGTGTCTACATCGCCGAAAACGGTGGGCCGGCGGCAAAGAAGGCGGCCAAGAAGTCCGTGAAGAAGGCTGCGAAAAAGAAGTCGACGGCCAAGAAGAGCGCCAAATCCCGAGCCAAGAAGCCTGATCTGATGACCAAGCACACGGTGGCTACCGGGCAGTCGAAGGCAGCCAAGAAGGCGGCCAAGAAGCCCAATGTGGTCAGGTACGACTCCCAGATCCTCGATCAGGAACGCTGAATACCCTCAGAGCGGTGCTCAGGGGCGGCAGGGACCTCTCCTAGGCTCCATGCATGGCTGTGCATCGCCCCGAACCCCGGGATGACGCCGATCCCCCCGAGGATGCAATGCCCGTCGAGGCTTCTGGCCCCGGCGTTGACGCGACCATCCCGGGCTGGAGTCGTGCCTCGCTCTTCGGCGAGGACACCGAAACACTCTTTACGAAGGATCCCTCGGATCGACCAGGTTTCCATGTTCGTCTTTTTGGTAGCCACGAGTTTTTCCGACTTTGGCTCGTGCAAGTTGTCTCCGCCACGGGCGATTGGTTGGGCTTCTCGGCGATCATCCTTTTAGCGGCCACCATTGGCGGCGGCGCTGGTGCTGGTGCAATTTCACTCGTCATGGCCGCGCGCATCGTGCCTGGATTTTTCTTCGGACCACTAGCGGGCGTGCTTGTTGATCGTTGGGATCGCAAGAAGGTCATGGTCAGTTGCGATATCGGACGAGCAGTTGTGATGGTGCTGCTTCCGTTCGTAAGCGATGTCATTGGACTCGTACTGGCGTCGCTTGTTCTTGAAGTTCTCACGTTGTTGTGGGGTCCAGCGAAGGATTCGGAAGTTCCGAACTTGGTTCCTCAGGAACACTTAACGACAGCGAACTCGTTGTCGCTTGCTGCGGCCTACGGAACCTTTCCGTTCGCGTCGTTGCTGTTTGCACTGCTGGCCGGATTGTCAGTTTGGATTGGCCGAGTTCCTGGACTTGGGTGGCTCGAGACCAATCAGATGGCATTCGCGTTTTATGCCGATGCACTCACGTTTGTTTTTTCGGCGTGGATGGTTAGCCGACTCACATTCCCGAAGCGGGAACGGCGTGTCCGAACGACAGCCGATGATGAACGACGAGTCGATATTAAAACCACGCTGCAAGAACTTCGTGAGGGCTGGGACGAAATTTGGAGGAACCACACCGTTCGCGCCGTGAATCTTGGACTTGCTACTGGACTTATCGGTGGCGGCATGCTTATTCCGCTCGGCGCGGTGTTTTCGACCGAAGTTCTCGATGCTGGTGCGGCAGGCTACGGACTGTTCACCACAGCGCTTGGCTTTGGTGTCGCGATCGGCGTTGTTGGAGTGTCGGTATTCCAGAAGCGATTGCCTCAAACCACAACATTCACCGCCGCGCTCTTTGTTGCGGGAATAGCGTTGTTCTGCGCTGCCTCATCTTCGGCGTTGTGGGCTGCGGTGATCTTCGTTGGACTGATGGGGATTGCTGTCGGGCCGGTTTACGTTCTCGGTTTCGCAATGCTCCAACAAGAAGTTGCTGATGATCTTCGCGGTCGTGTCTTCGGTTCGCTCAACACTCTTGTTCGCATGTGCGTGCTTATTGCGATGGTCGCCGGCCCATTGCTTGCCGCCATCCTTGGTCGCATTGCATCAACGATGATCAACAATCGCGTTGATCTCGGAGGTAAGACGCTTGAACTCCCTGGTGTGCGTCTCGCGCTTTGGCTTGCTGCGCTGATCATCATCGCTGCAGGGTTTGTTGCTGGAGCTTCGTTGCGTGCAGGGCAGCGAACGAAGCGTGCTGGCGAATCCGATCATCCATCTCGGCCCAATCCCCCGGATCTACAGCCGCTTGATTTCATGCCTATCGATCTGCGCCCGGCCGGCCCCGTACCTGGACCTCACCCCGACGACGAAGCTTCCGGAGAACCGATATGACTCGCGGAATGTTCATTGCGTTTGAAGGTGGAGAGGCCTGCGGAAAATCGACGCAGTCGCAACGTTTAGCAACAGCGATCGATGCAGTGCTCACTCGCGAACCAGGTGGAACAGTGATCGGCGCACAATTACGTGCCGTTCTTCTCGATCCGGAAACAGTGAACCTTTCCGATCGCGCTGAAGCACTTCTCATGGCTGCCGATCGCGCGCAGCACGTCGCGGAAGTTGTAGAGCCGGCATTGGTCTCGGGGCGTCACGTGGTCTCTGATCGGTTTGCGGGTTCATCGATTGCCTACCAGGGGCATGGTCGCGGACTCCCGGTGAGCGAAATTCGCGACCTCTCGCTATGGGCAACGGGTGGCGTATGGCCCGACCTCATCGTTCTTCTCGATGTCCCCGAGGCCGAAGCCGATTTTCGTCTCGGTTCCTCTCGTGATCGGATGGAGTCAGAACCGGCGTCGTTCCATGCAGCAGTGATGGAAGGTTTCCGAGCCCAGGCGGCAGCCGAACCAGATCGTTGGGTGGTGATCGACGGCACCCCTTCGATCGAAGAGGTTTCCGCTGCGGTGTTCGCTGTCGTCGCTGAGCGGCTACAACTGCCTCTGTGACATCACGCATCGACTACCCGCCGCTGTCGGCGGAACTCGCTGGAATTGAACTCTGGGCCAATGTTGTCGGCCAGGACGATGCGATTGGCGAACTTCGTGCTGCAGTCAATGCACCGGTGCACGCGTACATGCTGGTTGGTCCGCGCGGAAGTGGAAAGCGCGAACTCGCTCGAGCGTTTGCTGCTGCGCTCGTAAGTCGTGATCGCACAGGCGACGATGCTGTGCGGCAAGCGCGAATGGCGTTGATGCAAAATCACTCCGACATCACTGAGTTCGAACGAGTTGGCGCATCGATTTCTGCCGAGCAGGCTGATGCAATCATTGCGACCGCAGCACGTTCGTCTATCGAGAATGGTCCGAAGGTTCTCATTCTTGATGAGTTCCATCTTGTGACAACCGCTGCTCCAAAGTTATTGAAGACCATTGAAGAACCGCCCGCCGGAACTGTGTTTGTGGTTCTCGCCGACGATGTTCCGAATGATCTCGTCACAATTGCGAGCCGATGTGTGCGCATTGATCTGGCAACGATCACTGACGATGTGGTTACCGAGCGATTGGTCGCCGAAGGCGTCGCGCCTGACCGTGCCGCTGACGCGGCAGCCGCTGCGGTCGGAGATCTCGGACGCGCGCGGTTGTTGGCAACCGATGACCGGCTTTCGTTGCGGCGTGCTGCATGGCGCGCTGTTCCTGATCGCCTCGATGGCACCGGTGCACGCGCAATCGAAACGGTCGATGACCTGTTGGCGATGATCGAAGACGCCATGGCTCCATTGGCCGACTCCCATGCCGCAGAAGTTGCCGAGTTCGCCGAACTCGTGGCCGCTCGAGGCGAACGCGGTTCGGGCCGCAAGCAGTTCGAAGATCGGCATAAACGCGAAGTCCGTCGATACCGAACTGATGAAATTCGTGCCGGTCTCACGGAACTTTCGCGGCGCTACCGCGATGATCTTGCGACTTCACCGCGGCCAGCCGAGATTGCTGCTGCAATCGATGACATTGCGGCCCTAGCGACCAATCTGGTGAGGAACCCCAACGAGCGACTGCAGTTGGTGGCGCTCTTTACGAAACTTGGCCGACCCCACCATTGAGTCCACTTCCATCGAGCCCACTTCGCCGAGTGGGTCGTTTCCGACCCGGCGGCTAACCTCATCGCTTCCCGCCCGGGTAGCTCAGACGGCAGAGCAGCTCACTCGTAATGAGCAGGTCAGGAGTTCGATTCTCCTCTCGGGCTCTGATGGCCGATCAACAAGCGTTTGCCGAGCAGGCAATGGAGTACATGCCTCAGTTGTATTCCACCGCGCTACGAATGACGCATAACGCGTCCGATGCCGAAGATTTGGTTCAAGAGACCTATCTCAAGGCCTATAAAGGTTTCGCAGGTTTCGAGCAGGGCACCAACCTACGGGCCTGGATGTTCCGGATCCTCACCAATACCTACATCAACTCGTATCGGTCGAAGAAGCGCCGTCCCGAAGAAACCGAGCTCGACGCTGTCGAAGATTTCTACCTGTACCGACGGATGGGTGGGCTTGAAGCCGTTCGTGCCTCTCGCAGTGCCGAGGATGAACTTATGGACTTGTTCTCCGATGCCGAGGTGCAGAGTGCAATCGATGCGCTGCCAGAGTCCTATCGGCTCGCGATATTGCTAAGCGACGTCGAGGGGCTTTCTTACAAGGAAATTGCCGAAGATCTTGATATTCCGATCGGTACCGTCATGAGCCGGCTTCATCGTGGAAGAAAAGCACTCCAGAAGCAGTTACATGACTATGCCCTTGAGCGGGGACTGACCGATGCCATTCCTGAAGCCTCCTTGGAAGCGCCATGACCCACGACCCCAACTCCCCGTCCGGCGTTCCATTTGCCGTCACCCCCAACTGCGAAAAGGTGATGGCCGAGGTCGACAGTTTTCTTGATAAGGAACTCACCGACGCCTTGCGGGCGAGCATCGCGGCTCATCTTGAGTCCTGCAGTCCCTGCTTCGAGGTGTTTGATTTCGAGGCGGAGCTTCGGATGGTGATCTCGACCAAGACCCACACCGTGGAGTTTCCCGACACGCTTCGTATCCGGATCGAAGAGAAACTGACCTATCTCCGGATCCAAGGATCTGGGGGGACGGAGTCCGGCGGTGGCGGAGAGCCTCGCCGAGAGGCATAGAATTAGAACTATGAATCTTCTGTTCGCGCAGGTATGGGCATTTTGGATTGCGCCGGTTCTGGTCGCCTCGGCAATCGGGGTCTTGGCAGTAATGATCGGCCTTTATTTGAAGCTGGTCGTCGCTCCCCGCTATCCCAAGCGCTGAGCTTGTGGCCGCAGCGGTCGATTGGGGAGTAGCCGAACGGGTTGCGATCCGCACATCGAAGAAGGATCCCTTCGCCGCTAGCTATCACTATCAATCGCTGCAACCTGATTTCGATCGTTTAACGGCGATCGCTGAAGAGTTGGTTGCGCAAGAAACGGGGCTTCGATCACTCGCGGGTCCTGCTCGCGCTCGAGTCACCGATCGGCCGGGCTGGATCCGCGCCAACCTCGCCTCGTTCCAACGTTTGCTGGCGCCGATGCTCGAAAAGTTCGGCGATCGCGTTTCGTCGAGTCGCGTTGCGCCGCTGACCGCCCGAATCGCTGGTGCTGAACTCGGAGTGGTCCTCGGTTGGATGTCGGCGCGGGTGTTGGGTCAGTACGACTTACTCGTGATCGAAGAAGAGAATCCGCAAGACCAGGACATCGTTTATTACGTAGGTCCAAACGTTCTTGCGCTCGAAAAACAGTTTGCGTTTCCGCCGGAAGAGTTCCGCATGTGGCTTGCATTGCACGAGGTCACACATCGCGCGCAATTCACAGGCGTGCCGTGGCTCCGAGAACATTTCCTCGGACTCGTTCACGAAACAATGAACACCATCGACCCCGACCCAGCTCGCGTGAGCGAGACCATCGCTCGGGTCACTGCTGCAATTCGTGCCGGACAGAAACCACTCGCCGATGGCGGATTGGTCAATCTGATCGCCGGTCCTGAACAACGGGCAGTGCTCGATCAGGTGAGCGGCATGATGAGTCTTCTCGAAGGACACGGCGACATCACGATGGATCGTGCCGGTCACGACCTTGTTCCGAGCGCCGATCGCTTTTCGAAGGTTTTGCGCGAGCGACGCGAATCGGCGCGCGGTATGGCGAAAGTTTTTCAGCAGTTGGTTGGCCTGCAAGCCAAGTTGGCGCAGTACGCCCAAGGAGAAGCTTTCATCACTGAAGTTGAACGCGCGGGCGGCCAACCGTTGTTGTCTCGTGCATGGGAAGGGCCAGAGAATCTTCCGAGCATCATCGAGATTCGCGAACCGCGTTTGTGGATCGACCGCATGGCTGCTCCACTTCCGGTTGCTGGCTGAACTCGATTGGTCATCGTGAGTTCTCTCGCTGAACGTCACGAGGAATTGCTGGCTCGTTGCACGTTCCCGCCCGCGGGCTCTCCTTTGGTCTGTGGTGTGTCAGGCGGTGCGGACTCGATGGCACTGTTGGTTTTGGCTGTAGCCGCAGGCTGTGCTGTCACGGCGGTTCACGTGGATCATGGATTGCGTACTGGCTCGCATGACGAGGCCGATCGTGTCCGAGCGGTTGCTGATTCCCTTGGCGCGTCGTTTCGGTCTGAATCAGTGATGGTGGAAGCGGGCGCCAATCTCGAAGCTCGGGCTCGAACCGCTCGCCACGAAGTGCTGGGGCCCGATGCTGCTCTTGGTCACACTGCGGACGATCGGGCCGAAACCATGATCGTGAATCTGTTGCGCGGTGCAGGCCCTGACGGGCTGGCCTCGATCCGCCCGGGTATCCGTCATCCGATTTTGGATTTGCGGCGTTCGGAAACAGAACAGGTTTGTGAACGTGAAGGGATCGAACCGTTCTTTGATCCCAGTAATAGCGATCCTGCGTTTGTTCGCAATCGTGTCCGACATGAAGTACTTCCGTTGCTCGCCGAGATTGCCGGCCGCGACCCGGTTCCGATTCTCGATCGCCAGGCCGATGTGTTCGCGTCGGTTGCTGATCATTTGCGGTTCGAAGCGACCGCTCTTGACCCAACCGATGCGCGGACTCTTCGCGATGCGCCCGCGGCGATTGCTCGCGTAGCTCTCCGCGAGTGGCTCCGAGAAGGCGCGGAAGAGCGACATCCGCCTGATGCGGCAACGATTGATCGCGTCATGGCCGTCGTAAAGGGCGAGGCCACCGCGACCGATGTGGGTGGAAATCGTCGCGTCGAACGAACCGGGGGTCGGTTACGAATCGTGGCGGCACCGAAAGTCTGAGGACTGCACTACATTCGCCGCGTGACCCAAAGCGCGTCCGGAAATGACCATCCGCATCCCGATGTCGATCCCCATCTGGGCCAGATCCTCGTCACCCATGAAGCCATTCAGCAGCGCATTGTTGAATTAGGCCAAGAGATCACGGCCGATTACGCCGGCCGCGCACCATTGCTGATCGCTGTCCTCAAAGGTGCGGTCATGTTTATGGCCGACATTGCTCGCGCAATCGCATTACCCGTCGAACTCGACTTCATGGCGGTGTCTTCCTACGGCACCGCGACGAAGACCAGCGGCGTGGTGCGGATCGTGAAAGATCTCGACATCGACCTCACTGGGCGAGACGTCATCATCGTCGAGGACATCGTTGATAGCGGCCTGACGCTGAACTACCTCCGAAAGAATTTGGCGGCGCGACATCCCGCCAGCCTCGAGGTCTGTGCCCTTCTGCTCAAAGAAGGCATGCAGAAAGTTGAACCCGATCTTCGCTACGTAGGTTTCCGACTTCCCGATGAGTTTGTTGTCGGTTATGGCCTCGATGTGGCGGAGCGCTATCGCAATCTCGACGATCTTCGGGTCTTTGTTGGTCCCGAAAGTGGTCACTGAGGTCGTTAAATTCTGTGGGAATCGGTACGATTCCTGCACGAATGAACGTTTCTGTTTTCGTCCCCTCACTAGGAGACCGTGATGGACCCCGTTGATCTTCCCCGTATCTCAGCTGCCGTGAAAGAGATCCTCATCGCAATTGGCGAGGATCCTGACCGCGATGGCCTTCAGGACACACCCGATCGTGTTGCGCGCATGTACGCCGAGGTTTTTGCTGGTCTTCGTGATGATCCCCGCAGTCACCTTCAGGTCATGTTCGAAGCGAATCACGACGAGATGGTCATGGTTCGCGACATCGCACTCACTTCGATGTGCGAACACCACCTGGTTCCGTTCATGGGTAAAGCCCATGTTGCCTATATCCCCGGTACCGATGGTCGTGTGACTGGTCTTTCAAAAATTGCTCGCCTTGTCGACGCCTACGCCAAACGCCCGCAGGTGCAAGAGCGTCTGACCGCGCAGATTGCCGACGAGCTCGAAACCACGTTGCAACCGCGAGGCGTGCTCGTTGTCATCGAAGCAGAGCATTTGTGCATGTCGATGCGTGGAGTTCGCAAGCCTGGTTCAAGCACCGTGACCTCAGCCGTGCGTGGATTGTTCCGTGAAAGCGCTGCGACCCGACTTGAAGCGATGCGATTCATCGCTCGCGACTAAACGTGGCCGACGTCATACCTCGGCTCGGAGTGGGAACTCCGACATCAATCCCATTGATCATGGGGATTGTCAACGTCACTCCCGATTCATTTAGTGATGGTGGGAAGTTTCTCGATCCCGAAGTCGCAATTGCGCATGGCCTGATGCTGGCCGATGAAGGGGCCTCAGTCCTTGACATAGGTGGAGAGTCAACTCGTCCCGGTGCTGCTCCGGTCGATGTCGAAACAGAACTCGCTCGAGTCATTCCGGTGATCGAAGGTCTCGCCGGTCGTTGTCGACTCAGTATCGATACCCGCAAAGCCGAGGTGGCAAGGGCTGCGGTGGCCGCCGGAGCGACGCTCATCAACGATGTGTCAGCATCACTTTGGCCCGTTGCGGCGGAACTTGGTGTGGGGTGGATCGCCATGCATATGCAGGGCGAGCCGGGCACGATGCAGGCCGATCCTCACTACGACGACGTCGTTGCCGAGGTGTGTGCGTTCCTTCGCGAGCGCGCAATGGCCGCTTCAGAGGCCGGAGTAAAAGAAATTTGGGTCGATCCGGGGTTTGGGTTTGGGAAGACCGATTCGCACAATCTGGCCCTGCTCGCGTACCTCGATCGCATCGTTGAAATGGGTTGGCCGGTTGTCGTAGGGACAAGCAGAAAAGCCATGCTGGGACGGCTCCTTGCGACGTCTGACGGTTCCAACGAACTGGTTCCAGCTGACGATCGTCTTGCGGGATCAATCGCGACGGAAGTGTGGGCAATGCACGCCGGAGCGAGCATGATTCGCGCTCACGACGTCAGAAGCGCCATCCAAGCGGCCAAAGTCGTGGCAGCATGAACGCCGTGGCCAGTAAAGGGAAATGGGCGCAGGGAATCCGACCCCGCAACTTTCATTGGGTGATCGCTGAGCGACTCGCCCTCTGTGAGCGACCCGGTGGCTATGGAGCGAACCATCGAAAGGTTCGCCGCCAAGAGGAAATCATCTGGGTCCGTGAACAGGGATTCACCTGTGTCATCTCGACGATCACCGCTCCCCTCAATCTCCACAACTACGACGAGCTTGGTGTCACCTGGCGCCATCGCCCCGTCCCCGAAGACGATCTCGGTCTTTTCGAATCGGCGTTCTTCGCGGAATTGCGAACCTTGCTCGAGCGCGGCGAACGCGTCCTTATCCACGCTGAAGAACTCAGTGATCGCGTGTGTGGTCTGATCGCCGGCTACCTGCTCTGGAACGGCTTAGTCGAGAGCCCGCCGCGTGTTGTTACCGTGATCGAGCAGTTGACGCAGCGCCAACTGGGCCCCGCTGGCCGTGAGTTGGTTGCCATTTCACTGACGATCCCCCCGCCGTCTGCCTGAACCGGAGCGCTGCCTTATGGCCCCGACTGATCGAATTGAACTTCGCCAACTTGTGGTGATCGGTATTTGTGGCGCGCTTCCCGAAGAGCGTGAACGGGCGCAGCCACTCGAAGTCGACCTCGATGTCGTCGCTGACCTCTCTGCGGCGGGTACATCAGACAATCTTGCCGACACGCTTGATTACGGAGCTATCACTGCATCAGTTGAGAGCGTGATTCTCAACGGAACGCCGCAGTTACTCGAACACCTCGCCCAGAACATTGCCGACGCAGTGCTCGCCGATCCCCGAGCATTGTCAGTCACGGTTTCTGTGCGGAAGTTACGCCCACCAGTGCCGCAGGCTCTGGCCACTTCGGGCGTCACCATCACTCGGGGACGCTGAATGTCACGCGCCTTCTTGAGCCTCGGCTCAAACATCGGTGATTCGTGGTCGCTTTTGCGCGAAGCGGTGAATTCGCTTGATTCAGTTGTTGCGGTGTCACCGGTGTATCGCACCGACCCCGTTGGTGGACCAGAGCAAGATCCATTTCTCAACATCGTGATTGAAATCGATACCGAGCTGAGTGCGCGCGAATTGTTAGGCGTCTGTCATCGCCTCGAATCGGCGGCAAACCGAGTGCGTACCGTTCGGTGGGGCCCGCGCACGCTCGATGTCGACATCATCTGGATCGACGGAGTCACGATTTCCGAACCTGATCTCGAGGTTCCTCATCCGCGAATGCAATCGCGTCGTTTCGTAATGGCGCCGCTTGCCGATCTTGCTCCCGATGTTGCCGGACCCGATTGGGCCGACCGGGCCGAGGGTCACGTGCATCGCGTCGGACCAATAGACGCCGAACCAGGATGACCACGAACAGTTCGGTCCGAATCATTGGGCCGGGCCGTGCGGGTGGTGCGCTGGCAATTGCGTTGGCACGGGTTGGATGGACGGTGGTTGCTCCCGTTCAACACGGTGAGTCGCTCTCGGCAGCAGCAAGCGAGGTTGATCTTTTAGTCATTGCGACTCCAGATGGCGTCATCGCCGAGGTCGCACGCGAGATCACGCCTGATCCAACAACAGTTGTCGCCCATCTTTCTGGCGCGCTCGGCCTTGAAGCATTAGCGGATCATCCGCAACGCGCAGCGCTGCACCCTCTGACATCAATGCCAACTCCGGAAATTGGAGCTGAGCGATTGGTTGGTGGCCCATGGTTCGCTATTGATGCGAACACCGAGAGCGCGCTGAAGTGCATGGAATCGATGGTCGATGCGCTCGGTGGTCGATCGTTCGTTGTTGACGATGAACATCGAGTTGCGTACCACGCGGCTGCAGTGATTGCGTCGAATCACGTTGTCGCCCTACTTGGTTCCGCGGAACGTGTAGCCCGTTCTGCTGGCGTACCGATCGAGGCGTATTTAGAACTCGTTCGTGCAACGATCGACAACATCGAAGACCTTGGAGTCATTGATGCGTTGACGGGCCCTGTGGCGCGTGGCGACTGGGACACGGTCGCTCGTCATCGTGACGCGATCGACCCTTCCGAACTTGCGTTGTATAACGCATTGGTGGAGGCAGCTCGTCGCGTGGTGGACTCTCGACCAACACCGAGCGATGAATCGACGCCACCAATTCCCGAAACGGAAAACTGATGCAGGTCCTTTCCACAAAATCAGAGTTTCGTGACCACCTCGAAACGGTGCGCGCGCTCGGACGTACGGTCGGACTCGTTCCAACTATGGGTGCGCTTCACGAAGGTCATCTTTCGCTCCTTCGTGCTGCAGCAAACGATTGTGATGTTGTAGCGCTCACGATTTTTGTCAACCCGCTGCAGTTCGGCGCAGGTGAAGACCTCGATGCGTACCCGCGTCCGCTTGAGCGCGATCTCGAACTCGCCGAAGCGGCTGGAGCTGACGTTGTCTTTACGCCATCGACCGATGAGATGTATCCCCAAGCGACCCTGACGAATGTTCATGTCGATCGGCTTACTTCCTCAATGGAAGGCGCGAGTCGTCCCACCCACTTCGATGGTGTCACCACCGTCGTCACGAAGTTGTTCAACAGCGCTGGTCCGTGCAGGGCCTATTTTGGCGAGAAGGACTTCCAGCAGCTCGCGGTCGTACGCCGAATGGTTGCCGATCTTGATCAGCCGGTCGTAATTGTTGCTTGTCCCATCGTGCGCGAAAACGATGGTCTGGCCATGTCCAGTCGGAATGTTTATCTGTCGTCAACCGAACGCGAAGCCGCCACGGTCATCAACCGAGCACTTCGTGCCGGGGCGGCCATGATCGAAGCGGGGGAGAGCGATCCATCGGTTGTCGAATCACATATGAGTTCGATCATCGATGCCGAACCGCTTGCCGTACTTGATTACGCCGTGGTCGTGAACCCTGAGTCATTGCTCACTCCCGATCGACTTGTGAGTGGAACCACGGTGCGATTGTTGATGGTGGCGCAGATGGGAACGCCGCGATTACTCGACAACCTGGGTGTCGACGTACCGTAGGAAGCCTTACCCGCACGGTGACCGCACGTGGCGCCAAGTCGAAGGAGAAGACGATGCAACGTCGAATGATGAAATCAAAGATCCATCGCGCTTGTATTACTGACGCCAATCTCCATTACGTGGGTTCCATTACCCTCGATACGGAATTGATGGAGCGGGCCGACATTCGCGAATGGGAGCAGGTGCAGGTCGTCGATATCGATAACGGTGCTCGGTTCGAGACCTACGCGATCTCCGGTGGTCCGGGCACGGTATGTCTCAACGGCGCCGCCGCACGTTTGGTACAGCCTGGCGACCGCATCATTGTGATCACCTACGCCGACTACGACGAGACCGAACTGGAGGACTACGTCCCTCGTGTTGTGCATGTCGACGGCGCCAACCGCATCATCGATGAATTCGAGGCCGTGACCATCGCTGCTCAAGAATTTCCTGTTCGATTCCGAGCCTGACACCGTTCTTCGGTCAGACTGCATCCCTGTGACTGCCGAGCTCGATCTTCTTGTTGTCGGTTCTGGCGTTGCCGGACTTTCGGCCGCCGTGCGCGCCGCGGCCCGAGACGGTGTTCGTGTGGGAGTCCTTACCAAGGGTCCGCTTGAGCAGTCGACAACCAGATGGGCCCAAGGTGGCGTCGCTGCTGTCCTCGGTGGTGATCCCGATTCCACCGATCTGCATCTCGCTGACACGCTCGCCGCCGGAGCTGGCCTTTGTGACGTTAGTGCGGTGCGCATTCTGGTTGAAGAGGGTCCAGTTCGGGTGCGTGATCTGGTTTCACTTGGGGCGCGATTCGATCGCGACGCTGAAGGCAAGTTCGAATTAGCGCGCGAAGGTGGTCACTCACTGCCGCGAATTGTTCACGCCGGCGGTGTTGCTACTGGGGCCGAAATCGAACGAGCGCTGGTCGTTGCTGTGCGAAGTGAAGCAACAGAAATCCATGAGCATGCGTTTGCCCTCGACCTTGTGGTTGAAAACGGCCGGTGCGTTGGCGTTCGTGCCGCGTTGGCCGATGGAACCGTTGGCGTTGTTCGCGCCAGAAATGTTCTGCTGGCTTCAGGTGGAGCCGGGCAGATCTTTTCGGTAACGACGAATCCACTTGAGGCCACTGGTGACGGCATCGCGATGGCATTGCGCGCTGGTGCTGCAGTGGCCGATGTTGAGTTTGTGCAGTTCCATCCGACAGCACTTCATCATCAGCGCATGCCGCGCCCGTTGCTTTCTGAAGCATTACGCGGTCATGGAGCACTCATTCGCGACATTAACGGTGAGCGATTCGTCGATGAAATGCTTCCGCGTGATCAGGTCAGTCGAGCGATGGTTCGCCGCATGATCGAACTACATACTGATCACTGCTTGCTCGATGTGACTGCTCTCGAACAATTCGATGTTCGATTTCCAACCATCGCCGCGATGCTTTCCAGTCTCAAGTTCGATCCCTCCCAAGATCTCCTTCCGATTGCTCCAGCAGCGCATTACCTGTGCGGTGGGGTTCTTACTGACCTCAACGGTGCGACGAGCATTCCGGGTTTGTGGGCTGCTGGTGAAGTCGCGTGTTCAGGTGTGCACGGAGCGAACCGACTGGCATCAAACTCATTGCTCGAAGGAATGGTGTTTGGGGCTCGCGTTGTTGAAGCCATCGAACTGGGTATCGACGCTCCGGAAATGACGGGCGCTATGCGAGCGCTCGATGGTGATGGTGGCCGTCGCATTGAGGGATGGAGCGCGCCGGCTTCGTTGTCGTCGGTGATCGAAAGTGACGCCGACGCACTTGCGACCGCCCGTGATGACTTGCAATGGGCAATGACCGTTGGCGCCGGAGTTGTGCGAGACGCGAGTTCGCTCGCAGCGACGGCGGCAAAGGTCGAGTACGCCCGCACTCTCGCCGATGCCACTGGTGTTGCTGCGTGGGAACTGGCGAACCTGGCCGCCGTAGCCACCGCTCTGCTCGTTGCCGCTGAAGCTCGCACGGAAAGTCGTGGTGCGCACACCCGTGACGATTGCCCTTCGCTGGACCCGAATTTGGCTCTGCGATTGGTGATCGTCTGACCGGTTCGCTCTGGTCGGGCTCGGCAGGGCAGGCTTTCGGAATGTCAGATCTGCTTCAGCCGCCCCGAGTCGTTGTCGTTGATGCGGTCGAACGTGCCCTCGCCGAGGATCTCACGCCACTTGGCGACCTCACTTCTGCACTGCTTCCCCAAGACTTGGTCACCACTGCGCGCTTCGTAGCTCGCGGTAATGGCGTCATCGCCGGTCGACTTTGTGCGGCGGAAACATTCGTGCAGGTCGATCCATCTGTGGTTCTCGAATGGTCGGTCACCGATGGTGACATGGTGAGTCCCGGTTCGGTGATCGCAAGGGCGACTGGTTGCTTGGCATCGATCCTGACAGCAGAACGAACGGCACTGAACTTTCTCGGACACCTTTCGGGCATCGCCACGCGAACAAGTGAGTACGTCGCTGAGGCCGCGAAGGGTGGCAGCGCGTATGTGTGGGACACGCGAAAGACCACGCCTGGATTGCGGGTTCTTGAAAAGGCTGCGGTTCGCGCCGGAGGTGGACGTAACCATCGCGGCAATCTTTCCGACTGGATCCTTCTGAAAGACAACCACATTGCGTTGTTTGGCATCACCGATGCAGTTGCCCGTTCTCGTTCAATGTGGCCGGCACGAACCGTTCATGTTGAATGCGACACGATTGAGCAAGTTCATGAAGCACTTGCGGCTGGTGCAGATGCGTTACTGCTCGACAACATGACGCCCGACAAGATCCGTGAATGTGTGGCCATCGCTTCTGCTTCGCAGCACCGCCCCTTGCTCGAGGCCTCTGGTGGGATCACTCTTGAAACGGTCGCGTCGTACAGCGCTGCGGGTGTCGATTGCATTTCGGTCGGTGGACTCACTAATTCTGCTCCGGTCCTCGATATTGGACTCGACATCGACCCGGCATGACGGAGGAACAACGAATGCTTCTCGCTGTTGATGCAGGAAATACACAAACGGTTGTAGGTCTTTACGACCTCGATGGCGGAACCGCATCTGGGCGTCGTCCAGAAGCCGGCCTTCTTGACCATTGGCGAATCTCGACCGCCGCCGATCGCACTGGCGATGAGTACGCGGTCATGCTTCAGGGCTTTCTTTCCCTCCGTCGAAACAGTTTTTCGGATATTGATGGAATTGTTATTTCCTCTGGTGTTCCGCAAGTCACCGCGACGTTGCGCCAGGTCACTGCTCGCCACCTGGATTTTGAGCCAATCGTCATTGGTCCCGGCGTTCGCTCAGGCATCCGTATTGATTACGACAATCCCAAAGAGGTCGGTGCCGATCGCATCGCGAATGCGGTTGGCGCGTACGACCTTTACGGCGGGCCGACGATCATTGCTGATTTCGGAACGGCAACGACCTGCGATGCCGTTTCTGAAGACGGTGTCTACCTCGGTGGCGCGATTGCCCCTGGCATCGAAATCTCGATGGATGCATTGGTCGGTCGGGCATCGGCACTGCGAGCGGTGGAACTGACCGCACCGCGCAACGTTCTGGGAAAGTCCACAGTTGAATCGATTCAGTCGGGCGCTGTCTACGGATTCGCTGCGCAGGTCGACGGTTTATGCGATCTGATCGAAGCGGAACTCGGAACATGCACGGTGATTTCCACCGGGGGACTAGCGGAAACAATTACGCCGTTCTCAAAGCGCATTCAACACACCGAACCGTGGTTGACGCTTCACGGTCTTCGGCTGATTTACGAAAAGAACGTTTGACGCCCCGCTTCGTGGTTCAGGCCGCAGAGCGAACAGTTCCGAGCAAATGCTCGGCAGCAGCCTCGAGGGCAGTGACTGCTTCGTTGCCGGCGTAAGGAGCCAGTGCTCGTTGCCCGGCTTCAACATACGAACGAGCAGTGTCGAGCGAGTCTTTGACCGATGGCGATGAACGCAACAGTGTGCGAGCACGAACAAGCGTGTCGGGATCTTCGACCGGTTCGATGGAACCATCTGTGGATGCAAGTTTCACAAGCAGCGAACGCAGTTCATCGGCTTCGGCTCCGCCAACAGCAAGTGTGCGAATCACCGGCAAGGTGTAGGTGCCTTCAACGAGGTCATGGCCTGCAGGTTTTCCCAGTTCTTCATCGGTGGAAGTGACATCGAGAAGGTCGTCGACGATCTGGAATGCCATGCCGAAGGAATTTCCGAATGTAGTGAGCGCATCGATCTGAGGGCGAGGAAGATTGGCAACAATTCCACCAACCCGACACGCCGTTCCGAGCAGCGATGCGGTCTTGCCATTAATGGAGCGCAGGTAGGCGTCTTCGGTGCGGTCCATGCTGAACGCTTGTTGCAGTTCAAGAATCTGGCCCTCACATAATTTGCCGATGGTGGCGGCGAGTAAGCCCGCAACTTCGGTTCCGAGCGACGCAGCAATCTCAGATGCTTTGGCTAAGAGATAATCGCCAGCGAGGATGGCCTTGAGGTTGCCCCAACGGGCGTTGACGCTTTCGACGGTGCGACGGGTGGTGGCATCGTCCATGACATCGTCGTGATAGAGCGATCCGAGGTGGACCAGCTCGACCGAAACTGCGCCCATGATGACCTCAGGGGTGGCGGCGCCCATTTCAGTGGCGGACGTTGCTGCCGACGTGACCGAGAAGGCAGGACGAACGCGTTTGCCGCCGGCGAGAATTAAGTGACTGGCGACCTCGGTCAGAAACGGGTCTTCGGTAACCACCGAGGCCTGCAGTGCGTTCTCAACTCGTGCAAGGTCAGCCTGAAGAACGGGCAACTGGAGGAGGGGCGAGGCGCTGGCCATGGCGCCACGTTAGGCCCGCGGTCGGTTCGGACCTCAACCGGGCGGACAGGTTGAGAACTGCTTGTGACAAAGGCACGGTGAACGTGGATTTCCGACGAGGCGATCTCGAAGGTGATGGGTACACTCATCTCACGTATCCCCGTCTGGGAAGCAGGTCACAAAGTGTTTGAACGGTTCACCGATAGGGCCCGCAGGGTCGTCGTGCTAGCGCAAGAAGAAGCGCGACTCCTGAACCACAACTACATCGGTACCGAGCACATCCTGCTCGGGCTGATCCACGAGGGTGAAGGCGTCGCCGCCAAGGCCCTTGAGTCACTGGGCATTTCGCTCGAGGCTGTGCGTTCGCAGGTCGAAGAAATCATCGGTCAGGGCGGTTCATCGCCGAGCGGTCACATCCCGTTCACACCGCGTGCCAAGAAGGTCCTCGAACTGTCGCTGCGTGAAGCACTGCAGCTCGGCCACAACTACATCGGTACCGAACACATTCTCCTTGGCCTCATCCGTGAGGGCGAAGGCGTTGCTGCTCAGGTGCTCGTCAAACTTGGCGCCGACCTTTCTCGAGTTCGTCAGCAAGTTATTCAGTTGCTCTCTGGCTATTCCGGTCCTGGTCCTCAACAGGGCGAAAAGGCTGGAGCCACCAGTGGTGGTTCGGGTGAAGCATCACCCAGTGGTTCCGCAGTGCTCGATCAGTTCGGTCGCAATCTCACCCAACTCGCTCGCGAAAAGAAGCTCGACCCCGTTATTGGTCGTGCGCGTGAAACCGAACGCGTCATGCAGGTCCTCAGCCGTCGTACCAAGAACAATCCCGTTCTTATCGGCGAGCCCGGCGTTGGCAAGACCGCAATTGTCGAAGGTCTTGCGCAAGCGATCGCGTCTGATCAAGTTCCAGAAACATTGCACGGTAAGCAGCTCTACACACTCGATCTCGGTGCACTCGTTGCCGGCTCGCGTTACCGCGGCGATTTCGAAGAGCGCCTCAAGAAGGTGCTCAAGGAAATCAAGACACGAGGCGACATCATTCTGTTCATCGACGAAATCCACACCCTCGTTGGTGCTGGTGCCGCCGAAGGCGCCATCGATGCCGCCAGCATTCTCAAGCCGATGCTTGCTCGTGGCGAACTCCAAACCATTGGTGCCACCACACTCGACGAGTACCGCAAGCATCTCGAAAAGGACGCTGCACTCGAGCGTCGTTTCCAGCCGATCAAGGTTGAAGAGCCCACCGTCGCCCACACCATTGAGATCCTCAAGGGTTTGCGCGATCGCTACGAGACCCATCACCGCGTCACCATCACCGATCAAGCACTTGTTGCTGCGGCCAACCTGGCCGACCGCTACATCGCCGATCGTTTCCTTCCCGACAAAGCCATCGACCTCATCGACGAAGCCGGTTCGCGTTTGCGTATTAAGCGCATGGAAACGCCACCCGATTTCAAGGAACTCGAAAACGAAATCACCAAGGTCGTAACCGAAAAGAAAGAAGCGGTCGAGGCTCAGCAGTTCGAAGAGGCCGGACGCCTGCGTGATCGCGAGAAGGAACTTCTTGCGCAGAAAGAAACCAAAGAGCAGGAAATGAAGGACTCCGGCATCGACTTGTTCGACGAGGTCGACGAAGAAGCCATTGCCGAGGTGCTTTCACTCTGGACCGGTATCCCCGTTTACAGACTCACTGAAGAAGAAACTGCTCGCCTTCTGCGCATGGAAGACGAATTGCATAAGCGAGTCATTGGTCAAGAAAACGCCATCAAGGCAGTGAGCCAAGCCATCCGTCGAACGCGTGCCGGCCTCAAAGACCCCAAGCGTCCTTCTGGCTCATTCATTTTCCTCGGCCCATCGGGTGTCGGTAAGACCGAACTGGCCAAGACCCTCGCCGAGTTCTTGTTCGGCGATGAAGATTCGCTCATTTCGCTCGACATGTCTGAGTACCAGGAGAAGCACACCGTCAGTCGTCTTGTCGGTTCACCTCCTGGCTATGTCGGTTACGAAGAAGGCGGACAGCTCACCGAAGCAGTACGTCGCAAGCCGTTCTCGGTTGTGCTCTTCGACGAAATCGAAAAGGCGCATCCCGACGTCTTTAATACGTTTTTGCAAATCCTTGAAGAAGGACGACTCACCGACTCACAAGGTCGTTCGGTCGACTTCCGCAACACTGTGTTGATCATGACCTCAAACCTCGGTACCGCCGATCTTCGTAAAGGCAACATTGGTTTTGGTAAGTCCGACGAAGCCGTGTCGTACGAGCGCATGAAGGAGAAGGTCAACGATGCACTCAAGGCGCATTTCCGCCCTGAGTTCCTTAACCGCATCGACGACACCATCGTGTTCCACGAACTTTCCAAAGCAGAGGTCACGACCATTGTCGATCTGCTCATCAAGCGAGTCACCAAGCAGCTTGAAGGTCAGGGCATTGGTCTTGAACTCACCGAAGCCGCCAAGTTCCTGCTGGCCGACAAGGGTTATGACCCCACGCTGGGTGCTCGTCCACTGCGTCGTGCCATTCAACGCATGGTGGAAGATCCGCTTTCCGAGCGTCTGTTGTGGAAGGAATTCCGCGCCGGCCAGAACATCGTGGTCGACGCCGAACCCGATCCCGAAACGGGCGAGCGCATCATCGTGTTCCGTGCCACCGAGGGCTTTGAGCCCCCGCCCATGGAACTGGCCGAAGCCGGCGCCCCCGAATAGGGCGTGTGTGCAGCTGATTTTGGAAAGAGCCCGGGCCTAGGGCCTGGGCTCTTTCGCGTATGGAGCCACAAACACTGTGTGATTGCGCTGGTAGGTTGCGCGTCGTGATCAAGAATCGTCGGCTGCAGAGCGTCTTCGTGCTCCTTGCGCTCGTCGTTGTGGTTGCCGCAGGTTGTCGAGTTCAGATCGAAACCAAGATTGATATTGGTCTCGACGGCAAAGGAACGATCACCCAGGGCATCGGTTTCGACGACGCGGCACTCAAGCGGGTTGGCGATCCGGCCCAAGCATTACGAGCTGATGACTTAGTGAAGGCTGGATGGGAAGTCGACGCTGCCTCTAAGGATGGAGACCTCACCTGGATTCGCGTGCATCACTCATTCGCCACTCCTGAAGAAGGCACCGCGCTACTCGCGCAGTTAAGCGGCCCTGATGGTCCGTACCGCGACATGCTCATCAAACGATCCGATGGGTTGTTGTCGACCTCGGTGAAAGTGACCGGTCAGATCGACACAACTGCCGGACTTCAGATGTTCGGTGATCAACAGTTGGCTACAACGCTTGGTGGGGACGCATCGGGCGGGTTGCTCGCCAAGATCGAAGCGGAAGAAAAGGCACCGCCGGCCTCGATGGTCGGACTCGACCTGATCGTCACGGCCGGTGGAACGACCAAGACCTACAACGCCTCATTCACCGATACCGACACACAAACGGTGAAGGTCAGTTCGTCGGAGGACAAGTTCCTCGAGATCCTGGGCACATTGTTTGTGCTGCTTCTCGCAGCTCTTACTGCTGCAGTGATTGGACTTCGGTATCGAAAGCGTCGACTTCGCACTCGGCGCCTCATGCATTCACGCGGCCGGCGCTGGTAAAGCGGGCACAAATAATGGGGGAACGAATGAGGGTTTCGGCAGTGCAACAAGGTTCTGTTGATCCGCTTTTCGATCCCACAGCACTCCCCGAACTTGGCAATCAACGAACGTCCGAGTCGCCCCGCCGGCGCATCATTGTGATTGGTGCTGGCCCGGGCGGAATTATCGCGGCCTATCGGTTTCGACGGGCTGGTTTTGATGAGGTCACCGTGCTTGAACGCGCCGCCGGGCCGGGGGGTACCTGGTGGCACAACCGCTATCCGGGCGCGGCGTGCGATGTGCAAGCACACCTGTATTCATTTTCGTTTGCGCCAAATCCGTCGTGGTCGCGTCCGTATGCCACACAACCAGAGTTGCTCGCGTACTTCGAGCGTGTTGTCGATGATTTTGATCTTCGTGGCTGTATGCGCTTTGGTGTCACGGTTCACTCTGTCGAACGAGATGACGTCGCAAATGTCTGGGTTGTGACTACTACTGATGGTGAGCGGATTGAAGCAGAAGTTGTTGTCAGTGCGGTTGGAATGTTCAATGAGTTGACATGGCCTTCGATCGATGGTCTCGAATCATTTGTCGGCCCTAGTTTCCACACCGCGCAGTGGCCGGAGGCTTTGGATGTGGCGGAGAAGCGCGTCGGCGTCATTGGTAGCGCCGCCACTGCAGTGCAACTCGTTCCCGTAATTGCCAAGCAGGTTTCGCATCTCACGGTTTTTCAACGGTCGGCCCCATGGGTGATGCCGAAGCTCGATGAACCGTTTACCGATGAACAGCGGGAGCGGTTTGCTGCTGATGAGTCACAACGACTCGAGATACGACGACTTTTATGGGATCGGGTTGAAGGGGCGATTTTGTTTCATCCGGCATCGGTTGAGATCTCGACGAATGCTGGGATTAGCAACCTCGATTCCATTGACGATCCGGAATTGCGGCAGAAACTCACACCGCAGGATCCGTTCGGTTGCAATCGACCGCTTACGTCGAGCGATTACTACCCAGCATTCAATCTGGACACTGTTGACCTTGTAACGACGCCGATCAAAGAGGTGAAACCGAACTCCGTTGTTGATGCCGATGGCGTCGAGCATGAACTTGATGTCTTGGTGATTGCAACAGGGTTTGCTGCGACTCGTTATCTCTCAGCGCTCAGCGTCACTGGTCGTGAGGGCGTCCGACTGGAAGATGAGTGGAACGATGGCGCGCAAGCATGGCTCGGAATCGCGACGACAGGATTCCCCAATCTTTTTCAGTTGTATGGACCAAATACCAACAACGGTTCAATTCTCTACATGCTCGAATGCCAAGTTGATCTGATCGTTCGAACGTTGCAAACGATGGATCGTCAAAACTTGGCATGGGTCGACGTTCGCCGCGAGGTTCTCGACGAGTACAACGTCGAGGTTCAGCAGGCCATTGCCGAAGTCGAACCGTGGACGAGCGACTGTTCGAACTACTACCGCTCTCCGACCGGCCGAGTGGTCACGCAGTGTCCCTTTGGGATGGCGGACTACCGAGAGCGCACCCTTGCGGTGTCGGATGCGGTCTGGCACTCCGCTCCGCTGGTCTGAGCGATCGCCGTCAGCTGTTGCGGTTTCATGAGCATCACCGATGGGGGCCTAGGGCGTCGTTACCCCAGCTGGGCGCCCACGTGCTCAAGGGCGGTAGCGGGGCGAGCACCCCTGAGGAGAGGTTGGCGTAAGAGGGAGAGCTTTCTGTTAGGTCTCCGATTCATATAACATGAGGTTCAATCCAGACCTAGAGGGGTTTCAATGTCTCGATTCACTCGTTCGGCTCGCATGGTTGTGGCCTGTGGGCTTTTTGTTTCAACAGCGGTGTTGTTCGCGGCCAGCCCCGCGAATGCCGCTGCAACCGGATCGCTTGCGAATGATGGCAACGGCGGTTTGGTTGTGACCTATTCGAGTCCGACTGCTCAGGATTCGATCGATCTTGAGATTAAAACAAGTGGTTCAAACTGCAATGATCAACAACTTCCTCTCGCTGTCCTCACTAACAATTCGCAAGCCCCGCAAGCCGCGCAGATTGGGGCAAGTCCTGCGACCATCGCTGTGGGCACGACTGCGTTTTTAATAGGAGGAGGGACGTTCACCGTGGCTGCTGCTTCCTACCTTTTCTGTCTTCGGTACTTCGATTCGAACACCCTTCTTGTTGTTTTTATTGATCAATTGACCATGACAATTGGTTCGGCGTCGCCGACCACGACCACCACGACCACGCTGCCGACAACGACCACGACGACCACAGCACCGGCGGCCGATCCGGTGGCTCCTGCATTCACCGGCTGATCAATTCCGCTTTCAGGTTTTCAAGGTGCCGCTCCTTCGGGGGCGGCACCTTTCGTTTGGGCGCCATGACTGTCTCGTGTGGTGCGTAGGGTGTCGCCGTGGCCAAGCTCCGAGCAGTGTTTCGTTGTACCGAATGCGGCACCAGCGTGCCCAAGTGGGTAGGTCGCTGCCCTGGTTGTGAGGAATGGAACACGCTCGTTGAAGAACTCAACGATGTTTCAGCCGCGTCATCTGCAGCGTTGTTGGGTCGGCGCGATGCGCCGGTGCCCATTTCCGAAGTCGACGCGCACGAATGGCAGCCGAAGCCCACTGGTATCGGCGAACTCGATCGTGTGCTGAGCGGTGGGCTGGTGCCTGGCTCAGTCACGTTGGTCGGTGGCGAGCCCGGTATCGGTAAGTCCACCTTGCTGCTGCAAGCAGTCGCGTCAATCGCTGCTTCGGGTTCCAAGGTGTTGTACGTCTCGGCCGAGGAATCCAAACAACAAGTGCGGCTGCGAGCCGAACGGTTAAACGCGCTGCACCCCGATCTCTGGCTGGCTTCTGAAACTGCCGTGCCCCACATTCTTTCTTCGGTCGACGAAATCAATCCTGCGGTGTTAGTGGTCGACTCCATCCAAACCGTGCACACGCCCGACATCAGTTCGGCTTCGGGTTCGGTTGCTCAGGTGCGTGAAAGCGCCGCACGCTTGGTAACAACAGCGAAAGAGCGCGGTCTTTCGGTTGTGCTGGTTGGCCATGTCACCAAAGAAGGTGGGCTTGCTGGTCCGAGAGTGCTCGAGCACATTGTCGACACGGTGCTTGCCTTCGAAGGCGACCGTCACCACGCGTTGCGCATGTTGCGCGCGGTGAAACACCGCTTTGGCGCCACCGACCAACTTGGTCTGTTCGAAATGACCCAACACGGAATGCTCGGTGTTCCCGACCCCAGCCGACTGTTCTTGGCCGATCGCCGCAAAGGAGTTTCTGGTTCGGTCATCGTCCCCACCATGGAAGGCGATCGACCAATGTTGGTCGAAGTGCAAGCACTGGTCGCCCATTCGGAACTTCCGTCACCTCGACGCAGTGCACAAGGCCTCGACTCGGGTCGCTTGTCGTTATTGCTCGCGGTGTTGTCAGAACGTGCCGGTGTCACGTTTGAAAAGCGCGACGTGTATGCGCTGGCCGTTGGTGGCGTGAAGATCGTTGAACCGGCGGCCGATCTCGGTGTTGCCCTGGCGCTGGCGTCATCGCGGTTCAATTCACCAATCCCCGAAGATCTCGTTGTGTGTGGCGAAATCGGTTTGGGTGGTGAGCTTCGTCAAGTTGCTCATGGTGAACGTCGTCTGGCCGAAGCCGCTCGCCTCGGGTTCACTCGTGCGCTCGTTCCGCGCCTTGCTCCTGACCCACCCGAAGGCATGAAGGCCATTCGCGTCGGCACGCTGGCCGAAGCAGTGGCTGCAGTGGGCATTGGCCATAACTCATCCTCTGAATTCTGAAAGGCTCCGATGCGCATCACACTTGCGAATGGTGTTCCAGCGGAACTGGCGATGCCAGCCTCGGTGGATGACAACACCCTCGGCGTTGTTCTGTTCCCCGACATCATGGGATTGCGTCCCTTATTCGACGACATGTGCGCACAACTCGCTGCCGATCACGGGTGGGTAGTGTGCGCTCCCGAACCATTCCCCGGTCGTGAAGACCTTTCGGTCGACGAACGCCTTGGCGCCATGGCCGATTTTGACGACGCCGAACTTCGCAGAACTGCCGAACTCGCTGCAGAAGCAACTGGATGTAGGCGAGTTGTTGCCACGGGCTTTTGTATGGGCGGGATGTTGGCGTTCAAAGCGGCAGCGACCGGTCACTTCAAGCGCGTCGCAGGGTTCTACGGAATGATTCGCCTTCCCGAGGCATGGGCCGGCGGACGCCTGCAACAACCGATCGAAGCGTTGGCGTCACCAGAGCGTTGTCCGACCCTCGCCGTCATCGGCACTGCCGATCACTTCACGCCACCACAAGATGTTGCCGATGCCGAAGCACTCGGCGTCATGGTTGTTTCCTACGAAGGCGCTGAGCATGGGTTTGTGCACGATGCATCTCGACCCGCTCACCGTGCTGAAGATGCCGCCGATGCGTGGCGTCAGGTCGTGGCGTTCTTGGAAGCCTGAAGTACTCAGGCCTTTGCGAGTTTCCGCAATGGTGCAAGCGTTGTCTCGAACGCTAATTCGTAGGCAACGGCCGCAACGGGTGACCAGTCGAGGTCACGGAACTCTGTTGTAAGCAAACTGAGTGCGACGGAGCCGATGCCGTTGGCGGCGGTGAGATACCAATATGCAGCAGCCTCGTTACGTGCGGCAGGATCGGCTTTCTCGACAGCATCGGTGATGAGTGCGAGTGAATTAGCGGTGCGCTTCCGACCGGCATCGAAGAGATCTTTGTGGTGACGCATTGCCATAGTTGTTTCGATGCGTAGTTGGCGAAGAGGTCGGTTCGCTTCCGTCAACAGGCCGAGCTGTAGGGCGAGGATGGCGTTCTTGTATCCCTCTGCATCGAGGGCAAAGAACGACGCTGTGCCTGTCTGCCAGATCTGCGCCATCATTTGGCCGATCGCCATATGCATGAGTTCGTCTTTGGTGCCGACGTGCGTGTACGCAGAACTGAATGAATGACCAGCTGCTCGAGCCACTCGATGTGCGGTGGTTTTCTCGAAGCCGACACGAGCTACAACTTCCATAACGGCGGCGACAAATTCATCGAGACCGGCATCTCCCGTATCGGGAAGCGGGATTGAAAACTCCGCTGGTGTGGCCGTGCGACCGCGCTGGTTCAGATTCGCTGGATCAAGCGCGCTGTCGCGAAACCGCAGGAGAATTGAGCGCCAGGCCGGCCGCGACTTCGGAACGGATCTGCTCGTGAGCACGCACCCAGTCGGGACCGTTAACCGAAGCGAACAAATCGACGGAGGTAACTCCGGATGTTCGGCACACAGTTGATGAAAGAGCGAATCGACGTCCTTGCGCACGGAATCAACAAGGAGAGGGAAGCGCCGAGCGACGGCGACGATCTCAAGAGCACCAGCGGTGAGGTCGGAAGGGGTTTCGAGTTCCTTCAGCAACCAATCGGAGGGTTCTGCGTCTGGTGACGAAGCGAAATTGTCGAATTCTCGGACGAGTCGTTGAAACTGATCTCGTAACTTCTCATCCCATAGTTCAAGCGCAACGTCTTCAGCAGAGTCGTACCGTCCGTACAGCGGCCCGTTCGACATTCCGGCGTTGGCGGCAATCTTCGTGAGAGCGAGGCCATCGACGCCGTTGGCAGCGAGTAACTCAAGGGCTGAGTTTGTGATCGCGGTTTGAACCTCGCGGGTTTTCTGCGCTCGCGAGACCCTGGGTCGATCTGTTTCAACTTTGGAGGAGGACCCTTCTATTTTCGCCTGCGCCATGGGTTGAGCCTAGGTGAAAAGGATTTTCCCCAAAAGAGATCTCTTATTCGAATAAAGATTCTTTGTGTGAGGGGAATTCCCGGACATTGGCCCGTTCACTAGTTGGAACTGCGTTCGGGTGCTTGGCTTCGGGCTAGAACAAGAAAGCATCATTTCGTGTTCTTGGAGGAACCATGAAGGTTGATATCTCACTCGCTATGTCCGGACCGCTTGATTCGGTACCGAGAGCGGCGGAACTTCAAGCCCTTGGTGCTGATGGGCTCTTCAGTTTTGAAAATGCCCACGACGTGTTCTTTCCCCTGGTGCTCGCCAGCACCTCGTGTCAGATCGACCTGATGACGAATGTGGCCATGGCCTTCCCTCGAAGCCCGCTGCATCTCGCCTATGCGGCGAACGACCTGCAATTGCTCACCGAGGGAAAGTTCCGCTTAGGTCTCGGTTCACAGATCCGCCCGCATATTCAGAAGCGCTATGGATCGGTGTGGGAAAAGCCCGTCGCCCAGATGCGCGAATGGGTGAGTGCAACAAAAGCGATCCTCGCCCACTTTGCTGGTGAGGGCCCATTCGATTTCAAAGGGCAGTGGACCACGCACACGCTCATGACACCGAACTTCAATCCAGGCCCGAACCCCTTCGGAAAAGTTCCTGTACTCGTGGGAGCGCTTGGTCCGAAGATGTGTGAAATGACGGCTGAGGTTGCCGACGGCATTTTGGTGATGCCGTTCAACTCAGAACGACATTTCGCAGAGCGCACGATGCCGGCACTCGAGCGCGGGTTCGCCAAGGCCGGTCGCGATCGCAAGGACTTCGAAATCATTCTGGAAGTCATCTGTGCTGTTGGTCAGACTGACGAAGAGATTTCGGCAGCTGCGAACGGCGTCAAGACACTGCTTGGTTTCTACGGTTCGACTCCTTCGTACAAGCCGGTGCTCGACGTGGAAGGTTGGGGCGAACTGCAACCAGAACTCAATGCATTGTCGAAGCAGAGCGACTGGGCCGGAATGGCAAAGAAGATCAACGACGACGTCCTGCGCACGATTGCTGTTGTTGGCACGCCGAAGGAAGTTGCTGCAGAGATCGTTCGTCGTTATGGACATGAAGCCAATCGGGTGTGTCTCTACTTCCCCGGCTATCCCATCAGCGATGAATGTATTGCCGAAACCATTCGTGAAATCAAGGTTGCTTCCAGGGAAGCATGATGGCTCGAACAATTGATACCGGCACGAATGATCTGTTGGCTGAACTTCATGATGATGGAGTTTTGGTTGCGACACTGAATCGCCCCGACACACGAAATGCATTCAGCGGCGCGATGGGTCGAGCCCTCGGTGATATGTATCGGATGGCCGACACCGATGATGCCGTGCGCGTCGTCGTGCTCACTGGAACACCGCCAGCATTTTGTGCAGGTGCAGATTTCTCAAGCGGGTCAGATGTTTTTGAACGTTCTGATGCGCCGGCGTTCAGTGCGAACCCGGTGAACCCTCCGGCTTGGCGTATTCGAAAGCCAGTAATTGCAGCCGTCAATGGTCACGCGATTGGTGTCGGATTCACCCTCACCCTGCATTGCGATCTTCGCTTTATGGCGAGTGACGCGAAGTACGGAATTGTGCAGGTTCGTCGCGGTGTCATGCCCGATGCGATGAGTCATTGGACACTTCCGCGACTTGTTGGTTTAGCGAATGCCGCTGATCTTCTTCTTACTGGTCGCACGTTCACCGGCGATGAAGCCCGCGAACTTGGTGTGGCGTCGCGGGTTCTCGACAACGATGACGTGTTACCGCATGCCCTTGAAGTTGCTCATGACATGGCCGTGAATACCGCGCCGGTCTCGGTCGCTGTGAGCAAGAAATTGCTATGGGGAACGTTCTCGATGACCCCCGATCAGGTCGATCGAGCCGAGACCGATCTCCACCATCACCTCATGGGTGAAGCCGATGCCCGCGAAGGCGTTATGGCCTTTCTCGAGCGCCGTGACCCGCAATGGTCGCTTACAGTCAACGACAACTGGCCCGATGAATGGCCGACTCCGGGGGACATCACATGAACGAAGAACTCACAATCACCACCGACGACGTCCTTCGTGGCATCGACCTTTCTGGAAAGGTCGTTCTGGTCACAGGAGCAACAACCGGTCTAGGCAAAGAGTCCGCTCGTGCACTCGGTGCAGCGGGTGCCACTGTCGTCATCACAGCGCGTTCCGAAGACAAAGGTCGTGCTGGTGTTGATCAGTTGCTCGAGTTGGTACCCGGTGGCGACTTTTCGTTCGGTGTGATGGAACTTGGTTCTCTCGAAAGCGTGCGCGCGTTTGCCGGGAAGTTCATTGCCGAACACGATCGGCTCGATGCGCTTCTTGCCAATGCCGGCATCATGGCAGTTCCGTACGGAAAGACCGACGACGGTTTCGAATTGCAGTTCGGCACTAATCATCTCGGTCACTTCGTCTTGGTAAATCACTTGCTTCCGTTATTGAAAGCAAGTGCTCCATCACGAATCGTCAACCTGAGTTCGGCCGGACATTTCACATCCGGGATTATTTGGGACGACCCGAACTTTGAAAATCATGAGTATTCGAAGATGGATGCCTATGGTCAGTCAAAGACCGCCAACATTTTGTTCACCACGGAACTCGAACGTCGTTACGGCAACCTCGGAGTTCATTCGTGGGCGGTGCACCCTGGAATGGTGATGACCGATCTGGCTCGAAGTTTCACGAAGGACGACTTTGGCGATCTTGCTTCCCGAGCCAAGAAGTCGGGCATGAAAATGCCGACACTCGTCAATGTTGATGTTGGTGCATCAACACAGGTATGGGCATGTGCGAGCGCGGAAGCACTTGAGCAGCCGGGTTCCTACCTTGCTGACCGCACCTTCGCTACGCCTTCGGACTATGCGAATGATCCCGAACTCGCAAAGCGATTGTGGGCAATGTCAGAAGAGTTCGTGGGAGAAACATTCCCCGAAAGCTGAACTCAGCGAGCGCGTAATTCGAGTTGTTCGCGATTGGTGATTCGATAGCGACGCTCGGACTGTTCGATCCAGCCCAGTCGCACGAAACTTGCGATCGCCTTGTTGACGCGTTCTCGTGATGCCCCAACCATGCCCGCAAGTTCTTCTTGCGTAATCGGCAGCGAGAATTCGTCGGCGGTGCCTGCAAGTTCCAGAAGGCGCTTTGCTGTGCGACCGGTGACATCAAGGAACACTGAGTCGGCGAGTTGTTCGTCGGTATTGCGCAGGCGATTGGCCAGCATCTCGACAACGTTCCAGAGCAACTGCGGTTGATCGCGATAAATATCGCGAAGCGGAGCGTAAGAAATCGCAATGACTTCAGACGGTTCAAGGGCACGAGCTTCGGCCGAACGGGCAAGGCCATCGAAGAGTGGCATTTCACCGAAGAGGTCACCACGCTCCATGAGAGCGACAACTGATTCGCGGCCATCGATTGAGCGGTTGGCGATAGCGATTCGACCAGACACGACGACGAAGAGCTCGGTTGCTGCATCGCTTTCGGTGAAGAGCACACCGCCGCGAGCGAACGAACGTTGTTCAGCAGCACCCACAACGGCATCGAGGGGTTCGCCTTCGAATCCCTTGAAAAACTCAATGGTGGTGAGAAGTTCGCGATCAGTCACGTGTTCGACTCTAGCGTTGCCGCACCGACTATGACGCAGAGCTCTGTTGCTCGCTTACCGAGAAAGGATGCTCGCGCCTAGCCTTTGCGACATGGCGACGAAATGGTCAGCAAAATGACGACAAATGATGCAGTTCCTTCCGATGGCCCCGTTTGGACGATCGTGCTCGCTGCTGGGGCTGGTCGTCGTTATGGAACGTCCCCAAAGCAGTATGAATTGCTCGGTGCAGATCGAATAATTGACCGTTCGCTCGCCGTAAGTCGTGCCGCCGCGGATCACGTTGTCGTTGTGCTCGCGCCTGGCGAGGAACGTGAAGGTCAGAATCTTGTCGCATCTGGTGCCGCTGACGTTGCGGTGATTGGAGGTGCGGAACGAGCAGATTCGGTGCGCGCCGCTCTCTCGGTGATTGATGAGGATGCGGCTGTCATCGTCGTTCATGATGCCGCGCGCCCGCTCGCTTCTGCGGAACTTCATCAATCGGTTGTCAGCGCGGTGCACGCCGGAGCCGACGCAGCGATCCCGGCTATTCCGGTGACCGACACGATCAAACACATTGTTCATGCTCAGGACGGTCGGTCCATCGTGGCCGAGACCCCTGATCGTTCGACATTGGTCGCTGTCCAAACCCCGCAGGCGTTTCGGGCGGACATTCTTCGGGAGGCCCACGCGACGTCTGCCGGCGCTACCGACGACGCCGCATTGGTCGAAGCCATTGGTGGAACCGTGGTCGTGGTTGATGGCGAACCAACCAATATCAAGATCACTGGACCAAATGATTTGGCCATCGCCGCGATTCTCCTTGAAACCCTCGGGTAGATTGAAGAAATGACGGTACGAGTCGGACAAGGTTTCGACGTTCACGCGTTTTCCGACGATCCAGCCCGAAAACTGGTTCTCGGTGGCGTGGTGTTCGACGATGAACGCGGATTAGTGGGCCACAGCGATGCTGATGTCGTGGCCCATGCTTGTGCCGATGCGTTGCTTGGGGCCGCTGGCCTCGGCGATATTGGCCAATACTTTCCCGACACGGATCCGAAGTGGGCAGGTGCTGACAGCATTGACCTTCTCATCGAGGTTGCTCGGCTTGTGCGCGAATCAGGATTTGAACCAGGCAACGTCGATGCCGCTGTCGTGTGCGAGCGACCAAAGTTGGAGCCACGACGTGACGAAATGGCTGAACGGCTTTCGGGTGCCGTTGGCGCACCAGTCACGGTGAAAGGCAATCGTGCCGAGGGCCTCGGAGCAATTGGTCGCGGCGAGGGCATTGCCTGTTTCGCTGTTGCGGTGGTGGAGCGATGAGCCCAGCACGCGGTGGTCGAAGCGGCGGCAAGGCGCCAAAGGGCGCGAAGTCTGCAGGTCCGAAATCCTCAAAGGGTGCGCCTCGCGGCAAAGCCGGTCCGTCAGCCGGCCCGAAGTCCAGTCGAAAAGCGGCCGCTGCTCCGCGCGGTGGAACCAAGCGGGCACCCGCGGCAAAGCGCGGAGCTTTTCCGAAGGCGGCTGCTCCGGCGCCAGGCGCGGCGAAGGGCAGCAAGCCGATGTCCTCGGCCGCGAAGAAAGCGGTTGAAGCCAAACAGGCTCGCCATGCCGCTGCGTCAGTGCGTAAATCTGATCGTCCCGGTGCAATGCGCCGCGCCCGTGGCGAAGGCGATCGTCCGATTGCCCGTGGGCAGGCCATTCCTCGCGGACTCGGCGGCGATCAAGTCGAGGGTCGTCAGGCTGTGCGCGAACTTTTGCTGGCCGGTAAGCGTCGTGTTCGCGAAGTCATGATCGCTGAAGATCAGGACAACAACGAAACATTGCAAGACATTGCCGATCTCGCGAACGACATGAAAATTCCGGTGCGCGAAGTGACGCGTACCAAGCTGTTTAGCGTGGCTCGCACTGAATCGCCTCAAGGTGTTCTCGCTCGAGCCGATGAGATCGATGATTTTGATCTTCTCGACCTAGCAAAGCGCAAGGGCGCTAATGGAGCGCCGCCGTTCTTGTTGGCTGTGGATGGTGTTACCGATCCTGGCAATCTCGGAGCGCTTCTTCGAACAGCCGAATGTTCTGGCGTTACCGGAATTGTTCTACCGAAGCATCGTGCAGTTCACATCACACCAACGGTGACAAAGTCGGCAGCAGGAGCTGTCGAATACCTGCCGATGGCGCTTGTCGGTGGTCTGCCCAATGCGATTAACGAACTTCGTGCTGCAGGCGTTTGGGTTATCGGGCTCGACATGGGGGGCGATACCGATCTGTTCAACCTCACGGTGGCCGATGAACCGGTCTGTCTCGTTATGGGCGCCGAGGGCAAAGGACTTTCTCGACTGGTCCGCGAACGTTGCGATGCCGTCGTAAGCATCCCCTTGCTCGGCGAACTCGCCTCGCTCAACGTTTCGGCGGCAGGCGCGCTTGCGTGTTACGAGGTCACTCGACGCCGACTCGCAGCAAAGGCTGCTAACTAGTCCCGATTTTTTCGGGCGAGTTTGGCGAGTAACTGAAGAGTTCGCTCAGCGTTTTCCGAACGTTCCACATCGTCGTCGCCGACTGCAAACGTCATAGCGGCCAGGTCGGTGACTCCTGAACTCTCATAGGACGCCAATCGCTCTGCAACTTGTTCTTCGTTTCCGATGATGGCGACTTCAGACGGCGACCCGCTTTCGCCCAGTTCGAGCATTCGCGCGTAGTTCGGGATATGTCGATACATGCCGAACTTGTGTTCAGCGAGTTCTTTCCCCTTGGTGATGTCATCGCAGACGGCTACAGGAAGCCCCGCGATTACGCGGGGAGTAGGTCGGCCGACGGCTTCTGCTGCGGCGGAAAGTCGGGGAAGAACGTGAGTGGAGTGCGTGTGTTCATCGCACATCCACGTAATGGTGCCGGCCGCGCGCTCTCCAGCGAGTTTCAACATAAGAGGTGCAAGCGCGGCAAGGAAGACCGGAACAGGTGTTGCACCAGGAACATCGAGTAACGACTGAACGGTGTAACGGTCGCCGGCAAACGAAACCGTTCCGCCCATTCCACCAGGCCCGCCGTTTGTTTCGTTTGCTTCGACCTGAGCGGCAGAGCACGCATCAAGAACACTGACGTAGTCGCGAACATGTTCAATAACGGCGTCGTAGTTCTCTCCGTACCAGTTCTCGGCAACGTTGCGATGTGAGGGCCCAATACCAAATGCCAAGCGACCACCACAGGCGGCCTGCGTTGTCAGTGCGTGTTGTGCCATTCCGTAGGGGTGGTGTGACCAGGTCGGAACAACGGCAGTGCCCAGCTCGATGCGCGAGGTTTCGCGACCGACAATTGCGAGTGCCGTGAGTGCGTCGAGGCTCCACGGAATATGCGGGACCCACCCGGTGTCGATGCCGTTTTCTTCTGCCCACGTTGCCGTTTCAACAAGATCTTCGATCGAGGAACCGTGGATGCCTGTTTCCGAAATGAAAAGACCGATACGCATGTCAGAGTCCGTTGATTGCGCGCCATACACGTTCGGGGGTGAGGGGCATATCAATATGTCGAATTCCGAGATGGGAAACAGCATCGACGACAGCGTTCTGCACCGCTGGTGTTGACCCGATGGTTCCGGACTCGCCAATACCTTTGGCGCCAAGCGGATTGATCGGCGAGGGTGTCTCCATCTCGACTCGTTCGAATGGCGGGAACTCGGCCGCCGAAGGCATGAGGTAATCGAGAAGCGTGGTGCTCAGTGGGTTGCCGACTTCGTCGTAGCGAACTTCTTCAAACAACGCTTGAGAAATTCCTTGAGCAAGTCCACCGTGCACCTGGCCATCGACCAAGAGCGGATTGAGAATGACACCGGCATCGTCGCACGCAATGATTCGTCGGAGTTCAACTTTGCCGGTTTCAGAGTCGATCTCGACGACCGCAATATGTGTGCCAAACGGGAACGTCGGTCCGCTTGCGGTGAAGTCAGAGAGTGCGAACAACTGGTTCTCGTCCGCAATCGATGTGGCCCCGATCTCTTCCCAACCAATACTCACCGCTGGTGTCCCGGCAACGTGGAAACGAGCGGTGTCTGTATCGAGCAGGATGTCGGCGGGGTCTGCTTCAAGAAGTTCACTCGCGCGTTGCCGTGCCATTTCGACAAGCTTTTGTGTGGCATCGAAAACAGCGCTACCGGCAATTTGCAGCGATCGCGATCCACCTGTGGTTTCTCCGGTGGGAACGAGGTCGGTATCGCCATAAACGACTTCGATGCGATCGAGCGGAATTCCGGTTTGATCAGAGACCAGCATCGACCACGCCGTGACGTGGCCTTGGCCATAGGGGTTTGAGCCAGTGACAACGCGCGCCGATCCATCGGCCAGCACTTCGACTGAGCCGTATTCGCTACCAACGCCAGCACCGGTGATCTCGACGTAGGTGGCGATTCCGATTCCCAGAAGACGAGGATCGCCGGCTGCTCGGCGCTGGGCTTGTTCAGCGAGCAGTTCGTCGTAACCGGCGGCGGCAAGGGCTCGGTCAAGTGACCCTTCATAGTTGCCACTGTCATAGGTCGTACCTGTTGGTGTGGTGAAAGGAAACGCGTCGGGTCGAACGAAGTTGCGTCGGCGAACGGCGGCAGGATCGAGGCCTGCTTCATCGGCGAACAGGTCAACGGCGCGTTCGAGCGCCGCGGAAGCCTCGGGTCGGCCCGCGCCTCGGTAAGCACCGGTTGGCGTGGTGTTGGTGGCCACCGAATGGGATGACACCTGCACTGCAGGAATGTCGTAGACGCCGCTAGCCATGATGCGTGTCGCATACGGAAGGATCGCTCCCATGTTTGGGTAGCCACCCGCGTCTTGAATGATCTCAATGCGATAGGCGAGAAGATCGCCATCTTTCGTTCCACCGAGTGTGACGGTTTGAATTTGTCCGCGTCCATGACCCATGCCGGTCATGTTTTCTGAACGAGTTTCTGTCCATCGCACAGGTCGGCCGGTGCGTCGTGACAATTCGCCGAGCACCACGGCTTCAGGGGCGGCGTGAGCCTTTGCGCCGAATCCGCCGCCAACATCGGGGCAGATCACCCGCATCTGATCCTGCTCAAGTCCGTAAATCTCCGCGATGGTATTGCGAATGGGATGAGTGCCCTGACAGCCGATTTCAAGTATCAGCCGACCGTCTTCCCACCACGCAATTGCGCTGCGATTCTCGATCGGTGCCGGAGCGAGGCGCTGATTCACCGTTGTTTGTGTGATGACAACATCGCAATCATCGAAGGAAATCGGGTCGCCGCGATGTTCTGCGTGCATCGCGATGTTTGTTCCGACGTGTGGGAACAATTGGATTGAATCTTCGGAAAGCGCGTCGCGGGGATCGATGATTGCTGGAAGTGATTCGATTTCGACAATCACGAGTTCAGCGGCGTCGACGGCGGCGGCTCTCGTCTCGGCAACAACGGCGACAATCGGATCGCCGACGTAACGGACACGTCCTCGAGCCAAGACTGGGCGCGTGAGGAGCTGGTTCAGCATCATGAATGGTTTGATATCGCCGATCGTGAGATCGGCGCTGGTGACGATGTCGACAACACCAGGCGCGCTGCGGGCCTCGTCGATATCGATCGAGGTGATCTCGCCATGGGCAACCATCGATCGGACATAAACGACGTGAAGGGCCCCGTCGATGACGATGTCATCGACGTAGGTGCCTCCTGATGTGAGAAGGGCCGGATCTTCTTTCCGGACGACTCGATTCCCCAGAATGCTCATGTCCGGACGCTACCGGGGCCGAGGGTCCCGAGCCATCGCCAGAGATAGTTGCGCTCACGCCTCAGGGCGACCACCATCACCCTCCTGACTGCGTGGGGGAGAATGCAATGACTGGAACAACGTGGGTTTGGGAACCGCCGGCAGGAGCAGATGCGTTGTTTGCCTCGGGCGCCCCGTTTGAGATCTCGACCGAACTGGTGCTCGGGGTCGATTGCAAGGTTTTCAAGAACCGGTTGGGCAATATTCGCGAGGTGTTGACCGCATTCACCGCGCGTCATGGCGATCTTCCCAATCTCGTGTTCCCCGAAATCACGCTGAGTTTCGACGATGTTCAGGCTTCGACAGCCCGTGTAGCGGCCTGGTTTGCTGAGCGAGGTGTCGTCAAGGGCGACCGTGTTGCGTTCGCTGCTGCGAATATCGCGCCATATGTCATTGGCTGGTGGGCGACGCTGGCAAGTGGCGCAATTGTTTCGAGTCTCAATGGTTGGTGGACTCCATCCGAGTTGCTTCACGGGGTGGAACTTTCGAAACCCCGCCTGGTTTTCGCCGATGGGCCACGAATGAAGCGCCTGCTTGAAGCTGGACTTTCCGACGATGTCGAGGTTCACGACCTTTCCGAACTCGACCACCTGCTTGGGCCTGCGCGCGCAGACGACCCGGCGCTTCCAGATGTTGCGATCGATGAAGACGATCCCGCGGTGTTGCTGTTTACAAGTGGAACGACGGGTCGACCGAAAGCAGCGTGTCTTTCGCATCGAAACTTCGTGCACTTCCCTTCGGCAGCAACACTTGCTGGTGCAGTTGGAGCGGTGCTCGCGCCACAGCCTGCTCCGGCGCCGGGCGCGCCCGCGCCGAAACAGCCTTCAAGCATCATGGTTGGTCCGTTGTTTCACGTTTCCGGCGTGGTCCCGCTGATCACTGCTCATTACACGGGTTCGAAGTTGGTGTTTCCGCCCGTTGGTTCGTGGAATGAAACAACGCATCTCCAACTCACTCAGGAACATTCCGTTGGTGGTTGGAGCGCGGTTCCAACGCAGTTCTGGCGGTTGCTTGAACATCCAGATTTCGAGAAGTACGACACGTCAAGCGTCGTCACCGTTGGTGGTGGCGGTGCAACGTATTCGCCAGAGTTACTCCGCCTAATGGCGCGAAAACTTCCTCAGGCTCGTTTGGGCGTTGGTTATGGCATGAGCGAAACGCTTGGTTCTGGTTCACGTCTGGGCGGACTCACTATGGACGAATGGCCGGCATCGGTTGGCACGGTCGAAGCAATGTGTGAACTAGAGATTCGTGACGAGCACGACGCTGTTGTTGATGACGGCGAGGTGGGCGAAATTTGTGTTCGCGGCGCGGTGGTTTTCCTAGGGTATTGGGAGAATCCCGAAGCGTCAGCGAAAGCGCTTGATGCGCAGCGGTGGTATCGCACGGGCGATTACGGGCGAGTTGTCGACGGCATTTTGTTCCTTGAAAGCCGCATGCGGGACATGATCATCCGTGGGGGCGAGAACATCTACCCGATTGAAATCGAACATCGCCTTGAGGAACACCCCGAAGTTGCTGAGGCTGCGGTCGTTGGTGTGCCGCACCATCAGTTAGGTCAAGAAGTTGCTGCGGCCATCGTGCTCAAACCCGGTTCAACGCTTGATGCCGAAGGCGTCAAAGCTTGGGTGGGCGAGGAACTAGCTCGTTACAAAGTCCCCACACACATTATTTTCCGTGATTCACTTCCCTATAACGCCACTGGAAAGGTTTTGAAGCACGAACTTGAAGCGGAGATCTCAACCCAACTCGGCTAGAGGATCGTTCGCCATTTTGACGTGGTGAAAAGAAATCCTCTGGCGGCTGGGCTGCGTCGTGCTCTGTTTATGGTGTGGAGACACACTGGCGCGTCGCCTAACCTCCACGTTCCCGCCCGGGTAGCTCAGTCGGCAGAGCACCTGTCTTGTAAACAGGATGTCGAGGGTTCGATTCCCTCCTCGGGCTCTCACCAAGCGATAACGGACGCGGACGCCAGCAGGCTGATTTCTTCGGCGCTCATACCAAACTCGGCCAGGACTGATTCAGTGTCGCAACCGGGATAGGCGTACGTGGGTCGAAGTTCGCCTGGAGTGCGGCTCAATCGTGGCGCGGGAAGTAACTGAGGGACCGAACCTTCCACCGGAACGAAGTTGCCGCGAGCGATGTTGTGCGGATGCTGTTCCGCTTCGGCGAAGCTGAGCACGGGCGCGTAACAAACGTCGGTTCCTTCGAGAAGGGCTGACCATTCGTCGCGGGTTTTGGTTCGGAATACTTCGGCAAACTTTGCCCGAATCTCGGGCCAACCGTTCATGTCGTTCTGATCAGGTAACGACGCAGGATCGATTCCAAGTTTGTCCAAGAGTTGTGCATAAAATTTTGCTTCGATCGGTGCGACGGTGACGTGCTTGCCGTCGCCGGTTTCGTAGACGTTGTAGAACGGCGCGCCGCCGTCGAAGAGATTGGTTCCGACTGGACCAGTGTGAAAGCCGGTGCGTGTCATTCCATAGAACACCTGGAAGATCGACATCACGCCGTCGACCATTGCGGCGTCGATGACCTGACCTTTGCCAGAGCGCTGCGCTTCAAAGAGAGCGCACACCACACCAAACGCGAGATGCAGACCACCGCCAGCGAAATCTCCAAAGACCTGCAACATCGGAACCGGCGGCATTCCCTCGGTGCCGATGGAACCAATGGCTCCTGTCATCGCTTCGTAATTCAGCGAATGGCCAGCGGTGTGCGAAAGCGGGCCTTCTTGGCCCCAACCGGTAAGTCGGCCGTAAACCAGTTTGGGATTGCAAGCGAAGAGATCATCGGGGCCGATACCGAGGCGTTCGCAAACTCCTGGGCGAAAGGCTTCACAGAACACATCAGCCTTCTCGACGAGTCGCTTGAGGAGAGCCACGCCATCGGGAGATTTGAGGTCGATGGCGATTGATCGGCGGCCGCGATCGAACTCGCTATGGCGTTCGGTGGGCTTGTCGCCAGAAGGCACTTCATAGAGCGGATGGACCCGGATGATGTCCGCGCCCATGTCAGCAAGCTTCAGCGTGCCGTATGGCAATGCGCCGAGTCCGGCGAGTTCAATGATTGTGACGCCGTTGAGCGGTCCCATAACTCCCCCTTTTACGATCGGTGCCGACCCTATCGGTTTGATGAAATGCCCGGTCAGACGCGTGGCGCGACCTTCTTGAGCAATTTCACCCCAAAGGTCCTTGCATCGGAGCCATTCCCCGACGAACATCAGCGCCGATGGAACTCACGACACGCGACCGGGCAATTCTCGATTTCGAGCGCAGTTGGTGGCACGAGACTGGACCAAAGGAAACGCTTATTCAAGAGCGCTTCGAACTGTCGGCCAGCCGCTACTACGAGATTCTCGGCCAACTGCTTGAAAGCCCCGAGGCCTACGACTACGACCCACTCGGCGTTCGCCGACTTCGTCGTCTCCGTGACCGTCGTCGCCGGGCTCGTCAAGAGACAGCGCAGCAGCAAGCCAGCGAGCCTCCTGGTTCCTGACAATGACCGCAGACACTCCCGCCCCCGACGATCAAGATCACGGTCACGGAACGCGGACCGGTGTCATCATCGTCGTCATTGCGGTTGTCGTCGGACTCATTCTGCTCACGAAGGGGTACGGCTCGGGCCAGTCCGAGGTTTCGCCCGGGGGCCAGAGTTCATCGAACACCACGGTGGTGGTGTCAACCACGACCACGTTGGCCGCAAATCCGCCAGCCAGTGTCAAAGTCAAAGTGGTAAATGCAACCAACGTGCAGGGATTGGCCATCAAGACACGCGATCGACTCCAGGCAGTTGGTTACACGCAGGTGACGGTTGGTGATTCACCGAAACCACAGGAACGGACGACCGTCTATTACGTTGCCGGTTCCCAAGGCGACGGACAGGCAGTCGCGAAAGCACTTGGCCTGAACCTCGATCAGGTATTGCAGATCCCCGAACCTCCGCCGGCCGAACTTGTCGCTGCAACGGTGCTCGTTATGGCTGGCCTCGAACTGAGCTGAGTAACGCAATATTGCGCGTTCGTATTAGCTCATGGAGAATTGATCAAGCGTTTCGCCAGTTCGTGCGACGGCAGTCAGTGTGAGACCCATTGCTGTCGCTTCGATTCCAAGGAAGTGATGGCGTTGCGCTGAAGCTTGAAGCGTTGGTGTGGCGACACAAGCATTGATCGGATAGGTCGTCGGCATACCACCACCACCCGTGACAACAAACGTGGTGTTTCCTTGTTGGAATCGCTGGTAGTTGTGGTCGTGTCCAGTGATGACCAGATCAACATCATGTGCGGTCAGGACTGGGAGCCAAGCATTGATCACCGCTTGCGTGTTGCCGTGTGAGCTGCATGAAAAAACCGGATGATGGAACATCACGACGCGCCAACGAGGAGATCCACTTGAGAGTTTCGATTCAAGCCATGCGGTTTGTGTTGGCGAGACATTGTTCGAATCAAGTACGAGAATTTGCATCGTGACATTGCCATTCGTGATCAATTTCTCGTACGAGCGCCCAGGCATGGAGACGTACGACATCAAGTCGTTGCCGTTGTTCCACATCACGTCATGATTTCCGAGTGCGGGCCAGAACGGAATTGATGCGCGCAATGTGGCGTACGGCGCATCGATGGCTGCGGCGAATCGTGCTGGTGAGCCATCGGGGTAAACGATGTCGCCCGCTTCAAGGAGCGCATCGACACGGTGTGTTCCCGCCCAGTTCTGCATCTGTTGAGCGACCTGCATTTGCGTGATGTCACCCGACCCCGCGTCGCCGAACGCGAGCAGGCCGATAGTTGCCGGAGCGGGGGTCGGGCCGACTTCGGTTGTTGTCGTGGTCGTCGATGGCACGGCAGTCGTTGTTGATGGGGCCCGCGTTGTGCTGGTAGTTGATGTCGTTACCACTGGCCCTGTTGTGGTTGGCGCTGGGGCCGTTGTCGTTGTGGTTGGCGTTGGGGTGGGATCGGGCACCGGTAGTAACGAGCAACCCGCCACAAGGGCGAATGAGAGCACAAGCGCAGCGAGGAATGATTTGCGTGTCTTCATAAAAGGGTGACCGCTGGGCAGGCTGGGATCGTTACAAATGGCGGAGACCCTGCTTCACTTGGGGAATGCGGGTGGTCGTAGCTCCAGACAAGTTCAAGGGAACAGCAGGTGCTTCGGCGCTCGCGTCCGCAATCGGGGCTGCACTTGTTTCCTCGGGACACGAGATTGATGTCTTTCCGATGGCCGACGGCGGCGAGGGATTCCTCGAGGCGTTAGGTGGCGCCAATCGCATGACGACGGTCATGGGTCCCCTTGGTGAGCCAGTTGAGGCCGGGTGGCGGTTGGCCAAAGGAACCGCAGTGATCGAAATGGCAACTGCGGCCGGATTGGTGTTGGTCGGGGGGCCCGAAGAAAACGATGCGATCGAAGCGAGCACGCGCGGAGTTGGCGAACTGATCGTTACTGCGGTTGAAGCTGGAGCGCGACGCATCGTTCTTGGTGTGGGTGGGTCGGCAACGACCGACGGCGGTCTCGGCGCGTTGAAAGCGATGCATCCGACACAACGGTTTCGAGGCATCGACCTGTTGGTCGCGTGCGACGTGCGCACTCGGTTTGTCGATGCAGCTGAAGTCTTTGCACCTCAGAAAGGTGCGACATCTTCTCAAGTTGCACTCTTACGGCGACGACTTGAGCGGCTCGCGCAGGTCTACAAAATGGAAACAGGAGTTGATGTCACCGAAGTCGCTGGTTCGGGCGCCGCTGGCGGTCTTGCTGGGGGTCTGCTCACCATTGGGGCAAAACTCATTAGCGGTTTCGAATTCATCGCTGACGAACTCGGACTTGACGAAGCAATTGAAGGTGCCGACCTCGTCATCACGGGCGAAGGATTTCTTGACGAAGAGTCGTTCGACGGAAAAGTTGTCGGCGGAGTTGCTGCGCTGTGCGCAGAATTCAATGTTCCCTGCTTGGCAATCGTCGGTGAAGTCATAGAACCGTTACCGACGTTGCCGAACGGTTTTACTGTTCTCTCATTGGTCGAACGCTTCGGCGAAGAGCGGTCATTCGCAAATCCAATTGATTGCGCGGTTGAGCTCGCCCGTGAGTTTGTCGAGCTGCAACGGAGAACTACTTAGAACTTTGAGATCACGTCGTCGGCGAATTTGCCCATTGCTTCAGGAAGTTTCTTTGGGTCCATCGCCAACGGCGGAACCAGCATTCGGGTGACACCGAGATCGGCCAGCATTTTGATGATCTCGACTGTCGGTGCTCCACCAGTCGTGATTTCGATGGTGTTGGGATCACGACCTGCTTGCTCGGCTGCCGCGCGCATGACGGGAAGGAGTTCGGGAAGTTTGCGCGGATCGGCAGGGAAGAAGCCATCGCCAAACTTTCCGGCGCGGCGAGCGGCCGGATTGGAGTGGCCACCGACGACAACGGGGATGGTTCCATTTGCGGGCTTTGGAAACGAATAGATGTCACTGAACGAACTGTGGGTTCCTTGGTAACTGGCGACTTCGTTGTTCCAGAGCGCGCGCAATGCATGGATGGAGTCATCGGTATGAGCGCCGCGGTCTTCCCAGTCCACTCCGATTGCGTCGAATTCTTCGTGAAGCCAACCAACGCCTACGCCGAGGATAAAACGTCCGCCAGTGAGCATGTCGAGCGTTGCGCATTCCTTGGCAAATACCACTGGATTACGCAGCGGGAGGATCATGACGCCGGTTGCTAATTTCAGCGTTGTCGTATGCGCGCCAACCCAAGTGAGCCAGATGAGCGGATCGGGTACCGGAGCGGTTTCATCGCCGGGCATCTTGCCGTCGCGTGAATAGGGGTACTCGCTTTCGTAACCCTTCGGGATGGCGGGATGTTCAACGGTCCATACGCTTTCGAAGCCGTTGGCTTCCGCGCATTTGCCCATTGTGATTGCGCCCTCGGGTGAGACGTAGGCGCCAGTGTTGGCGAAGATGATTCCGAAATCCATGAGCGAAACGTACGCCAATTCTTTGGCGAGTGACGTGAGACGTCAATTGTTAAGGCGGGGGTGTTGATCTCGGTACGAGGCAACTGTGGCAAGCGCTGGGCGTTCGACGTAGGAGATCTCGTGCGCTTCGAGATCGGGCGGGCTGAGCGTGAATACATCGGGAACGAGTCCGGGCTGAATGCGTCGCATGGCGGCTTGCAATACCTGTGCAGCCATTGGCGACAACTCATGCAGTGGCCGGTTTCGATGAACGCGTTCGCCAAGGTCAACCTGAGCGATGGTTTCTGCACCGAATGCGTTGGCAATGTCGATCAACATTGCAATGTCGACCCCATAGCCTTCGACAAAGGGGAGTTGCTCGAGCACCGAGCGACGTCCGCCGTATTCACCAGAGAGCGGTTGCACAATGCCACCGAGTTCGGGGAAACACATCGTGAGGAGCGGTCGTGCAACAAGTTCAGTCACGCGACCACCGCCGCGTACGTGTCCGTCAACAGGTCGCTCGTAGAAACCTTTGACAAAACCGATCGAAGGATCGGTAAGAAGCGGTCCGAGAAGTCCAGAGATAAACCGAGTGCTGAAATCACGCACGTCGGCATCGCACCACACAACAACGTCGCCAGTTGACGCGAACAATGATTTCCACAGCGCTTCGCCTTTACCGTGGCCGCGGCCATGTTCAGTCAACACCTGTGATGCATCAACGACAGTTGCACCCGCATTTCGTGCTTCGTCGGCGGTGCGGTCGGTCGAGTGATCGTCAACAACGATGATTTCGTCAACGAGCGGATAGGTCTCGATCAATTTGGTGCGGATACGTTCGACAATCTGCCCCACGGTTTGTTCCTCGTTACGCGCAGGGATGCACACCGAGACAGTCGTGGTTCCCTTTGCCGCGACGAGCTCATTGAGTTCGAACGCGCTGGCGAAGTGGGTACGGGGTGTCGACACCTCTCCATCGTTGGCGAGACCAGCCCTCGGGGCAAGGCCTGAGCGAGAATCATCCTCATTGGGACCTTCTTGGCGACCTGTCGCTAGGATTCAGTTTCGTTCGACATCCACTTCCGAGGTCTGAGTCATGAGCGTCACCGTCCGAGTTCCCCCCGTCTTCCGCCCCCTGACCTCCGGTGAGTCGACCGTTTCGGTCGAGGGCGCCACGGTTGCCCAGGTTCTCGCCAGCCTCGATGCCGCCTATCCAGGCTTCTCGTCCAAGCTCCTGTCCGACGACGGAAGCCTTGTCCGCTACGTCAACCTGTTCGTTGACGACGACGATGTCCGGTTCCTTGAAGGCCTCGACACGGTGGTGCCCGATGGCGTGACCGTTTCCATCATGCAGGCCGTGGCGGGCGGGGCCTGAGGCCCTCCTCGGCTTGTGCCCCGGCCTGACCGGGGACTTTGCCTCTCAGGTTGCGATTCGGGGCTGACGGTGGTTTCCTGTTAGCAGTCTCTGACCGAGAGTGCTAACGCCAGTGCGCGGGTACTTCGGCAGAAAACCCCCCTGGGTCCGATCCCATCGGGCCACATCAGCAACTTGAGAGGAATCAACGATGGCCAAGATCATCGAATTCGACGAGACCGCACGACGTGGTCTGGAACGCGGCATGAATCAACTCGCCGATGCCGTTCGTGTCACCCTCGGCCCGAAGGGCCGCAATGTGGTGCTCGACAAGAAGTGGGGCGCTCCCACCATCACGAACGACGGCGTTTCCATCGCCAAGGAAATCGATCTCGAAGACCCCTTCGAGCGCATTGGCGCCGAACTGGTCAAAGAGGTTGCCAAGAAGACCGACAGCGTTGCTGGCGATGGCACCACCACCGCCACCGTCCTCGCATGGTCGATGGTCGGCGCTGGTCTGCGCAACGTTGCTGCAGGCGCCAACCCAATGTCGCTCAAGAAGGGCATCGAAGCCGCGGTTGTTGTTGCTGTTGAAGGCATCCATGCCGTTGCGGTTGAAGTTGACGACAAGAGCCAAATCGCGCAGGTCGCCGGAATCTCCGCCGCCGATCCCGAGATTGGTTCGATGATCGCTGAAGCAATCGACAAGGTTGGCAAAGACGGCGTCATCACCGTTGAAGAGTCGAACACGTTCGGTATGGAAATGGATCTCGTCGAAGGTATGCGTTTCGACAAGGGCTACATCTCGCCGTACTTCGTGACCGACACCGATCGCATGGAAGCTGTGCTTGAGAACCCCTACATCCTGTTCGTGGGTTCAAAGATCACTGCTGTTCGTGATCTTGTGCCCGTTCTTGAAAAGGTCATGCAGTCGTCACGCCCGCTTGTGATCATTGCTGAAGACATTGAAGGCGAAGCGCTCGCCACACTCGTTGTGAACAAGATCCGCGGCACCTTCAACTCCGTTGCCGTTAAGGCTCCGGGCTTCGGTGACCGTCGCAAGGCAATGATGCAGGACATCGCCATCCTCACCGGTGGACAGGTCATTACTGAAGACATCGGCCTCAAGGTTGAGAACGCCACAATCGATCTTCTTGGTCAAGCTCGCAAGGTCGTCATCTCCAAAGATGAAACCACTGTCATCGAAGGTGCGGGCGAAGACGCAGACATCACTGCTCGCATCGCGCAGATCAAGGCAGAAATTGATCGCACCGATTCCGACTACGACCGCGAGAAGCTCCAGGAACGTCTGGCCAAGCTTTCCGGCGGCGTTGCAGTGCTCAAGGTAGGCGCCGCGACTGAAGTCGAACTTAAGGAAAAGAAGCACCGCATCGAAGACGCGGTCAGCACCACCAAGGCCGCCATTGAAGAAGGCGTCGTTGCTGGTGGTGGCGTCACGCTGCTTCGCATCCAGGCCAAGGTGCTTGAGCTGGCCAAGACGCTCGATGCCGACGAAGCAACCGGTGCTCTCATCGTTGCGCACGCGCTCGAAGAACCCATCAAGCAGATCGCTATTAATGCTGGTCTCGAAGGTGGAGTCGTCGTCGAAAAGGTGCGTTCCATGAGGGGCGCATCCGAGGGCCTCAATGCCGCAACGGGCGACTACGAAGACCTCGTCAAGGCCGGCATCATCGATGCCGCCAAGGTGACCCGCTCGGCGTTGCAGAATGCAGCATCGATCGCGGCACTGTTCCTCACCACCGAAGCTGTCATTGCTGACAAGCCTGAGGGTGCAGGCGGCGGCATGCCCGATATGGGCGATTTCTGATCGCTTCTTGCACCACAATCTGGGAACGGACGTCCTTCGGGGCGTCCGTTTCGCGTGAAGGTACCGTGGTGCCATGACTCGTCGACGATCCGAACGCGTGCTGGCTCGACGCTTGCGTGATGGCGGTCGTACCGATGAAGGCCGCCGACCCGAAGAACTGATTGTCGAAGAGCCCCTCGAGGTTCGTCTCGACGGAACGATCGTTGCGACCACGATGCGCACGCCAGGTCACGATTTCGAACTTGCCGCCGGCTTGTGCTTCACCGATGGGTTGTTGGGTGGCGCAATGATCGAGACCTGTCGCTATTGCGCAACAGGAAGCGCGGTCGAGACCGAATTCAACGTCGTAAGTATTGACACCGGTGGATTGGCACCGACTCCCACGCCTCGCCTTTCGACGACTTCCTCGTCGTGTGGCATTTGTGGGTCAACGCAGATCGACGAACTTGCCAGTCGTCTGAGCCCGTTGCCGATCTATGCGCCGTGGTCGACAGAACTCATGCTTGGGATCGTTGACCGGGTTCGTGCCGATCAAGAACTATTCGCGAGCACCGGTGGTGTACATGCTGCCGCAGCATTTGATCGTGAAGGACACATCTCGGTTCTTCGAGAAGACATCGGTCGTCACAATGCTGTCGACAAAGTGGTCGGAAACTTGTTGCTCGAATCGCGTCTTCCTGCGACCGGGCACGCGCTGTTTGTGAGCGGTCGGGCGTCATTTGAAATTGTGCAGAAGGCGTGGGCTGCTGGCTTCGAAGCGATGATTGCAGTCTCCGCCCCTTCGGCACTCGCAGTTGAAACTGCAAGCGCTGCGGGTATGACGTTGATGGGTTTTGTACGAGATGGTGCATGCAATCTCTATTGCGAACCAGAGGTGAGTGGTCAGTGAAGCGTATTAATCCAAAATTCTGGGTGAGTCCTCGCCCGAATGGCATTGGGCTTCAGAAGCCCTTCCATTACGTGGAGATGGTGAAACTGGCTTGGAACAACAAACGTCATGGTCGATACGCGTGGAAAGTTCTCACGCAAGGCGTGTGCGATGGATGCGCGCTTGGTGTCGCTGGCTTACATGACTGGACGATGGACGACATTCATCTCTGTCTTACTCGCCTTCGACTTCTTGAAATGAACTGTGCCGATCCAATCAAGGACTCGGTGTTCAACGATGCCGCGAGTTTGCGACTGAAGTCAGGGCAAGAACTGCGAGCGCTGGGGCGTCTTGCCCATCCGATGCGTCGTCGGCGGGGTGAGCGGGGGTTCACGCGCATCACTTGGGACGAAGCGCTCGATGCTGTTTCTGATCGGTTACGCGAGACCGACCCCGATCGAGTTGGTGTGTTCCTTACGAGCCGCGGCATCACCAACGAGACCTATTACGTCGCCGGCAAAGCGGCGCGTGCGATGGGTATCGCGAATGTCGATTCCGCAGCGCGAATCTGCCATGCGCCATCGACCACTGCGCTCAAGTCCACCGTTGGTATTGCGGCAACAACTTGTTCACTTTCTGATGTGATCTCTACCAATCTCTTGATTATTTGGGGTGCAAACCCGGCCAACAATCAGCCGGTGTTCATGAAATATCTCTACAAGGCACGTATGTCGGGAACTCGTGTTGTGGTGATCAACCCATTCCTCGAACCCGGCCTCGAGCATTATTGGGTTCCATCGACGGTTGAATCGACGCTCTTCGGCACGAAGATGTGCGACCTGCATGTGCCAGTCCGCCCGGGTGGCGATGTCGCGTTTGCCGACGCGGCGCTCAAGCGTTTGATCGAGCGTGACGCAGTCGATCATGAGTTCATCAATGAGCACACCAACCATTGGGAAAACATCGTCGAGCATCTTGGATCGGTCACCTATGACGAACTGCTTTCCGATGCCGGTCTCACCATGGCCCAACTCGATGCGTTCGTCGATGAATACGCAGCGGCGAGTTCGGCGATCCTTCTTTGGTCAATGGGTATTACGCAGCACAAACATGCAGGCGAAGGCGTGCGCGGCATTGTGAATCTTGCTCTTTCTCGCGGCAATGTTGGCCGCGATGGTGCAGGACTCATGCCGCTTCGTGGTCATAGCGGTGTGCAAGGTGGTGCCGAGATGGGCGCCTATGCCACAGCGTTACCTGGGGGCCTTGAACCGAACGCAACGAATGCGGCATTGCTCGCAACGAAGTGGGGATTCGATGTTCCTGCTCACGCTGGTCTCACTGCAGCGGAGATGCCGGAAGCAGCGATGGCTGGAGCACTCGATGTGCTCTGGATGTCCGGCGGCAATTTCCTCGAGTCGCTTCCCGATCCGCGCGCTGTCGAACTCTCACTTGAGAAGGTGCCGTTGCGTGTGCATCAAGACATTGTGTTGAGTTCGCAGATGCTTATTCCGGGTGACGATGTCATTGTTTTGCCGGTAAACACTCGTTACGAACAAGAAGGTGGCGGAACGGAAACCACGACCGAACGACGCGTGGTGTTTTCGCCAGAGATCCCTCGAGTTGTTGGCGAGGCAAAAAGTGAATGGCGACTGTTCGCCGAGATCGCGTCTCGCGTGAAGCCTGAATTGGCTGATGCGTTCAACTGGACCGACAACCAACACCTCCGCCAAGAAATCGCGCGAGTCGTACCGGCCTATGCCGGGATCGAAACACTCGCCGCAACTGGCGATCAGGTGCAATGGGGTGGGCCACACCTTTGCCAAGGCGGAGAATTCCCAACCGCCGATGGCCGTGGTCGTTTCAGTGTGTTGGCGCGACCGACAATCGATCTTCCCGATGGCATGTTCAGCGTGTCCACGCGCCGCGGCAAGCAGTTCAACACCATGGTGCAGAGCGAACGCGATCCCTTTACCGGCACTGACCGCGATGCGATATTTATTGATTCCGCCGATGCCTCAGCTCTTGGGTTCCTCGACGGCGATCTGGTGACACTTCGATCGGATACCGGGGAGTTCACTGGACGTCTCCATGCCACTCGCTTGGCTCGGCGTTCGTTGCAGGTGTATTGGCCGGAAGGAAATGTCCTCATCCCCTCGGGCCCCGAGCACCGGGAAAGCGCTTCCCGGGTGCCTGACTACAACGCCGTTGTCACGCTTGCGCCTGCCGATAGCTCAACTCTGACGGTCTCCTGAGCCCCGGTCCGCGCCCTGCGGGTGCGCCGTAGACTCTCAACCGTGACTGACATCGTTTCCCCCAAGATCGGCATGGCCGTCGTTCACCTGTTCTGCAAGGTGACGCCGATGGCTGATGCTGAGGCCATTTCGTCGGCCGTCCAGAAGGCGCAAGCCGAAGGCGATCAGGTCGTGACCGTTGCCATCCTTGGCCACAAAGCCGATCTGGCGTTTATGGCGCTCGGTTATGACATGTGGCGGATTCGTCGCCTGCAGGCGGCGTTGCAAAGTGCCGGCCTTGAAATTGTCGACTCGTATGTGTCGCTTACCGAACTTTCAGAATATGCCCAGGGCGTTCCGGAACCGCAGCGTTCAGCGCGACTCACGCCGGTACTTCCTCCCGAGGATATGCCGGCTTGGTGTTTCTACCCGATGTCGAAACAACGCGGCGATGTGAACAACTGGTTCACGCTTCCCTACGACGATCGCAAAGAAATGATGTACGAACATGGCGCATCGGGGCGAACCTTTGCTGGCCGTGTCGTGCAGGTAGTGACCGGTTCGACGGGACTTGATGATTTCGAATGGGGCGTGACGCTGTTTGCCACAGCTCCTGACGACCTCAAAGAAGTTGTCTACACAATGCGATTCGACACGGCTTCGGCGTTGTACGCCGAGTTCGGAACGTTCTATACCGGAATGGTTGCCCCCGTCGATGAAGTTCTTTCGCAACTCGGCATCGACTGAGACATTCATGACTGCAATCGAAGAACGCGACGAACTTGCTGTTGCGCTTGATCGATTGAGAGAAGAACTACGCGAACTCGAATCAGTGGTTGTCGCATTTAGCGGCGGTGCCGATTCAGCGTTTCTCGCCTTTGTCGCTAACGAAACGCTTGGCGCAGATCGATGCACAGTTGTGACAGCGGTTTCACCGTCACTGGCATCGAGCGAGCATGCAGATTGCGCTGAACTGGCCTCGGAATGGGACCTCAAGTGGGTCGAGGTTGAAACCACTGAACTCGAGAGCCTCGACTATCAGCGCAACGACGCCGATCGTTGTTTCCACTGCAAGACCGCACTGATGGATGTTGTTGAACCGATAGCTGCCGATCATGGTGCTGTTGCAATTCTTGGGGTGAATCTTGATGATCTTGACGATCATCGCCCTGGACAACGAGCAGCTTCGGAACGCGGCGCGCAGTTTCCACTTGTTGATTCTGGATTCACCAAACAAATGGTTCGAGATGCGTCGCACCGGCTTGGCTTGCGCACATGGGATAAGCCAGCGGCTGCATGTTTGTCATCGCGCGTTCCTTATGGAACGGCAGTCACAGTGTCGGTTTTGTCTCGTGTTGAACGCGCCGAGGCTGCAATTCACGCGTTGGGCTTTCGGGAACTTCGTGTGCGCCATTACGACGAAACGGCGCGGATCGAAGTTCCGCTTTCGGCAATCGATCTACTTATCGAACGACGTGTTGAGGTTGTCGAAGCGGTGACGGCTTGCGGGTATCGCTACGTCACGCTTGACCTTGAAGGACTGCGGTCCGGCAATCTGAACGCTGCGCTTAAGCCATGACCGACGCTCCATCGGGGCCATCAGCCGCTGACCTCGAAGCCCTTGCGGGCTACGCCGGTGCGCTTGCCGATGGCATAGAACGAGCGATTGGGCCGTGGGTAGAACGTTCGGTCGAGATCGTTTGTGAGAAGTCCGGCGTCATGGTCACCGGCAATCTGCGTCAGCAGGCGCGAACCGCTGGGGCCGAGGCCACTGGCGAGATCGCTCCTCGCGTGCGAGCGCTTCTTGCCTTAGATATCGACGAGCAGCGTCTAGGTCCTCTTGAGCTGCTCCGCAGCGCGGTTCGCTGGCCCACACAGGTTTTGCGGGATTTGGGCGTCAGGGCGGCTGCTCGAGACGAGTCAGCGAAAGCGATGTTCCCTGACGACGACTACGACCTCACCCCGTCCTCGTTTGGTGATCTCGACCCAGCCCTTCATGAACCCGGCTTGGTTTGGGGCGCGGCGAAAGCCCATGTTTTCTTGGCGAGACGCCGGGCGGCCGGGCAGCGCTAGCAAGCGTCAGGCGAAGGGAAGGTTTTGTTTACAGAACCGAAACAATTGAGGAACGGTCAAGAAACAACCTGACGCGATCCTTTCGGACATGTGGCGCCTTACTGGCGTCTCTGTGATGAAGGGGTTCTTCGTGATTGACAGTGGCGATACCGCGTGGATGCTGATCTCAACAGGCTTGGTGCTCTTTATGACACCGGGACTGGCGTTCTTCTATGGCGGCATGGTTCGGGCCAAAAACATGCTCGGCATGCTGATGCAGAACTTCTTTGCCATGGGCCTGATGGCGATCCTGTGGGTGACCATCGCCTTCTCGTTGGCGTTTGGCAACTTTGGCGATGGCGGGTTCATCGGCAACTTCGATTTTGCGTGGATGCGCAACATCAACGCGACCACGGGCAGCGAAGCATTCGCTCTCACGATTCCATTTGTGTTGTTCTGCGCATACCAGATGACCTTCGCTGTCATCACTCCCGCGCTCATCACCGGCGCAACTGCTGACCGATTTAAGTTCAAGGCATACGTGATTTTCATTGCCCTTTGGCTCGTGCTTGTGTACGCGCCGGTTGCTCACTGGGTGTTTGGTGGCGGGTGGCTCGCGAAGCTCGGCGCACTCGACTTTGCTGGTGGTGCCGTTGTGCACATCAATGCCGGTGCTGCTGCACTTGCTGTGGTTCTTGTCCTGGGAAAGCGCAAGGGTTGGCCGCGTGAAGGCATGCATCCACACAACCTGCCATTCACCCTTCTTGGCACGGGCATTTTGTGGTTTGGATGGTTTGGCTTCAATGCCGGTTCCGCGCTTGGCGCAAATGGCATCGCCGCAACGGCACTTATGAACACGTTCCTTGCTGCGTCGGCAGGCATGATCGGTTGGTCGCTGTTCGAACGCATCAAGGACGGGAAGCCCACAACACTCGGCGCTGCATCCGGGGCAGTTGCAGGCCTCGTTGCCATCACACCATGTGCGGGATTCGTCGGCGGCATGGCACCGATCCTCATTGGTCTTGCTGCAGGCGTGTTGTGTGTCTTTGCCATCCAACTCAAGTTCAAGTTTGGCTACGACGACAGTCTCGATGTCGTTGGTGTGCACCTCGTCGGCGGACTGGTCGGAGCTCTGCTGCTCGGATTCTTCGCTGACGCCACAATCAACCCTCTGGTGAAGAATGAAGGGCTCTTTGTCGGCGGCGATGCGAAGTTGCTCTGGTACCAATTCGTGGCATCGGCAGCAACGCTCGTGTTCTCATTCGTCGTGTCGTTCATCATCGCAAAGGCGATTGATAAAGCAATTGGCATGCGAGTGACCGAAGAGGAAGAAAACGAAGGTCTCGACTACAGCCAGCACGCAGAGACTGCGTACAGCTTCGGCAGCACAGGCAGCATGGATCGACTCTGATCCTCAATCTGAATCAGACGTGAACGCGTTCGTCGCTGATCAGTGGCGAATCTGATTGAAAGGGCTACGGTTCCTCCTATGAAGCTTGTGACAGCAATCATCAAGCCCCACAAAGTTGATGACGTGAAAGATGCCTTGAAGGCTGCTGGTCTTCAAGGCATGACCGTTGACGAGGTCAAAGGTTTCGGTCGCCAAGGTGGGAAAACAGAGATCTATCGCGGTGCGGAATACGTGGTCGATCTTCTGCCAAAAGTCAAGATTGAAACTGTGGTTCCTGACGAAATTGCCGATGAGATAGCAGAGGTCATCGTCGCTGCGGCGCGAACCGGCAAGATTGGCGACGGCAAAGTGTGGATTTCATCAATCGACAAGATCATCCGTATTCGCACCGGGGAGCTGGGCGAGGAAGCGGTCTAATACCGTGACTTTCCCTGGCTCCAACTATGACCCCTCAACTTGATCGCAGGGTGTTGCTCGAAGACACCAGTAATCGAGGTGTCGCATTCTGCGGGTTGCTCTCCGAACACTTTGATGCTTGGTTAGTGCAGTTGTGGGAAGCGGCGGGTGGACCTGATCAAGGCGCCGCACTTGTTGCCGTCGGTGGATACGGGCGAGCGGAACTATCGCCAGGCAGCGACATCGACGTGTATTTGCTCTACGAGCCGAAGACCGAGGTTTCTGATCTAGCCGAATGCGTTTGGTATCCGATTTGGGATCAGGGCATAAAATTGGGTCATGCCGTGCGAACCGTGAAAGAGACGCTGACGCTGGCGTCTGATGATCTCGATACCGCAACAGCGATTTTGTCGGTTCGTTATTTGGCTGGCGATAAACGGTTGGCTGACGAACTCGCAACCAAAGGATCTGAACTCTGGGAAAAGCGCGCAAAGCGTTGGCTCGATGAGATGGATCTTCGTGTCTGCTCTCGCCACAGCGAATCGGGAGAAGTTGCGTTTCTTCTAGAGCCCGATCTTAAGAACGGTCGCGGCGGATTACGCGATGTTCATGCCATCGGATGGGCTGAGCGAGCCGGAATACCACTCCTCGCAGGGGACCACGATGTAATCGCCGAGGCTTATGAAGTCGTGTTGTCGGCGCGTGTTGAACTGCAACGACGAACTGGTCGGCACTCAGACATTCTTTTGCTCGAGGAACAAGATGCGGTAGCTGCCGCTCTTGGTTTCGACGATGCCGATGTCTTTATGCGGGCACTATCGACTGCAGCGCGAACGATCGCATGGGTGAGCGACGAGCTTTGGTTCCGCGTGCGTTCATCACTCGATGGGCCGACACGACGAAAGTTGCGACGTGACGAAGAAGCGCTCGTCGGTGTGGTTGTTCGAGATGGTTCTGTCGCACTGGCGGCTGGGGCGGAACCAGCCAATGATCCCTATCTCATTCTCCGAGTTGCGGTAACTGCTGCTCGAAATGACTCTCGCATCGAGCGCACAACGCTCGACCAACTCGCAGCGTCGAAGGCGTTAACCACACCATGGTCAGAAGAAGCTCGCCGATTGTTCGTCGAACTTTTTCTCGCGGGTCGCCCAGCAGTACAGGTAGTGGAAACTCTCGACCAACGGGGCTTGTGGGAACCGATCTTCCCAGAGTGGTCAGTCATTCGGTGCCGTCCGCAGCGCAACGCCTATCACCGCTTCACTATCGATCGGCACTTATGCGAGACCGCTGCGAATTCAGCTGCGTTAGTTGATCGTGTCGATCGACCCGACCTTCTGGTAGTTGGAGCGCTACTGCATGACATCGGGAAGGGTCGTCCGGGCGATCACACCGATGTCGGCGTTGAACTGATTGCGGAGATTGCCCCCCGAATGGGATTCGACGCAGCTGACACATTGATTCTTCAGCAAATGTGTCGCCATCATCTTCTGCTTCCCGACACCGCCACCCGACGAGACCTTTCCGATGACGGAACAATTTCTTTCGTTGCTGAATCGGTTGGAACGCTGACTTGTCTTCGACTTCTCGATGCGCTCACAGAAGCAGATTCCATTGCAACGGGTACCGCTGCGTGGGGTTCGTGGAAAGAGGAACTCGTCGGCGTTCTGGTAGATCGCGTTTCGCATGTCCTTTCAGGCGGTTCTGTTGCCGATGCGACTGACACCGGTTTTCCCACTGCCCATCAGCGTGATGTTCTTGCCCAGCGGCGGCGAATTATTGAAACAGTTGACGATCAGATTGTTGTCATTAGCCCCGACCGTCCCGGTTTGTTCTCTCGAGTTGCTGGAGTGTTGTCTCTGAACGGGCTCACGGTTCTCGAAGCTGCTGCTCATT